>JAFRIE010000049.1 GCA_017432885.1 Erysipelotrichaceae bacterium | reverse complement strand
CGTGCTGTTTCTCTTCCTGCTGTCTACCTGCTATTCCTGGTATGATCTCAACGCCGATCAGAATCTGATCCGTAAGAGAGTCAGCAATGGCGATGTAGCTCTGGCAAAAATCAAGGACGGAAGCTTTGTCCGCTTCGGAAGAGATGCCAGACTGAAGAACCACGTATACTGGAAACTGAATGTTGAGATCTATGACAACGACATGAAGAAGCACGATGCGACGATCATCGAGAAGTTCTCTACCCATCAGACCTCCATTCCGAAAGGCTATGTCTATGTAACCTACGAGGAAGGAAAAGCCGATGAAGCGCTGATCATCCCGAACGTCATCATCAGCTCCATCCCGGAATACCGTCCGCTGGTGGAAGACTATGAAAAAGCACTGAAGCCGAAATACCTCAACGCCTACATCAACAACGGCCTGATCCTGCAGACCTACGAAGATTCCATCAAAGCCCAGCAGGAAATGCAGTAAAAGAAAAGCTGTCGTCAGACAGCTTTTTAAATTCTTTACAGGAAGGAAGAACCTCCGGTCACGATCCAGCAGGCCAGCATTGCGGCAACCAGAGCGCCGGTATAGACCTTGCCGGTCCTGCGGTAACAGTAGGTGCACAAGATCGAGAAGAAAAGCACCTGCGGAACAAAGAGGATCAGGATGGACATGAACGGACCGCCGAAAGTTGAACCGAACAGGACATCCGCACCCGGACCGATCTCCAGGAAGAACGGGATGTATTCCAGCAGGACGATCAGCAGCACCCCTCCGGCCATCAGAATGAAGTTGTGCAGCCAGGTTCCAATAAATCCGAAGATCCCTTTGCGGTAGGTCGCCCGGATCCGCATGTCTCTCATGATCTTGGAATTGTTCAACAGATAGAAGCACAGGAAGACCGGCAGATAGACCAGAAACTGCAGAATACGGATGCCGTTGAACGGTTTGAAGAACGGCCAGATGAAACGCAGATCCAGATCGAAGACCAGGGTGTAGATCCAGTTGACCAGATAGACAAATCCGACCATGCAGATGGAAAGGATCAAAGATCCCAGGAAAGCCGGGAAATCGAAACTGTCGGTTTTTACATTGTTCTTTTTGTTTCTGATCCTTCGGATGAGGCTGCTTATCAGCATGATCACGATCAGCAGCAGATACCAGCTCAGGAAACCGTTGCCGACCGTCATCCGGAAGATGTTTTCCGGTAATGGCAGCAGGGCGTGACCTAGCTGGGTCATGAATGGGAAGGATGCTCCGGAAAGCAGGATCGTCAGCAGTCCGCCCTTGAATCTTGAACCGAAAGACGGAATGGTTTCTTCACTAGGAAGATCCTTTTCCACATCGGAGAACAGATAGAAAGTCATCAGGAAGTTCATCAGCGGGAACATCGCGAATAGGATGCACAGCATCGCTGCAAGTACCAGGTATTCCTTGTTGATGGCGGTAATATCCGTATAGGCGATGTTCTTTGGCAGATCGATCGCCTGATCGAACCATTCCAGAGCGACTGCGAGTCCCTTACTGTTATGGGTCGTCAGACGGTGGTTGGTATAAAGCAGTTCCATTCTTCTGGCACTGCCGTCGCTGAAGTTTCCGAATGTCTTGTTCCAGGCGGCATTTGCGGCACTTGTACCGAGGAATTCGCAACGTAAAGGTGTCTTCAGCAGTTCATCGGAAACCGTACGCTGATAGTCGCGGAAATAGGAAAATTCATCGTATTTCGCCTGCAGCAGCAGGACATTGTTGAAAGAGATCTTTCCGGTATCATATACCGAATCACGGAACAGTTCGCCGCACTGCAGCACGATAGCTTTCGGTGCGATGTCCGTTCCGGCAAAATCAGCTGCTACGCTCCAGCTGGACCAGGTACCCATGGAGTGACCGCTGACTGCCATTCTCTTGCTGTCGACGTACGGCAGTCCGGAAAGATACTCGTAAGCCAGTGAGCCGCCGCAGGAAGAATCTGTGATACTGTTGCCGTCACTGTCCTTGGAATAATGGTCATTAAAGAAGGAAAGGTTGGAGAAGTTCATCAGTACACGATAACGTATGGTACTTTTGATCGGAGCAAATGTTCCGTCTTTTTCCGAATCGTTGCCGTAGTTTACGGATACCTTGTGATTGACATAGCCTCTTTCAATCAGACCGGCAGTCGTAGAACCGTGGCCGTATTCATCCAGACACAGGACGACGGCTCCTCTTCTTGCCAGTTCGATCGCATAGGCGGCACAGGTCTCATGGTCATTCTGATAGCCATGCAGCAGAAGGACAGCAGGTGCCTTGTTTGTAGAAGACGCATCTTTCGGAGTGTAGAGCTTGTAGGTCAGTTTATCATTTCCAAAAGGAATATCCCCTTCTGTAATGATGATATTCCCCTCGTCTTTCTGTATCCGGTCTGCCATAAACATACAGGCGGATGCACAAAGAAGCAGAATAAGCAGCAGAATAAATGATTTTACTCTTTTCATGTTTCAACCTCTGATTGTAATATTTATATCTTTACTTCTATTAAACCATATTTTCTTCTATAAAAAGAAAAAGACCCTCTTTATAGGGTCTTCGTTTTTTTACATCAATTCAATCAGATTACAGATTGCCAGGGAATAAGGTTCCTTGATCTTCACCAGCGGTCCTAACGCTTCGATCAGCTGATCATATTCCTTCTGGCACAGCTTTGACTGTTTCTGTCCTGTCGCCGTCAGCATGACGGAGCAGTGTCTTCCCTTTTCGACACAGTTCAGCTTCTTTAAGCATACCAGCATCTTATGGACACTGGCTCTGCTATAGCCGAAAATGTTCGCAATGTCCACACTCTTGACAATGTGTTTTTCTTCATTCAGCTGCCTGATCACAAGCAGATATCTGATCTGATTCGCTGTTAATTTCATATACTATCTACCATATACTCCATTCCATTAAAACCATAATAACATAGAAAAGGTACCCGTATATTTAAAAAATGTAAAACTTTTTTCAATAAAAAAACAGAAGGGCAGTGAATGCCCTTCTATTTCTTTTTTCTTAATTCAGACATATGCATGCACATGCTGCAGGAAGCACAGTTTCCGCAGCACGAGGAACACCCCACTTTCTTTCCGGGAAGAATGTTCCGGATGCATACATACAGCAAGGCGGCAACCAGGGCCAGAACTATGATATCCGCGAAGTTTATCATAGATACTTCCCTCCCGATTATTTGACTCTGACTTTCTGCGTCAGCATTTCTGCTTCTTCATACTTCTTGAAGAACAGCATGTATCCAACGAAGCATATGATCGCAGCCGCTGCAGCCAGACCCAGAACATTGACCTGGCCGTTGATTGCTGAACCGATCTGATAGATGCACAATGCTACCGCATAGGCAAATACGCACATATAGCCGATCGCAAAGGCCGTCCACTTGGCGTTGTTCATTTCACGCTTGATTGCACCCATTGCCGCGAAACATGGTGCGCATAGGAGGTTGAATACCATGAATGAGAATGCGGCTACGGATGAACCCTTGAAGAAGACATCCAGAACACCCATGATCTCTTCGCCTTCTTCTACCAGATCAGGCAGATCTTCCATGGCAATCAGCGTACCGATCGTTCCGACAACATCTTCCTTGGCAACCAGACCCAGTACAGTAGCTACCGTTGCCTGCCATGTACCAAAACCCAGCGGCGCAAAGATCCAGGCAAACAGTGAACCGATATTTTCCAGAATCGAAGCACCTTCACCTTCATCACCCAGATAGTGCAATCCGCCTTCAAACGACAGCGAATTCAGAATCCAGATGACAACAGAAGACAATACGATAACTGTACCGGCACGCTTGATGAAGCTCCAGCCTCTTTCCCAGGTCCCTCTTAAGACATTGGTCAAGGAAGGAACATGGTAGGCAGGGAGTTCCATGACAAACGGAGCTGGATCTCCCGCAAACATCTTCGTTTTCTTCAGCATGATGCCGGAAATGACGATGGCAGCTACGCCGATGAAGTAGGCGCAAGGCGATACCCACCAGGCCTTGTTGAAGACAGCACCCGCAATCAAAGCGATGATCGGCAGTTTCGCTCCGCAAGGAATGAAACAGGTCGTCATGATCGTCATACGACGGTCACGTTCGTTTTCAATCGTTCTGGTAGCCATGACGCCAGGAACGCCACAGCCCGATCCGATCAGCATAGGAATAAAGGATTTACCGGATAAACCGAATTTACGGAAAATACGGTCCATGACAAAGGCGACACGCGCCATGTATCCGACATCTTCCAGAATGCACAGCATCAGGAAGAGAACGATCATCTGCGGTACAAAGCCCAGAACGGCTCCGACACCGTGAACGATACCATCGGCAACCAAAGATACCAGCCAAGGAGCTACTCCCCAGCCTTCCAGCAGAGCCGCTGCTCCGCCTTCCATGAATTCTCCGGCAAATACATCGTTTGTCCAGTCGGTCAGGAAAGTTCCAAACGGACCCATCGCCAGCCAGTAGACTCCAAACATGATCAGGGCGAAGATCGGCAGACCCAGAATCCGGCTGGTTACGATCTTGTCGATCCTGTCGGATACGGACAGATCTCCGGCATTCTTCTTCTTGTAGATTCCCTTCAGCAGATTGCCAATATAGACATATCTTTCGTTTGTGATAATGCTTTCGGCATCATCATCCATTTCTTCTTCAACAGCCTTGATATCCTTCTCGATGTGAGCCAGAGTATCATTGCTTATCTTAAGATCTTCCAGGACCTTCGGATCTCTTTCGAACAGCTTGATGGAGTACCACCTCTGCTGCTCTTCAGGAAGACCGTGCACACAGGCTTCTTCAATGTGCGCCAGAGCGTGCTCGACAGAACCGGAGAAGGTATGCATCGGGATGGTCTTACCGTTTCTGGCTGCCTCTACGGCTGCCGCTGCGGCTTTATCCACATTGGTCCCCTTCAAAGCGGAAATGGAAACAAACGGAACACCCATTTCTTTCGACAGCATGTTCAGATCAATCCTGATGTCGTTCTTTTCCAGCAGATCTAGCATGTTGATGGCGACAACGACCGGAATACCCAGTTCCGTCAGCTGTGTCGTCAGATAGAGATTTCTTTCCAGGTTCGTACCGTCGACGATGTTCAGGATCGCATCCGGTCTTTCCGTAATCAGATACTCTCTGGCAACGACTTCTTCCAGCGTATAAGGAGAAAGCGAATAAATACCCGGAAGGTCGGTAACGATGACATCCTCGTATCCTTTCAGCTTTCCTTCTTTTTTCTCGACAGTAACACCCGGCCAGTTTCCGACAAACTGGTTCGAACCGGTCAAAGCGTTAAACAGCGTCGTCTTGCCGCTGTTCGGATTACCGGCTAAAGCAATTCTTATACTCATTTTCTATCCCTCTTTTTCTTCCACGACTTCTACCATTTCCGCATCGGCCTTACGGATCGAAAGTTCATATCCTCTGACCGTTACTTCGATCGGATCTCCTAAAGGAGCAACCTTGCGTACATAAACTTCGACGTTCTTGGTAACACCCATATCCATGATCCTGCGTTTCACGGCGCCTTCTCCGTGGAGTTTCTTCACTACGCAGGTATCCCCGATCGCTACATCTCTTAATGTCTTCATTCTCAGCCTCCTAAATCATGATCTTCCCGGCAAGCTGTTTGTCCAAAGCCACCTTGCTGTCCTTGACGTTGACGATCAGATTGCCGCTGATTGCCGAAACAACAGTAACTACTGCACCGGTCACAAAACCCATGTCTTCAAGATGTTTCTTGATTTCCGGATTCCCTCCGACTTTTCTGATCACATTCATTTCATTCACATTCGCATAAGTAAGTGGCAACATAACAAAGCCTCCTGGTTAGCGATAACTAACTCATTATCATTTTAGTTAGCGATAACTAACTTGTCAATAGTGTATTTTTATTGTATTTCCGCTTTTGGATTATAATATAGACAGAGGTATTACTTATGACAATTCAGGAATCCGCCGAAATGTATATGGAAACCATCCATATTCTTTCATTAAAGAATAAAAACGTCCGGGCTATCGATATCAGCAGGCACATGAACTTTTCCAAGCCTTCCGTATCCCGGGCGATGAAAAATCTCAGCAATGATGGTTATATCAGTGTGGATGCCAACGGCAATATTACACTGACGGAAAAAGGTCTGAAGATCGCCAAAGGGATCTATGAAAAACACCGCCAGCTGACGGACTTCTTTATCCGCATCGGCGTATCGCCGGAAACGGCGGAAGAAGATGCCTGCCGGATCGAGCATGTCATCTCCGACGAGACCTTTGAAGCCATCAAGAAACTGTAAAAGAAAACCGTATTGATCGATACGGTTTTTTATTATTTGACGATGACCGATCCGCCGATGAATTCACGCATGATCGAGTTGTTTGGAATGATACTGTCATCGTAGATCGAATCGAAGTACTTCAGGAAGTCCAGCATTCTCTGCGCTTCCCCGTATTCCGCTTCGTTTCTTTTTACTCTCTTCAGCAGCGGTTCCGCGTATTTCTTTAAAACAGCCAGCTCATAGATGCAGTTGGAGTTGAAGAAGACATCCGCCTTGGAGTTGTAAGGGAAGATGTTCACATCTTCGGAACTGCGGACCTTGGGCCACATGCCGATGGTCCTCTGGGCGGAAGAATCCCGGAATTTGTAGTCCCGTACCAGTCTTCTCAACATTCTGGCATCGGTCGTCGAGATCCTGTTGTGATGGTCGATCGAGATCGGCGTGAACGGCGAGATGTAGATCTTGAACTTCTCCTTGTCGTCGATGTCTTCCGTCAGCAGGTCGTTCATCGCATGGATGCCTTCAATGACGATGATCTGGTTCTTTTCCAGTCTGGTGATTCTTTCCCCGTAGACCTTGTTGGAAATGGAAAAATCGTAGCGTGGCAGATCGACTTCTTTGCCTGCCAGCAGATCCTTGATGTCTTTCATGAACAGCTGCGTATCGATGGCACGGATGCTTTCCAGATCGGCTTCCCCGTTCTCGTCGTAGACTCTGTCCTTCAGATCCTTGTAGTAGTCATCCGTTCCCATGTACAGCGTACGGATCCCGTTGACGCCCAGCTGTATGCACAGTCTCTTGGCGAAGGTCGTCTTGCCGCTGCTGCTGGGACCGCAGATCAGAACCAGACGGTTTCCCCTCTCCTTAATCATATCGGCAATATCCGCAATCTTCTTCTCGTGCAATGCTTCCTGCAGCAGTACCATCTCGTCGACTTTATCGTAGATGATCCTTTCGTTCAGATCACAGACAAAGCTCACGTTCATCAGCTGTCCCCACTTGGTAGCTTCGGAAAAGGCATTGTAAAGCAGCTCCTGTTCCTCGTATTCCTCCAGCTGTTCCGGATTGGCCGGATGCGGGAAGCCCAGAATGATACCGTTACGGTACAGATTGATCTCAAACAGACGGATATAGCCCGTGGAAGGAACCATGGAATCGTAGAAGATCTGGGTCTCATCCCCCAGCGAATAGATCTGTACGTCATCCAGATTCGTGACGCTGTCCAGCAGTTTCGCTGCTTCTTCCAGTTTCAGTTTCCTCGCCAGGATCAGAGCACCATCCTTGGTGAAGTGTTCCTTGATGATCGGCGTATCCTCTTCCACGATCTGCATCATCCTTTTCTTGATGGCTACGATATCCTCTTCATTCAGCTTCTGAGTCGAGGTGATATACAGACCCTTGTTCAGGGAATTCTTGACTGTTACCAGGACTTTCTTTCCGAACAGATCGTGTACCGCCTTGATGAAGATCAGCACCAGCGAATTCTGATAGACCCGCCAGGCTTCTTCGTTGCGCATGTCCAGAAACTCGACCGTGCTGTCGTGGGTAATGACATGTGTCAGGGAACGGTAGGCATTATCCAGTTTCGCCAGATAGGCAGTATACGGAAGACGGTCTTTCACGTTTCTTAAAACCTCCTCCAGTCTGGTTCCCTCGTCAAAGGAGAATACTTCTCCTTTCAGATTCAGTATTTTCACATTCACTTTCATTTTTATGACCTCTATAGTTTTGTATCGTCGATCCGGTCAAGTTCTTCTTTCATCCGGATCGATACTTCCTTGAGACATCCTTCCTCAAACGGAACGATCAGATTCGCTTCCCGGACGATTTCCGTAAAGGTCTCGGTTCCTCCAAGGGTACAGATATGGACATAATCCTTCCAGCAGTTCTCATCCTTCTTCAGCATCCTGACAAAGAACTGCAGCGCGCAGACCTGAGCCAAGGTATAGTCAATGTAATAGAACGGTGCCTGGAAGATGTGACCCTGACGGTAGAAGAATCCGCCCCTTTCCAGCAGATCGAATCCCTCATAATCCACATCCGGCTTATAGATCTTCTCCAGTCTTCTCCAGCAGGCTTTTCTCTCTTCCTTACTCATTTCCGGATGATTGTAGACTTCGTGCTGGAAATGGTCCACCAGACAACCGTAAGGCAGGAAACTTAAAGAATCGGCAATATGGAAATAGTGATATTTCTCCGCTTCTTCCTTGAAGAAAAGATGACTCCACGGATGGGCAAAGAATTCCATTGACATCGAATCAATCTCCGCCGATTCCATCGTCGGAAACATCAGGTCCGGAATCTTTACGTTTTTAAACGTGCAGTAGGCCTGAAAGGCATGTCCCGCTTCATGAGTCAAAGTATCCACATCCCCTGCCGTACCGTTGGAATTGGCGAAAATAAACGGAACCCGGTAGTCATAGATACCGGTGCAGTATCCGCCCATCTCCTTGTTTTCTCTGGTAGGCAGATCGAACAGTTCGTTCTCCGTCATGGTCTTAAAGAAATCGCCGGTCTCTTTCGACATCTCGGTATACATCTGCAGGGCGGCCGCTACCAGCTCTTCCAATGTACCGTGCGGTTTCGGATTGCCGGTTTTAAACTGGTAGTTTAGATCATAGCACTTCAAAGCGTCAACGCCGATCCTGGCGGCCTGTCTCTTTCTCAGTTCAACAGTCAACGGGACAATGTCTTCGATGACCTGATCGCGGTACTTTCTGACCATGTCTTGGTCGTAATCCAGACGGTTCATCCGAATGTAGCCTAAAGGCGTAAAGTTCTCGTAGCCTAGTTTCTTCGCCATACGGTCCCGGACCTTGACCAGACTGTCGTAGATCTCGTCGAACTTTTCTTCGTTTTCTTCAAAGAAACGGCTGTAGGCGATCGTCGCATTCTTTCTGACTTCCCGGTCATCGTCGTTCATCTTGACGGCGATGGATGCGAGGTTGTAGATCTGTCCATCGAACTCGATCCTGGCGGAAGCTTTCAGCTTGCCATACTCGGTCACCAGACGGTTCTCTTCCTGCATGTCCTCGATGATCTCTTCCGAGAAGGATTTTAAGGTATTCTCCAGACTCAGATAATAAGCCTTAGGAATATCCGTCTGCTTCCTAAAAGGACTCTCCAGCATCGTCTTAGCCAGCTCTACTTCATAGGCCTGCAGGAGCGGAGAAGTCTCATCCCAGTATTCGTTCTCCTTGTCATAATATTCATCTGCCGTATTGATGGTATGACGAATGGAACAGATCGTCCGCATGGAATCGATATGCCCCCGAAAGACGTTGAGTTCCTCAAAAGCCTTCATGAATTCCCCGGCATCCCGGCTGTTTTTCAATGTTTCCAGTTTTTCTTCGTATTCTTTCTTTAATGCTTCATAGTCCAGATGTTCATATTTAAATTCACTGAATTTCATTCCTTATCCTCCCTGATCAGTCTGTCGTATACGACATAAGCGATATAAAGACCCACGGATCCTACCATGAAGATGGCGGAACCCAAAGGGTATTTCTCTTTGTTGGTATTGCCTTCCTGAACGACTGTCGTCTTCATCGCCGGGGTATCGGGATAGACGACTTCGATCTTGTGTCTGTAGTTCTCTTTCTTCACCAGACTGCGGAAAGCCTTCGCCAGCGGATCGTTCCGGGTCTTGTCCAGCGTCGTTAAAGTAATGTTTTCAGGCTTCAGTCTTCTGGCGGAACCCAGGGACGAGATCACGGGAACACCCTGTTCGTGACAGGCTTTTACCAGGGCAAACTTGCCGCTCAAAGTATCAATGCAGTCTATGACATAGTCGTATCTTTCCGGTAAAGTGAATCCTTCGTTGATAAAAGATTCGATGGTCTTGACTTGCGTATCGCTGACTTCTTCCAGCCTTTCCTTAAGAGCCTGCACCTTGGATCTGCCGATGTTGTTTTTGTTTGTCATCAGCTGCCGGTTCAGATTGGAAACTTCCACTTTATCATAATCCAGCAGAGTGATCTTTCCCAGTCCGGAACGGCACAATCCTTCCGCAACAAAAGACCCGACGCCGCCGACGCCGCAGAGCAGCACATGCTTCTTCCGGATTCTCTCCAGGGCATCCTTTCCTACCAGATATTCGATCCTGCTTAGTTCAGCCATTTTTCTACCTCTTGTTTTGCTTCTTTTACATCAAAGAACCATTTGACATCCAGCTGATTCTTAAAGAAAGTATACTGTCTCTTGGCGAAATGCCAGGAATTTCTCTTGATCTGATCGATACATTCTTCTTTTGATTTCTTTCCTTCAAAGTACTCTTTCCATTCCTTGTATCCGATCCCCTGCATGCTCTGATCGTCAAAAGTAACGCCCTGTTTCAAAAGAGAAGCGATCTCTTCCACCAGACCATTCCTGATCATCTGATCCACTCTTTGATCGATCCTTTGATACAGTTCTTCACGTGTAGCGCTAAGACCGACAATCAGGCAGTCGTAGAGCGATCTGTGCTGTTGCTGTGCCTTGATCTGAGAGATCCCGGTCTGATGCTTGTTGTAAATGTTTAAAGCGCGTACGAGCCTCTTACGGTTGTTGATGTGGATCTTTTCCAGCGCTGCCGGATCTTTTTCTTTTAAACAGTCATATAGTTCCTGATTGCTTAAATCTTCAAACAACTCATCCTCTTCCTCTTCTTCATAGAAGACATAGTCGTAAAGGGCAGCCTTGATATAAAGGCCCGTTCCTCCGACGATGATCGGCAGTTTTCCTTCTGAACGGATCTGTTCGATACATTCCCTGGCATACTGCTGAAACTGCCTGACACTGTAGTTTTCCTTTGGACCGATGATGTCGATCAGGTGATGTTTCGCCATAGCCAGTTCTTCTTCGTTGGGTTTGGCGGAACCGATATCAAGTCCCCGGTAGATCTGTATCGAATCTCCGGAAATGATCTCGCCATGAAAAGACCTGGCACATTCGATGCCAAAGGCTGTCTTTCCTACCGCTGTCGGACCGATGATCACCAGAACCTTCTGCATCACTTATTCCACCCTTTTCTGATAGGCGATCCTCTCTGTTCCATCATCGACGAAGATGATCCCGCATGTCTGGAAACCGTTCTTTTCGATCAGATGCCGCATGATCCTGTTATCTCTGTGGGTATCGATACGAATATCAACATGTCTTCTGGAAACATCATTAATTACAAAATCGAAGATCCCTTTTACTTCGTTTAAAGAAGCGATACGGTGTATCGTAAGATACGGATCGTCGTTCAGCCAGGCTCCGTCGATTTCCAGATAAGTCGGTTCAATGCCGGGAATACAGGCGAAGGTTGCTGTGATCTTTCCGTCGTTTAATACGACATAAGAGTTTCCTTGGGCAATGTCGTTTCTTACCAGATCCATGGACGGCCTGTCAATTCCCCATTGCGTGGGATTGCCGTGGATGGCCATCTGTTTCCGGGCATGACGAAATATCTTTTCTACTTCATCCAGATCCTCTATCCGTGTCTTTCTGATCCCCAGCATATTCCCATTATAGCAGTATTTAAAAAGGTCTTTCGACCTTAATATCCTGAAGCGTAGTGGAAGATATCGGTCTGTTTCGGCAGATCCTTGCTGATCTGGTAGGTCACGATATCATCTCTTTTTTCTTCCAGCACCTTTTCGACTTTAACAATACTTCCTCTAAAAAGAGAATAGTTGTTGTAGTTGCCGTCAAGGACCAGACCGTTGGAATAGGTCGAGAAATAGTTCCGGGCATAATCCGAGTCGATAACGAACTCAATGACGCTGCCGTCTTCTACATGATAACAGCCGCTGCTGTTGGTATCTTCATCGGCTTTCTCTTCCGCCTTGACCAGCGGAAGAACAATGCCCGTCTCTAATGTAAAGTAATAACGGTCTCCGATCTCTCCGTAGAAGGATCCCAAAGCGACCGCAATGAATCCCTCTTCGTCATACAGGAAACCGGTTCTTCTGTCTACCGTACAGTAGTTATGCATAAACTGGTACTGCCTTGAAGAAACGACAGTGGTCATCCTATAGTCCATATAAGTCTTGGCCGTATTCACGGAACAGACACTTAACTCTTCCGTCTTGTATTCTTTCTGATAGTCGTAGAGATCATCCAGGGAAAAACTCTTGTCCTCAGCGTCTTCATACACGGAAAAAGTAAAACCGCCTGCCAGCAGCAGGATCAGAAAGATCGCGATGACACATGGAAACTTCTTCATATCTCAGGCAATTCTTAATATACACTTGTCAGAAATCTTTTACAAGAAATATTCCGTAAGGCAATTGACAGGAAATAGACTTTTTAGTAGAATAATAAAGCACATTGATTACGCATACGGGCCTGTAGCTCAGGTGGTTAGAGCGCGCCCCTGATAAGGGCGAGGTCGCAAGTTCAAGTCTTATCAGGCCCACCATGGGGAATTAGCTCAGTTGGGAGAGCACCTGCTTTGCAAGCAGGGGGTCAGGGGTTCGAATCCCCTATTCTCCACCATCAAGTATGAAATGTGAAAAGAGCCGTACGGCTCTTTTTTTGTTTATGTTCTTTCTGTCGGGATTCATAACGGTTTCTCTGTCTTTATTTATCCCTCTTTTCTTTTCAGTCTCATATATACAAACAAGATCGTCAAAAAGTGTACGGAAGCTGTAAGGATCCAGCTGTAAGGATAAGATACATACAGACTCTGAATGTCATGATGAGTCCGGAAATAAGTGGCGATCCATACCAGCCGGAAAACACACGCCCCCAGCAGTGATACCACCATCGGCAGGATCGAAGAACCCATTCCTCTTAAAGATCCTACAAAGACATCCATGATCCCGCAGAGGAAATAGGTCCTGCAGACGTAATAGAGTCGGATCATCCCTGCCGCAATGACATCCGCATCATCCGAATAGATTCTTAAAAACACTTCCCCATTCCGATAGACGCCATAACCGAAAACAAATCCAGTCAGGATCACCAGCAGCTCACAGACAAACAGGATCTTTCCTGATCTTCTTAACTGGCCGGCACCGACATTCTGGCTGGTAAAAGTCAGACAGCTTTGATAGAAAGCGTTCATGGCATTGTAGACGAATCCTTCGATTGAACTGGCGGCGCCGTTCCCGGCCATGACGATCCTGCCGAAACTGTTGACAGAAGACTGGATCGCAACATTGCTTAAAGAGAATACTGTTCCCTGTATGCCTGCAGGTATGCCGACGATGGAAATATCTTTCATTGCTTCCTTGTCGATATAAAGATTCCGGATATCCAGTTGTACCATGCCCGGATCTTTGATCAGAACGATCAGCACCAGGATCGCCGATACATAGGAAGACAAGGAACTGGCCAGGGCGACACCGGCTACGTCCATCTTCAGTACGACAACAAAAAAGAGGTTCAGCAGAGCATTCAGCACACCGGCAATACTCAAGGCTATCAGCGGTCTCTTCGTGTCTCCTTTCGCCCTTAAAATCGCGCTGGCAAAGTTGTACAGCATCGTAGCTGTCATACCGGTAAAATAAATACGCAGATACAGGGCACTCAGATCAATGACATCTTCCGGTGACTTCATCCAAAGCAGTAATCTTTTACTGAATACAATACCAAGCAGAGTCAGGATCACGCCGCTGATCAAGGCAATACTGATCGATGTCTGTACCGCTTTCGATACTTCATCCATCTTTCCTTTACCTATCCTTCTGGCAACACAGACACTGCTTCCCACAGAAAGACCAATAAAAAGATTGGTAATCAGATTAATAAGCGAACCGGTCGAACTGACGGCAGCCATAGATGCGCTGCCGGAGAATTTTCCTACGACGATCATGTCGATGGCATTGAACAGCAGCTGTAGAATACCGGATATGATCAAAGGAACTGTAAAGTACAGAATATTGACAAAGAGGTTCCCTTTCAGCATATCTACGTTTCTTTTTCTTCTCATGGTTAGAACGATTATAGCACTAATAGACCCTGATGTTTCACCTTCTTGTGAAGGGAACGCTTACATTGAAAAAGAAGTCTGATCTTCGACTTCTTTTTTTGATTCTAAGTATTCTATTCCTTGAACTTCTCGGCAATACTTGGGGCGTTCTTTGTCAGTTTCTTGATACTGAGATCCTGGGCTTTGTCGTTGGCCAGACGCAGATTTCTATCCGATGAAAGCAGGTCGGCCTTGGTTTTTTCCAGCGCCTTGATCGTCTTGTCGATATCGTCGATCGCATCCTGGAACTTACGGGAAGCCAGTTCGTAGTTGCGGGAGAAGGCATCCTTGAAGGCATTCATGTTGCTTTCAAAATTCTTGTAGTCCATGTCCTGATTCTGGGCTACGATCAGCTGTTTCTTGTAGGACAGGGAATTCATGGCGGCATTCCGCAGGATCGTGATGATCGGGATGAAGTTCTGCGGCCGGATCACATACATCTTCGGATAACGGTAGGACATGTCGACAATGCCTTCGTTGTACAGATCGTTTTCCATTTCCAGCAGGGAAACCAGTACGGCATACTCGCATTTCTTTTCGTTCCGGTCTTTGTCCAGCTTGGCCAGAAAGTCTTCGTTCTTGTGCTTGGTGGCAGTCTCGTCCCGTTCGTTCTTCATCTCGAACATGATGGAAACGATTTCTGTTCCTTCCTCGTCATAGTCCCGGAAGATAAAGTCTCCCTTGCTGCCGCCGGAAGCATCGTTATCCTTTTCAAAATAGGCGTTCTTGAATAAAGGTCTCACTCTGTTAAACTCGTAACTGCAGTGCTGTTCCAGATCTTCACCGATCATCTTGGTGGAGTGTCTGGCCTTAAAATCCTTATAGTAGGCGATCAGCTCGTCTTTATCGCTCAGCTGTTTCAGATAAGTATCCTTCATTGCTTCGTTACCGGCCTTGAGCTGCGAGATCTCTTCGTTCTTCTTCTCCAGGGCTTTGGACACTTTCAGCTCGCTTTCGGTATCCTTGTTCCTGAGTTCGTTCTGCAGAAGCGAGATCTGTTTCTCCTTCTCCTGCAGCCTGGCTTCGATCTGATCGATCGCTTCTCTGGTATTCAGTTCGCTCTCTTTGTCCTTATTCTGAAGCTGGTTCCTTAAAGTGATGATCTCCTGCTGCTTCTCGCTCAAAGCCTTCTGGTTTTCACTTTCCGTTCTGGTCTTTACCAGTTCCAGCTCTCTTTTCAGTTTCTCTTCATATTCTCTGTCTCTTTTTCGCAGTTCTTCGTCAAACTGATGGTCCCGGACCTGTTTCACGATCGATTCATAATTGGATTCATCGATCTGAAAGACTTCACCGCATTTCGGACATCTGATCTCGTTCATAGAATCACCTCCTATGTATCTATCTCTATTTTAACAAAAGAAAAAGGCTACATACCGAAGTATGCAGCCTTTCTGTGTGTCTGAAGATTAACCTAAGAGCTTATTTACCAGACCCTGAACTTCAGAGTAGTTGTAGCCGGCAGCCGTCAGTCTGTCTTTTCTTTCCTGACCGTTGCCCCATTTGCCCTGGATGACTTCCTTGGCAACTGTTTCCAGATCCTTCTTGTCTCCGGTCTTGCCATGGAGAATGTCGTTTACCATGCCCTGAACTTCGTCATAGTTGTAACCTGCGGCTGTCAGTCTGTCATATCTCTCCTGACCGTTGCCCCATTTGCCCTGGATGACTTCCTTGGCAAGTTCTTCGACCTTGTTCTTCTTGGCTGCTTCGGCCTTTGCCTTCGCTGCCAGAGCCGCTGCTTTGGCTGCCGCTTCCGCCTGCTGTTTAGCAGCTTCGGCCTTCTTGACCAGCTCGTCAACCTTAGCCTTGATTTCAGTATAGTTTGAATATCCGGCTTTCTTCAGCTTGGCGATAATGTCTTCTTCTTTGGCACCCCAAAGACCGTCCATTACTTCTTTCGCAAGTGTTGCAACGTCTTTCTTGACTTCTTCTTCCTTCTTCTTGAAAGCATCAAATAATCCCATTATGAATCCTCCTTTTATTTACGATGTCAGCTACATCATTGAATCTAATTTCATTGTTTATGGTACTGCATCGCTTCTATAAATAATTATATAATATTTTCCTTTTTGAAAGATATTATTTCATATCTACTTCATTCAGATCCAGATCCAGATTGGCCGATACGTCATGATCCGGGAACGCCTCTTTTACCGCGTTAAGCACATCCGTAAACACGGCATGACGATCTCCCGCATCAAAGCTGACCACAACATCGAAGCGCATCACCCTGTCCTTGCGATTCAGGTAGAATCCGTGCATCTGTTTCACGTGCTCATGGGACATGACGATCTTCTTGACTTGATCGCGTATCTTGACGGCTTCCTTGTCCTTGCTGTTGAGGGAATAGATACTGATGGCCGTCAGGATGACGGAATGTTTCTCATAGACGACGGCAGTGATCTTCCGGATCAGATCATCGATCTCGCTGGCCGTCAGGCTGTCTGCCACTTCCACATGCAGAGAACCGTTGTAGCTGTCCGGACCGTAGTCGTGCAGAACCAGGTCATAGACGCCGGATACCTGCGGAAACTGGGCTACCGTCTTTTTTAAGGCGATGGCCAGCGATACGTCTGCCGGTTCGCCCAAAAGATGAGATACCGTATTCATGATCATTTCGCTTCCCGACTTGATGATCAGAATGGAGATTACGACGCCGAGCCAGGCTTCCAGGGAAATGCCCGCGGTCAGATAGATCACGGCAGCTACCAGCGTAGTAGCCGAAATCAAGGCATCCATCCTGGCGTCCTCGCCGGAATTGATTAATGAATCGGAATTTACGGCTTGTCCCGTCTTCTTGACGTAGTTTCCCAGCAGCATTTTTACCAGTACGCCGGAAGCGACGATAATCAAAGTTACTGTAGAATAATCAGGCTGATCGGGATGGATGATCTTCTTGACGGATTCCACAAAAGACGTAATGCCAGCATAGAGAATGATCATGGAAATGACCAGGGCACTGAGATATTCGATCCGGCCATAGCCAAAAGGATGCTTCCGATCCGCCTGTCTGGATGCCAGCCTGGTCCCGATGATCGTGATCAGGGAACTGGCCGCATCGGAGATGTTGTTGACCGCATCCAGTACGATGGCGATCGAATGACTCAAAAGACCGACGATCGCTTTCAGCGCGGACAGAAAAACGTTCGCACCGATCCCGATCAGACTGGTCCTGATGATCGTTCTGCTTCTTAAGGCTTCCTCTTTTGCTTTTTCCATATGCAATATCTTCTTTAGAGCAGAGATGCAACGCACTCCGCGACTTTATTCATGTTTGCGGTCGGTTCGAAACGGGCGACCACGTTCCCCTGACGGTCCACGACGAATTTCGTGAAGTTCCATTTGATGTCCGGATTGTTCTTGTAGTCCTTGTCCAGCTTCTTCAGCATGGCGGACATGGCGATTCCGGCCGGGTTCTTGTCAAATCCCTTGAATCCCTGCTGCGACTTCAGATAGGCGTACAGCGGCAGCTGGTTTTCACCGTTGACATCGGATTTCTTCATCTGCGGGAACTGCGTATTGTATTTCAGGGTGCAGAATTCATGAATCTCCTCGTCCGTTCCCGGGGTCTGTCCGGCAAACTGGTTGCAAGGGACATCCAGAACTTCAAATCCCCGATCGTGGTACTTCTCGTACATTTCTTCAATATCCTTGTAATGAGGCGTAAAACCGCATCCTGTAGCCGTATTGACAACCAGAACGACCTTACCTTCAAACTCCTTCATGGATACTTCTCTTCCATCCGGAGCATTTACACTGTAATCATAAAAACCCATCTTCTTTTCTCCTTATTTCAATAACATCATATTTTATTCCAGCAGACAATTGCCAGCGGAATGCCCAGACTAAAACTGACGGTACAGATCTTCCGGCGTAATGCCGTTTTTTCTTGCGGTGATGTTCCAGTTGCGGTTGGCGATCTGAATGTACAGGAAACGCGGGAAGAGGAAGGGCTGTGTGTAGATGTCCTCTATCGCTGTATTGGCATTGATCGCCTTAGCAAGCTTCTTCATCCCTCTGGCGCTGCTTTTGCCCGGACCGAGAGAGAACGGCAGATGTTGGATCAGCGTTCCCAGCAGTTCTCCTGCCGAGATGCCCAGACCGCCGCAATAATCAAATCCCATAACCTGACACCACTGTTTTACTGCCGTAAACAGACTCTCCAGTTGACTGCTTTCATACAGGCCCATATTCGCCAAAAGATAGACCCTCTTTCTTAGACCGTGGTATTCTTCCTGAAAACGCTCCATCAGCCGGATAAGCTGTGAAGGCAGTCCGTCCACATACAACGGCGTACAAAGAACCAGGACAGGGATTTCATACAGTCTTTCCAGCAGGCCATCCATGTCGTTCAGATACGGCTGCAGATTGAGGATCTCGTTTTCGATCTTCAGTCTTGAAGAAAACTCTTTCGCAAAGCGGTAGGAATTGGCGATATTTGAACGCATACTCGGGTTGAGCAGGACTGCCCTGTCATAAGACTGGTATTCGATCCTTTTCCCGTTGGCAGGGACGATCAGATTCTTCTCGAAAATCACTTTCCTGACATGTCCCCGGATATTGGTACAGACAGCTTTTACGTAACGCGCTGTCTTTTCCTTTTCTTTCTCATCCAGTTTCTGTCCATAGAAAACGAATGTAAAAGGTTTGTTTTCATCGTAGCGTTTCTGATGATGCGTTTCTTTTCCGACAACCTCAAACTGCGGCAGTACGTATCCCAGACAGCGGTCAAAAACGTTCTTGACAAAGGATGAAAAACCGCCATAAGTATATCTGCTGATGACCGTGATCTCGTCTGCCACATGGATCAGTTTTCCCATGTTTTCAAATCCGTCCCGGATGACGCACTGCCCCGGTGTCTTGTTCCAGCAGCAGAAACAGCCGTTGCATGGACGGATCGGCTTTTCCGATATGGTCTTCCATCCCGCATAAATACGGGATATCTTGTTCCATTGTTCAGGTTTCAGATCATGTATTACCAGTTTCATAATTGTCTCCTGCAACTCTATTTTCTTATAACACCGTTCCATCTGGCAAGAAGAAAACTCTGAATCGGATCAGAGTTTTCCTGGAATCTCATTTAAACGTTTCCGGGGTCTGTATGATCAGCGATCCGGTCGGAATGACCGATCCGCTTTCGATCCTGGTATCCCCTCCCAGAACGGTCGCATTGGCGTAAAGAATCACGTTGTCGCCGACATCCGGATGCCTCTTTCCACCCTTGAGAAGATTCCCGAATTTATCCTTGCGGAAGCTTCGGACGCCCAGGGTCACGCCATGGTACATGCGCACATGGTTTCCTACTGTCGCCGTTTCACCGATCACGATACCCGTACCGTGGTCGATACAGAAGTATTCGCCGATCGTCGCTCCCGGATTGATGTCGATGCCCGTCTTTTCGTGGGCGTACTCCGTCATGATCCTCGGAATGACCGGAATGTTTTCAACATAGAGTTCGTGTGCCACACGGTAGGCGAATACCGCCAGGAATCCCGGAAAAGACAGTACGATCTCTTCATAGGTCTTGGCCGAAGGATCGCCGTTGTAGATGGCTTCAACATCCTTGTATACCGCGTCCTGTATGATTGGAAGTCTTTTGATGATCCTGTCTGCCGCTTCCGTATCCTTTGACACCTTGGAGATCTCCTGTCTCAAGTCATCGGATATCCTTTTCAGCAGTTCTTCATCATCGATGTCTTTCCCGGAAAAGCACTGCGGGAAAAAGAGGACCTTGATGTCATCCAGCAGTCCGATCGTCCTGTCTCTGTCAAGATAGAACACGGCCGTATTCTTTAACGACTGCCGGTTCACTCTGATCTGTTCCAGCGTATTCATCTTTACTCTCCGAACATTTCCGTAGAGAAGTAACGGTCTCCGGAATCCGGCAGGATCACAACGATATTCTTGCCCTTGTTCTCTTCCCTCTTGGCCAGCTGTATGCCTGCCCACAGGGCCGCACCGGAAGAAATGCCTACCAGCGCCCCTTCCGTTTTTCCAAACAACGCTCCGGTCTGTAAGGCATCCTCATTCTTTACCCGGATGATCTCGTCATAAATGCCTGTATCCAGAACCGCCGGGACAAAGCCTGCACCGATGCCCTGGATCTTGTGCGGACCAGGATTACCTCCGGAGAGTACCGGGGAAGCATCCGGTTCTACGGCTACCACCTTAATGTCGGGATTCTTTTCCTTCAGATATCTTCCCGTTCCGGTAATGGTTCCTCCCGTACCGACTGCCGATACCAGGATGTCCACCTTTCCATCGGTATTTTTCCAGATCTCTGGTCCGGTCGTCTTGTAATGGGCTTTCGCATTGGCGGGATTGTCGAACTGGGAAGGAATAAAAGAATTCGCATACTCTTTGGAAAGCTCCTCGGCTTTGGCGATCGCTCCCTTCATTCCCTTCGCTCCTTCGGATAAAACAATTTCCGCACCGTAGGCCTTGATCATTCTTCTTCTTTCGATGGAGAAGGTTTCCGGCATAACGATGATGACCCGATACCCCTTGGATGTTCCGACGGCAGCCAGACCGATGCCGGTGTTCCCCGATGTCGGTTCGATGATGACGGAATCCTTCTTCAGTACGCCTCTTTCTTCCGCATCCAGGATCATTTCCGCGGCGATCCTGTCCTTGATCGAACCGGTCAGGTTCAGATATTCCATCTTTCCGATCAGATTGGCTTTCAGATCAAACTTGTCTATGATGTGATTCAGTTTCAGCAGGGGTGTATTGCCGATCATTTCGGCAGCATTGTCCTTTATGTTCATATGTTTTCCTCTTTTCTTTTCTGATAAAAAAACCGGGTTCTTCTTTCCCGGATAAACACTCTTTCTTGCTGGTTAAATTATTCTATTAAAAAAGACCAGAGAATCTATCCGGGACAATACAAATGCAGCAGCAACAGCAGCTTTCTTTTCTTACAGTGACTTTATTATCCCGTGTTCTCTTTATCATTAATCTTAATTTATCTCCATCTTTCTGCAATTGCAAGCGAAACGATCTCAAAGAAAAAACTCTGAATCAGTTTCAGAGTTTCTAATTGATATGGTGGAGCTTGCCGGGTTTGAACCGGTGACCTCCTGATTGCGAACCAGGCGCTCTCCCAGCTGAGCTAAAGCCCCGTCTTTTACTATTATAGATCATAATCAAGAAAATGAAAAAGAGATCTTACGATCTCTTGATTTCTTCCTTGTCCACAGGCAGTCCCAACCGCTTACGGTAGGCAACAATTCTATCATTCACTAGGACTCCTTTATCAATGACGACGGCCTTTCTTAGAATTTCAGGCAGTTCTCCTTCGATCAAATCGTTCAGGTAAGGCGCGAAGTTTCTGCTTAAGACTTCCGAAACGGTCCTTGGGACCATGGCAGGCGTATTGTCTACCGCATAATGCAGGACATTGTCCACATAATAGACCGGATCATCGATCCTGGTCGGATGAGACGTTTCTACCGCCATGTGCGGGTCGCAGGAAATGTCGATGATACAGGCACCCGGTTTCAGTTTCTTCAGGTCCTCTTTACAGATCAAATGATCTTCTCTGGAAGTATCCCACATAACGCAGTTGATCAGAAGATCGTAGTCGTACATCTTTTTCCGGAACAGCTTCTCCAGCTTTCTTGCGTAGACATCCGTCCTGACACCCAGTCCGTTCAGGATACGGATCGCTCCCTTGGCTGTCTGACCATTGCCGATGACGGCCGCCGTCAGATCGTAGGGAACCTTGCCGACATAGGACAGAGCCTGCAGGACACCCATCTCTCCGGCAATCTCCCGGTTACGGTAAAAGATATAACGTCCGTCTTCAAAGATCTCTTCCCAGGCCAGAACACTAATGTCTTTTTTCATGCATGCAGTAGTGAATTCTGTCTTCTGTACGGCGTGCGCCCAGCCTACCAGCAGGCAGCCGTCCCTGACCTCACCGATCTCTTCGTTGTCACCCAGCTTGACGTCGATCAGGACATCGCAGTTCATCGCTTCCTTACGGGAAACGATGTTTACACCGTACTTTCTATATTCCTCATCATCCCTTAAGACGCTTTCCCCATATCTTTCCTCCAGATAGAGAAATTCGGGATGTTTTACCTGTTTCAGATCTTCCGGAAGGATGGCTCTGCGTTTTTCTCCCGGTTTGCGGGAAATCAGAAAACCGATACGATACATAATGTTGCTCCTTTAATACGAAAAACAGTTTATGTTTCCATATGCATTGTGTCTGTAAACTGATGGCAACATTATAGCATAGAAAAAACCAGGGCATTAGCCCTGGAAGTATTTGATCAGAATGTCCTTGATGTAATGGTATCTTCTGGCGTAAGTATTCTCTACGTGTATCAGTTCGAAATTGTGTTCTTTGCAGATCTGTCTTTTGATCTTGTCTCTATTCTTAACAACTTCATCCGAGAAGTGTTCCTTCCCATCCAGTTCTATCGCTAAAACAGGAATCTCTTGTTTGCCGACTTTACGGAAAACAACAAAATCAAAACGTCCGCGGTAGAAATAATCCTGATGAGAAACATTCGTCAAGAAGACCTGTGCAATCGGCACTTCTTTTTTAACGGTATACCTGCTTTCGTCTCTAAATGCGCTATCCAGAGCCTGATTTAGATTTTCCATAAACGCTGTCTCGGTTTCAGTACTGTATGGTCTGATTCCTAATGCTCGGGATTCAACAATGCGCTGAGCCACTTTATACGTACCTGCACTTTTGACATATTTGTATAAATCATAGAGATCATCTTCATCACTGCTATGTAATCTGTCTATTTCTTTTTCGTTGGAAATTAAAATCAATTCATGTTTTGCCCGCGATGTTGAAACATTGATCAGTTCTTTATTGTTTTTGAGCCAGTCATATGTCGGCGTCCTGGTTCGATCTGTTAAAGCCAGAGAGAACAGGATCACGTCTTTTTCATCTCCCTGAAAAGCATGGACCGTCCCGCAACTGACACCTTTTATGTTGTTAAGATCCAGTTCCTTGTTGATCAGGTCTTTCTGCTTCACAAAAGGAGTTATGACACCGATCTTCTTGTTCGGATTTGCTTTTATATAGTTGACGATTGCTTCTACTTCCTTTGGCGCAGTATTCTTCTCGGTGCTTGTATCATCGGGAACATTAACAAAGACCAGCGGCTGATCGCTGACTTTCTTCCCGTTCATTTTGAGTTTATCGTTGTAATACTTATGGTTGTTAAAGCCAATGATCTTTGGATCGCAGCGGTAATGATGACTCAACAGCACTTCGTCACTGACTGCATCACAGGCAAGATATGTTTTGTATATGGAATTCTTACAGTAATCGTATTCTTCTCCTACACCATATTTCGTTCTTAACGAATAGCTGTCGCTCGGTTTCATTACGATGACCGGCTGCAACTGCTGCGGATCTCCTACCAGAAGAAGCTCTTTTCCTCTAACGATTGGAACAAGTGAAACGGCATTGTTACACTGGCTGGCCTCATCAATGATCGTTATATCAAAATACGGCTCCGGATCAGCGAGTCTTCGTGCAGAAATACAAGTAGTAGCGACCATCGGGAAGATACGCAGAAACTTCTTCATATTCTCTGCGCTTGATAGGTACTGGTTGAATTCCCTTACCTTCTTCTCTTCGTCTTCGATGTACAGTATGTTTCTAAAATCTTCGTTTTTTGGTTCCAGAATACGCTTGATACATTTGATTGAGGCATAGTTTAAATATGTCATCAGTGCTTCGTTATCGGAATCGATAAGTTTCAGAGCGTCTTCAATATCGAATTCCCCGAGTTCTTTTAGTCTGTTGTTTACATCCTGTAATTGTCCTGTCTGAACGTTGATCTGGAAATTTAGCTGATTGTTGTTTCTTAACAGCTGTTCGATCGTATCCTTTCTTTCCAGCAGGTCGATCCTTTCTTCATATCCCTCAAGATATTCCGTCAGTTTTTTGGCCTGGTCCGAACGTTCCTTAAATCCTTTCTCCTGTGAAAATTCTGAAACGTTGATACTGCTGACTTTTTCAAACAACTCCTTCACAATTCTAAGAGAATTCATTACTTCCAGATTGCTTCCAAGACGGATGATAGGAAACGGTATTGTAAAACCGCCGAATCTTAAATTCTTAAGTTTGTCTACAACTTCATCGATTGGATGATTGTTATAGGAAGAAAACAAAACCGTTTTTCCATTGAAGAACGATGTGACTATGATGTTGATGATCGTCTTTGTTTTTCCTGTCCCGGGCGGGCCCTGAACATAAGAAATCGGATAACGCATCGCGTGGTTCATTGCAAGAAGCTGATCCATATTAATGTTTTTATCCAATAGAATCAAAGGGTAAGACTTCGTTCTTTTTGGATGAGATGTCAGTTCTCCAAAGAAGGCTCTCACAGGTGTCGTGACATCGGATTTATTCTCAGACTGATACATCTGCAAAATTCCGTCATATTCCTTATCAAGGTCTATAATCTGATCTCTGCCCATTTCCAGCAGATACGGCATGTCATCCACCTGAACATTCGGATTGTTTCGGGAAATCAGATCTCTGATTTTCTCGGCGTTTTCTTTGAAATGATCTAGCAGGGACAGATCTTCAGCATCGATAAATTGCCTAATACTTTGTTTATTTCCGTCTATCGTATATTCCGTACATATTTCAATCTCTTCAACTGCTTTTAATTTCCTGTTCTTGACATCCAGTTTTAACGGCTGGTAGGCAAGAACGAAGTTACCTTTTTTATAATGAATACTCAAAAAATTCAGACCAAGCTGAAGCAGCTGCAATTGAGATATATTATGGTCTGCTTTTTTATTTGTTCTTTTCTGAAATCCGTTAACGATCTGGGAGAACTGCTCGTCGTTAAGCTGCAAAGTCTTGTTTCCTAGCACTTCATCGTCGATTGCTTTTACAAGTATTCCCTCGGTTTTAAATGGAGTATGATCCAATCTACTGCATTGGCTTAAATAATTCAGAATCTTCAGATTTACAACATCAGAAAAAACAGAATAATACTTTTCCGGATTGATTGCTATATCGTCTACCAGTTTCTGATTGACCGGCGCATACGTTCCGTCTACGACCTGTGCACTTTTGATCCTGTCAATATAAAGATTCAGTTCTGTCACTTCATACGTTTTTAAGTGCATTCCATCGACAACAACTCTTCCTTGAACAGGATTTAAATCCTTAACCGAGATCCAGTATTTGGTTGTCTCATCTTTCTGATTATGATATTCGATATATAACCAGCAGCCTTCATGAATAGCCTTGAATAGCTCTCTTGAAATGGTCCTCATAATTTCATTTTAATGGATAATACTCTATTTATCTATCACTGTTTACCGATAAACAAAACATAATAAAACCCGGACTAGACCGTCCGGGTTATTTGATTTCAGGATATCTAGTTCTCTCCTAATACGTCGATAATGAATTCCTTGACCTGCTCTTCGGTATCGAACAGCGCGATAAACATGTAATTGGCCATGGCTCCGGAAAGAGCTTCTTCAACTCTGCCTTCCTGCTTGAGCTGATCTTTATATTTCTCCCGGATGAATTCCGGGGTATTCTTGAAGTTCCTGCCGTCTCTTCTTGACGCGAAGATACAAATCTGCTGGTTCTCCTTGCCTTTATCACTGTGATCGAAAGCGATCATGTCGGCCCAGATCTTGTAGACATCCGTGCCGTTGGCCCAGTTCATCATGGTAGGAGAAATACCGCCACTCGGACGCATGTTTACTTCCAGAGCGACAATATCGCCCTTCTTGCCCAGATACTGCTTCTTGCTCAGACGGAAGAATTCCAGATGAACCATCCTGCTCTTGACGCCGAAGGCTTTCAAGGTCTTTCTTCCGGCTTCCAGAAGATCATCCGGAACGATCGCTCTTTCATAGAAGGCGGAGTTGCCGTTCTCACTGACGGCTTCCATCAGGTCTTTTGCCGTAACGTTTCCGTTCTCGAAGATCGGTTCCCCTTTGGAGTTGACGATCGCATCGTAGGTCTGTACCTCGCCGGTAATGAACTCTTCCATGATGTACTGAACATCCAGCTTCGTCTCGAAGAAATGTTCCAGATCCTCGTCGTTCTTCAGTTTGTGCGTATCGTTCGCACCGACGCCGTTGTCTGGTTTCACGATGACCGGATAGCCGACTTCTTCAATGAATTTCTTGCAGTTTTTGACATTGTCGACCAGATGATATCTGGCTACCGGGATACCTGCCTTGATGTAGTTCTTCTTCATTTGGGACTTGAACTTGACCCTGTCCATGTCCTTCGGGAAGAAACCGGTCGTGATGTGGAACTCTTCTCTCAGCTTCGCATCTCTTTCCAGCCAGTATTCGTTGTTCGACTCAAGCCAGTCGATCTTGCCATACTTGTAGGTAAAGAAGGCGACCGCCCGGAATACTTCGTCGTAGTTCTCCAGGGAAGATACCCTGTAATACTCTTTCAGAGACATCTTCAGTTCATAGGAAAGGCTGTCGTAGTCGGCATCGCCGATACCCAGTACGTTGATCCCGTTTTCTTTCAGATGATGACAGAAGTTCCAGTGGTTGGCCGGAAAGTTCGGTGAAATGTAAATGAAGTTCGTCATAGCTTTTCTCTCTTTCTTAACCTAACAGATAAGGCAGGAAATACGGTACCTGCTTATGCCACCAAGGCCAGTCGTGATTGACATCCTGCCCCCAGTAATCGACCCAGATGTTGATACCCAGTTCATGAAATCTCTGATCCAGATATTGGGTGCTCCATGGTTCTTCCCAGGCTCCCATGCCGACGCAGACTACGGCCTTGTTTTGGTTGTAGCGTTCAATGAACGGATGATCCGGAGACATGTTGCGCATGTAGTCGGTCGGGGAATTCTTGTAGACATTGTCATCCATATAGTCTCCCATGAAGAAGGAGGCGTGGTAGATGCCGCTCAATGCCAGACAGCGGTCAAAGAGATCCGGGAAACGCAGATACAGATTTAGGGCATGCGTCGCTCCCATGGATGCGCCAAAGGTCATGATACCCGGATAGCCTTCCCAGCCGTTCTTTTCGTTGACGTAGTCTCTAATGAAAGGAACCACTTCTCTGGTAATGTAACTGATCCATTCCTCGTGATGTCTGGCCCGATAGCCCGGATCGTTGTTCCTGTCGCTCCAGGTCTCGATATCGATGGTATCGATCGCAAAGACGATCACTTCTCCGCTGTCGATCCAGGGAGCGAAAGTATCACTCATGTGAAAGTTCTCGAAATCGAAGAATCTGCCGTCCTGGCAGGGAATAAACAGGACCGGACGTCCATGATGGCCGTAGACCTTGATCGGCATGTTCCGGTTCAGATTGTAGCTGTAGTAGTCGAAATAGTTTGTTTCCATATCTGCTCCTTAACGGTAAAAGAACGTATCCATAAAGAATGGGATCTGCTTCTCCCAGGAAGCCTCGTTGTGATTTCCTTTCGGAACGATGCGGCTTTCCAGAAGAACACCCTTATTGATGAGGGCCTGGGTCACATCGGCGTAGATAGCTCGGGTATTGCGGTAGCGGATCTCGTTCTCGCCATAGTCCATGTAGAGGACCGTATTCTTGCGGTATTTCGAACGTTCGATCATATCCAGAACATTCTCCGGAGCAAAACCGACGGACGGCGAGAGCGCAGCTCCTTTGGAGAAGACATGATTGTATTTGCTTAAGGCATACAGGGTCATCAGACCGCCCATGGAACTCCCGGCAATAAATGTATTCTTCCGGTCAGGCAGTGTCGGATAGTTGTCGTCGATGTAAGGCTTCAGTTCCTTCACGAACCAGTTCATCGTGGTCCTTCCTCTGCCTTTGATCCGATAGCCCCATTCATGGTCTTCAAAGAAGAACGGCGAATATTCGGAAAGTCTTCCTCCGCACTTTTCCCTTTCATCATGATGGTTGCATTCGACACCGACCACGATCAGCGGTACTTCATTTTCTTCCAGGTATTCCAGCATCCCCCAGGACTTGCCGTAGGTGGCTTCTTCATCCAGGAAGATGTTCTGTCCGTCAAACATGTACAGGACAGGGAAGCTTCCCTCGAAGTCGGGGACATACACGTAGACTTTTCTTTTTTCTCCCTTGATCAGCCGGGAGATTTCTGTTTCAAATATTTCCAGCATAGATAATCCTTTTAACTATATGACTATTTTATACTATTTCAGAATAGAAATCGTTTATAATTTCCAATCAGAAAGTTTGTAAACGCTTATATCTTCATTATCCGTTCCATGAGCCGTCACTGTAAACAAAAAACAGGTCAGACCTGTTTGTTCTTTATCGTTTTCTAGCTGAACCAGCTTCCGTTGTATTTCATCTGTGCCCTGTGCATGATGATCAGACCGGTAATTGTTCCCGCCGTGAATGACATCCAGGAAGAAGTGCTTTCCGTCAGCAGGATAAGAAGACCGGTAAGACAGGACCCTGCACCGATGACGATCTGACCGATGCCCATGGAACGGACATAAGCCGGAACATCTTCCGGTTTCACATTCCTGTAGTGATATTCATGAAGGATCGTGATCTTCTGTTTCTTCCAGGTCATAAGACCCAGCACGATCAGAAGGATCCCGATCAATACATGAGTAAGTGCTGTAACAAACATCAAATACCTTTTTCTATATGATACGATTTCTTCTCTGCATTTGCATCGCTTTAGCTTCGCTACACAGGTTACATCGGTGAAGTAAACCAAAGATATCCCAGGATCAGCAGGCCTAGAATCATGGCGATAGAAAGGCAGATACCGATCCTGTTCTTTTTTCTGGAAAAAGAATAGACTGCAAATATTACGAGCAGCAGATAGATAAGCCCTATCCAGGCTGTAAAGCCCATATGCGTACCTCCTTTTCATTGAGTGTTTTTTGTATTTCGCTTAATTCAGGTATTTGATTTCCCTTAAACGGTTTATCTGCCAGAGACGTTCTTTCTTTACGGATTCCATGTTTCCGGGATACAGCAGATTGATGACTCTTACCGCATAATCGGAGGCCACCATTGCGTGCTCTTTCATATGGGCGGTAGCGACGGCATGACCGACTGTTCGAAGTGCCGAAGCGGTAATGGTATCCCCGCTGACTTTTGCCATCTGATGGATTTGAAAGGCAGCCTGCCGGACCTCACGCATGCTGACATCACCTTTTTGCCACTGCTCACTGATCCGGAAGGCCTCCTTGATCGTCTCGTCATCCGAATATCGGATCGATTCCAGTACGTGAGTGGCAAGGCTTAGCGCGTATTTACACAGCTGTATCCGGGAAGAACTCTCATATTCCCGATCCAGTTCTTCTCTTAATTCGACATCATCCGTAATCCTGATCTTGCTTATGGTCACTCCGGAATCTCTACTCCTTCACCCGTATACAGATATCTCAAGTGATAGCCTGCCGCAGGATCCTTAAGATCCGAGTAAGCAATGCTGACACCGTAGGCTTCCGATACATCCAGAGCCTTGTCACCCATTCCGTAAACGTAGTGATAATGAGGATGGCTGTCTTCGACAAGTCTCGGCTTTCTGTCTTTGACCCAGCCTTCTTCCTGCATGAAATAGGCTCTTTCCTCGATGCGTTTTATCGTACTGCCCGCAGGCATCTCCTTGACGCTTCTTTTCTTTCCTTTTCCCTTGATCAGGAAGTCGGTCCATACGCCGTCTTTCAGTTTTCCGATGTACGTTTCCTTGACGGACTGGTCTTGCAGAATCATAAACCAGAACGTATCGTTCTTGCCTCCCATGGCCCAGTCGATTTCCTCACGAAAAGCCTGATAAAATTCAAATCCTTTTTCTTTTTCTACCAGTTCCAGAAAGCAGTACTTCTCCATTGTCTTCTCCCTCCCTTTCTATTGATTTCAAGAGTATCATTGATCACTCATCGATGACCTATTCCGTCTTTTCGATAATCAGTTCTGAAGATCCTTCTTCCAGGGAATTGCTGTCATCGTAATGAATATGGGTCCCCGGCACTTCGTCCGCCATGTCTATGAGCTGTCTGGCCAGAGAAAGCAGTCCATCCCTGTTGGCGGAAATGACGGCAGTATTCCGGTCGATCCTCACATATATTTCATAATTTCCTATCCATCTGATTTCCATGTTTTACCTCCGCATCTAACGGTCCGTTTTCAGGAAAAAGCGGATCACCAGACAAACAAGTCCGGAAACGGACAATCCTGTACCCGTCAGAAGAAAAATGTTACGCAGTCTGAAGAGCCTTCGGTAAAGACCTGCGCTTCCGTCCATGACCGACATGACAGCCCAATGGAAAAACGCACCTGCGCCCAGACAAAGTGCCGCAGCGATCAGCAGTATGATTCCAATCACAAGAAGATTCTTTTTCATGACATCTCCCTAAAACTTAAATTCCTTGCCGTTGATATAGGTCGTATTACAGTTGAAACGGTCGTCGAATACCGCCAGATCGGCATAATAGTTTTCCTTGATCAGACCCCTGTCGTTGATTCCCAGCATCTTCATCGGATTAACGGTTGCGGCATTCATCGCCGTGACCGGATCGATTCCCGCTTCATGGATCGCATAATCCAGGATATGATTCAATCTATGGCAGGACCCGGCCAGCGTATCCGTTCCGGTGATATAGGCGACACCCTTGTCCGTTACGGTCGTCGTTCTTCCTTTTTCTTCCAGTTCATAGACACCCGGCTTGAATCCCTTGATGCTGACGGAATCGGTAATCAGGATCAGTTTGTCCTTGCCCTTGGTCTTGGCCAGAATGTTGGCGGCGATTTTGTTTACATGGATACCGTCGCAGATACATTCCGCGTAGCATTCCTCAAAATACATGGCGGCTCCGACCACCCCCGGTTCGCGATGATGCAGACCTCTCATGCCGTTATAGGTATGGGTAAAAGAGACTGCTCCGTGTTCCACCGCTTCCCTGCAGACATCGAAGGTAGCACCGGTATGTCCCAGAGCTACTTTCATCCCTTTGGAGACGCAGTAATCGATGACGGAATAGTTTCCCTTCAGCATTTCCGGAGCGATCATGACGTAGATCAGATGACCGTTGCAGGCATCGTTGAATTCATCGATGACCTTCTTTGTCGGAATGATCTGGAAAGCGAGGTTCTGTGCTCCTCTTTCTTTTCCGGAAGAGATGAACGGTCCTTCCTCGTAGACGCCGAGGATGTGCGTTCCCGTTCTGTTGTCGTGATCAATGAAAGAACCAATGTTCTTTAAAGCCTTCAGCAGTCCTTCTTTCGGGAATGAGGAAATGGACGCTACCGTCGAGGTAACGCCCTCCGAAGGAAGATAGGCTGTCCATTCCTTCAGCCACTTCCGGTTGGCCGTATTGGCCTCATAGCCGTTGTAGCCGTGATTGTGGATGTCGCAGAGTCCCGGCATCACGATCAGATCGCCATAGTCCCTATCCGCCTTAAACAGACCGTACGGATAAACGGCAGTGATCCTGTCTTTTTTGATCTCAATCTGTTTCGGCTGAAGTTTTTCTTCAAAATAGACGCGCTTGCTTTGGATTATCATTTCCCATCTCCTTCTCTTTATGAAAACAACATGATCACGGCAATCGTATTGATCGCCAGATTCGCAGCTCCATGTACCAGCCAGCTTCCCAAAAGACTGTCTTCGTAACGGCAGATAAGCTGCAGAAAGACGCCCGTCAGGAAGAGACCGATGATACCCAGTGCCATGATGGCGGGATGAAACCACCCATCCATGATACTTATATGATACAACGCAAACACCAGCGCACTGAAGAGGACGCCGGCCTTTTCGTATCCTTCGCTTCGGAAGACCTGATACAGGAATCCCCGGAAGAAACTTTCCTCCAGAAAGGAGTTGATCAGGATGATATAGGAAAAGATGAAGAGGAAGTTGTTCCGGTTCAGTCCTTCCTTTGCCAGAAGTCTGCCCCGAATGCCGTTGAGATCGATCTGATCCTTCAGCAGAAGATACAGGACGATGATCCCGGCATAGGCGAAGACGATGCAGAAGAGGAGTTTTCCGGAAGGTCTTTTCTTCTTCAGACCGATCAGTTGAAGGAAATCTACCTGATCGTGGAGGGAATACAGAAACAGCGGTCCCGCCAGAACAAGTATCTTGATCAGACTCTTGATCCAGTATCCCGGCTGAAGGACTTTTTCGACATAGGTCATTACTGCCAGTGCAAAGAAGGCGATGATGACGACAGTCAGGATCTTTTTCTTTCTAAACATTCTTCTCCTCGGTTTCTTTTGCCGTGATACTTAAGATATTCAGCGAGGCTTGTCTGGACATGATCGGCGATTCCGGGATGCCCCGCTCGACCAGTCCGGCGAAATGTTCCAGTTCATAGTAGAAATCCGAGATGCATTCTTCTTCCAGTTCATGACGAATGCCGTCTACGATATAGTATCCTTTTCCGGTCTTCCAGTAGTTGTCCGCCCGGATCATTCCTCTGCTTCCGGTAATGATCAGAGTGGTATCTCCGTCAAGACGGTTCGATACCGCGATCTTTCCCTTGACCTTGCCGTAGTTCAGATCAGCATAGGCCGTCGTATCCGCACGTCCCGGTGTCCGGTCGGTCTCCAGAGAAAGCAGCTGCGGTTTTTCATCCATCAGAAAATTCAACGTACCGACACAATAGGAACCCAGATCCTTCAGGGCGCCTCCGCTGACCGGTTCGTTGATCCAGTGATCTGCCGGATGTGTCCCGTTGCGCATGAAGGCCGCATAGACTTCCCGTATCTCGCCGATCGTTCCGTTGTGCATCAGCTCTTTGATCCTGTGATTCAGAGGAAGAAATACGGACTTCATCGCCTCCATCAGGGTCACGCCGTTTTTCTTTGCCAGATCGAACAGTTCTTCCGTATCCCGGATGGATCCCAGCATCGGTTTCTCGCAAATCACCGATTTATGATGTTCCAGGCATGCCCTGATCACTTCGTAATGGGACGGATTGTGCGTCGCGACATAGACCGCATCCGTATCCCCATTCAGAAAGTATTCATAGTCTCCGTATTCTTTACATCCGTAGGTCTTGGCATAGTTTCTAGCCTTGTCGATATCCTTGGACGCAAAACCAAGCAGTTCGATTTCTTTGACCTGCAGACAGGCTTTTGCGATCCGCTTGGCGATCTTGCCGCAGCCGAAGATGACCAGTTTCATTTCTTTCCGCCTCTCTTTCTTAAACCGTAATAATCCAGATAGACTCGTAAAGCCGAAGGAACCGCCAGCGACTGCAGCTGTTCCCTGTCGGCAAGAATATATTCATCCTGATTGAAATCAGGAAGCTGATCTGTCTGTATCTCATATGCCTGCATCTGCCATTCCAGATGGCTAAAAACATGTCGGGAAGAAGGCAGGGCTTCCGGTCTGAAAACTTCTATTCCCATGTCTTTCAGACAGACACAAATTTCTTTTTCATCCATTTTCCGCTCGATACCGATGAATTCGTACATCCCTCCAAGCAGTCCGCCAAAAGGTCTTTTATGAAGCAGGAAACGGTCCTGACAGCGGATCACAAGCAGGGTTCGGTCGATGATCTTCCTGTCCCTGTTTCTGCTGCGGAAAGGAATGACATCGGTCAGTTCCTCGTTACAGGCTCTGCATTCCAAGAAGAACGGACACTCCTGACACAAAGGTTTTCCATTCGGCAGGCAGACCAGTGCGCCCAGTTCCATCAGCCCCTGGGTCAAATCGGAAACATATTCCGGATCCTGGATGCCGTTCTCCTGATAGAAAGTAGTGATGCACTCTTCCAGTTGCTTCCTAAGTTTCGGATCTTTAATGTCATCCCGAATCGCAAAAAATCGTGACAGGACTCTCAGGACGTTGCCGTCGATGGCAGCTTCCGGATGACCGCAGGCGATTGCGGAGATCGCTCCGGCCGTATAGGAACCGATGCCCGGAAGCTTCTGCAACTCTTCCTTCCCGCACGGCAACATTCCCCCGTATTTCTCCATCAGGACCTGTGCACACTTCTTCATGTTCCGGACGCGGGAATAGTAGCCCAGACCTTCCCATAATCTCAGCAGTACTTCCTCTTCCGCTTCCGCTAAGCTCTTGATATCCGGATACTGCTTCCGGAACCGTTCGTAATAGGAAATCACGGCCTCTACTCTGGTCTGCTGAAGCATGATCTCGCTTAGCCAGATCCCATAGGGATCCCTGTCTTTTCGCCAAGGCAGATCGCGCCTGTTTTTCCGATACCACGTCACCAGACCGTCGATTGTGTTTTTTGAAAAACGATACATATCTTTATTGTATCGCTTTCCAAACAAAAAAGGCTCTTTCGAGCCTTTTTAGAAGTGTTTTACTCTTCCCTTGAAGTGTTCGTAGATCGCGTTGTTGTCGAAACCGTCGACGTTCTGCGACTGGAAGACATACGGACGCTTGCCATGTGAAAGCACGATCTTGATCGCTTCGGAAACGATGGTGTTGATCAGATACATCGTAACAATAGAAGAAGCCGGTCCGGTCTTGATGCCGTCCAGATCCAGCGTGGCGTCCCCGGAAGGAACACAGGAATCGATGACGCAGTCGGCACACTCGTAGAGCTTCTTACCGCTCGGATGTCTGGAAGTCGTGTTCTTCGACTGTTCCAGGTTGGTCAAGGCTACGACATAGACGCCTTCCTTCTGACAGCGCATAGCCATTTCAATCGGCATTGCGTTTCTTCCCGAGTTGGAAGTGATCAGCATGATGTCTCCCGGTTCGATGTTGTAGGAATCGTAGATCACATCGGATACGCCGGAAGTTTTTTCCATCGCTCCGGACCGCTGTGCGCCAAAGGAAGTCAGCGTATCCGGGTCCAGCATCGCGTCGACGTTGCCCAGTCCGCCCGCTCTGGCGAACAGTTCGATTCCCAGCATGTGGGAATGTCCCGTTCCGAAGGTATGGATCACCTTGTCGTTTTCGATATTCTCCGCAAACTTCTGCGCAAGCAGCTTGATCGTATCCTTGTTTCTTTCTTCGGCAGTCTTGATGACCTCAAGGATCCTGTCTCCGTATTCAAATAACATGTCTAAGCTCTCCCTTCGTATTTCTTGATCAGTGCATCGTCGTGCTGTCTGTCTCCGGTCAGGATCGGCGGTTCATATCCGTCTTCCTTGAGCAGTTCTACCGTTCTCGCGGACAGAGCCTGGGCGATGCAGTTGTTGCAGATGGAGCTGACGGAACAGACCTTCGCTACGCCGTCGGTTTCGATCAGTGCGTCTCCGTGCGGACCGTTGTTGTCGATGACGATGTCACCGAATTCATACAGTTTCTTTCCGGAAGGATGTCTCGGTTCTTCCGCCAGAGTATGTTTCATCGAAGTAATGATAACGACTTTGTGTCCGTTTCGCTTCGCCAGATCGGCGATGTCGATGACGATACCGTTGATTCCCGAATTAGAGATGACAAAGAAGATGTCCTGCGGCTTGATGTCATAGAGATCATACAGCTTGTTCGCAACGCCGGGCTTTCTCTCAAAGATGTTCTTCTTGTCCATGAATTCATCCACCGGTACGCCGCCTTTGGTGACGAAGTCGGACATCTCCATGATGTGGATCGGAACCAAGGCTCCCGTTCTGTTCTTGATGTCGATACCCAGACCGACGGAATGTCCGGAACCAAAGACATGGACCACACCGTCCTTTTCGATACATTCTTTCATCGCCTGTGCGACCGCTTCCAGATTGTCTTTCTGCGAGTCGTAGAGCTGGTCGAGAAGCGCGGAGATCTCTTCTTTAAATCTTAATGCGTCTATCATTATCGGACCCTCCTTCCATAAGGATCGGTAAGCGAGTTGTTGTGGACATCGGCACCCTTGATGTTGGCAGAAAGCAGTACAGGCGCTTCTTTGCCTTTCGACACGAAACAGTTGTAGATCTCGGCGGTGATCATCTGGGCGATCACGTTGCATACGGTCGAAGACAGCTGTCCCGTTCTGATACCGTCAATATCCAGAGCCAGATCCGGTTCATCCGCATCCATGTCCAGATACAGATCCGCATAATCCAGCAGCTTTCCTGCACAAAGATCATAGGATTTCTTATTCACGACCGCTACGACCTTCTGTCCCTTTTCCTTGGCTCTACTTGCCAGTTCGACGATCAGCGGTTCATTGCCGTAGAAACTGACCAGACAGTACATGTCCCGGTCGTCTAGATCGTAGATCTGCGCAAACTTGTCGATCACGCTGAGATCTTCATAGACGGCACCGGAATCGATCTCTTCCTGTTTCAGCAGTTCTTTCAACACCAGTTCCTTTAGTTTCAGTCCGTGGAACGGCGCGATTCCTCCCGCCCTGTAATTCAATTCGTTCACAAACTCTTCGCCGTGCCGGACGCCGAACAACTGAACGACGCCCTTGTTTTCCATACATGCGGAAAACATCTCGGCGACTGCCCTGATCTGATCTTTCTGTCTCTCGTAGGCATCGGAAACTCTATCCTTGATCAGGTCAAAATAGGCTTTCTTGATATCCATATGATCCCTCTCTTTCTTCTGTTAAATTCATTATAGCACCCGGAAATGTTATACTTATATCAAGTAATGGAGGAATCATATGAAAGGTATTGTTATTACCAGTCACGGCCCTATGGCTCAGGGTATTCTGGAGACTTCAAAGCTGTTTTTCGGTGATCAGGCACAGATGAAAGCCTGCTGTCTTTCGGCCGAAGACAATCCGGATGACTTTGTTGAAGTATTAAAGGAAGCGGTCAAGGAAGTCGATACCGGAGACGGTGCTGTCGTATTCTGCGACATGCTGTTTGGATCTCCGTGCAACTGTATGGCCAGGGTCCTGGGAGAAGACATGGAAAGCGACAGGGTACAGGTCGTTACCGGTGTCAATCTGGCGATGATCCTACAGATCCTGGCAGTAAGAGAAGCAGGCGATCCTTCGATCGAAGAACTGCTGCAGTCCGGGCATGACGGAATCGCCGATCTCAAAGGTATTCTGAAAGCCAATCTTTAAAGTATATAAGCAATAAAAAACCTCCTGAATCAGGAGGTTTTCTTTTTTTATCGTCTTTTACTTCTCGATGTGAATGTAGTAGGTATCGGAAACAATGTGCAGCGAGCTTCCGTCAGAGAATTCGAAATAGAACGGGCAATCGAATGTATCATAAATCGCACCTGACGCACAAAGATAACCCGGTGATTTCAAAGTCAGTGCCGAAGTATAGGCGGTATGGAAATCGACGTAATCTGTTACATCCTGCTTGTTGACGGAACCGTCATAGCAGGCAATCAGATAGGCCTTGAATGGAATCAGGGCTCCACTTGCCGCTTTTACACTGACACTGGTGTCTATTTCAAAAACGACCGTTTCGCCTTCGACACATACCTTACAGACGGCGGAAACGCCGTTGACGCCCTTGACTGTAACTTCGGCATTGCCCGGAGAAACACCAAAGATGTTGCCGTCCTTGTCAACCGTTACGATCGACTTGTCGGATGACTCATAAGTCAGTGTCTGGTCGGCGGTTTCCGGTAAAGCCTTGGCCTTGATCTTGGCGGAATTGTTCATATAGACATAAACCGGATTCTCATCGAGACTGATGGAAGAAGGTCCTTTTGCCCTGGTTTCAAATCCTACGACTCTTTCCTGATCGCCGCATTTGATATGGATCTTGGTCTTGCCCGGCGCAACTGCTGTCGCCTTGCCGTCCGCACTAACGGTAACAACCTTTTCATCCTCAACGGTATACGTGATGACATCCGTCGTGTTCGCAGGAGTCGCCTTGACTTCCAGGTCGTAGTTCTTAACACCCTCAACCGCCCAGTAGTTGTTGTAGAGAGAAGTCAGGCCGGTGCACGGAACTTTTTCCGACGGCTTGTAATCCTTGGAGAAGACATCTCCCGTTGCGGATATGCCGATATCGTTCTGCAGTACCAGCGTTCCGTCACTCTTGATCAGGAATTCAAAATCGTATTTCGTGCTTGCGGCCGTTCCGCTCATTTTCAGTACATCGCCGTCTTTGACATATGTTCCATTGATCTCGGTGATGCTCAGATCGTTCTGGTCCATAAAGGCAAAGCTTCCGTCGGAACGGATCTCCGCCCGGGAAACCTTGCTGCTGCTTTGAGAGGTGTTGTAGTAGCTTGTATAAGTAAAGCCGCTGTCTGATGAAGAACCCGAAGAACCTTTGGTCTCGGTCGTCGAGAAGATCTGATCCTGCATGGAACCCATCAGGGTAGTTTTCAGTTTCAGGGTATCTTCATCTATGATTTCAAAAATGATCTTCTTGCCGTCCTCGTTTTCCAGCGTTACGACATTCTCGCTGACTGACCAGGTGCCGCTGCTTTCGATAAAGGCGCCGGGATAATTGTCTTTCAGGACAAAACTTCCGTCCTTGCCGAACCAGACCTTGGAATGTTCCTCGTTTCCGTATTCGTCAACAGTATTGTAGTAAGTCTTACCGGACAGGTCATACCCAGCCGCTTCTTCTTTCTTCGTACAGCCGGACAGGCACAAGAGTACTGCCAAAAATAGAATAAAAACCGATGCGATTCTCTTTTTCATTTGAATCCTCCTTTTCCGATTATACTTTCAATCTATATACGATAATAATAACACAGTTCCTGCCTATAGAATAGATACAGGCCTTTCTCTAAAAAATATCTGTTTTTATTTTCTCAGCTGATGTTCCAGCGTCCACCTGGACCTGTAGAAATAGAAAGTCGCCAGCAGTCCTGCCATCACAAAACCGAAAGCCGTTCCCAGATACAGTACATGGACATCATAAAAGAGTTTCAGACCGATCCAGACAAAGAGATACTTGCACAGACATTGGGAGAAGATGGCGATATACATCGGGATCCGGACATTCCCTGCACCCCGGTTGGCTCCGTTGTAGATATGAGATAAAGAAACAAAAAACATGCTGAAGTTCGAGAAACGTATCATCTGGGTTCCGTAGTAGATCACTTCCGGGGAATCGTTGAATCTGCCTACCAGCCACGGCGCCAGAGTCATGACGATGAGTATTGAAAGAACTGTAAAAAAGGAAGAAATTATAGCGCTTTCCTTTATGGATTCCCGGACACGTTCGTACTTCTCCGCACCCATGTTCTGGGCTACCATGGACATCGTTGCCCCGGAAACGGAAACGGAAGCCAGCTGAGCCCAATTTCCAACCTTTTCTGCTACGCCGATGCCCGCTATGACCTCGTTTGAAAAACGGTTGATAAAAGACTGTACCATCATGGAACTGATCGCTATCAGCATGTTCTGGAAGCCGGCAGGAATGCCTAAGGCGCAGATTTCGGCGACGACTTTAAGACTGAAATCCAGATTGCGGATATCGAAATTGATCCCGTCATAGTGGAACATCAGCTGTAAAGCCAGATAATCCGTTACAAACTGGGAGATGATCGTGGCAATGGCTGTGCCGATGACGTTCAGATGCAGTAGTCGGACTAAAATCAGTCCCAGAACGATATTGACGATCGAGGAGATCACGGAGTAGTAGAACTGGTGTTTCGTATCGCCGAAGCTTCTTAGAATGAAGAAGCACATCTGGCTGGTTAAAACAGCCGTATTGCCGATGAGATAAACTCTCAGATAAGCCAAGGCATCCTGATAAAGGTCCGGTCCGATATTGCACAGTTTCATCAAGAACGGCAGAAACAGTTCGGAAATGACTGTCAGGCCGATTCCTCCGACAAAAGCGAATATGACAGAAGTATCCAATGATTTCTTCAGGTTGTTCATGTCTCCGGCCCCGTAGTACCTGGCAACCAGAATACCCGCGCCCATGCCCAGACCATAGAACGTGTAGTTGAACACGTTGCAGATCCAGGTACAGGCACTGACGGCACTTAAGGCTTTTAAAGAGACGTAGTTGCCTACGATCATGGAATTGGTGATGTTGTAGAGTTCGGAGAATATCATCGAAAGAAAGACCGGCCAGGAAAAGGCCAGAATCTGTTTACGGATATTCCCTTCGGTCAGTAAAACGCTTTGTGCCATTAAAGATTCCTTATTCTATAGAAATACTTGTCTACCAGTCTGTCATTGTGATCGGAACAGCTTTCATCCATGAATGCCAGATGACCGTTGTAGTAGACATCCGGTTCAAAACCTCTCTGCACCAGGATCTCGACCATCTGGGTCAGGATCGCATTCTGCAGATAGACGTTCGGTATGGTCGAACTTGAACCGACCTTCATCGGAAAACCCTCGATTTCTACCGCGGCATCGCCGATGAGGGAACAGTTGTCCAGCACGACATCGGCTACGTCTTTCAGCTTTACGCCGTCCTTGTGCTTGCAGGTCAGGTAATCGGAATACTCCACAGCTGTGATCGCAATGACCGGTATTCCTTTTTCTTTCGCTCTTAAGGCTGCATCTACCGGTGCGATGTTGTTGCCGCTGTTGGAAATGATGATCATGCAGTCGTTGGGTGTGATACGGTGGTAGTCGACGATCAGTCGGCCGATCCCGTAGGTGTTTTCTACATAGTAGGATTTGGTTATTTCCTGGTTTCCGGAAGCGCTAGGTTCCAGCAGAGCACAATAGTTGGCAGGTGTAGCGGCCCTCCAGAAAGCGTCATCTGCTACCAGATGCGAATGACCCGTACCAAAACCGTAAATGATCCCTCCTTTTTCTGTCGTATCCGCCAGGATATTCGCAGCCTTCATGATATTCTCCCGCTGCGTCTCCTTGATCCTCTGCGTTACTTTCCCCAGTTCTTCAAAATACCTTTCCCAAGCGTACATAATCTTCTCCTTCTAGTAGTTTCTCCAGTCATAGACGATCAGATTGGTCTTATCCTTCCTGTACATCAGATCGTAATAGGCCTGTTCACATTCTTTCGGATCAATTACCCGGCTAATCATTCTGGAGATGTCGATATCTCTGTTTCGAAGCAGTTCGCAGACTTTATGCAGATTGTTTTCCAGTGAATCGTTGGATCCGGATACGGCTTCTACCGGTGTTGTATTATTAAAGGCTCCTATGACGGTCAGATTTTTCATGTGGATCATCGACAGCAAAGGAGTCACGTCACATTCATAAGACTGACGCGGTGAACCCAGCAGGATCACCTCTCCGTAGTTTCTCGTGTTTTCAACACAATGAATGATCACCGGAGACAGGCCGGTCACATCGATACTGAGATCCAGACCCCGGCCTTCCGTCAATGAAACAAGTGCCTCTTTTGGATCCTCTGCACAGATCGTCCTGGCGATCCCCATCGCAGAAGCCAGATCGCATCTTTCTTTTACCGGATCCATACCGATGACATCACAACCCAGTTTCTGGTACATGCAGGCGACAAGAATACCGATATTGCCTAGTCCAAACACACCGACCTTATCACCCAGCTTCGGATGGGAAAGATTGACGCCCTGTATGGCTACCAGCAGAAGATTGATCGCTGTCGCTTCGATCGGATCAATGTCTTCCGGCAGTCTGAAAATCATCGGTCCCTGAACCAGTTTCCCATGCGTTCTTCTGACCAGAGAAGCGTGCGGTGCATTCACGAAGACTCTGTCTCCGACATCCGCATTGATATTCCTGCCTTTTTTCAATATCCTTCCAACCATACAGTAGCCGGGTCTTACCGGATAGGAAAAACCTTTCTTTAAGGCAAAAGCCCGGGACAGCTCGGTTCCCGCAGAAATCATCGAATATTCAGCCTTGATCAAAGCTTCATCGTCTCTTAGATCCTCGGCGGAGATCTCCTCCCGATTCAGATGCGCTTTTCCAATATCCGTCAGTTCAACAAAATAGCTGTCCATGGTTTACTCCTTCTGTTTCTATTCTTCAATAAACCCGAAATGAAGCAGCGACTTATAGAATCCTTCTTCTGAAATATCTTCGGCAATATAGTCTGCCGCATTCTTGCATTCTCTTTGACCATTACCCATGGCAATACCCAGTCCCGCCTTCTGCAGCATGTCGATATCGTTGTAGCTGTCGCCATAGGCACAGATGTTTTTTCTGGATATTCCGTATTTCTCTGCGATCTTCAGCATTCCCCCACCCTTGCTGGTACCGGCAGGAGAGATCTCTCCGCCAAAATTAAGAAGGAAACAGCTTTCTTCTTCCGCCAAGGCGATGACCTGTTCTCTTAATTCCCCGGTCGCATAATAAAGGAACTGGACCACTTTTTCACCATCGTATTTCTTGATCTCAGGAACCATCTTGTAGAGTCGGTAGAACAGGGCTTCCTTGTCTTCGTCGTGCTGATTGAGATAACCTTTTCCATCATCTGTACAGTAACGGTAGGTAATGCCGTGTTCATCCATGAAAGAAACGATCTTCCTGACATTTTCCGGTTTCAGATAAGCTATATCGCAGCCAGATCTGTTACGGATATAGGCGCCATCCAGAAGACAAAGATCATCCATCAGATCCAGCACCTCATCCGGAATATTATACAGTTCTTCATAAGAACGGGAAGTATTCAGACACAGGATCTTGTCTTTCGCTTTTAAAGCCTTCAATGCTTTGATGGTCAAATCACTGATATGACAGAACTTATGATCAAACAGGGTGGAATCCAGATCGAAAGAAAACATCCGGATGTCATGCGCATCTTCTTCGATGATCTTCAGATCGATCAGTGCATCATACAGTCCGCCGTCTTCAATGGACTTCCTGCAGATGTAATCGGCGGCAGCCTTGGTATTCTCTTTGGCATCGTCGGTAGCGATACCGATTCCCGCCATTTCCAGCATCACATCATCGTTGATCCCGTCTCCGGCCGCAACGATCTCGTCTGTCGTAAAAGAGTAGACCTGACAGAACTTCAGCAGGCCAAAACTCTTGTCGACCAGAGAAGCGCAGATATTTCCGGAATTTCCCCATTTCGAAATCAAGGCATCCGGATTGATCGCATCGATCTCACTGATCTTATCCTCCGGCGCTTCAAAATAGAACAGATTGGTGATCTGTTCGTCTTCGTATTCCTTGAACTTGACATTTCCTCCCGCCAGACGCAGATATTTCCCTTTGTTGACTTTATCGATGTCACCCCAGAAATACAGATCTCCATTCACATCGGCATAGTCGTAGCTGATCCTGTTTTCTTCAAAGAAACGGGTATATCTTCTGGCATCTTCCAGAGGAATGGTATAGCTCTTAAAATACCGGTTATCGACAACCGTCGTAGCTCCGGTCCCGACGATCTTGCAGTCAATACGGCTCAGCAATTCATCCGGAACCTCCAGCATCTCCACCGCCACTCTGGATGTACAAATACCGATCTTGATTCCTTTCGCTCTTAATTTATCCAAGGCTTTGATCGTAGCCTTAGGAACGGCATTCAGTTCATGAGAGAACAGCGTATCATCAATATCAAACAACGCACCTTTTATCATGTCTTTATCTTAACATAAAATACCTGCCGACCTTCCCCTGTGTATAATAGAGTTATGATAAACAATACGACGATTGAAATCTGTATCGGAAATATCGATGACGCTGTGAAAGTCGCTTCCTATCCGATCGACAGGATCGAACTGAACAGCGCTCTGGAACTGGGGGGTCTTTCTCCTTCCCTGGAAACGATCCGGACTTTAAAAAAGACGATCGCTGTGCCTCTCTGTTGTATGTGCAGGCCTAGAGGAGGGGATTTCTGCTACAGCGAACGGGAATATGAAACGATGTTGATGGATGCGGAAGCGATGCTTAAGGCGGGGGCTGACGGGATCGTGTTCGGTTTCCTGCATAAAGATAGAACGATCGATGTAGAGCGTACCGGAACCATGACGGACCTCGTTCATTCCTATCAGAAAGAAGCGGTTTTCCATAAAGCATTCGACGAAACAGAAGATTTGGATCGATCCACGAGAGAACTGATTTCCTGTCATGTCGACCGGATACTGACCAGCGGCAGAGCCGTTTATCCGGAGATCCTGCAAGGCTGTAAGATCCTGCATGATCTTCACGAAAAATATCAGAAACAGATCGCCTTCCTTCCGGGAGGAGGTGTCCGGATCGAAAACATCCGGGATGTCTTACAGATCTCGGGATGCGGACAGGTCCATATGACTTCCAAGAGACAATCCAAGGGTGGATACCTGGAACTGGATGAAGTTCAGCTGCAGGAAATGCTTCGGCAGATCGAAACGATGAAGGAGTAAACCATGACACGAAAAAGAAATACGATGAAGGCTTCCGAACTCAACGGCCTGTTCATCTACCACGACCAGAAAAAGGGAACGATATTCTACGATATCTTCACCGGAAGAGCTTTCATCATCACATCCTCCGATGTACAGAAGTAT
>JAFRIE010000048.1 GCA_017432885.1 Erysipelotrichaceae bacterium | reverse complement strand
GGCTCCGCCATGCGAGCCCCCTGACGAAGCACCAGCGTCAGCGTCTTTCGAAGGGCTACGATGCTGCCGTGACAGTTGATCTCCGCCACATCTTCTCCTGTGTAAGTCGTCGGTCCCTTCATGTATACGGCCAGTACTTCATCGATCACATCGCCCGTATCCGGGTCGGCGATTTTTCCAAAAGCCATCCGGCGGCTGGCGATGCTGCCTTTGCACATAAAAACCTTGCGGAGTATCCCGAGGGATTCCGGTCCGCTGATCCTTATGATTCCGATTCCGCCTTCTCCGTAGGCTGTTGAAATTGCAGCTATTGTTTCACACATAATTCAAAAAGCAAAGACCCGCGGTTGGCGGGCCTCTTCATGCTATTTCTTAAGTTCGATAACAACTCTTCTGTAAGGTTCTTCACCTTCGCTTCTCGTCGTTATGCTCGGGTTCTTCTGCAGGGTGGCATGAATGACCTTTCTCTCGTATGGATTCATCGGTTCCAGGCGCACATGCTTCCTCGTCTTGACAACCTTGGCCGCGAGTCTATTGGCCAGCTGCTCCAGAGTCTTCTCTCTCTTAGCTCTGTAGTTCTCGGCGTCGACTACGACTTTGGTGTACTTCTCCTTGTCCTTGTTGACGACAAGGCTGGCAAGATACTGAATGGCGTCAAGGGTCTGGCCTCTCTTGCCGATTACAGTTCTTGAATCTTTGCCGTTCATTTCAACATAAACGAGATCTTCGCCAACGCGGGCGCTGAAAGCGAGGTCGAGACCCATCTTCTCCGTGATGTCTTTCAGGAAAGTGAGGGCTTCATGTTCCTCGACTGGTTTCAGTTCGTTTATATCTACATCGTCCAGAACGATGTTTCTTTTCTTCTCTTCAGGTTTGCTCTCCTGAGGTTTCTTTGTATTGTGTTTCTTTTCCGGTTTCCTGTCTTTCGGTTTTGCTTCTGTTTTTACTTCTTTCGGCTTTGCCGGCTTCTCTGGCTGCGGCGGTTTTTTCTTTTCAACTCTTACCTTGGCCAGCTTAGCGCCGAGGCCGAGAAATCCTTTTGTCGGTTCTTCGAGAACCGTTACTTCCACTTCTTCTTTGGAAACCTTCAGATCAATCAAGGCAAGCGCAACGGCTTCGTCTACGTCCTTGCCCCATTTTTCTGTGTAATCCATTCTATTTCCTCCGTATGTTGGGACTTACAGACCTCTGTTCTTCTTTTCCAGTCTCTCTCTGATCTGTCTTTCCTTCTGTTCTCTCTTGATCTTCTTTCTGAGCGTCTGCAGATGGATGTTGAATCCAATCTGAATGATCTGGCTGACTGCCCAGTAGAGGGCGAGTCCGGACGGGAATGAACGCGCCATCCACAGAATCATGATCGGGAAGATGTACTGCATCATCTTCATCATGGCTGCGGACTGGTTGGCAGCGTCTGAGCCGGTATCCTGCAGCATCCTGTTCATGGTGAATGCGATGAACGTGGCAACGCCTGCGATGATCGGCAGAATCCACGGGTCAGGCTGGCTCAGGTCATCGATCCAGAGAAACGGTTCATGGAATGCGAAAATCATGGAATCCTTGCTGATGTATCTCAGAGGGTTTCTGAGCAGCGCGAACAATCCCATGATGATAGGCATCTGAATGAGCATCGGAAGACAGCCGCCCATTGGGTTGAACTTCTCTTCCTTATATAACTCCTGCATCTTGATGTTCAGCGTTTCCTGGTCATTTCCGTACTTGTTCTGAAGCGCTTTGATCTTTGGCTGCATTTCAGACATCATCGCCGTTGATTTCGTCTGCTTGATGTAAAGCGGATACAGACACAGTTTTACGAATACTGTGAAGATGATGATGGAGATGCCGTAATTACCTATGAATCCATACAGAAGGTCAAGCAAAAGCCCCATTGGCTTCGCTATTACGCCTAGTATAGTATACATTTAATATTTTCCTCCTATTTTAAAGGATCGTATCCTCCTTCGTGGAAAGGATGGCATTTGAGAATTCTTCTTATTCCCAGATAACTACCTTTAAAAAATCCGTACTTTTCCAGAGCCTGAATACAATAAGTTGAACAAGTAGGGTAGAACCTGCATCTTGGCGGGAAAAGCGGCGATATGAACTTCTGATAAAATCTTATCATCGCAATGAAGACGTGTTTCATTGTCTTTTACCCTATTACTTTTCCTCTTTCGGCCGCGTTCATCATCGATTTTTCAACGTCTTTGCACTTTCTGCCATTGATTGAATTTCTCGCTATGAATATCAGATCGTATCCGGTGGAAAATCTGTCCCGGTTCAACCTGTAGCTTTCCTTCATAAGACGTTTGGCTCTGTTTCTGTGAACGCTGTTTCCTACTTTTTTGCTTGCTAAAAAGGCTGTCCTGTTGTATGACAGATCATTTTTTCTGTAAAAAAGAACAATGTATCTGTCGGGAACCGATCTGCCCGCCTTATATATGGCGTCAAAGTCTTCCTTTTTTCTCAGAATATCCTTTTTGAGCATTTCTCTTCCGTCAAATCAATAACAAAAAGACCACTTTTGATGCGGTCTCTATGCTGATAAAACTTTTCTTCCTCTTTTTCTTCTTCTCTTCAGTACATTTCTACCGTTCTTTGTCTTCATTCTTTTTCTGAAGCCGTGCTCCTTTTTGCGCTGCCTCTTCTTCGGCTGATATGTCATCTTC
>JAFRIE010000047.1 GCA_017432885.1 Erysipelotrichaceae bacterium | reverse complement strand
TTTCAGGAGATGGAGAAGATCCTGGGCATCGAAGAAGTAAGATCCGAAGAAGGGACATACCTGTTTGACGGCGATAAATATCTCGATATGCATCTGACGGATACCGGTGCATGGGACTACACCCTATATGACAAGGGTTTCCGTGAGATCGACGGCGGACAACTCGGAGAAAACGGAAACATCAGTCTCGACGATGCCAAATTTCAGATCCTTGGGATGCACGGCTACAAGGATGTATTCGTAATGGATACGGACAAAGAAAAGTTTGCGGAATATCAGGCAGATATCTCCGGCAAAACGTACCTGTCGGACAACCAGAAGGACTATATCGGAGATGTGATCCTTCAGGGATTTGATCCGAAGGAATACTGGGTAAACGGAAGCACGATCGATCTGACAGGAAGGTACTTTTCGGATGATGAGCTGTCTGATATCAAATATCAGGTTAAGGTGGATGCCATCCCGAAGACTCTGTATTCCCCCGAACAATGGAAGGTCATTGAAAAAGGGATCAGCGAGAAGCTTGACGTCAGTATGTATGCATATCCGTCAATGACAGCAGATCAGATGGAGATGACAAGACGTGCCCTGATAGCAGAAGACAAGGGATATATCTCCCGTGAGGATCTGTCAGTGATTTCCGATGGTTTGCATTCTGCCGAAGAAATGAAGCAGATGCTGAAAGAAGCGATGCATACGGATGTTAAGGCTGCTCAGCCGGTTCAGCAGGAAAACGGGATGTACCGATACTACTCTACACAAAGGCCTGTTGCACCAGGTACTTTTCCGAAAGAAAACGGAAACCCTGTTGATATCAAAAACTATGATGAAAGGATCGACATTCCAGCTGAGGGGCTCAAGGCATGGGGATATGTTGAGTACGAAAAACCGTTGACGGAGAAACAGGCTTCAGACTATGAACTTAAACCTGCCGTAAAGGTTGAAACAAGGGAGAAATCTGCCGAAAACAGCAGCCATGACCGCAGGAGCGTATTGGCGGACCTTAACGCAAAGAAGGCTATTGTATCAGGCAGTAAAATCCCAAAAGAAACCAGGAACAAAAGTAAGGAGGAACAGCTGTGATGTTTAATGCGGAAGAGATCAGTATGCTTTCGGCATTCAATACGTTTTCAAGAAAAGCGGCGGTTCAGGATATCCTGAGCCATCTGCCGTATATGGAAAATGATGAGCTCAAATCGATGGCTTCAGAGATTCTGAGGAAACTCGATCGGATGAGTGATGATGAGTTCTTTTCCTATGACTTTATGCCGCAGGAGGACGAGGATGAATGATTATGAACTAAAAGCCTTTGTTACCAATCTGGGTAAGTACAACGAGGGTGAGCTTGTCGGAGAATGGGTTTCCTTCCCGGTATCTGCTGATGAAATGAAAGCGGTCCTGGACAGGATACAGATCGGCCATCCTGATGATTTCGGAGTTCCCTATGAGGAGATCTTCATAACCGATTATGATACCGATATCTACGGCCTGCAGAATCTTCTCGGCGAGTTCACCAGTCTGGAGGAGCTGAACTACCTTGCCGGAAGGCTTGATGAGATGAGCACATACGAGATCGATAAGTTCAAGGCTGTCCTGGAATCGGGGATCGACATTGAGGAAAGCGGACTCTCCGGCATCATCAATCTCACGTACAGCCTCGACAAGTACGAGATCATGTCGGACATCTCTGACGAGTACGATCTCGGTTATTACTGGGTCCATGACAGCGGTGTTTATGACATCAAAAGCATGGGTCCGCTTACCGACTATATCGACTATCAGGCCTTCGGAGAATCGATCGTTGATGAAGAATTCGGGATGTTCTGCGAAGCAGGATATGTAAGAGACAATGGTGATTCCTGGAATTATGAGTATGCCGGTGACAGGGACGATATTCCAAGTGAGTATCGTCTTTTCAATTCAGAAGAAG
>JAFRIE010000046.1 GCA_017432885.1 Erysipelotrichaceae bacterium | reverse complement strand
TTTGGCGCGCCCAAGAGGACTTGAACCCCTAACCTTTTGGTTCGTAGCCAAACACTCTATCCAGTTGAGCTATGGGCGCATGATCTTGCCAATATTTCCAGATGGTGGGGATGGTGGGAGTTGAACCCACACGGTATTGCTACCAAGGGATTTTAAGTCCCTCGCGTCTACCATTCCGCCACATCCCCTTGGAGGTTCCTACCAGATTCGAACCGGTGATCACAGAGTTGCAGTCTATTGCCTTACCACTTGGCTAAGGAACCATAGGGAAAATATTTCCGTGCCTTATAATTCTAACAATAATGCCTGAAAAAAGCAATAATAAAAAATATGAAGATTTTATTTTTATTTTTATATTTGCTATAATTTTTGTATAAAATGATTTGGGGGAAATCCAATGAGCTTTTCTGACGAGAAAAAAAGAATTGTAGAAGCTGCTCTTACAAATGAAACGCAGCTTGATTTTCAGATTGCCGAAAAGAATAACGAGATCGCCGAACTGAACAAACAGATTGAAGTTTTAAAGACGGAAATAGAGGATGCCAATGTCAGACATCAGAAAAAGCTTCAGGCCATGGATAAGAAACAGGCGGCGTACAATAGAGAGCTGGCAAAGCAGAAGGACAGAATATCGAAAGAGCTGATCGAACTGGAAGCCAGACAGAAGGAATTCAAGAATAAATACGAAACGGATGAAGCCGATATCAATACCAGGATAGCGGAATTCAGACTGAAGAAAGAGATGCTGATCAACGCGGAAAACAGTATGGACGCATCTACTTTTGAGCGTAAAAAGAATACGATTGACAAGCGTTTAAAATCTTTAAGAGAGACAAAACGGAAGCAGGGCGAGGAATTCAACCGCAGAATGAACGAGATGAAAGATGAATACGTCTCCCTGCTGAATGAAAAGAATGATGAGAAGAATTCTCTGGAACAGCAGCGGGCTGAACTGGAGCATCAGGCCAATGAAGAAATCGAAAATCTCGAGGGTATTTTAAACGACGTCAGAAAGAAACACGAGAATGCTCTGAAACAGCTGGCCGAAACGCAGCAGGCGAAATTGGATGAAATCAGGGACATTGAAGGCAGAAGGATCAACGAGAGAAACAAGGAACTGGATGCCAAAGAAAGAGAAATGGAAGCGCTGGAAGCGGCAAAGAAGAATTCGCTTGATGAGCTGGAGTCTTTAAAGACTAAAAACGAAAACGAACTGGAAGACATTACCAGAAAGTATGAAGAGGAGAACAGACGTTTCCAGAATGAAAACGATGAACTAGCTGATCAGATCGTGCAGAAGAAGGAGCAGCTGGAAGCGGATATTCAAAGGCACAAGGAAGAGTATGCCAAGGCTGTAGAGGACATGGAAGCCTTGATGGTTCTTTTAAATGATAAAAGAAACAAAAAAGCGGCCGATCTGAAACAGAGACTTTCAACTGTTTCACCGGATCTGAAAGAGAAATACCAGGCATTCGTGGGTATGCTTGATCAGCAGTTCATGAACGACAAAAAAAAGAGGGAAGAAGAACTGGCGACTCTGGAATACAATCTGAATCAGGAAGAGGAACAGCTAAAGAATCGCAACGCTTTCCTGGATAGCCGTTTTAATAAGAGACAGGAACAGTATCAGCACAATGTTGAAGATGTTTCCAGAAATATTTCCGGAATTCAGCAGCAGATCAAGGATCTTAAGAAAGACTTCCAGCACAAGACGGAAGACCTGAACGAAGATATCCGGATCATGAAGAACCGTAATGCCGAAGCTCTGGAAAACCAGAAACTGGAAAACGAAGAAGATCTTGAAAATACCAGAAAAGAATATACACAGCGTAGAGAAAGCATTATCGCGCAGATTAATGCGGTCAAAGAAAAGATCGGCAAGGTCAACAAAGAGATCATGAATGTCCAGAAAGATGCTGAAGGTTATCAAAGCGACTTCCAGGGCAGAAAGCTGAATCTGGAAAAGGATCGGGAAGCTTCTTTAAAGAATATCGCTTCTAGAAGAAGTGAGCTGGATGAAAAGATGCTGGTGCTGCAGGATAAGATCGCTGCCAGACAAAGAGAACATCAGAAGAACATTGCCCAGGTTGACAACAAGCGTCAGCTGGCGACCGAGGAGTATGAAAAGAAGATTGCCGAGATCCAGGCGGAATATGACATGAAAGTTGATCAGCTGACGAGAGAACATGAAAGACAGCTGGAAGATGCCTCTTCCGTCAATCAGGAAAAACTGGCCGAAATGAATCGTCTTTTTGATGAGAATGTCCGTAAGGCCAATGAAGCATATGAAGCAAAGAAACAGGAGTATGAAGCGGCCAGATCTTCAATCGATTCGCAGCTGGATGCGATCTCTCAGGATACACAGATCAAGCTTGATGCTCTGGACCAGCAGAAGAACAACCTTCTGGATTCCATCGCCAAGATCAAGATTGCTTTGGAAGACAGACAGATCGAATATGGTAATGAGGTTAAGAGGCTCCAGGAGGAACATGCCGGCAAGCTGCAGGAGATGGCGGAAAAGCAGGAAAAGGATCTGGCGAAGATCACCGAAGAATATGAACTGATCCCATCCAGAGAACTGCAGGCGATCCGAAATGACTATGCCGAGAAGCAAAGAGAATATAACGAGACCTTGTCTTCAATCTCATCTGCCAAGGCACGTATCGATGAAGAAGAGGCGGAGATCAGAAAAGATAACCGTCAGAAGATCGATGCAGCAAACGCTTTGCTGAACGAGACCACCGGCAGTTTTGAAAGAATGAAGAATGATGGCGAGAATCTGGAACAGACATTCAACAATGAACTGGCGAGACGTCAGCAGGAGTTGGAATCTTTTAAAGATGAACTGGCTACCCAGATCCAGAAGATCAAAGACCAGAAGGCCAGCGAACTGGATGAACTGAATCAGAAACTGGATGAGCAGTATGCCGAGGTCGAGAAGGAATACAACGATAAGCAGAATTCTTTACAAAGACAGTATGATGAAAAAATCAGGGGATACCGGAATGAACTGCAGGTGAAGCAGGAAAACTATGATTCCCTGATCAATGAGATCAATACCCGAAAAGAAGCGACAGAGAAAGAATGCATCGACAAGTATAATGCCGTAGCGGAACAGACCAAGGCGATTCAGAAGGAACTGGACGATCTGGTTAATGACAACGAGCTTAAACGCAGCGAGATTTCTGCAGCGATTTTGCAGAGACAGGAAAGTTTCAACGCGGAGATCGAAACGATCAAAAACAACTATTCCATGGTTCTGGACAAGAAGAAGAGCGCTTATGAAGAATATCTAACGGAAGTACGAGGAAAATGCGCCGCTTTGAAAGAAGAGATCGCCGAACTGGAAAAACAGAAAGCGATTGAAAACTCCAAACTGGAAACTTATGAAAACGAAAAACGTACGCTTCTTGCCGACCTGCGTTCGGAAGCAGAGAATACGATCAGCAACATCAACGACAAGATACAGCTCCTGGTGAAGCAGACCAATGATCTGAAGTACGCCCACAACAGACGTATCACCTATATCAAGAAACAGATCGCATCGACGATGTCGGAATACGATAATCTGCTCAGGACGATGCCGGATATGATTGCCGAAGCGCAGAACAGCGATGACTTTGATCTGCAAGAACGTACCCAGCTGTTCAAGGAAAAGCTGGATACTCTGGAGAAGATTCACAAGGATATCCTATCCGAACTGAGCGATAAATGTGATGAGACGATCGATAAGATTGCTGCCGATATCAATGATCTGGAGATGAACAAGTCTACCAAGCTGAAGGAATATGATGAAGAAATCAAGAATCTTTCGCTTGCCTATGACGCCATGATCCGTGATGAGACCGCAAAACAGAGCAGCTTAAGCGCTGAGATCAAGAAGATTGAAAACGAGCAGAAAGAATATCTGGCTTCTCTGCAGGATCAGGATTCAAGCTCGGATGATGATCTCAATAAAGAAAAATATGAACTGGCCGTGAAGTTCCAGGAAGACATTAAGAATTCATCTGCCGAATTCAGCAGGCTTTCTGCCGAACTGAAAACAGAATTTGATGAGCTGCTACACAAGAGAAATGTACTGTCCAGTGATGTTGCCGTTCTGGTTAGCCGTTACAAGAATATGGATGATGAGATCCATCAGGATGAAATTCGTCTGAAATACGAATTAAGTAACCGTATTCTGGAAGTACGCAAGCTCATTGAAGCCGAAAACAACCGGAAGAAAGAAAAACTCAATCTCCTGGATATTATGGGCAACAAAGATGTCAGCATCTTCAAGTAATTAGAAATAAAAAAAGGAAACAGATTATTCTGTTTCCTTTTTTTACATCGCTTTCAGCATCAGTTCGGTGATCTTTTTCACATAATCTTCCGGATCATCTACCGGCAGTCCTGCCATCAGCAGAGCCTGCTGATAGAGCAGATCAGCATATTCTCTGATGACATCATTGTTGTCTGCAAACTGTTTCAGTTTACCGAATAGTTCATGATCCGGGTTTATTTCTAAGATTCTGTTTGCCTTGACACCGTCCTGGTTGAACTGTTTCAGGACTTTCTCCATGTCAATAGACAGGTTGTCATCCGATACCAGGCAGACCGGATAACTCTTTAATCTGGATGAAAGCCGGACATCGCTGACTTTCTCCTTAAGGATTTCCTTGATCTTATCCAGCAGATCCTTGTTTTCTTCGCTCTTTTTTACCAGTTCCTCTTTTTCTTCCTTACTGTCAAGATCAAGATCGCCTTTGAGAATCGACTTAAACATCTTGCCGTCGTATTCTCTGATTACGGACGTCAGGAACTCGTCGACAGAATCAGTAAAATAGAGGACTTCATACTGTTTATCCAGCAGTTTTTCCAGCTGCGGCAGTTTCTTGATCGTATCCACAGATTCGCCGGAAGCATAGTAGATCTCTTTCTGTCCCTCTTTCATTCTAGAGACATATTCTTTTAAAGTGACATACTTGTCTTCGTTAGTCGACTTGAACATCAGCAGATCGATCAACACGTCCTTGTTTACGCCAAAACCGTCGTAACAGCCGTATTTCAGCTGCGAACCGAAACAGTCAAAGAACTTTTCGTAGTTCTCTCTTTCTTTCGTCAGCATGTTTTCGAGACTTGTCTTGATCTTCTTGTCCACGGATTTTCTTAGGGTATTCATCTGAAAGTCCTGTTGCAGGATTTCTCTGGAGATGTTCAGGTTCAGATCGTCAGAGTCTACGACACCTCGAATAAAACGGAAATAGTCGGAAACGATCTCCTTGGCTTCATCCTTGATGAATACGCCGCGGGAGTACAGTTTCAGTCCCAGCTTATAATCGCTGCTGTAGTAATTGATCGGCCTTTGCGAAGGAATATAAAGCAAGGCCGTATAGGACGTGTTGCCTTCCACTTTATAATGAAGTGTCTTTAATGGCTTACTGTAGTCATAGTATTCCTGCATGTAGAAATTCTCATAATCGTCATTCTTGATTTCTTTTTTGCTTTTCTTCCAGATCGGAATCATGGAGTTGACGGTCTCTTCCTTGCTGACTTTCTCCGCTTTTCCATCTTCCTTATAGTCGTAGCTCTCAAGCGTCATTCGGATCGGATAGCGAATGAAGTCGGAATACTTTTTGACCAGAGAGCGGATCTCGTTTTTATCCAGATACTTGTCGTATTTCTTCTCTTTGCTGTTCTTACGGATATGCAGGGTAATTACCGTTCCATAATCATCTTTTTTGCAGGAGGAAATCTCGTATCCGTCCATATTTGAGACCCATTTGGCGGCGTTTTCCTCATTGACTTTCCGGGATACAACTTCTACGCTGTCCGCCACCATGAAAGCGGAATAGAAGCCCACTCCGAACTGGCCGATGATATCGGCTTCGTCTTTTGTTGAAAGATCTTTCTTAAACTCATAAGATCCAGATCTGGCGATCGTCCCTAGATTGTCTTCCAGTTCTTCTCTGTTCATGCCGATGCCGTTATCGGAAATCGTTATGGTTCTTTCTGTCTTATCGACATCGATACGAATCAGTGGCTCGTCTTCTTTGATTCCGGAATCGGTCAAAGAGAGAATATGTCTTTTATCCAGCGCATCGGATGCATTGGAGATCAGTTCTCTTAAGAAGATATCGGTATTGGTATAGATAGAATTCGCCATCATGTCCAGCAGACGTTTTGATTCTGTTTTAAACTGTTTGATTGCCATTTCTTACCTCCTCTAGCAATGCGTTAGCACTCTATTGTTATGACTGCTAATTCAATATAACACTTATAATCTGATAAATCAAGTAATGTATAATATAGGTATGCTGAATATAGTAAATAGAACAAAATACAAGGATTTTGAACGTTATTATCCCTTGCTGGAGAAATACTATCAGAAAACCTTAAAAGTGCTGGAGATGGAAGATAATTACGTTTTGTCGCTGATCCTGTGTGGCCCGGTAAGCATCCGAAGGATCAACCGGGAATACCGGAACATCGATGCAGCCACAGATGTCATCTCTTTTGCCTTGCTGGATAGTGATGAGACGATCGAATATGAAGACAGGATAGAACTGGGGGATATCTTTATTAATAGAAGAAGAGTTCTCTCTCAGGCCGAAGAATACGGCCATTCTGTTGAAAGAGAATTCGTTTTTCTGTTTGTGCATGGCCTTCTGCATCTGCTGGGTTATGACCACATGAATGAAAAAGAGGAAAAGATCATGTTCGATCTGCAGAGGCAGATCGTTGGAGATCTGAAATAGAAATCAATCGGGAGGATAGAACAATGACTCATGAAGAACTGGTAAAAGAAGCCTTTATAGCAATGAACAACGCCTATGCGCCGTATTCCCATTACCATGTGGGTGCCTGTGTTTTGTGCAAGGACGGAAAGACATTCTATGGCGCCAATATTGAAAATGCTTCGTATGGGGCAACCAACTGCGGTGAGAGAAGTGCGGTGTTTGGCGCCTATTCCTACGGCTACCGCAAGGATGACATCGAAGCCATCGCCATCGTATCGGACGGAAAAAGAATCGGAACGCCATGCGGGATCTGCCGGCAGGTGCTTTCTGAACTGCTGAATCAGGATACGCCGATCATTCTTTCTAACGGAAAAGAGACGGTAGAGAAAACGATCGCTGAACTGCTGCCGATGCAGTTTGGTACGGACGATCTGGAGATGGAATGAAATCCGGCTTTATTGCGATCATCGGCAGGCCGAATGCCGGTAAATCAACGCTGCTCAACGCGATACTTAAAGAGAAAATCGCTATCACGACACACAAAGCGCAGACGACCCGAAATGCCATTCTGGGTATTTTAAATGAAGATGACTGCCAGATCGTGTTTATCGATACGCCGGGTATCCATAATGCCAGGACGGCTTTAGGAAGCTATATGAACAAGGAAGCGATGTCTCAGGCTGCGGGAGTGGATGTCATTTATTACATCGTCGATGGAAACAAGGGACTGCAGAAAGAAGACGAACAGATTCTGGAAAAACTATTCAGCTATGAAATCCCGGTTTTCCTGCTTTTAAACAAGATCGACGAGCTTTCATCGGATCAGCTGATCAGGCGTCTTTCTTATGCGTCCCAGCATTATCCTTTTACAGAGATTATTCCCGTCTCTGCACTCAAGAAAAACAATCTGGACGAACTGCTAAATACATCCAAGGAATATCTTAAAGACAGTGCGCAATATTACCCGCAGGATGTAAAAACCAGTGCCAGCAGAGAATTCCGTATCGCTGAGATCATCAGAGAGAAGATCATTCTCAATACGGAAGAAGAAATCCCGCATCTGGTTGCCTGCAGGATCGAAGAGATCAAGGAAAAAACTTCCAAAGTACAGATCGAGGCAACCATCATCTGCAACAAAGATTCTCATAAAGCCATCATCATCGGCAGAAACGGATCGATGCTGAAGAAGATCAACGATCAGGCTTCTACGGATATCAGCCCGCTTTTTGGCAGAAAAAAGATCATCCTGTCGCTGTATGTCAGAGTGGAAGAGGACTGGCTGAATTCCGAAAAGAAACTGTTCTCTCTAGGCTATTTCACCGGGGACGATGATGAATGACAAAATAAAAGGTTTTGTTCTCTCGCAAAGCGATTACAAGGAAGCAGACGTATTGATGCAGGTCCTGACCAAGGATTACGGCATCCTGTCTCTGGTAGGCAAATCGGCCAAGAAACTCAGCAGCAAAAACCATTTTCTGCCGATGTGTCTGTATGAATTCATCATCGATTTCAAGGACGGCAAGACGATTTACAGCGTTCACGGATCCAGACTGCTGAAAAACTATTTTGAAGACAGTGATATCGAAATGATATCTTTTAAAAACATCCTGGTCGAACTGGCACAGAAGAATAGGGACATCGATACTTATGATGAACTTTGTTTTGTATTTCAATCCTTAAATAAAGATAATCGTTATCTTCTGGGCGGCATGTTTGTTTCCCATCTGATCAGACAGTTCGGCATTACGCCGATCGTCGACCGCTGTGCTATGTGTGACAGCCGCAAGGTCGTTTCTTTGTCGAAAAGGCACGGAGGCTTTCTTTGTCTGGAACATCGAAACGGGGAAGAGATCCTTCCGGTTGAAACGCTAAAACGCTTCCGTCTGATGATCAAGGGAACTTTTAAGGATTATGCGATTCTGAAAGATTTTACTTTCGACTTCAGAGACTTCTGCCTCTTAATGGATTTCTTTCTGGAAAATGCCGACCTCAGGCTGCGTTCCTATGATTTCTATAAATCGATATGTTAAAGGTTAAAAGATTTATATTTATTTCATTGATTCTATTTATTATTTCCTCTTGTCAAAAAACAGAGGATCCTTTTGTTGCGTATACCGACGACATCAACGTGTTTCAGAATGTCTCCCGGCCGCTGGATCTGGATTTGCATTCCAATGAATACCTGCTGGCCGACCTTTCTGAACACCGTATTCTCTATGAGAATCTTAGTGACTTGCCGATCTACCCGGCTTCTTTGACGAAAATCATGACAATGGACACGGTGCTGCATCAGATTTCCGACTTGAGCGAGAGATCCTCGGTCACATACCGTCAGATCAACGATCTGATCTATGAAGATGCTTCGATCGCCTATTTACGGGGAGATTACGAATATACGATTGAAGATCTGCTGTATGCCTTGGTTTTGCCTTCAGGTGCCGATGCCGCTCTTGCCTTAGAAAACCGTTTTGCAGAGAAAGGGATGGATTTGATCGAGGAGATGAATCAACTCGCGGAGTCATTAGGCTGCCGCAGCACCCATTTCGTGAATCCTACCGGACTGCATGATCCTAATCATTATACAAGCCTGAACGATCTGTTCCTGATCATTACCGATGTATTGCAATATGAGACCGGCAGGAAAATCTTACAGACGCTTGCCTATACGCTGGAAGATGGATTGAAAGTAGAAAGCACTCTAAGACCTTTGTGTGAACAGGAAACTGCTATTCTTGGCGGCAAAACAGGCTATACGCCGGAAGCCGGTCAAAGCATTCTGGTTCTCTTTCGGAAAGAAAACCGTTCCTATCTGCTGCTGTTAGGTAACGCCATGGGAAGTTATACAAGAAAAGAATACTGGCATTTTGACGATACCGTGCATATTTTTGAAGCATTGTTCGAATAACGTACTATAATATTTTTGATATAGGGGTGCTGAAAGGCTGAGATCATACCCTTTAACCTGATCCGGATAATGCCGGCGTAGGGAAAGAGCACCTTTATTGTGGAGGTGTTTTTTTATGAAAAAGACAAGTGTTAAAACATTAAGCATTATGGCGATCTACTGCGCCGTGTTCGTGATCCTGGACAGAGTGAGCGATATTCTGAATCTCTTTCCGATGGCAAACGGCGGGAAACTGAATCTGGGTCCGATCGCCTTGCTGATGTGTTCTTACCATCTGGGCTGGAAGAACGGTCTGATTACCGGTCTGACCTCCGTTGTTCTGCAGCTGGTCATCGGTTCTGTCAAATTTTATGGAATCTGGAGTTTCCTGCTGGACTATCTGATCGCCTATTCGGTATATGGCTTGGCTGCGCTGTTTCCGGATTACAAATACTTTTACAGCGGTATATTTGTCACCAGTATCCTGCGTCTGCTCTCATCGACACTTTCCGGTACTTTGCTTTGGGAAACGCCGTTGTGGGCTTCATTGACTTATAACGCTTCCTACATGATTCCTACCACGGTCTGTGCAATCATTGCGGTTCCGCTCCTTTGTGAACGTCTAAAGAAAATATGGTAAGATAGTTTCATGTGCGATCTAAAAATAGGGGACAGTGTATTTGTCCAGTCTTATAAACACAACGGTTCGATCCATCGTACCTGGTCCAAGGCTTTAGTCATTGACGTTCGCGATGGCTGTTATGTGGTGGTAACTGACCACAGCTGGGTAGTAGAATCCGACAACCGCCGCTGGCTGACGAAAGAGCCGGCGATCTGTTTCTATTACAAGAATCAATGGTTCAACATTATTTCTATGGTCAGAAAGGCGGGGATCTACTATTATTGTAATATTGCATCTCCGAGTATCTATGACGGAGAGGCAATCAAGAATATTGACTACGACCTGGATGTAAAAGTTTTTCCGGATGGAAGTTACATGGTCCTGGATGAGAACGAATTTGAATATCACTGCCAGAAGATGAATTATCCGAAAGAAATTAAAGAGATCTGCATCAATGCCAAGAACAAGCTGGTCGACATGGTAGAAAGAAAAGAGATCCCGTTTGATTTCTCTTATATAAATGGATATATTATGAAATATTTTGAATTGGTTTTCGACGGCAGCGGCAGTGAAAACGGTACAGAAAACAACTGAAATTTCATTGAAAAAAATTTTTTAAAAAAAGTGAAAAAAGTTGTTGACATCGATATCTGATTCTGTTAGTATAAATAAGCACCGCAAAGGAAGAAACGGTAACGAAAAGCTTCCGGAAAGGTGCGATTCGATCTTTGAAAACTAAATAAGAAGCAATTAAACAAAACGTCAATTCATTTAAACCAAGAACGTTATAGTTCTTAAATATCGAGTCATCAAACG
>JAFRIE010000045.1 GCA_017432885.1 Erysipelotrichaceae bacterium | reverse complement strand
GGGCTGGGCGAAGAAGATGGCAGTCAATATCGCCAAGGCGGGCTACTTCTCCTCCGACAGAACGATCGACCAGTACAACAATGATATCTGGCATTTGGAGAAAGACTGCTGACCGCAGGGAACAGAATATCGTGCAGAGAAAATCCCCGGAGAGGGTTACCAAATAATTTTGGGGAAAGGTCAAACTGACCCGGGGTTAAATTTGGGGTCTTAGAGAAAAAGAAGGTGATGTAATCACAGGAAATAGATTCTGTGAACATCACCTTTTCTAGTTGTCCAGATAGTGTGTAATGTTGTTTGGTCAGTGTTTGCCTTTTTTGTACGCACCGCGTTTTTTGCCGGTATAGTTATGTACTTCAGCAGCTGATTTGGGAACAGCCAGAATAGGTGCGTCTTTTCTGTATGACCATAGGATGCGGTTGCGTGTGAATTCAAAATCATTAATGCCGTGTGACTGTGTCCGATAGCCGGAAGGAATATTATTGAATGACTCCATAGGACCGTTGGACAGTCTCCTGAGCTTGTTGGCATATCTGCCTGATTCAGAGGCAGTAACGTACCTGAAGGAATTGACGATCGAATCATGATATTTACTTAGAAGAGCAGCGAATTCCCTGAAGATCTGAAGATCACAGTCTTTATAGAAGGCGATCAGCTCATCAAGACGTTCAGAGGCACCTTCACGGTTGTTTACAAACTGTCCGTTGAATGTTTCATACACCTTGGTTCAGATGCCTTGCAATCTGATTGAGATTACTGCCGACTTTATTGATCTTTCTGAGCTCTTCCAGGATCTCATGCTCGTCATGAATGATCGGCTGGAACACCGGTATTTTCTGCCCGGTAACAGATCGCCTGATATATTCTGAAACAGATAGCTGTGCTGCCTTTGCATTGTGCTCCAGAACAGGCTGCTATACGCCCGATAAGGAAAAGGACAACCTATAACAAGAGAGATTATCCACTGAGAGGAGTTGCCAGATGTGCCTGCTGTCATCGAATGATTCAGTACTTCGGCAAGGTCAAAAGACCATATTTTACCTGTGAAGTGACTAAACATGATGCCAACAGCAAATGCTTTCACGGAAAGGTGTTTGAGGATGAACTCAATGAGGTAGTCTGGCAATCACTTCAGAGCATGTTTGCTCTGTCAGATGATTTGTCCGGGAAGCTGAATCAGCAGAAAAAGCTGCTCGGTAATGAAACAGAGTCGATCAAGTCGGATCTAGAGAAGCTGCAGAAGGAACTGAAACAAATCGATTCTGACAAGTATTCCAACATGGACAAGTATATGTCCGGAGACCTTCCTAAAGAAAAGTTCCTGTCCAAGAAGCAGAAGCTGGATGAAGCATCATTAGCCCTCACCGCCGAGATAGCAGAACTGGGAAACAAGTTGGAAGTGATAAGGACATCTGAAGATCCTGAGACCGAAAAACTGGTCGGCGAGATGAAGAAGTATTCCAAAGAATCTCAGCTGACAAGTGGTATGGTGCAGACATTTATAGAATCTGTTGAGATAACAGACGACCAGCATGCACAGATCATATGGAAGTTCTCCGATATCTTTAAATGGTTCATGAAAGAACAGTAAAACTGAATGCCTATCAGAAAAGAGCTCCAGATTGCAGAATCCGGAGCTTTTCTTCTGAAAAAGTTCTATATTTTTT
>JAFRIE010000044.1 GCA_017432885.1 Erysipelotrichaceae bacterium | reverse complement strand
GTGAATGAACCCGAACAGCAGCCGGAAGTCGTGAATGAACCCGAACAGCAGCCGGAAGTCGTGAATGAACCCGAACAGCAGCCGGAAGTCGTGAATGAACCCGAACAGCAGCCGGAAGTCGTGAATGAACCCGAACAGGAACCGGAAGTTGTCAACGAACCTGAACAGCAGCAGGTTACTCCGACAAATGACAATGTTGTTGCAACAGATCCGCAGCCGACTGAAGCAGCGCCAACTGTGACTGAAACTCCGGAAGTTCAGACAACTGAACCTGTTTCTGAACCAACAGAGAAACTTGTACAGACAGAAGTTCCTACAGCTGCTCCTGTACCGACCGAAACACCGGAACCGACAAAAGAACCGGTCGATGAACATGTTTATGATGAAGTGATTGTCTCCATCAAGGGTTCTCAGGTTTCAGTAACTTATGATGGTCAGCGTCATCAGGCTACAGGGTATGAAGTGGTCGGCATCAGTAATGAAGCTTATCAGGCGAGCGATTTTATTTTCACAGGTTCCGCCAGCGCTGAGCTTTATGATGCAGGTATTGCATACATGGGTTTGAATGATGCCATGTTTGTCAATAAAAACAATAAATTTGTCAACGTCTATTTCGATATCGAAGATGGTTTTATTGAAGTCTACCCGATCAATGTTGAAATAGAGATCATCGGGAATTCTGAAACCGCTGTGTTTGATGGTGAAATGCATTCGGCATATGGATATGAATTCAAACAGATCCGCCCTGAAAATCCGCAAATCGTCACGGAAGAGTCCTTTGGTCTGAAAGATGGAAAAGAGCCTTTTGTTGAAAGCGACCAGGTCGGTGTTTTCGGTATGGGATTGACGAACAACAGTTTTGAAAATTACAACCCGAACTTTAACAGAGTTCTTTTCAATGTGACTGATGGGTATGTCGAAATTACTCCTTCTGGGCAGGATCTTATTGAAGAAGAACTTGTGAATGAAAATGAAGTTATAAATGAAAATGAAGTTATTTCTGAAGAACCTGTAAATGAGGGAAATCCGGAACCTGAATCTGATGATACAAACGCTGATGAACAGAATATTGAACAGGTAAATGAACCCGCAGCAGATAATAATCAATCAGGTCTTGGAGCAGGTACTGTTATTTACGCTGCACCAGATCAAAATGCTGAAGTTTTGATGACAACCGAATCAGATACAAATCTTGTCATTCTTGGTACGCTTGAATCCGGTTGGATTGAAGTTCAAATGGAAGACGGTTTGATTGGTTATGTTTCGACCTCCGGTGCGGAAGAAACTAATGAACCTGTCAATTCTGACACGGAAACAGAACCTGTTGTTGAAGAACCGATTGTTGAAGAAGAAACTGTTCCTTCTGAAACTGTAGTTGAAGAAGAGGTTGAAACCAATGACAGCAATCCGGAAATTCAGGAAAATACTGTTTCTCTCGCGGCAGGTACTGTTATCTACGCTGCTCCTGATGCAGCATCTGATGTTCTCACGACGCTTGAAGCTGATGCTGAGTTTACTGTAGTGAGCACAGATGTAGCCGGTTGGATCGCAATTCAGTTGGATGAAGCAACGACAGGGTATGTCCAGGTTTCTGAGGAAGAACAGGAAGAAGCTGAAGAAAATCCGGAAGAAACAGTTGAAAATCCTGTTGACGAAACAGAAGTTGAACCTGAAATCGTTCCGGGATCCCTTGTTTCCTTCGCGGCCGGCACTGTCATTTACAGTGCTCCGGAAGAAACATCCGATGTACTGATGACCCTCGAAGCTGATGCTGAGTTTACAGTAGTGAACACAGATACAGTCGGTTGGATCGCAGTTCAGTTGGATGAAGCAACAACAGGGTATATCCAGGTTTCTGAGGAAGAGCAGGAAGAAGCTGAAGAAAATCCTGTTGATGAAACAGAGGTTGAACCTGAAATCGTTCCGGGATCCCTTGTTTCCTTCACGGCTGGTACTGTCGTTTACAGCGCTCCGGAAGAAACATCCGATGTACTGATGACCCTCGAAGCTGATACTGAATTTACGGTTGTGAGCACAGACGAAGCCGACTGGATCGCTGTCCAGCTGGATGAAGCAACAACAGGATATATCCAGGTTTCCGAGGAAGAGCAGGAAGAAACGGAAGAAAATCCGGTTGATGAAACAGAAGTTGAACCTGAAATCGTTCCGGGCTCCCTTGTTTCCTTCGCGGCCGGCACTGTCATTTACAGCGCTCCGGAAGAAACATCCGATGTACTGATGACCCTCGAAGCTGATGCTGAGTTTATGGTAGTGAGTATTGACGAAGCCGGTTGGATCGCTGTCCAGCTGGATGAAACAACAACTGGATATATCCAGGTTTCCGGAGAAGAACAGGAAGAAGCTGAAGAAGAGAATCAGAAAATGCTTTATACCTTCATTGCGGGTACTGAATTCTATGAGTCTCCTGATGAAACTTCAAATGTTGTCATGACATTGGAAGCAGACACTGAATTGTATATCCTGGCTGTCGATGAATTCGGTTGGGCTGAAGTTCAATTGACTGATACTCTTACAGGATTTGTCTTCTTATCTGAATACGCTCCAGCTGAGGAACAAGATGATGAATATAACCAGCTGCTTCCTGCCGGAACAAATATCCGCGCCAATGCAGATGGTATGAGCGATATCATCTATACCGCTGCTGAAGATATTTATGTGAAAATCCTCAGCAGAGAGAATGAAGATTGGATTCAGGTAGAAACCAAAGACGGTATTACCGGTTTCGTTTTCCATAATGATATTCCGTTGGAAGGTGAAATTGAAGATGCTCCAGCTGAGCCAACAGCGAAGGTTCTGATTTTCACATCCCGCCGGGCTATCATGGACCTGGGTGAGGAGATCAAGCTGACTTCAGTTATTGAAGGTATGCCGGAAGATGTTGTTCTCACGTATCAGTGGGAATGTGATAAGGGTGATGGTTTCGAACCTGTAGAAGGTGGAAACAATGATAGTTACTCTTATAAGGCCAGTGTTGAATCCCTCTCCTGGAGCTGGCGCCTGGTCGTGAGCTATTGATCTTCTGATCTATCAAATAATTCGGAGAGTGTTTACTCTTGGTAAACACTCTCTTTTTATGTTAAAAAATGGGACAAAAAATCAGAACGGAGCACACCCGGGCAGCTTTCTGGACGGCGAAGCTCCTGCTCTGACTTTATAAGCGCGGTTTGTTTATTAAAGCACAGCTAACGCGATAGAACAGTACTGTGTGAGCGCTTCATGTGCTGAATCAGAATAATCAGGCAATTATTCCCTGTTTGACGCTGCCATCCCGATAAGCATCAAGAAGCTTTTGTAAATCAGCTATCGTCTCGGCAATCGCTTTTCCATCGTCTGTATCGGCAATTTTGATCCGTTCCTGGAATGTTTTAAAGGGAATGACCCGGGATTCCATATCAGAATTCGTTCTGACGGTTTCCTCAGCTGTTGTAAATGGCTCATGCTCGGAAAGGTACATCTGGTGGGAATTATATACCAGCGTATATCCGGCGATACCGGTGACAGACTGATAAGCCTTGCTCATGCCTCCGTCGATCAGGACAAGCCTTCCGGGAACTTTTATCGGACTTTCCCCTTTTTTGATCTTTACCGGGATGTGTCCGTTGACGATC
>JAFRIE010000007.1 GCA_017432885.1 Erysipelotrichaceae bacterium | reverse complement strand
GATGCGGCTGGACAGCCGGGAAGGACGCAGGATGTACCGCTGGTATATGGATGACCAGCAGGCAGTGGACATCCTGAACCAGATCCTGCAGGAAGGCAGGACGCCGGACACGAAAGGCTGGGAGGACATTACGGACGAGGTCTTTCCGGACGGAGACCAGGAGTTCAGGCCGGAAGAATATGATATGGATGATCCATATGACGATGATGCATACAACGATCTGGATGAATGGGAAATCGTGGAGAGAATTCTGCATCCGGACGGACGGTCTGACAATTGAGAGAATTTGCACTGACGAATCAAAAAAACTCTGCCAAACATGAAAAACTGTTCTGTACAAATAAAGGGATTTAGCCTTCATTGGGAGAATGAATACAATATGCCTACGGTCATAATCAGATGAAGAGAACGACGAGTAAAGTCCAAATTGTGAGTATACTATGGCATAATAGGATTATGTAGTTTGATTCCGGTGAATCAGAAAGATGGTGAAGGGAATATGGAAGGATCTCAGATTATAATCTTGATTGCGATCGCCGTTGTAGCTTTTCTTCTTTTCAGAACGCAAAAGAAATCAAAGAATGCCAAGAGCGTAAAAACATCCAAAGAGTATTCTGGATACGTTGACACGACTGGATATGCCCCGCCTTCTCCTTTTTGTGATAATCCAGTTTTTGCCCGTCCTCTCAAAGAGCATCGTGAAGCAAACCATCAATTCAGAATGCTCAGGATGGAATACGATACGATAATCAAACGACATAACAGGATGCAGGACCGGATTAGTCGTACTGCAAAAGCAGCCAGGGATTTCAAAGATTATTCCGGCCCGGAAATGCAGGAAGTTATCGATCTGTGTAAAAGAGATATCCAGGATGCTCCTGCGTTAATGGAATACGCAAAAAAATGGGCAGCAATGCAGGGATCAAAGACGGTTTATCCTCCGCAATACGATTCCTTCCGCAGATTAGCCCTTATTTATGAGAGACAAGGGAAATATGAGGAAGCTATTGACGTTTGCAACCAAGCCATCCAGATTGGATTGGAAGATGTAAATTCTAATATTTCATATAAGGAAAGACGTGCCAAACTCATCGAAAAAGCCCGGGGACAAGATGCCCAACGCAATGCCGCTGTTACGGTAACTACGCCTTCAATGGAACAAACGAAGAAGGAAGTCAAAACGACACGTGAGGAACTTGAGACCTTCGAGATTGTTCGTGCTATTGGTGCTGAAATTAATGTATCTGATCGAATTACTTATAAGGATACGCTTTCATATTTTTCAATTCAGTTAGATGGCAACAGCAGGGCATGGATCTGCAGGATCAAAGTTGAAGCCGGTCCCAAATGGGTGACGTTTCATACTATGAACAATGAAAAAGAAGATAAAGTCAGAATTAGTTCTCCGAAGGATTTGTACCAATACAAAGAAAAGATCATCTCCGTAATTCAATCACTGATGTAACTGGAAGAAGGTGCTTTCTTTGGGCTTTCGATATCGAAAATCAATAAAACTATTGCCGGGTGTAAAACTAAATCTTAGCAAATCCGGTGTGAGCACCTCCGTTGGAAAACGAGGAGGCACTTTAAACTTTTCCAGAAGAGGCACGCGTGCAACTGTTGGTATTCCAGGGTCAGGTTTAAGTTATTCCACTACACTCAGAGGAAAGCGGCGGACCCGGCGAAGTACATCCCGAGCCAGCGTTGATGCTGCCCGTGCGAAAGTCCAGGATAAATATGGTTTTACAGACGCTGAGATGAAACGTTTTGAAAGGAAAGTTAAGAGAAATCCAAGAAAATACCAACGGATGTCTGAGGAAAAGCTTATTCGAAAGGTTCGCGGAAGAGGAACAAGATACAATAATGATGATACGACAGTTGGCTTGAAGCGCAGAAAGAACACTTTAATTGTTATTTTGATCATCTTAGTTCTCTTGCTTATTGCATCTTTCACGAAAAAAATAGCATGACAACAGTACATGGTACAATGGCACAACTTGAATATAGTGATGAGGATGACTTATATAATCTCACAGGATCGTAAAAGCTTCATATGAAAACACAGTGCAGTACGCGATTTTGAAGAGGGAATGGAAATAATGCAGCTGAACAACATCCACCACATCGCCATTATCTGTTCCGATAAGGATGCGGCGCTTGACTTCTACGTCAACAAGCTCGGCTTCCAGATCATTCGATCCAACTACCGTCCGGAACGGGACGACTGGAAGATTGATCTGGCGGTTAACGACACCACAGAGTTGGAACTGTTCATCATGAAGGACAGACCAGCGCGTGTGTCGGGTCCAGAGGCATATGGCCTGCGGCATCTGGCGTTCGTAGTACCGTCTGTGGACGATATGGTCAAGGAGCTGGAAAGCAAGGGAGTTCTCTGCGAACCGATCCGATTTGATTCCTACACGGGGAAGCCGATGACGTTTTTCAGGGATCCGGACGGACTGCCGATTGAAATACATGAGTGAGGAGAGGCCGGATATATGCCGGAGACCCGACTATTGTTTTCACCACAGGTGAAGGAAAGGTATTTATGAAGTACGAAAGGCTGATACAAGAAGAGCTGAAACAATCCGCCCAACTTGCAGCGGAAGCCTTCTATGACTATGAGTATTTCAGCATCTTCATTTCGGACGAGAAACGCAGGAAAAGATGCCTGGATGCGATGATCAAATGCGAATTCAAGGCAAACTGGAACGATCCTGAGACTCAGTTCATAGTGGCGAAAGAAAATGACAGAATTGTTGCCGTAGCTCAGCTGTGTTCTCCTGATTATAAGAAACCGTCAGATTTCGATTATATCAGGGCAGGTTGGCTTGGCGTAATGCTTAAAGGCGGTGTCAAAGAGGTAAATGCCTGGAATGAAATGGAGAAACAAGCATCGGCTCCGTGTCATGGACTCGTCGGAAACATCTGGTACCTGAGTCTGCTGATCGTTGCTAAGGATCGTGAAGGAAAGGGCATTGGAAGTCGGTTCCTGAATGAGTGTATTATTCCTCGCGTCCAAAATGCCGGAGGAGAATCCCTGTCGCTATTTACAAATTCGGAGCTTAATCGTAAGTTCTATGAGAAGAACGGTTTCATTCTGTTTGATGAAAGACGATTTGAATACGTGGGAATGAATATAGGGAGTTGGAGCTATAAGCTCGACGAACTGGCGAAAGGAAAGCCGAAGGTGCTGAGATGAAAAGAATTCTGCTACCGCTCCTCCTGATACTCTTTATCCTAACCGGATGCGCACAGAAACTGGATGGTGATGGCATGATTGGGAAAACGACCTATATCCAGATCGATCAGGAGAAAGCCAAAGAAATGATGGCGGTCAATGATGGCCATGTTATTGTTGATGTAAGAAGGGCTGACGAGTATGCTGCCGGACACATCCCTGGCGCGATCCTGATACCGAACGAAAGCATCGGAACGGAGAAGCCGGAACAGCTGCCTGATAAAGACCAGATCATTCTGATCTATTGCCGAAGCGGAAACCGCTCAAAGCAGGCAGCGCAGAAACTGGCGGATATGGGATATACCAACATCTACGAGTTT
>JAFRIE010000006.1 GCA_017432885.1 Erysipelotrichaceae bacterium | reverse complement strand
CGTACAGCTCGTTGATCATATTCTTCAGAGGAATCATGAGAGACTCTTCTGAACCATCCGTCTCAAAGCTGTCGAAGTGATCCGTAATCGCTATAAAGCGGACCCCCAGAAACGGAAATATCTTTTCAAGATAATTACCTGTTTCGATATAATCACGACCGAAGCGGCTGAGATCCTTGCAGACAACGGCATTGATTTTTCCTGCTTTGATCATGTCCATCATTCTGTTGAATTCCGGTCTTTCAAAACTGGTTCCTTTAGCACCGTTATCAGAGAACACATCAGTCAGGGACAGATACGGTCTTTCCTCGATGTATTCTCTGCAGATACTGACCTGATTCTCGATGGAATCCCCGTCATCGTTTTTACCACTGTTTTCTACGGACAGTCTCGCATAGATTGCCGTGCTGAACGGTTTTACAGCCGGTGAAGTGCTTACGCATACAGCAGAACCGGTCTTCTTTCGACTTTTCCTTGCCACAGCGGTACTCCTCCTTTCACCGGTTTTGGCATTACGGACTGATGGGGTAGCTTTTCGATGTATTCGATGGCTCTCCTGCATTCATCCTTGTATTTGAAGTTGACCTGAATACGGTTTCCCTCAAATACTTCAATGCTGTCGATCAATTCGACAACAACCCTGCGGTCAAGTTCAGAAATGTTCTCGTATCTCCTGAAAACACTGATCCATACATTGTCCCTGTGATTGCCTTCGACAGCTTCCTGTCTTTCCTTTTTCAGGGATTCAATAGTTTCCTCAGCGTCGTTGATCTTGGCAGTGTAATTGTTCTTATACTGGAAATACTCCTGCTGGTTGATGATGCCTTCCTCAAGATTCTCATACAGCTTCATCTTGAACTTTTTATACTTTTCGACTTCTTCCTGAAGTTTGATGATCTGGGCATCGTAATTGAAGATGTTTCTCTGATTTTCAGGAAGGTCGTCAATGAATCTGTATAAACGGTCAATATCAGCAATCAAAGCGATCTGTGCTCTGACTGCATGCAGGACCGCATCGGACAGCTCCGCCTCGCTGATGCTGTGAGAACTGCATCCCTTGCCGGATTTATTTGTCGAACATACGTAGTAGGTATATTTCTTCTTCCCGGCAGGAATCGTTTTTCTTACCATGTTCTGACCGCAATCTCCGCAGCGGATAAAGCCGGAAAACAGGTATACCGTTTCTTCTTCCGGGGAAGTTCGGATATCTCTGTTCATCAGATCCTTAACCGCCATGAATGTGTCATGATCGATGATCGCCTCATGAGCATTTTCTATACGGACCCACTCTGATTCGTCTTTTGTGACTCGGTTCTTCAGCTTATGATTCGGCGTTGTCTGTTTACCCTGGACAAGCACTCCGATATACACCTCATTCTGAAGAATGCGCTTTACAGTGTTGGATGACCATTTTGCCTTATCGCTGCCACGGAACGCAGTCTGGATATTCTCTCCGTTTGCGAGCTTGTACTCCATAGGACAGAGAACACCTTTCTTATTGAGCTCATCGGCGATCTTACCCTGAGACATTCCTTCCAGTTTCCAGTGAAAGATTTGTTTTACGACTTCGGCAGCATACAGGTCGGGTATCAGTTTATTATGATCTTCCGGATCTTTCTGATACCCGTATACTGCGAACGCACTGAGAAACTCTCCCATCTTTCGCTTGATCTCAAGCTGAGAGCGG
>JAFRIE010000005.1 GCA_017432885.1 Erysipelotrichaceae bacterium | reverse complement strand
CGCCATCATCCGGATATCTTCTTCGTAATGATGATAGTGGTCGGAAGCGACGTCGCCGTTTTCCAGCTGATTCTCATGAAGATACTTGTCCCACATGGATTCCGCCTTGTCATCGACATTCCAGGCTCCCTCGCACTGATAGGAAGCCGTAGCGGAACCCCAGAGGAAATTATTGTCAATGTTCATGTTTTCTCCTCCGTATATCAAAAAACAGTTATCCGTTGATCTTTTCTTTTAATTCCGCAAGTTCTTTCTGGACGGCAGTCAGTTGTTTCGCCATCGTCGAGATGATCGAAGCGGCATTGAGATGATCCTGGGCATGAACCATCAGGACATCGACAGGTATGCTTTCTCCTCTGGACATTCTGACCAGAAGATCGGTCTGCGTCTGATGGGCTACTGTCAGCTCTTCATCGGCTTCTTTCAGTTTATCTTCCGCTTTCTGAAAATCTCCTGCATTCGCCGCAGCAATCGCTTCCATGGCGCTGCTTTTGGAATTGCCGGCATGCAGTATCAGGGTAAAAGACTGAACCTGCGGATCATATTCTTCTTCTCTGTGTTCTTCGCTTCTTTCGTTCATTCTATCGCCTCCTTTGACTCTTTCCTGAGAAGTCAAATCTTGACTCTTCAGGAAAAAGTGCCAGCCGGAACTGGCACTGTTTGCTTTTTAGAATTCGTCTGCGAGTTCTTCCGTGGACTTCTCGTGTGCCTTGAAGAATGGATAGTAGATAACCATGTCGATAAGTACGAGAACGACGATCAGAATAGCAGCCTTGAAATCACCTGTCGACAGCCATGCGCCGAAGAAGGATGGCATGGAGTAGGACAGCATCGCATAGGTTCTGCCGATGATGTTGGCACTCATGAGCAGGTAGGAAACGGTTACGTTTACTACGGAAATCAGGGCACAAGGAATGAACAGGATCGGGTTCAGCATGATCGGAAGACCGAAAGTGATCGGTTCAGAAATGCCGAAGAATGCCGGAACGATTCCCAGACGTCCGACCATCTTGATGTCTTTTCTCTTGGAGAGCAGACACAGGATGCCCAGAGCCAGACAGTTGCCCAGACCGCCGATGATACCGAAGTAGCACCAGAAGGATACGGTGAAGACGTGAGGCAGTGCAGCACCTGTAGCCTTGGCAGCGGCGTTCAGTGAAAGTGTACCGTATTCGATTGGATCAAGGAAACCTGACCATACGGCATCGTGGATACCAAAGAACCAGCCTACATTCAGCAAGATTGCAACAAACATGGCAACTGGCAGAGAGTCGGCAGCCTTGAAGGCAGGAGACAGGACATTGATAACAACGCCGGCCAGTGAAGTACCTGCAGTCTTGTAGCAGATAATGAACAGGATGGCGTCGATCAGAATGATAGTCAGTACAGGGACCAGTGATCCGAATGAAGTAGAAAGTGCAGGCGGAACAGAATCAGGCATCTTGATATAGCCGATCTTTCTCTCGGACATGTACTTGTATACTTCAACGGTCATGATCGATACGAACAGAGCAACCAGAATACCCTTGCCGTCCCAGTAAGTGATCTGAACCAGAGCATTTCCGTAGCTGAGTTCCTGCGGATAAGAAGCCAGCATGATGAATCCTGCGACAGAAGTCAGAACAGGCATGTAGGCATCGATTCCGTATCTCTTGCACAGATAGTAGGCAATACCGATACAAACATAAAGAGACATCAGGCTCATCGTGATCAGGTTAAGCCAGCCCAGGATCATCGAGTTGTTTGTAGCGAAGTTCTTCCATGCAGCGAAGAAGGCATTGGTAGCATCGAAATCAGCACCGGCGTTGATGACAGCTACGATAGCACCAAAAAACAGTGGAGGCAGGATCGTCATGAAAGTGTCTCTGATGGCCATCAGGTGACGCTGTTTGGCGATCTTGTTGGCGATTGGCATTAAATTCTTTTCCAGCCAGTTAATAAATTTTTCCATCTTTTTCCCCTTTCTCTTTCAATGGATTTATTTGTTTAATTCGCTTTTTGCCTGCTCGAGAATCTTTGCAGCATTCAATCTTCCATAGGCAAGCGGATTAATACCGACGACAGGGACATCCGGTCCGACTTTTTCCTTGATCTGATCGATCAGATAACGGACCTGAGGTCCAACCATTACGATGTCCGCTCCGGCGACATGAGAGCCGTATTCCTGCTCGGAATAAGCGCTGCATGCGACTTCTCCTTCACCGACATCGACAATTCTGTTGGCAAGTATGGATGTAGACATACCGCCGTTACAAACCAGTACAATGTTTAACATTTCAGTTCCTCCCAATTGTTTTTAATTCCATCCCGATACCAGTAGTAGCTCTTTTTCGGTCTGCGTCTGCAGCCGTTGCGGAAATCGACAGCCACAAGGCCATAGCGTTTTTCCGTTCCGTTTTTCCAGGAATATAGATCAAACGGTGACCATACGAAGTAGCCATTGATATCGTAGTTTTCTTCTTTTGCTTTCAGCAGCCAGCGGATGTGTTCCCTGATGTAGCGGATACGTTCCTCATCCTCGATGACATCCTGATCGATGTCTTCGTAGCAGCCCATGCCGTTTTCGGTAATGTACATCGGCTTATGGAAACGGGAACATCTTCGGATCGCCTCATAGAGTCCTTCCGGATAGATGACCATGCCCCAGGGATTGTGCGGCAGTTTCTGCATCATCTCGTCGTCGATCTCGAACCAGTTCTTTACGACCGTATGCAGATCGCCTTTGTATCCGGATCCCTGGTTGTTGTATTTCAGCACCGTTTCGCCGCCTTTGTAGGCTGTGACATACTGCGGAGAATAGTAGTTCAGACCGATAAAGTCGACCGTATTCTCCTGGATCAGTTTTAGATCTTCTGCTTCCGGGAATTCGACATCGTAGCCTTCCCTTTTCAGTTTCGCCACCATATCCTGCGGGAACGTGCCGCTGCAGGCCGTTTCGACCTGCCAGTTGTTGCAGTAGTTATCCGCATTGCGGATCGCTTCTCTTGTCGCTTCATCATCGTATCTTGACAGGATCGTCTGATAGGACGCTACCAGACCGATCTCTCCCGGAACATGCATTTCACGGAAAGACCGGATAGCCATGGCGTTCGCCAGCATCACATGATAGGCTCCGGTTATGACTTCCTGTACCTGGGCGATGTGGTTTGGCGGGTAGTTGCCCTGCATGTAACCGCAGAAGATGAACCACTTCGGTTCATTGAAGGTCGTCCAGTATCTCACACTGTCCTTGAAGGCCGAGAAGCATACCTCTGCATAATGCCGGAAAGCGTCGCATGTTTCTTTCTTCAGCCAGCCTCCTGTTTCCTGCCAGTACTGCGGCAGATCCCAGTGGTACAGGGTAACGAAAGGTTCGATATGGTATTTATGACATTCGGCGATCAGATCTTTGTAGAAGGCGATACCTTTCTCATTGACGTTTCCTTCCCGGTCTTTGATGATCCTTGGCCAGGACAGAGAAAAACGGTAGGCGTTCTGTCCTCCTTCCGCCATCATCCGGATATCTTCTTCGTAATGATGATAGTGGTCGGAAGCGACGTCGCCGTTTTCCAGCTGATT
>JAFRIE010000043.1 GCA_017432885.1 Erysipelotrichaceae bacterium | reverse complement strand
ATATTGAAAAAAAAGCCAAGATGAAGCAAAATAGTAGTAGGTAAACGAAACGCTGACTTGAGAGAGCGGTTTATCCTACCATCTTGGAAAGGTGGCGTACTGAAAGGTACCACAGGTTCGAATCCTGTAGTCAGCGCCATAAGATGATAAAGCCTTACTTATAAGGCTTTTTATTTTATATACAATCGTATGATCCGCTTTTATTTCAATATTTGTTAGAATGATATTAAAGAATCTATACGGAAAACAATCAACGATTCCGGAGGTATCCTATGCCAGACAACAAGTATTATTCCAGCACCAATAAATATGGGGAAACCAAGACAACAGATTCCTATGGGAATACCTATTATTCCTCCAAGAATATCTATGGCGGGACGACGACTACAGACGTCTATGGAAACAGGTGGGAAACGACGGAAGGCCCATTTGGTGAAACCGTTACGACACAGACCCAGTACGGCTACAATCCTTCTTCACAGCCTTCCTGGTCATATCAGGCTTCTGGCTCACATTATGTTGATCATGAAGGCATTGGGAAAAGCGCCGCAAAAAACTATTTTACGGCACAGGCACATAAAAAGTATCAGCTGCTTCTTTGGCTGCTGGAAATCATAATCATCATCCTGTTGCCGAAAAAGCCTTTATGGCTCTTTCTCTTTCTGACTGTTATATCCGCATTGCGTACCCTGCTGACGATGAACGGAGTTATCATCGGAGGTTTCTGGGGCTTTTTCTGTGCCGTGTTCTATTACGCCATGATCGGTGTCATGTATCATTTCAGAAATACGATTTATGAGGAATACGGCATCAGAAGTTTTATTCCGCTTGTTCTTTTCGCTTTAGGCGCAGTCAAACTGCTGATTCTGATCCTGGAATGCATGGATGACAACCGTCTTAAGAAGCAGATCGAAGAAGACACCAGGAACGGATACCACTGGGCGGGATTTAAAGCAGAGAAGATGAAGGAAGACGGCATCAGGACCTATGGTCAGTATCAGAAGCTGAAGGAAGAAGAGAAAGAAAAGAAGGAACAGCAGAAAGAGGAAGAACGACGCAAGGAGCTGGAAGAAAAGAAAAAGATCGAAGCAGAATATTATCAGAAACTTCCTGGATCCTGGAAGTGTTACATGGATTTCTATACCCGTCGTTACGATGGTCCTGTGCTTGTGCTGAAACAGGACAGGAGCGGCAGTATCGTTTATGCGGATGGAACCGAAAAGCAGATAGAATGGACCTTCGAATATGATTTGACGAAGAAGAGCCACGGCAGCGAGAATAAAAAGCTGACCGTCAAGGAAAAGGACAGCGAAGCAGTGTATCATTTCGTCCTGGCAATGTATTTGCTGAACGGTTTCGCTACCGGTATCTATTATCAGGGCTGCGACAAGGGAAACGATCTGTATCCGCAATCGGCACGTCTTTTCCAGCGGGAACAGATCGAAACACAGGAATTTATTGAAGCGGGGAGACCGAAGAAGAAGGACGGGATCGCTCAGTCCGTTTTTGCGGTTCAGAAGAGTTCCTATGTGAATCATAGCGACCTGTATCTGAAAGGCAGGATGATCTACGGATCGTTTGAACAGTACGAAATGGTGAAGCTGGATTTGTTTGACAGCAATACCCAGAAAAAGAGTTTCCAGTTTGAGTATATCGGCGAGATCGAGATCCTGAAGAACGGAAACAAAAAGACTTCTTCCTTGATATCGGAAGGTCAGGAAGGAACCCTGGTTTTCCATAAGATCGGCATACCTTACGGAAGTGAAGAAGGGGTATACCAGGCAAGCGGCAGAAACTACGGTGAAGAGGTCCTGTTCAGTTATGAGAAGGACTGGCAAAAGAACGATTACAGCAACTATTCCGAAGGCGGATCCGCGGAGTTTTCTGTGGAGGAGATAAACAAGGACGATTCGGAACAGTGGCATCTTAAGGGCCGTCTGCGTTCTGGAACGATCAGTGTCAACGATACGGTGGAGGTCGTCACAAAATTCGGAGACACCGGCAAAGCGAGAATCAGCGGCATAACGGCAAAAGTCAAGAAGGAACGGAAAGACCTGCAAAGCATTTCCGCTCCGACCGACAAACTGATCGAGGTTACTCTCACCGATATCCCGTCCAATATCCGCAGCATATCCGTCATCAGAAAATAAAAACACAGACCCGGAATCCCGGGTCTTTTTATAAAAAAGCGAGCCGGTTTTACCCGGCTCATAAATATGCAAAGAATTTTGTAATTGATTGTTTAATCACTCAGATCTTCGCCATTGGAGGCGATGACCTTCTTGTACCAGTAGAAGGAATCTTTCCGATACCTGTCATAGGTACCGTTTCCTTCATCATCCGCATCGACATAGACGAATCCGTATCTCTTGGACATTGATACCAGAGAACAGGATACCAGGTCGATACAGCCCCACGGCGTATAGCCGATGACATCTACACCGTCTTCGATCGCTTCGGCGATCGCTTCGATGTGACTGCGCAGATAGGCGATACGGTAACCGTCGTGAATGGTCTTGTCTTCTCCCAGCGTTTCAAAGGCACCGATGCCGTTCTCAACGATGTAGATCGGAAGATTGAACCGGTCTCTCAATTCGTTCAGTGAAATGCGTAAGGCGACCGGATCGATCTGCCAGCCGAAATCACTGGTTTCAAGATGCGGATTTCTCAGCATCCGGATGAAGTTTCCGATTCTTTCCTGGCGTTCCGGATCGGCCGTGACAACGGAGGAGAGATAGTAGCTTAAGGAAATGAAATCAACTTTTCCGTTCGCCAGGATCTCTTCGTAGTTGTCGTACCACTTGATCTCGATGTTGTGTTTCCTGTAGTAGGACAGGATCCACTTCGGATAATATCCCTTCGCCATAACGTCGCAGAAGAACATGTTGAATTCTGTCTCTTCATGGGCTCTGTAAGCATCGGCAGGTGCCGGTGTTTCCGGATAGAGATGATGCAGATTGAACATGTTGCCTATCTTGCACTGAGGCGCCGTTTCGTGTGCATATCGGACGACCATCGCACTGGCGATGAACTGATGATGCAGAGCCTGATGGGATACGTAATTCCATGCCTTTTCCATGTCTTCCGGCATCTTGCTGAAAGGACGGAAACTCTTTGGAATATCGCAATACTTGTCAAGAAGGATGCCGCCGCCCAGCCAAGGAACGGCCGTCACCATGTTGATCTCATTGAACGTCAGCCAGTATGTTACCTCGTTCTTGTATTCGTCAATGAGGAATTTCAGGTATCTCACGCAGTGCGGAACGACCTCCGGCGATACCCACCCTTCGTACTTCTCGACAAAGACGATCGGAAGTTCGTAGTGGATCATCGTTACCAGCGGTTCGATCCCGTACTTGTGTAGTTCTCTAAAGACGTCATGATAGAAGGCGACCCCCTTGGGATCCGGCGTTTCTTCCAGACCGGTCGGGAAGAGTCTTGTCCAGGAGATGGACATCCGGAAGGACTTGAAGCCCATTTCTGCCAGAAGAGCGATATCTTCCTTGTAACGGTGGTAGAAATCGATGCCTCTGCGGTTCGGGAAGTTCAGTGTCGCTTCCTCGGCCTTGGCCCTTTCGTAGTCATTCTTCATCATAAAGTTGCACGGAATCTTTGCGCCTCTGTAATAGACATAGTCCAGATGACAAAGCCCCTTGCCGTCTTCACATCTGCCGCCTTCTATCTGGGCGGCGGAAGTAGCGCCGCCCCATAGAAAGTTTTTCGGAAATTTAGACATTAATGATTAGCCCTGAGCATCGATTCTGTCTGCTTCTTCATCCTTGTACAGGACGAGTGTCAGAACAAACGTGACGATTGCTGCAACCACAACAGCGATGATGATGTTCCTGAGATCGGCCATAGCATTCGGTACCGGTGCCGGATTGATGAATACCGGGAACGTAAAGATGTTTGGCGGACCGCCGGCATAAGAACCGACATTCAATAAGGCGCAGATCACTCCGCCGACAGCAGAACCGATCATCGCGGCATACAGAGATTTCCTGTATTTGAAAGTAATACCGTACATGCCCGGTTCAGAGATGCCAGGAACGGCATCAGAGAACGCACAGGACAGAGCAAGAGATCTGCGGTCTGCGTTCTTCGCTTTGAGTGCGACAGCCAGACAGGCAGCGGCCTGCGTATACTGGAACAGGAATCCGGCCGGATGATTGATCGGGTTTTTGCCGTATCTTGAGCCGATTGCTACACCGACAGCCATCAGGTTGAAATGCAGACCGGTGATGACGATAAACGGATAGATCGCACAGAAAATAGGGATCAGCACTTTTCCGATCGGAGAGTTGAATAAAGCGATCAGCAGACCTGCAAATCCGCTTGACAGTCTTGCACCGATCGGAGCCAGAACCAGCAGACCTAACGGCAGCATGATGACCAGTTCAAGTAACGGTACGAATACGAAGCGTACGGACTTCGGAATGATCCTGTTGAGGAACTTCTCGATATATCCCATGACGAAGACGCACAAGATGATCGGAATGATCGTGTTGGAATAGGTTGCCGGATAGATTGGCATGCCAAATAAGAAGCCGGCATTTCCTGTACCTGGAATGATGGTTGGAGGTCCGCCCGGATTCGGGATGGTTGCACCTGCACCCTGTTTGCAAAGTTCTACAAAATCAGGATAAACCAGGATCAGGCCCATTAAGAGAGCCATCGCGGCCTTGACGTTGAAACGTCTGGAAGCGGCATAGGCAACAAGAACCGGTAAGAAGTAGTAAGCTACATTGTAGACCCAGGTGAGTGTTGCAACGGTAGGAGAGTCAGCCGGGAGAACATGTAGGTTGATCAGCAGCAATACGACTGCCTGTAAGAGACCGCAGGCCAGCAGAGCCGGTAAGATCGGGAAGACGCAGGAAACGATGGCCGGGAAAATGGATCCCAGGATTTCCTTGATGCCTTTCTTCTTGCCCAGTTCCGGATCGAGGTTCTCATCGATCACGGCTTCTCTTGAAACACCGGATGCGTTGACGAAAGCGTCATAGACCAGATCGATATCGTTACCGATGATGACCTGGATCTGATCGCCGATCGACTGTGCGCCGATGACACCCAACTTCTTGATTTCATCAAGCTTGACAAGGCTGAGGTCTTTTGGCGTTACACGCAATCTGGTAAGACAGTGTGCGGCATGAGCGATATTGTCTTTGCCGCCAACCAGTTCGACGATTTGAGCAGCCAGCTGCCCATAGTCTTTTTCAGTTTTTGCCATAATACTTATCCTTTCTGTTTATTATTTGTTTTATGTAATACCCATGGCAGAGTATTAAAACCTATTTTGCGATGAATCCGAAATTCACCATGTATTTCAGATAGTCCAGCAGGAACATCTCTTCCTCGACGATCCTTCCCACGTAGTTCTGCGAACCGTCGTTGCGGATCCTTTTCCGGACGATATGGACTTCGCCTTTATAACGCGGAATGTTTCCGTTGATGATGACGACATCTCCCGGTTCGAAGTATGCCTTGTAGCACTTCCTCGCTTCGATCGGGATCGGCCGGTAGTCGAATCTGCCCCATCTGGAACGGATAATGATGTGCGTATATTCGCTTGAATTGTGCTTGGTGAATTGGAACAGGATCTCCTTTTCGACATCCGATACGCCTTCAGCCAGTTCGATCGTCAGCGGGATCCTTTCGATATCTCCGATCGGGATCTGATCCCGGATGCCCGGGAAGTAGAACGGTCTGTCCTCGCCGTAAACGTAGATCTGTCTCATCGTCTCGGCGATTTCCTTGAATTCCTCTTCGGATACGAAGGCATTGCCAAAGATCACTTCGTCACAGCCTAGCGCCAGCACATGCCTCAGCTGCAGTCCGACCGGCAGGTCCCGGTCTTCTTCGATCGTCGGCAGTCCGTCGCTGACCGGCCAGGGACCGTGGGATCCTTTCACAAGGGAGGAGATGAAGATCTGCGTCTTCATGCCTTCGCTCTTGAAGAAACGGTTCGCTTCATAGACGTCTTCACCGGAAGCGCCGGTATTGCGCAGCGGATAGAAGTTGTAGGAACCGATGATCCTGCTTCTGTTTCCGCCCAGTTCGATAACGCGTTTCACGGAAGGAATGAGACTTGCGTTTAGCTGTACGCCCAGACCTTCCTTGTTGTTGACGATCGCGACATCCCGTTCATCGTTGAACATCAGATCCAGCCGCAGAACATCCAATCCCATCTCGTTGAAGATCGACAGATCCTCTGGACTTGCGCCCATCTGCATAAAGAAGCGGGCGTTGCAGTCGCCGTATACTTTCATGTCATATCTGTGGGCGGCGTCGGAAAGACCCTTGAAATAGGCGATGATCTCTTCTTTGGAACCTTCTACGGAAAACAGACTGGTAAAGACTCTGGTAAAACCGTAACGGTTCGCCAGCTGCAGATAGTTTTCGATCTCCTGTGCCGTTTCCTGTTCCGGATACAGCGAGACGCCAAGCTGAATCATGTTATTCTCCTTTTTATGAGTAATCTTGTCTGGAAAAGAAAAACTCTTCCGAACCGCCTTAAAACATAAACCGTGTCATGTTCTAAGGATAAGCCCCGAAGAGTTTCGAGTAACAAACCTTAACTTCTATAAATAATCTTATAAAATAATGTAAGCGCTGTCAACACAGGACTATTCTTCGATCCTGGCGATCAGCCGGTTGATGTGGATGACCAGATAGAGGACTTCCTCATTGCTGATATCGCCGTCATACTGTTCCGCCAGGTAGTAACAGATCTTCATCGCACAGCGGTAGGAATCCGAATAACTGTTTTTGATCTGTTCAAAGATCTCCTTGTTCTGGCTTTCGATCTGTTCGTGTCCCGCCAGTCTTCTGACCAGATAATCCAGATGGGTAGCAAAACGGCTGTAGTTGAAGCTTTCCCGGTCGATCTCTACGCGGAATTCATCCTCGATGATCTTCGTACACCTCTCAATGATTTCCTCGGTATCCGGCGTCTTTTTCTTTCTGGTATTGATCCTATCGGCGATAAAGTGCATCGCCAAAGTCCCCGCTTCCATTCTCGGCAGCTTCTCGCCGGTCATCTTTTCGATGATCTTCAAGGAATCCAGGGCGACTTTCATCTCCTCGGGATACAGCTGGTAGAGATCCTGCAGCAGAGGCGGTTCCAGGTAGATGTTTTTGTCTTTTCTTTCGATCGCAAACTGCAGATGATCGGCCAGGGTGATGGCCGAAGAAGAAGGGAAATCCAGCGACAGCTGATCGGAGACGTAGTCGATGATGTAGATGGCCGTATTGATAATGACAGTCGGGATGGAACGGATGATCCCGTAGTCGCTGTCCTTGATGTTGTAGAAGGTCCTGTTGATCCGATCCAGCGGGATCTCTTCTCCTGACTTGAAGAAACCGATGCCCTTGCCGAAAGCGACGACTTCTCTTCCTTTCGAGTCGACGCAGTGGGCAATGTTGTTGTTGATGTTCTTGATGACCTTCATGATGCTTCCGGAATAAAAAACTCTTCTGACCTCTCCCGGCTTATCAGAAAAACGATATGCCAGAGATAAGCCTAAAAGAGTTTTCTATATTCTTCTTTTTTATTTTATTTTGTCTAAAAAACAAAGTCAATGAAGCGTAGAAAAGAAGGATAAAAGAAAAAACACAGGTCTTTCATGACCTGTGTTTTTTGCATGTTCGAATTTGATTATTTCATTAAAGACAGGAACATTTCCTTGATGTCTTCCACGGTGACCGGTCTTGGGTTGCCAGGGGTGCAGGCGTCCTTCAGAGCATCCGCGCTGAGGGCATCGACATCTTCCATCGGAACGACATCCTTCAAGGACATGACGATACCGACATCTTCACCCAGCTTTTTGACGGCAGCAACAGCGGCAGCTCTGGCTTCTTCTAACGGCATCGTGTATGCGCCTTCGACATCGAAAGCGGCGGCGATATCTCTGTACTTCTCACCGGTTACCGGAGCGTTGTAAGCCATGACGGTCGGCAGCAGCGTCGCGCAGGCCTTGCCGTGCGGCATGTTGTAGTAGGCGGAAAGCGTATGAGCCATGGAATGGTCGACACCCAGTCCGACGTTGGAGAAGCCCATGCCGGCAATATACTGGGCCAGAGCCATCGCTTCTCTGCCTTTTGGCTCGTTATTGACGGCACCTCTCAGGTTCTTGGCAATCATCTGGATAGCCTTGATGTGGAACATGTCGGAAAGTTCCCAGGCACCTGCCGTGATGTAGCCTTCGATCGCATGGGTCAAAGCATCCATACCGGTTGCGGCAGTCAGGGCTGCAGGCATGGAAGACATCATCTCCGGATCGACAAAGGCTACGACCGGAATGTCGTGTACGTCGACACAGACGAATTTACGCTTGTTTTCCGGGTCGGTAATGACGTAGTTGATCGTTACTTCGGCAGCTGTTCCGGCTGTCGTAGGAACGGCCAGGATCGGCGTACAAGGGTTCTTGGTTGCAGCAACCCCTTCCAGACTTCTGACATCGGCGAATTCCGGGTTGGTGTTGATGATACCGATCGCCTTGGCAGTATCCATGGAAGATCCGCCGCCGATCGCTACGATGCAGTCGGCTCCGGCTTCTGCGAAAGCCTTGACACCGGACTGGACATTTTCAATCGTCGGGTTCGGCTGGATGTTGGAATATACGACGTAAGGGATCCCCGCTTCATCGAGAAGATCCGTAACTTTAGCGGTAATGCCGAACTGGATCAGTCCCGGGTCGGAAGCGACGAAAGCCTTTTTAAAACCACGCGCCTTAATTTCGGTCACGATCTCCTTGACCGCACCGGCACCGTGATATGAAGTTTCATTTAAGATAAAACGATTTGCCATAAAGTACCTCCACTTTGTTTATCAATATCTTATCACATATTTGTTATTTAATTCACAAGATACTCTTTTCTTTAGGAATCTGTGATGATTCAGGGAATCATGGGATGGAGGATAAAGTATATCTGTATCTTCCGGTGGCTGCAGGGAGGAAGGCATTTCATGAGCCGGATGGAGGCTCTATGAGCGACCGCAATGAGAATGCAGATCATTGCGCTCATCCTTCTGCTTTATGTTTAGCTGACATAGGCCAGACAGAAAAGTTTCTCTGCAGTCCAATCGAAAGGGTCATCAAGCAGGATGGCCCTTTCTTCATCCGTCATGATTTTCCTGAGGGAATGATACAGTACAGCACTCTTCCGTTCTATGATTCTTCATGGTGAAAACGGCATTCTAGGGTAAAATAGAACTATGAAAATGAACTATATAAAATTCGGAGAAGGAGACAGGACCATGGTCATCCTTCCCGGTCTTTCTGTGAGACCGGTCTGTCCTTTGGCCGACAGCATTGCTGCGGCATATGCCGTTTTTTCCAAGGATTTCACGGTCTATCTGTTTGACCGCCGAGAAGACATACCGGAAGTCTATTCCCTGGAACAGATGGCGGATGATACTGTTACGAAGATCAGAGAACTGGGATTGAAGGATCTTTATCTTTACGGCGTATCCCAGGGAGGAATGATTGCCCAGATCATAACCGTAAAAAATCCCGAACTGGTCAGAAAACTGGCGCTGGCTTCGACTTGTTCCTATCTTGAAGAGGGAACAGTCAACAAGTGGGCGGAAGCTGCCGAAAGACACGATCTGGAAAGCCTGCTGAAAGGATTCGTGACGAAGGTCTACGGAGAAGCCTACTATGAACAGTACAGGGATGCCGTCTTTGCCGCATATGGGGATCTTACGGAAAAAGAGATGGATCACTTTGCCATTCTGGCATCTGCCGTCAACGGTTTTGATCTCCGGAAACAAGTCAAGAAGATTACTGTTCCGGTCTATCTGACCGGTTCCAAAAACGACAGTGTCATACCTATCAGTGTGATGGAAGAAAGTGCAAAACTGCTGAAGGCGGAATCTTTCTTCTTTGAAGGCTATTCCCATGCGGTCTACGATGAAGCGGAAGAGCTGAAAACGAAAGTCTACGACTTTTTTATGAAATAACATGTCTGAGAAGATACAGATCAAGGAAATAGGCAGACTGGAAGATGACATCTGGCCAAAGGAAGGTTATGATCACATCCGCTATACTGCCAGGGCACTGGTTGAAAACCGGGAAGGAAAGTTCGGTTTCCTGCATATCGTAGGAGAGGACTTTTTCGGTGTACGTGATCATCTGGAAAGCTGCGGCGGCGGGATCGAGCAGGGAGAGTATGCCGACCAGGCTTTACAAAGAGAAGTACTGGAAGAACTCGGCTACCGCGTCGAGAGCTATGAATTGCTTGGGACGATCATCGATACATACAATGCCTTAAAACGGATTACCTGTTCCATCTTCTTCCACTGCAGAGTCGATACGGCAAAGCAGGAAGATACCAACAGGACAAAGGCGGAACAGATCCTGTTTCAGGAAGTCCTGTGGCTGGAACCTCAAGAAGCCTTGGACAGGCTGGAAAATGACGTACGCTGCGATATCGGCAGGCTCGTTCAGCGAAGGGATGCCATGGCATTGCGTTATTATCTGGAGCACAGGGATGAAACGCTGTAGCTGGTGCAATCCGAACAACCGTCTCTATGTTCAATACCACGACGAGGAATGGGGACAGCTGAATACCGATGAAAGGTATCTTCTGGAAATGCTGATACTGGAATCCTTCCAGGCGGGTCTTTCCTGGGAATGCGTTCTGAATAAAAGAGAAGCCTTCCTCGAGGCCTATGACGGATTTGATCTTGACAGGATCTGTGCCTATGACGAGAAGAAGATCGCTGAACTGCTGGAAAACAAAGGCATCATCCGTAACCGTCTGAAAATCGTTTCCAGTATTGGGAATGCCCGTATCTTCAAGGAGATACAGAAACAGTACGGCAGTTTCTGCCGTTATCTGGAACAGTTTACGGAAGGAAAGATCATCCGTGAATGCGGAAAGACGACAAACGAGATCTCGGACAGGATATCGGAAGATCTGTATAAAAGAGGCATGCGCTTTGTAGGATCGGTAATCATTTACTCCTACCTGCAGGCTGTCGGGATCATCGATTCCCATGAGGAAGGATGTTTCCTGTATAAACAAAACAAAGGGGAAAAAATATGAAAGACTATAGTGAAATGAACGATCATGAACTGCTGATGGAACTGGTAAAAGAAAAACGTCGGAACGACAAGATCCGTTATGTCCGTTACGGCATCTACATCCTGCTGTTTCTGACGATCGCCGTTTTTGCGTACATTTATGTGCCGAAAATCGTAGCTGTCATCGACCGCTACAACCGGTTCGTGGAACAGGTCGAAGGTCTGAGCGATAAAGTCAACAGCATTGTGAACGAGGAAACGATCTCTCTTCTGGATTCCGTCAAAAGCGTCATGGAGAAGATTCAGAGTCTTTTCAGCAAGTTTGGATTCTAATGCATTTGTGTTGCTGATGGAGGGTAATACGGCTAGAATGAATGAGGAGATAGGAAAGGAGTAAATCTATGAATGTAAAAACAAGAAAACTGGTTTATGCAGCCATGTTTGCGGTCATCAACTACGTGGCATTTACCTACGGCAAGATCACGATCCCGGTAACAGCCGGAACCTCGACTGCCATTCATATCGCCAATGCGGTAGTGGTCCTGTCTTCCTGGTTCCTTGGGCCTCTCTACGGCGGTCTGGCCGGAGCGATCGGTCTTTCGATCGCCGATGTCCTTGATCCGAGATACATCACCTCTGCTCCTAAGACTTTCCTGCTGAAGTTTCTGATCGGCTTTATTTCCGGAACGGTGGCAAAACAGTTCCATCTGAAAGATAAGACCGACCGCAAGGAGATCATCGGCGCAGCTACCGTTTCTGCCATTGCCGGACTTGGATTCAATGTCCTGGCTGATCCGATCGTCGGCTATTTCTACCGGAACTACATCCTGGGCATTCCGCAGGAAGCTGCCAAGATCATCGCGACCTGGGTCGCAGGTACGACAGCCATCAATGCGGTTGCCTGTGTTTTTGTATCAGTGATCCTGTATCTGGCTCTTTATAAGAGTTTTCTGCCTAGGCTGCCGAAAGATGAATAAGAGATGGCTCGTTGTCCTGTGTCTGCTGCTTTTGTGTAGCTGCGGGAAAAGAGGAGAATCCGATGTTCCTAAAGCCTGTGATCTTGCGGAGGACTGCGGAACGGAGGAAATACAGAATGATACACTGGATTTCAAAGAAGCATACGAGTCTTTGAATCATCAGGAAAACAAGGCAGGTCTGCCTTACCGGGAAATCGCGATTCCAGAGGATCATCCTTTTGTGGAAACTACGGCGGAAGATATCGTCAGAAGGATCGAAGAAAAGGAAAGTTTCTATGTCTATGTCGGCGATGAGATGTGTCCGTGGTGCCGCAGCGTGATCGAGAAAGCGATCGATCTTTCCAAAGAAGCAGGGATAGAGAAGATCTATTATCTGCAGATTTGGGATGAGGAAGGCAACGAGGTCCTGCGGGATAAATATGTCTATGAAGATGGAGAACTGAAACAGGAACGGCAGGCGGATGAAACCTACTACCGGCTGTTACAGGAATGGGATGCATTCCTGACGGATTATACATTAAGCGATGATCAAGGCGGGAAGATCCCGGTGGGCGAGAAACGGATCTATGCGCCGAATTTCTTCTATGTGGAAGACGGACGGCTCGTTCGGTTTACGGAAGGGATCTCCGGTCTGCAGGAAGATTCCAGACAGGAACTGACAGATGAAATCATAAGAGAGGAAGAGACCCTGTTTCGGGCTTTCTTCGGGATAAGTGAGGAATAGATGAAAATCGTTGTAATTGATGGACAGGGCGGAAGACTCGGACAGATGATCGTAGAAGCGATCTGTAAAGAAGAACTCTCATTGGATCTCTATGCGATCGGGACCAACAGTATCGCCACCAGTGCCATGTTGAAGGCAGGAGCCTCTCAGGGCGCAACGGGTGAGAATCCGGTCATCGTGGCCTGCCGGGATGCGGATGTGATCATCGGACCGATCGCCATCGTTTCTGCCGATTCACTGCTGGGAGAAATCACTCCGGCTATGGCAACGGCTATCGGTCAAAGCAAAGCTCTTAAGCTGCTGCTTCCGGTCAGTCATTGTGACAATCAGGTCGTCGGTGTTAAGAACCTGAGTATGAATGAAATGGTGAAAGAAACCGTTACAAAGCTGAAGGAAATAATATAAAAAGGCATCCTGGATGCCTTTTTCTAAGAAAAACGTCCGTAAAGGACGTTTTCTTTATTCGATATTTACGGTCTGTTTTGTTTCAATGGATTTCTGTTCCTTGGAAGGCATAACGATGTTCAGAATGCCGTTGTCGAATTTCGCCTTGACATCTTCGGCCTTGATATTTTCACCGACATAGAAGCTTCTTGAGCAGGAACCGAATCTTCTTTCCGAACGGATCAGATTGCCCTTGGCATCCTTCTCTTCGTTGCTTACGTTGTGGTTGGCCTTAACATTCAGATAGCCGTCCATGATCTCCATAGTGACATCTTCCTTGTTATAGCCAGGAAGTTCAATATCCAGGTTGTAATAGCCGTCTTTTTCATATACATCAGTTCTCATGACATTGCTGGTATATATTGCTTCTTTCGGGAAGAAGTCATCAAACATTTCATCAAATACATTGTAGTTTCTAGGATAATATTTCATTTCACTTACCTCCTGTTTAGGGATCTTTTCACCCTACACCTATATCATAGCACATTGTTTAGCACTGTCAAGTATAAAGTGCTAACAATCGTGATAAAAGAGTGCTAAATCTGTCGGTGTTATAATGAAGAAAAGGTGACTGTTTATGGATGAAAACAAAAGTTTATCTTCTTATTATCTGGACGCTTTCCTGGACAGCTATCACGAATGGACGCTGTATGGCAAGGGTCTGAAATACGCCTCCCGGGAACTGCGCTACTGTCTGAATGCACAGAAGAAGCGTCTGCAGGAAAAAGGGATTACGGCGGAGGAATGTTATGAGCACGTGAAAGACGAGATCAAGGGTTCTCTTCTGAAAGAAGGCGATCCTTATGAAGCCAGGATCCTTTACCGCGAAGGAAACCGTATGACGACTTACCGGAACGGGGAAAAGATCCTCAAGAAATATAAAACACCTGTTACTTTCTACGGCTGTCTTCTGGATAAGAAGAACTACGTGGATCATCTATGTACCTGTCCCAACTGCGGTCATCAGACTTTACTGAGTGAGCTTAACGACGGCTGTCCGTACTGCTCAACGGTCTTTGAAACGGATGACAGTTATCCCTGCTTCACTTCGTCCTACATGGTCAACAATATCGTCGAGAGGGCGAGCCTGATGGATCGTCTTAAAAGAAGAATGATCATTGTCGGAATAACGGCAGGACTGCTGATTTTTGTTGCCTTCCTGTTTAGTTTTAAGGAATATGTGTGGTATTTCCGTATCCTGGGGGCGCTGTTCATGGGCGGACTCTACGGTGGCGTCTTCGCTTTCATCGCCTATATGGGCAGCAGTCTGTTTCTCGCAGTCAAAGTCTTTCATGAAGCGGGAAAATCGCTGTCGCTGCTGCCGGGACTGAATACCCGGAAGAAACTGACGAAGAAACTCGAATCCGTCGATCCGGGATTCTCATTCGAGTATTTTGAAGGGAGGATCCTGTCACTGTTCCGGACGATCGCCTATTCCAGAGACCGGGATTCCCTGAGCATCTATACCGGTCATCAGGATCTTTCTGCTTTGGATGATCTGATCGATATCCAGTATCGTGGCGCTCTGCAGCTGAAAGATGTTCGCATCGGCGAAAACACGACACAGATCCGGATCAAGGCCTTTCTAAGAAATACCTACGAAAAAGGCCACATCTATCATAAAGACGAAAACTACCTGCTGACCGTCGAACGGGAAAACGGATCTTTTACCGATCCCGGTTTCAGCCTGCTTCGTATCCAGTGTCCAAACTGTGGCGGAAGCTTCGATGCCCTGCATGAAAAGCATTGTCCGCACTGCGGAAGTGCCTACGATCTGGTCCATGACGACTGGGTCATTACGGAAATCCGAAAAGTATAAAAAAACCGCCGAATGGCGGTATTTAATTAGTCAAACAATGGCGTGGAGTAGTAACGTTCCCCTGTATCCGGCAGAACGGTTACAACATTTTTTCCTTTGCCTAATTTCCGGGCGAGCTTCACAGCTGCGGCTACGTTGGTTCCGGAAGAGATACCGCATAGCAGACCCTCTTTTTTTGCCAGCTCTTTACTCATATTGATGGCTTCCTCATCGGAGATGATAACGATCTCGTCATAGATCTTCCGGTTCAGGATGGAAGGAATCACGCCGTCTCCGATTCCCATCTGCATATGACTTCCGATCGGCAGACCCGACAGAATAGCCGCATCTTCCGGTTCTACCGCCCAGATGGTCATATCCGGATTTTGTTTCCGCAATATTTCGCCGATTCCCGTCAGCGTCCCGCCCGTTCCAATGCCGGAACAGAAACCGTCGACTTGATGCAGATCGTTCAGGATCTCCAGACCTGTATTGCGCTGGGCTTCCACGTTGGCCGGATTGTCGAACTGAGCCGGAACGAAGACGTAAGGATCTTCCCTGGCCGTATTTTCTACGATTCGCTGGCACTTCTCGATGCATTCTCCGATATTTCCTTCATCGTGTACGAGCCGGATCTGGGCACCGTACTGTTCGATCAGTTTCCTTCTCTCCACCGATACCGAGTCCGGCATGACGATAATGACCCTGTATCCTTTGACAGCACCGATCATCGCCAGCGCGATCCCCTGATTGCCTGAAGTGCATTCTACGATCACGGAATATTCATTCAGCAGGCCTTTTCTTTCCGCATCTTCGATCATGTGAAAAGCCGTTCTGGTCTTGATCGAACCGCCGATATTTACCGCTTCATATTTCACATAGATCTGGGCGCAGTCTTCATCGCCTATCCTGTTTAATCGGATCAAAGGCGTATTGCCTATCGCTTCCAAAGCCGAATCGTATATCATATCCGTCTATTACTATACCATATTTCAAAACCCCGTTCTTTTCTTCCTGAACTTAAAATCTTCTTAATTTCATTTTGAAATAGATTTGTTATAATCATATTTGTATGTTGATTCAAAATCTGGCAAATCTGATCACAGGCAGCAGGATCATCGCTACGACAGCGCTGATTTTTCTGGAAGTCCTGTCAAAACCTTTTATGTTTGTCTATGTCTGGTGCGGACTTTCCGATGTTCTGGATGGCTTTGTCGCCCGTAAAACAAAAACCGTAAGCAGTTTCGGTTCAAAACTGGATACCGTATCCGATCTTTTCTTCTATACGGTTATGATGCTGAAGGTATGGCCGTATCTGAAGAAATATCTTCCCGGCTATGTCTGGATCCTGATCTATGTTGTAGTGGCTTTCAGAGCTTTGCTGTATATCCTGGTAGGGATCGGAAAAAAGACCCTGATCAGCAGACACACCTATCTGAACAAGGCAACGGGACTGCTGATGTTCTTCCTGCCGTTCATGGTCAGAAATTCTTATCTGGTCGCATATTCTCTGCTGATCCTGACAGTAGCGTATATCTCCTCGGTTAATGAGTCGTTCTATGTATTTCGAAAGAAGGGACAAGGATGAAGATCGCGATCATTGATTTCAGGAGCACCTTCACCAACAAGATCGGCGAAGCCTTGGAAAGAGTCGGTGCAGAGTATTCCTATTTTCCTTACAATACACCTGCGGAAGAAATAGTAGGATGTGACGGGATCATCTTTACCGGCAGTTATGATACGGTCTACGACGGCGGCAAACTGGCTGAGCGAAGCGTACTGGAATGCGGACTTCCTATTCTGGGGATCTGTTACGGCCATCAGCTGGTCCACTACATGCTGGGGGGCAAAGTGACAAGAGCCAAAACCCCGGAACATGAACCGGTCCGTATCGACACCGTTTCATCACCTCTGTTTGAAGGACTTCCTGCATCCCACATCGTCAGTATGCATCACAACGATGAAGTCGTTACCCTGGCAGAGGGATTCAAGAAGATCGCCGAGAGTGAAAACTGCTTCTACGCGGCAAGCCAGAATATCGAAAAGAAGATCTATACCGTACAGTTCCATCCTGAGGATGTAGGCAATGAATACGGCGACGAGATCTTCCGGAACTATCTACGAATCATTGAAAATAAAACAGCCTGAGGGCTGTTTTTATTCTGTTCTTAAGGCAATGACCGGATCCTGTCTGGAAGCTTTCTTGGAAGGGATGAAACCCGCAAAGATCGTCAGCAGGACGGCTATGATGACCAGGACGATGGCTGCCCGCGGTTCCAGAACGGCATTGATGTTGTCGATATCCGTAAGAGAATGAATGATTTTGTTTATCGGAATGATCAAGAGCCAGGAAACGCTGACACCGATCACGCCGGATAATAAACCGATGATAAATGTTTCAGCGGAGAAGATCGAGGATACGTTGCGCTTGGAAGCGCCGATCGCTCTTAGAATACCGATCTCTTTGGTCCGTTCCATAACGGAGATCAGAGTGATAACGGCGATCATGATCGAAGATACGACCAGGGAGATCGAGACAAAAGCAATCAGTACATAGGTTACGGCATTGATGATGGTCTGTACCGAAGACATGAGGATGCCGGTGAAATCGGTATATTTTATTCGATGGTCATCATCGATCGCGTTGTCGTTGTAGTCTTTGAGCAGGGACAGGAAGTGTTCCTTGGCATCGAAGTCCTTGAAATATAAAGAGATCGTCGTCGGATCGTCGAGATCCTGATAGCCGAGATTGATAAGATTGTTCGAGTAGGAAGCGGAAGCGCTGGTCATCATCGAAGACATGAGTCTGGACAGTTCTTCTTCATCCAGATTGAAATGGAAAGCTTTCGCAAAAGCACTGGTATCTACGCTTATGAAATCTTCATCGAAAAGATCACTTAACGAAGAGAAGGATTCCATCATCGGTTTTAACATTTCACCTGTAGCGAGGCCGATCTGGCCGGCGATCATGGCAACGACATAATCGTTCATGATGCGGTTAATGATGGATGTCGTATTGCTTAAGGCGCTTTCATCGGAAATGGCAGCCGCGATCAGCAGGCCTCTGGCAATCGGCGGGAAGCCATAGCGGACATTGTTCGGATCTGAATCATCATAAAGGATCGAAGCGTCTGCAGGATCAAATCCTGGTACCGATCTTAGAGCGTTGAAATAGACATCATACATCTTTACGACATCACTGGCCAGTCCGGCATAATCGTTATCGGTGAACATCATCCTTAGCATACCTGCAATCTCCGGCGGTACATTCATGCCTTCCGGCAGATTGTTGAGGATGTTATTGAGAGCCGTCTTGTAGTTTTCACCGGTAATGCCCTGTCTGACCATCTGGAGTTTATCCTCTTTCAGCAGCAGATACTTGACGGAATTGCCGTCTATGACTTCTTCCCTGACTACATCCGGCAGGGCTTCATAGGCGTTGATCGAATTGTTGAGGATCGTCGAATTGAGCAGCGTGAACAGTGAAAGCAGGGTCGTCCGGTCCGGAGCGTTGACGATCGCCTGGGCAGCCGTCCTGGCGGAGTTCATGACAATGGCCTGCATCTGGGCTTCCGACAGCATTTCAAAAGTGAAGTCGTCAGGGTCCACATTGATCTTGAAGGCGTTCTTCAGTATCTCTTCATCCACGCTGATCATGTCGTTGAAATCGAGGTCTTGTTTCTTGTTTTCTTCATCGAAACTGTTACCGGAAAAGACATCGACATCCCTGTCGGCAAGCTGCTTTGCCACGATCTTCGAAGCAGAAGCCTTCTCGATGACGTGTTCGATCAGCTCGTGACAGTAGAGCACACCGGCTATCGATGCGTTGTCGCCTGTGACATAGGCAACACCGGTGATTCTGAGAGTCTCGGAGCTGTCGAAGAGTCTGTTCATGTAGACCCGGTCGTCAGACATGTCTTCATAGGTACCGTATTTGTCATTGTATTTATAGAGGTCCGAGACATCGACGAGTTTTAGTTTTACATTCAGCAGATCATCGTAAGTCAGTGTCATCGGATCGTTCTTGATCTTAGATTCATTGCCGGCCATGACATCGGAGATTAAAGTCTTAAGTTCCGAATTGTCTCTTAAGCCCAGGGAATAGACCATCAGATCGGCGATCCTGCCCTTGTCCGGAAGTACGAGAAGAACTTCGTCGTAACGGTCCGGCCATTCTCCTTTAAGCAGTTCGCAGCTGTCTTTCAGCTTGGTAAAATCATATTCCGAAAAGACACCCATCGCAGAAGACGAAGAGATCGAACTCAGTAAAGAAGCCGCCGAATCGGAATAGATCGAAGACATCAGTGTATTCGGGTTAAGCTGAACGATGGCACCGGTCACATCTCTGGTATAGATGCGCGGGGAAACCGAGTAGGTGTAGCCGATATGGGTCAGATCATCGCCATAGAGATCCTTACTGTTTTCCAGCCAGTACTTGAAAGATTTAAGGTCATTGGATCCGATCGAGTTCATCATCGAAGTGATCATCATCTGTTCCCTGACAAGACCGTCTTCGACTTCACCGCTGGCTTCAATACGCGAAGAGATCAGGGCGCCAAAGACATTGGAAGTTTCTGACTGTATCGTGAGCGGATAGGAGGACATCGTATCTTCCTGGATGTCATTGATGTAGTTCTGGAAACCGGTAGACAGAGCCAGGATCAGGGCAATACCGATGATGCCGATAGAGCCCGCAAAAGCTGTCAGGATCGTCCTTCCTTTCTTGGTAAGCAGATTATTAAAAGATAAAGAAAGAGCCGTCAGATAAGACATGTGGGCCTTACGGGAAGGCCTGCTGCGTCTTTGAATGATCCTTTTCGGATCCTCGCACGGATCGCTGTCGGAGATGATCTGACCGTCCTTCAAATTGATGATGCGGCTGGCGTACTTCTGGGCCAGTTCCGGGTTGTGGGTGACCATAACGACCAGTCTGTCTTTGGCAACTTCCTTCAGAAGTTCCATGACCTGAAAAGAAGTCTTGGAGTCCAGTGCTCCGGTCGGTTTATCCGCCAAAAGGATGTCCGGATCGTTGACCAGCGCTCTGGCGATGGCGACACGCTGCATCTGTCCGCCGGAAAGCTGGTTCGGTCTCTTGTGGGCCTGATCCTTGAGACCTACTTCATCCAGCGCCTTCAGGGCCCTTTCTTTTCTTTCTTTTCTGCCGATCCCGGCAATGGTCAGAGCCAGTTCGACGTTGGAAAGAATGTTCTGATGGGGAATGAGATTATAGCTCTGGAAGACAAACCCGACCGCATGGTTGCGGTAGGTATCCCAGTCGCGGTCCTTGTAGTCCTTTGTTGATACGCCGTTGATGATCAGATCGCCTTCGTCGTAGCGGTCCAGTCCGCCGATAATGTTCAGCAGCGTCGTCTTTCCGGAACCGGAAGGTCCCAGTATGGCAACGAATTCGGAATCTCTAAGATTAAAAGAGACGTGATCTAACGCCGTCTGTATCAGGGAACCTGTCTGATAGGTCTTGGAGATGTTTCTGATCTGTAGCACAAGCAGATTTTATCATAATTATGATTTCTCTGACAGAGATGATGCTCATATTGGCAATGAATTATCAATGAATGGATATCTGTCGATGATCTGCTTTCTTTTACGCTTCTTTCAGAATGTTTTATAATTGATACGTATGAAAAAGAAATACGCAAGCGTCGGTCTGAACTACGACCTGATCGCCGATAAATACCCGAACATCGACGAATACGAAGAGATCGTCAATGCCTATCTGGCGGATGAATTCTTTCTGCAGCTCGAGGAGATGCTGGAAATGGAGGACTATGCCATGGCCAAGGATGCCGTCAAGGGTCTCTATATCCTGGCTTCCGATCTTTTCCTTTATCCGTTATATGAAACACTGCTGGAGATCTATGAAGATCTGGAATATGAAATGTATGGCGATGTGATGGGACATTACAGAGATATGGAAGAGACTTATCAGAAAGTCAGAGGTATTTTCCATGCGTGACTGTATCGTGGTAGGTGCGGGTCATGCGGGCGTTGAGGCGGCAATGTCTCTGGCTCATGCCGGAAAGGATACTCTCCTGCTTACGATCAAACTGAAGCATATCGCCAAAATGCCGTGCAATCCGTCCATCGGCGGTCCTGCCAAGGGGGTGGTCGTAAGAGAGATCGATGCCCTGGGCGGCGTGATGCCGAAGATCGCGGACAGAACGGCCCTGCAGTTCAAGATGCTGAATACCACCAAGGGTCCGGGTGTCTGGAACATGCGCGTCCAGTCGGATAAGTTGGAATACTCCAAAGCCATGGCCGATCTGTGTATGCATACGGAAAACCTGACGGTCATCGAAGATATCGTCGAAGAAGTCATCTGTGAAGAGAATGTCTTTAAGGCGGTCAGAACGCAGAAAAACGGCATCATCGAAGCCAGAGCCTGCATCCTGACGACAGGGACCTACATGGATTCAACGGTCATGATCTCCTCCGATACCCGATCGGAAGGACCGGACGGAGACAGGACGACAAAGGATCTGAGCGAATCTTTACGAAAGCTGGGGATCCGTCTGTTCCGGCTCAAGACCGGAACGCCGCAGCGAGTCCTGACCTCTTCCATCGACTTTTCGAAAACGAAATATGAACCGGGCGCGCAGGAATTCCTGCATTTCTCGGAAGAGACGAAAAGGGAAGATGTTCTGCCGTATGAGAAACAGGTTCCTTGCTACCTGACCTATACGACGCCGGAAACCTTAGAGATCATTAAAGAGAACCTGTACCGGTCTTCGATGTATTCCGGTGTGGTCAAAGGCGTAGGACCGCGCTATTGTCCGTCCATCGAAGACAAGGTCGTAAGATTCGCAGACAAACCAAGACATCAGCTCTTCCTGGAACCGGAATCTCTGTCACTGGATACGACCTACATCCAGGGCTTCTCCACCTCCATGCCAAGAGATGTGCAGGAGAAGATGGTCCATTCCCTGATCGGACTGGAACACGCCAAAATCATCAAGTATGCCTACGCGATCGAATACGATGCGATCGATCCGTTGCAGGTGAAACCGAATCTGGAACTGAAACAGATCGCCAACCTTTTCATCTCCGGACAGATCCTGGGAACCTCCGGCTACGAGGAAGCGGCAGGTCTGGGTATCATGGCCGGGATCAATGCCCGAAGAAAACTGGACCATGAAGAACCTTTCATCTTAAGAAGAGATGAGTCCTACATCGGTGTCATGATCGATGATCTGGTGACTAAGGGAACAAACGAGCCTTACAGGCTTCTGACATCCAGGGCGGAATACCGGCTGCTGCTGCGGCACGACAATGCCGATCAGAGGCTGCTGAAATACGGCTACGAGAACGGACTGATCAGCGAAGAACGCTACCGGAAGTTCCTGGACAAGATGGATCAGATCTCCCGGATGAAGGAGAGTCTGAAAGAAAAGACGGTCGATAAAGACAGCGGCATCAACGAATATCTGGAGACGCTGGGATATGAAAACAGTCATCAGTCCTTTAATGCCTACGAACTGCTGAAAAGGCCGGGCGTAGAACTGTGCAGGATTCTGGATCTTATGAAAGAGGAATACGATCCGGAAATTGCTGGACAGGTTGAGATCGAAGTAAAGTATGAAGGATACATCCTGAAAGCCAGGAAAGAGGCGGATCGGATGCGTAAAATGGACAACATCGCCCTTCCGGAGGATATCGACTATCTGAAAGTAGACAACCTTGCCTTAGAAGCCCGACAGAAGCTGGACAAGATCCATCCGGCTTCCCTGGGACAGGCATCGCGGATATCGGGAATCAATCCGAGCGATATCCAGGTCCTGGCGATCTACCTGAAACAAAGACAAAGAGAAAGATCGGAATGATCTTTTCTTTTTGATTTCTTCCGAATATTGAAGCTTAAATTGATATACTAATACTGATAAATAAAGGAGAAAAGTATGGAATATGAAATCATCGGGGGATCTTTCCCTGCAGTAAACGTTACTTTAAACGAGGGTGAAACTGTCTTTACACAGTCCGGAGCCATGGCCTGGTCCGATACGGGCATTTCAATGGAGACCAATGCCGAAGGCGGACTGCTGAAATCCCTGGGCAGAATGTTTTCCGGTGCCAGTCTGATGTTTGTCAGACATACGGCGATGGAAGACGGTGCCAGCGTCACGTTCTCAGCCAGTTTTCCGGGCGAGATCCGGGAATTCCGCGTCGATGCGGATCATGAGTACATTGCGCAGAAATCGGCATTCCTGGTAGCGGAAGAAGGCGTGCAGGTGGATGCGACGGTATCCAAGTCTTTCCTGGCCGGTCTGGTCGGCGGTGAAGGTTTTGTCCTGCAGAAATACTCCGGCGAAGGTTCCATTCTGGTAGAAATAGACGGTTCTGTCGTTGAACTGTATCTGGAGGAAGGCCAGCAAATCAAGGTCGAAACCGGGCATGTCGCTCTGTTTGAATCGACGGTACAGTACAATGCGGAATCGGTCAAGGGATTCAAAAATATTTTCTTTGGCGGACAGGGTCTCTTCCTGACGACACTTACCGGTCCGGGCAAGGTCTATCTGCAGACACTGACGGCACAGGATATGGCACAGAAGCTGATCCCGTTCATTCCTACAACAAACGTAACGACCTCAAGCGACAAATAATCCATGATCAGACTGTTTGCCAGCGATCTGGATGGAACACTGCTGAATCAGGAATCGCAGCTTGAAGAAGAAACACTTGAAGCCGTTCGGGACTTCCAGAAACAGGGAGGGATCTTTATGCTGGCAACAGGAAGGAATTCCTGGGAAGTATCACAGGTTTCCAATCATCTTTCGGATGTGGTATACAACTGCGTAAATGGATCTTTGCTTTGTGACGGAGAGGGGAAACAGATCGTCTCCTACGCGATCGAGGAAAAGGAAGCAATCGCTTTTGAAAGGCTGCGTAAAGAGCTTAACAGCATCGTTCTTTATCATAGTGAAAACTGCCGATACTGTAATCTTTCCCTGGAAGAACTAAGAAACGCAATTATCCGGTATCTGATCAAAGAAAACGGCTATACGCCGGAAAGAGCGCAGGAATTCTTCCATTATATGTTTGGAGATGGGAAGACAGTCTTTTCTTCTTCGCTGGAGGATGTTCTTCCTTCCAGGATCCTGAAACTGGAGTTCCTGTTTATCGATGGAGATCTATATCGGGAACAGATCCGACGGTGTCACGAGGTCTTCCGGGGATGCAATGTCGTTAACGGTTCTTTCTTCAATAACATCGAGATTACCAGTCCAAGATCCGGAAAGGGAAAACTGATCCGGGAGTACTGCAGGATCGCCGGAATCAAAGAAGAAGAAACGGCCGTGATTGGCGACAGCGGCAACGATATCGAGATGCTTCGGTGTTTTCGTAACTCATATGCCATGGGGAATGCGACCGGGGAAGTCAAAGAAGTGGCAAACTATCTGGCGGAAGATAACGAAAACAACGGCGTTGCGAAGGTCTTGAAAGAGATCTGTAGGAAAAACAGGGAGGAAAAGGATGCGTAAGATCATTATTGATACAGACTGTGGTTCAGATGATGCGGTAGCGATCGTCATGGCCTTGAATGATCAGAACCATGAGATCCTAATGTTTACAGGAGTTAGCGGGAATGTCCGGGTCGATCAGGCGGTCTTTAACACTCTGACGACTATGAAAGTAACAGGAGCCTATTATCCTCCGGTATATCGCGGCTGTGACGAGATGCTGAAACGTGACTGGGCAGGAGCACATGAGGAACACGGAAACGACGGCATGGGCGATCTGGATCTGGTCGACTACTCCTTGAAGGCGTCGGAAGGCGATGCCGTGGAGAAGATCCTGGAAGCCCTACGGCAGCACGGGGACAAGGAGATCGATATTATCACTTTAGGACCTCTGACCAATATCGCCAAGGCGATCCTAACCGATCCGGAAACGATGAAGCGAGTGAATCGGATCGTTATGATGGGTTCTTCCGGACTGGGAGAAGGCAACGTTACGCCGACGGCGGAATTCAATATCTGGCAGGATGCGGAAGCCTGCAAGATCGTCCTGGAATCGGGAATCGATCCGCTGATCTTTGTCGGCTGGGATGCCTGTCTGGCAGAGGCGATGCTGAACCCGGAAGAGATCCGGATGATCAAAGAGAGCGGACCTTTAGGAAAGTTCAGTATGGATATCAATCAGCCTTTGATGCGCTTAAACAGAGAAAGGTTCGGGGATGACTATCTGGATATGGCCGACCCTGCAGCGATGGCTGCCGCCCTGTATCCGGAATGCATTGAAATCTGTGATAAATATTATTGTGAAGTCGATGTATCGGACAGAGAAACGTACGGAACGCTCTATGTCGATAGCGAAAACAGATCGGGAAAAGAGGCAAATGCCTATATCTGTTCGAAACTGAAAGCGCAGCTGTTCAAGGAATATCTTTACCGGCAGCTGAAAGTAAAATAAAGGAGAAACATGGAAAACTTTGTACATGACATACCGACCAAGGTGTTCTTCGGAAAGGGAACCATCTCCCATCTGGATGAAGCGCTGAGACCCTACGGGAAAAACGTTCTGCTGACCTATGCCGGCGGTTCGATCAAGAAGATCGGTCTTTACGACGAGATCATGAAGATCCTGAAGGAAGGCGGCTATCAGGTCTTTGAAATGGGCGGTATCGAACCGAATCCGAGGATCGAATCCGTTGAAAGAGGCGTTGCCCTCTGTCAGGAACATCAGATCGATGTCCTGCTGGCGGTAGGCGGAGGAAGCACGATCGACTGTTCCAAGGCGATCTGCTGCGGCTATTACTACGAAGGCGATCTGTGGGACATGGTGAAACATGCTAAGGGTGAAAAGAAAGCCCTGCCGTTGGTGGATATCCTGACGATCAGTGCGACCGGTTCGGACTTTGACAATTTCGGCGTCATCACCAACCCGGAGACCAACGAAAAGATAGGGACCTCCCTGATTTATCCGAACGTATCCATCCTTGATCCGACCTATACCTTCTCGGTATCGAAATATCAGACGGCAGCCGGTTCTGCCGACATCATGAGTCACATCATGGAAGGATATTTCTGCAGTGTCGGAGACAGCGAACTGTCCGAAGGGATCGCCGAAACGATCCTGAAGACCGTGATCCGGAATCTGCCGATCGTTCTGAAAGAACCGGACAACTATACGGCCAGAGCGAATCTGATGCACTGTGAATCCGTCGCCTGTTCCGGTATTCCGGAATACGGGAAGCCTTATACGGGATGGCCGTGCCACGTTCTGGAACATGAACTGTCCGCCTACTACGACATTACCCACGGGGTCGGTCTGGCGATCCTGACACCGAGATGGATGCGTTACATCCTCAAGAAAGATCCGTCCTGTAAATGGCGTTTTGTCCGCTTTGCCAGAAACGTCTGGGGTCTTGAAGAGGAAGATGAAGAAAAACTAGCTTGGCAGAGCATCGATGTCCTGGAACAGTTCTTCAAGGACAGCGGCATTCCGATGCATCTGCGTGAACTGAACATCGACGAAAAGAACTTCGAAGCGATGGCGGACCACGCCTGTGAAGGAGGAAGACTGCAGATGGGTCTGGTGCCTCTGACAAAAGAAGACGTCATAGAGATTTTTAAAGACTGTCTATAAGAAACAGAAAGAAATAATAAAAACCTTCTTCTAGGAGAAGGTTTTTATGTGCCCTGTCTGTTCAGCTGTTCGTTTTCTTTTTTCCACCGGTAGTATTCGGCTTTTAACGGAGTATATCCCAGTTTCTTCAAAGTTTCATAGCGGATGACGTAATTGCCTTTGTAGTGTCTTCCGGAATACAGATAGCGCAGGTATTCCAGCATGTACCGGTCTATTTCTTCCAGACCGCTGCTGCAGGTGATGACAGGGAAGTAGAAACGGATCCAGGTGAAATCGTTGCGGCCGCTTAGATCGTAGAACTTCTCGTCGAAGCTGCGGATCATGGCTCTTGCGGTTTTTTCGTAGGACAGCTGCTTCTTTTTCCTTTCCCGGTAAAGTTTTAAGGCTTTACGGCGGATCTTTCCTTTCATCTTTTCGATCGTCGTGGCAGAAAGGTCGATTTTGCCGTTGTGATAGGAAAATCCCAGGAAATCCCATGCCTCACCCGGTCCGCTTGATCGGTATTTCTCTTCATTCAGTATGAGTTTCTTTTCCGCAAGAAATGCCCGGATGAAGATCTCGTTCTCTTTTAGCTGTTCCTCGTTCCTGAAGAAAAGGATCATGTCGTCGGAATAACGGAAGTACGGGATGCCTCTTTTTTCGAAATGACGGTCCAGATCCAGAAGATAGATGTTCGCAAAGAAACTGGCCAGAGGCACGCCGGCCATGGCTCCCCGGTTTTCTTCGATCACTTCGCCGTTGTCGATGCAGCGGTTCTGACATAAAAGACTCTTCAGAAAAGAATACAAAGGAGGATCGTCGTCAATGACTCTCTGCAGCATTTCCAGCAGCTGCGCGACATCGATGGAATTAAAATAGTCGTGGATGTCCAGCTTCAGAACATGGCTTTGATCCAGATCGGGGATCTTCCGGATCCGGTCGAAGGCCGTCTTGGCGGTCATGTTTCTGCGGAAAGAGTAGCAGCATTTGGAGATCTTTTCATCATAGCGGTACAGAAGATACGTCAACAGTTTCAGGACCCATGTCTCATCCTCGCTGTAGGAATAGACGGTCCTTTTCTTCGCCGAACCGAGTTTCGTGATCCGTTTCCTGATTGGATAAGAAAAAGAAAGATCCCCGGTGATCCTGAGATATCTTTCTTCCTGTAGGAAAAGTTCCAGCTGTTTCTTCTGCCTTCTGTTTAGCTGGTTCTTGTCGGATCGGTATTTCAGAAATTCCAGCCAGGCTTCTCTTGACGAGAGCCGGTCCAGCAATGTTTTCATCAAGAAAAAAGAAAGAGAAACAGCTTTGAAGTAAGCTGTGCTTACGATACCGGCATGTACGTGATCCGGCTGCCTGCAAAGCCTTTAGAGAAGATCACGCTGAGACCGCCGCAGGCGCACAAGTGCATTTCTCTTTCTGTCTATTCCAAGACTACAGATATTTGTGCAGTCTGTTGGAAATGTATTCCGGGGTATTCGGATAGTGCTCAACGAAGTTGATAAACGGATAGCCCCGCTTTTCAGCCTCTTCTCTGCTCCAGCGGTATTCCCTGTGGGCGGTGGTCGTCTTGCCGATCAGCATCATGATCAGTTTCGGTTTGTCCGCTTCATATACGACGATGGAATAGTTCATGAATCTGCCTTCCCCGCCGATCGTCGCCGGAGAGACGTTTTCTTTTACGGTATAGTTCGGGAATTCGTTCTTCAGTACTTCCAGGATCCTCTCTCTGGAAGTCTTGCCGTCCTCTACCGGTTCGAAATAGCTCTCCTTGTATTCCATTTCTTCCTTGTTGCCGTTGCCGACTTCTTTCTGGAACGCCTCCGCCAGATTCTTGAGATCTTCGGCATGTTCTTCCAGTGTACCCTTCAGGGAATTCAGCAGTTCTGCCGCCTTCTCCTTGTTTTCATCGCTGGCCACTTCTTTTAAAATATCTGCGCCTTCTTTCAGGATTTTATCGAAAAGACCCATGTTGTACCTCCTTGGTTCACTATATGATGAAATAAACACTACTGATACAACTATTATACAAAGCTTTTGTCCGCCTGTTAACAGGGATGAAACAAAAGCGTTTCTGATCCGTTCTTATAGGAATCCCGAATCGTAGAAAAAGAAATAAAATACATGAAAAAGCAATTTTTTCCAATGCCATTTATGAAATGATGGAAATATAATTTAGTTGATAAATACCAAGGAGATCATCAATATGAAAGTTTTGACTTTTGGCGAAATAATGCTCAGATTGTGTGCACCATATCATGAGAGACTTTTCCAGTCGAATATGATAGAAGCGACATTCGGCGGAGGAGAAGCCAACGTCGCGGTATCTTTGGCAAATTACGGAATGGATGTACAGTATTTTACTGTTCTGCCGGACAATCCGATCGGTGATGAATGCATCCGGAGACTGCGCGGTTTTGGTATTGACACACACAAGATTATTCAAGGCAAGGGAAGAATGGGAATCTATTTCCTTGAACCGGGTGCCAACCAGCTTCCAAGCAAGACGATCTACGACCGTGCCGGATCAGCGGTTGCGATTGCTGATCCGGAAAGTATCGACTGGGATCGTGTATTCGAAGGGGTCGAATGGTTCCACATTACCGGTATTACACCGGCTATCTCGGAAACGGCCATGCAGCTGTCACTGGATGCGGTAAAGAAGGCAAAAGAAAAAGGGATCACCGTTTCCTGCGATCTGAACTACCGGAAGAATCTCTGGAAATACGGTAAGAAAGCCGCGGAAGTGATGCGGGAACTGGTAAAGTATGTCGATGTAGCGATTGCCAATGAGGAAGATGTTCAGAAAGCTCTGGAAATTAAGATCGATGTGGACGTAGAATCCGGAAAGCTGGATGAAAACAAGTACAAGGAACTGGGTGACAAGGTCCTATCGGCATATCCCGACCTGAAGATGATCGCCATTACCTTGCGGGAATCGCACAGTGCGGATCACAACGGCTGGTCGGCCTGTCTGAACGACAGAAAACAGTTCTATGTTTCAAAGAAATATGAAATAAAAGATATTATCGACCGGGTAGGCGGAGGAGATGCGTTTGCCGGAGGACTGATCTACGGTTTGAATCATTACGATTCCAGACAGGAAGCTCTGGAATTTGCGGTAGCTGCCAGCTGTCTGAAACATTCCATTATCGGTGACTTCAACCGGGTCACGAAGAGCGATGTCGAGAAGCTGATGAGCGGTGACGGAAGCGGCAGAGTGCAGAGGTAGAATATGGAATATACGTTATCAAGAGAAGATCTGATCATGCTGACGGCACAGTGGAAAGGCGAACGCTTTGCGGACGGACGTCCGAAAGTACCGGATACGACACTGGAAAGGATACGGAAATGCAAGACGGAAGAGGCTTGGAAGCCGCTTCACGACAAGGGATACAAATATCAGTTCGAGGGAGAACTGAAGCGGAGCAATCCCGATCCTGACTATGTCATGGTCGGCAGAGCCTTGACGGTATCCATGCTTCCTACCAGACCGGATGTCCACATGAACATGCTGGAGGACGGATGGAAACAGGGTTATGAGGGTTTCTTCAACCAGTGGTCGATCGCCAGATTGGAAGAAAACGATATCCTGGTCGTAGATATGTTTGACAAGAATCAGTATGGGACCTTTGTAGGCGGGAATCTTTCCACGGCAATACACCGCAAAACAAAAACAGGCGGTGCAGTCGTCTGGGGTGCGATCCGCGATCTGCAGCAGATCGTCGAGATTCCCGACTTTCAGATCTACTACCGTTCCATTGCTCCGGAAGGTTTGAGAGATGTCCTGCTTCAGGGAATCAACCGTCCGTGCCGTATCGGCAAGGCCATCTGTATGCCCGGCGATGTCGTGCTGGCAACCTGTGAAGGCGTCCTCTTCATTCCAGCCCATCTGGCGGAAGAAGTTGCCGAACAGGGAGAAAAGACCCAGGTCAAGGATCTGTTCGGATTTGAACGGATCAAGGAAGGAAAGTACACTTCGGCCGAGATCGACGTTCTGGTCTGGTCGAAAGAAGTCATGGATGATTTCCAGGAATGGCTGAAGATTGCTCCTGCCGCCGAACCATTCAGACATCTGAACTGGGAAAAAGAGATCGCCGCATCGGCGAATATCGGCAAAGGACAGTTTACCGGACTGGCATAAAATAAAGATCAGCAATGCTGATCTTTTATATTTTTTCAAATTCGATACGTCTGCGGATCTCTTTCATCGCCAGAAGCATATTCTTTTCAATGAGACGGATCTCTTTTTCTTCCGGCACTTCCTTTTTCTTCATTTCCAGACCAAGTGCAAACTTTTCATCCTTTCTGCCGGTAAACATGACCGCCAGCTTACAGTAGTAATGCTGTTCGTCTTTATCGATCAGCTTAACGACAGGTTCTTTCGCGACTTCAGCGAGCTTCTGATACAGCTGTTCAAAAGAACTGATGTTTTCCCATTCGCTCTGTAAAGGGAGCCCCACCTTATCTACGACAGCCTTCAGTTCATTCCGTTTCATGGAACTAAGCATTGCTCTGCCGGTCGCCGTATTGTACAGACTTCCCCGGTAGAGTTCTCCTCTTTCATTCAAGGGATTATCCGGCGAATCGAAATAACGCAGGACGAACTTCTCTCCATCGATCAGGTTCGTCAGCAAAGTGGTATGACCGGTCTTGTTCTGCAGCCATTTCAGGATCGGGCTGCAGGCGTCGATCAGATCACGGTGATAGCTTCTGTATCTGGCCAAAGCATAGGCATAGATCCCCAGCACATAGCCGGAAGATCTGGAAACCTTGTTTAAAAAGCCCCTCTCGGTCAGTGTTTCGATGATGTGACAGCAGGTACTCTGGTTAAGTCCGGTCTTGGCGGCGATCTGCGATACCGTCAGAGGCTTGCCGTGATTATCCGATACGCACATCATGATATCCAGGGCACGGTTAACAGATTGTATCATATTTCCTTCTTCTGCTTCTTGAGTTGGTCTTGTATTCCTGCGGTGACATGCCGTATTTCTTTTTAAACAGCTTGCTTAGATAGAACTCGTCGTAGAAATTGTAGTTGGCGGCAAGTTCTTTCATCCGGACATACGGTTCCGTATCGATATGCATCGCCACCATTTCCAGCTTCTTACTGATCTGGTAGGCATGCAGCGTCTGTCCCGTCTCGTTTTTAAACATCGTCGTCAGTTTTTTATAGGAGATCCCGGAAGCTTCCACCAGTTCTTCTTTGGAGAAAGTCTTGTAGAGATTGTCGTTGATCAGTCTGGTGATCCTTTTCACCTCATCGGACAGATTCTTTTCTACACCGAGCTTGGCGATCTCGCAGAACAGCAGCGTGATGTAGGCATCGGCCTTGGCCTGGTTGTACGGCTGATCGGAACAGAAGGCATCACAGGCGGCTTTGAAGTAGGAAATGATCTTCGGATTGCCGAAAGCGGAAAAGAAAGGATCGATCTTCAGGTTGGAAGCCTTCTCCAGCAGATCGTTTCCTTCTTTGGTGATATGTACACAGTAGGTCTTGGTCCCGGAAATGCACGGTTTCTTGATGAATTCGTGCTGACCGGCTGTCAGGATCAGGATCGTATCGGGTTTCAGCGTATACTCGACATCCTTTCCGTTGATTCTCTCGATAAAGGTCCATCCCCCTTCAATCAGATAGATAATATCATGATAAGCCAGCGTTCTATTGATCAGAAGTTCCTGTGTCGGTTCCAGATAAGTATGACTGCTGGCGGCTACGACATGGTGTGTTGTGTTTAAGTCGATATTGATCATAATGTTCCATCAGGAAAAATAATACATCAAACTTGCTTTCTTTCTACATGTATCATTTTACCCTAAAGGTGTAAATTAATAAATGAAGAAAGCGTTTTTAATGTAGAAAAAATCATTTTTCCGGGCAATAATAATCATTGAAAAAAGAAATAAAAATACATGGGATTCGAAGCATTATCAGATAATAACCCGGCATCTGCCTGAGTTGTTATAGATTATTCAAAAACAGGAGGAATTTGAATGAAAAAGATTTTAACTATTCTTCTTGCCATCGCAATGGTATTTGCTCTGACGGCCTGCAACAAGCCGGCTGAAGAACCAGTCGATGGCGGTGAAGAAACTGCTGCAACAAAGGTATGGTTTGTTGCTCCGTTGGCTACAGGTTCCGCTTGGGGTACCTGTGGTACTGCATTCCTGGCTGAATGTGAAAAACTCGGCATGGAAGGAAAATACGAAGGCCCGATCCAGGCTGCCGATATTCCTGCCATGATCGACCTCTGCGACCAGGCGATTGCCGATGGCGCAGATGTTCTGATTTGTAACTGGAGAGACCTGGATTCCTTCAACGATGTCGCTGACAGAGCTCTTGCTGCCGGCATCAAGCTGATCGGTTACAACATGGCTCTTCCTGAAAGATGCCCGAACTATCTGGGTATCGACCCTTCTAAACTGGGTGAAGTACAGGCACAGACCGTTGTTGACAATCTGGGAACAGAAGGCATCAATGTTCTTTATCTGAACGCCAGCGCAACTTCTCAGTCGCATGCTATTACACAGAAAGCATTCGAAGACAAGCTCCATGAACTGGCTCCAAATGCTGTCATCACAGTTGACTTCACCAGCGGTTCTGCTGATGTCGCTGCTGAAAAAGTCAGTACTTACATGAATGCTAACCCGGAAATCAACGCGATCGCTTGCAACTGCGGTTTCGCTGCTGTTGCTGCTGCTGCCTACAGAGAAGAAAACTCTCTGACTTCTGAACAGCTCTATGTTCAGGGTATCGATGGCGGTGCCGACATCCTTCAGTATGTTCTGGATGGATTCGCAGACTGCACGATCATTCAGGACTGGACCGGTGCCGGACAGGCTGCTGCTCAGCTGGCTCAGAAGATGGTCAACGGCGAAGAACTGCCTGAATTCACAGGCTTAGGCGCTTATCCTCTGTATGCCGATGGCGTAAAAGCATATGCCGATTCTCAGGGCATTACTTTGAATTAGTTCTATCTGATTCACTGACTATGACAGTTCACACAGTTCTTTGACTGTGTGAACTGTTTCTTTAAGGAGTATTTTATGAAAAAAGAAAAGAAAAACTCTTTATTAAGGACACTTATTGTCCGTAATGAGCTGAGTGCGATCATTCCTTTGATTATTATTCTGATCATTGTTGCGATCGGAAACCCGAATTTCTATCGATTAAAAAACATTCTTGATATTATCCGAACTGCTTCGTTCTCCTTTTACATTGCCGCTCCTCTGACTTTCCTTTTAACGGCCAGCGGCATGGACCTGTCAATCGGTTCGATCCTGTCGTTCGGCGGTGTTTTATATGCCAAGCTGATCGTCGGGGGCGTGCCTGTTGTACCATCAATTTTGATATGTCTTATCGCAGGTGCGATCATCGGCTTCCTGAACGGTATCGTTATTGTTAAATACAATCAGCCGGCCTTTATCGCCACCCTCGGTACTCAATATATTATTTCCGGAGCCGTACTGGTATGGACGGGCGGTATATCCGTTTCCGGTCTGACTGCGGCGTCTAAGGTGATCGGCCAATACTACATCGGTGGCGTTGTTCCGATCCCTATCATCTATGCGATCGTCATCGGCATTGTCTGCTACATCGTCCTGGCCAAGACCAAATGGGGACGTTCTCTGGCTGCCATCGGCGGCAACCAGGAAACGGCTTATCTTGCCGGTATTCCTGTTGTCAGAAGACGTATTCTTGTCTATACGATCGTCGGTATCGCCGCATCTTTCACAGGCGTGATCTGGGCTGCTCGTTTCTCGAATGGTCTGCCTGGTGCAGGTGATGCGGTCAATATGAAAAACATGGCTGCCGTCATTATCGGCGGTACTTCTCCTGCCGGCGGTTCCGGTACAGTCATCGGTACGGCATTCGGCTGTATCCTGCTGGCTGCGATTTCCAACTTCCTGGTATTCCTGGGAATTCCGGCTACGGCACAGCAGCTGATCTTTGGTGCGATCCTGATCGCGGCCATCTTTATCGACAGATACCGCAGACAGATCCTGAGCAAAGGATAATAGACGGAAGGAGGAACGCATATGTTACAACACACACTGGAAATGCGTCATGTTACAAAGCGTTTTCCTGGCGTTCTGGCATTGGATGATGTTTCTTTGGAATTGAAATCCGGCGAGATCCTGGCGATCTGCGGTGAGAACGGCGCCGGCAAGTCGACACTGATGAAGGTCCTTTCCGGCAGCTATACTTCCCATGAATACGAAGGCGAGATCTGGTTCGACGGTCAGAAAGTCGAACACATGAACGTCGCAAAAGCGAGAGAGATCGGCATCGAAATGGTCTATCAGGAGACCAACGTCTTCCTGGATGGTTCCGTCATGGAAAACCTCTTTGTCGGTAATCTTCCGGGAAAAGGTTCTCTGGTTGATTTCAAGGAACTGAAAGAACGGACAAAAGCGATTCTGGAGGAGATCGGTCTGGGAGATATCTCACCGACTTCGGTCTGCCGCCCTCTGTCTTCCGGACAGCTTCAGCTGCTGTCTATTGCCAGATCAAGAGTCAAAGAACCGAATGTCATGGTTTTTGACGAGCCGACGACGGCTCTTACCGATACGGAAGTAAGTCATCTGTTTGCTTTGATACGGAAACTTCAGGAGGAAGGTGTAGCGATCATCTACATCTCCCACAAACTGGAAGAGATCTTTGAACTGGCGGACAGAGTCATGGTCATCCGGGATGGCAAGAAGATTTCCGAATACAAGGTATCCGAAACCAACCGCAATACTTTGATTGAAGACATGATCGGCCGTTCCATGACCGACATGTACCCGCACGATCCTTCCCCGATGACAGATGAAGTCGTTTTATCCGTAAAACATCTGACTGTGCCGAATCCTACGGCAACGGATATGAATATTGTGGAAGACATCGAATTTGAGCTTCACAAAGGCGAGATCCTCGGTCTTGGCGGACTGATCGGTGCCGGTCGTTCCGAATCTCTTGGAGCCATTTATGGGCAATATACCAAAGGGGTTACCAAGGAAGTTTATATCGATGGTGAAAAAGTCGAGATCAACAGTCCTGACGATGCGATCAAGGCAGGTATCGGTTTTGTTACAGAAGAAAGAAAGAGAAACGGATTTGTCTGGCTGCTGCCGATTTATCAGAACATTTCTCTGATATCCTTAAGAACGATGCTGCCGCACAAATACATGATCGATTTCGATGCGGAAAAGAAACAGGCAAAGACGATGTTTGACCGTCTGAAGATCAAGGCTCCGACGATGAATACGCTGGCCGGAACACTTTCCGGCGGTAACCAGCAGAAAGTCGTCCTGGGTAAATGGCTGGTCAACAACCCGAAGATCCTGTTTGTGGATGAACCGACAAAAGGTATTGACGTCGGAACCAAGGCGGAATTCTACAAGATCCTGCGCGAACTGACGCAGCAGGGCATTTCAATCATCATGGTTTCTTCGGATATGCCGGAACTTGTCAACATGTCCGACCGTATCCTGGTACTTTCTTCCGGAAAAATACAGGGAGAACTTACCGGGGAACATCGTACCCAGAAAGAAGTTATGGAACTGGCTATAAGATGATTCTTATAGCCTTTTAAAAAGGAGAGCATTATGTTTGATTTTACAGGGAAGAAAATACTGGTTACCGGATCATCTTCCGGGATTGGAAAGGCCATCGCTCTGGAATTTGCCAGACATCATGGAACGGTTTTTGTCCACGCATCCAGAAGTATGGAAAAAGCGCAGGGAGTCTGTGAGGAGATCAGAAAAGAAGTCCCTGATGGAGATGTTACTCCGATCGTTGCGGACTTCTTAAGAGATGATATCGCCGATGTTTTGTATGAACAGACAGGCGATATCGATATCCTGGTACAGAACGTTTCCATTCAGTATAGAATAGCCTGGGATGAGATCACAGACGAACAGTTCGCCGATCAGATCAACGTTAACCTGCGTTCATCCCTGAAACTGACCCAGAAATACGCTCCATACATGAAGGAACAGGGATGGGGCAGGATCATCTATGTCGGTTCCATTCAGCAGCATCAGCCGCATCCGATGATGGCCATCTATGCCGCATCCAAGGATGGACAGATGTCTCTGGTAAAGAATCTGGGGAAACAGCTGGCACCTTACGGTATTACCGTCAACTGCATGTCTCCGGGAACGATCCTGACACCTCGAAACGAGAAGGTCCTGGAAGTCAAGGAATACTATGATGCCTGTATCAGGGGCATTCCTGCCGGAAGACTGGGGAAACCTTCAGACTGTGCCGGGGCTGTTCTGCTACTGGCTTCGGAAGAAGGAAGTTTCATTAATGGTGTTGAGCTTCTTGTGGATGGAGGAGCACATCTGCTGTGACGAAGAAGATAAGATTATCCGCTCCTGGAACGCGGATCCCGCCTAAGATGTATTCACAGGCTGTTTTATACGACGGAATCGTGTATGTTTCAGGACAGTTGGGAAGGCATCCTGAAGACGGTCATCTAGATCCGGATGTGGAAGGACAGATCAGACAGACATTCAAGATGGTGAAAACGATCCTTGAAAATGCGGGATCATCCCTGGAGAACATCCTCAGCTGTCAGCTTTTCCTAAGCAACAAGGAAGATCTTTTAATTTTGAACAAAGTTTATGAAGAACTGTTCGGCAAAATGGAAGTCCCGCCTGCAAGATGCTGTATCTGTTGTGAATCGGTCGTAGAAGGCTGCCTGTTTGAAATGACATGCACGGCTTACGTGGATAAGGAATAGATCATGACGGATATTTATGACAGACTGGGATTAAAAAAATACATCAATGCATATGATACGCTGACCAATTACGGAGGTTCGCGGATGAAGGAAGAGGTACTCGATTCCTATAAGGAATCGGCTTCTTACTTTGTGGATATGCGTGAATTGCAGGACGCAGTCGGTAAAAGAATCGCTGAACTGACAGATAATGAAGCCGCTTATGTAACGACCGGCGCTTCCATGGGTATTACCTTAGGTATCGCCGCATGCATGGTCGGTAATGACCGTTATATGAACAGTCGTCTCCCTGACACAGAAGGCATGAAGAACGAGGTCATCATCATGCGCAGTCAGCGGAATCCCTATGATAAAGCGATAGAAGTCAGCGGCGCAAAACTGAAAGAGATCGGCAATCTTTTTGCGACCGAAGAATTTGAGCTGGAAGGATCGATAAACGAGAAAACGGCAGCGGTCTATTTTATTAAAGCAAGCAACTATAGCAAGGCGGCTTTACCTCTAGAAAAAGTCATTGAGATCGCTCACCGACATGGCGTCCCGGTAATCGTAGATGCCGCTGCACAGCTGCCGCCGAAACAGAACCTGTCTCATTTCACAAAGATGGGTGCAGATCTTGTGGCATTCTCCGGAGGAAAAGCAATTCGCGGTCCGCTAAATACCGGTTTCATCGTCGGCAGGAGAGACCTTATCGAATCCTGCAAGATGATCGGATTCCCTAACCGAGGCATTGCTCGGGGAGGCAAGGTCAGCAGGGAGGATATGGTTGCCTTGCTGATGGCTTTGGAACAGTATATTTCCATCTCTGAAGAGGATTATCAGGGGATGCTTAGAGAAAGAGTCGACTATTTTATTGATGCACTTAAGGACAATGAGATCTATTCTGTCGATGTTGAGGAAATCGGTCCTGTCGGACAGATCTATCCCAGACTTGAGATTATGGTGAAAGGAGACCTGTTCTCCGTGGAAGAATTGGCCGAAGCCATGAAAAAAGAAGATCCGGGTATCCTGATCGGTCTGCCTTTGCAGAAGCCATATAAGGTCTTCTATATCAATCCTTTGGTCATGGATGATTATGAAAAAGAGACAGTTCTGAATCGTTTGATCGAAGTAGGAAAGAAACTTTCGGATAGAAAGGAAAAACAGGAATATGAAAGAAGATGAACTGCCGATGCGCAGCGCATTGGCGATGTTTTATCCGCCGGAAAAAGAAAGACTGCGTTTTGCCAGACAGATCGGTGTCGAAGACGTAATCATCTGGGGAAACACATTCTGTCGTCAGGAAGATGAAGAAAAGGAACTGTCTGTCGCAAAACTGCGTAAACTGCGTGAAATAGTCGAAGAGGAAGGCCTGCGCCTTTTCGGTATCGAAAATCTTCCCTGGCATTTCTATGATCGGATATTCTGGGGAAAAGAAGGAAAAGAGGAGCAGCTGCATCATTACTGCAACTCGATCCGCAACATGGCTGAAGCCGGCATTTACAACCTCGGCTACAACTGGATCCCTTATGGTGTAAAAAGAACGACTTATTCTTATCCGATCAGGGGCGGAGCAAAAGGGACGGCCTACGATCATAAGGAGATGTGTGATATCCCTTTGCTTTACGACAGGGAATACTCTGAGGAAGAATTCTGGGAGAACTATACCTATTTCATCAAAGGCGTTCTGCCTGCGGCGGAGGAAGCGGGCGTTACGATATCCTGCCATCCGAACGATCCTCCGGTAGACGGGATCGGAGGTGTTCCTCATCTGTTTAAAAGTGTAGAAGCTTACGACAAGACCTTTGAACTGTATCCGAGTGAGAACCATAAAGTGACCCTGTGTCTAGGCAATCTGGAAGAAATGGGCGGAAATCTATATGAAAAGATCCGTCATTTTGGCAGAATGGATAAGATCCATTATGTCCATTTCCAATCCGTCAGCGGAAGCGTTCCGGAATTCCATGAAGAATTCATCGATACCGGCGATTACGATCCGTACGAGATCATCAAGGTTCTGAAAGAATGCGGTTTTCATGGCGTGATGATACCTGGACATGTTCCGCAGATCGAGGGAGATGTGGAATGGCGGACAGAAGAATCCAACAGATATACTTCCTATCATCATCCGATGGGAGGCTATCGGGCAAGAGCCTATACGATTGGATACATGCGGGCTCTGATCCATGTGGCAACAAGAGGAGATGAGGAATGAACAGAGATAAGGCACAGCATGCTTTGAATGACGTTCTTTACCGGATCGGTAAAACCCTGGATGAAACCGGAGACCACTTTCCTTATTTCTTCGATATAGAAAGTGACAGGTGGATTACAACTGCAGACGGCAACTGGTGCAGCGGACATTGGATCATGCTGCTGTGGCTGGCCTGGAAACTGAGCAAAACGGAACAGGAAAAACGAAGATTTGAAGAAGCGGCAATGTTCCACACATCTGTTGCAACCGGAGTGTTTGATAGCTACAGGCAGTCGATCTTTGCCGGACTGAATTTCAACATGATCGGTTTTCAGGCGGCAGAACTGACCGGAAAAGAGGAGCTGAAACAATGGGGCATAAAGGCAGCTGATGTTATAGTGAATCTGTATCATCCTAAAGCCAGACAGATCGCTTCAGGAATTTACATGATCGAAGGACCGCAACACGAACTGAACAAAGACATCAAGGGAAAAGGCTGGGGATGGGTTACTTCCGGAATGGAAACAAGCGCCGTCGACAGCGCCCATGCGGCGATCCCTGTTCTGATCAATGCCTACAAAGAGACGAATGATTCAAAATACAGGGATGTAATGGAATCGCATCTGAATATCTATCTGAACCGTTTTATCAGAGAAAACGGAAGTACAAGACAGCTGGTCCGTTTTGATCCTTTAACGGGAGAGGCAGCCGAAGAATACAAGAATCTGTCCGTTGCCAAAGAAGGATGCTGGGCAAGAGGTTTCGGATGGTGCGTATCGGGTCTTTCTGAAATATACAATTTTACGAAAGAGAAAAAATATCTGGATGCACTGCGATCTCTGGCATCCTATTACCGGACCCACAGCAATGACGATCTAATACCTTGCTGGGACATGTCGTTAGATGCGAAAGACGGTGAACCGCGGGATACCAGCTGTGCAGCGCTTGTTGCATACGGTCTGGTATCGCTTAAGGGAGAACAGGAACTTCAGGATCTCGGCATTTCGATTCTGGAATCTTTATGCGATCATTATCTTGTGAAAGAGGGCAGTCACAGAGGAATGCTGATGCATGGATGCTTCAGCAGGCCCAAGAACTACGCGTATGACAATGAACTGATCTGGAGCGATTATTATCTGGCATATGTGCTGGAAACGTATCTGAATCAGAACTGATCCTGTGTTCCGTATTGAAGTAGTGGAGGAAGAAAAATGAAAAAAAGGATATTGTGCTATGGCGATTCGAATACCTGGGGTTATGTTCCGGGAACAGGTGAAAGGTATCCGGAAGAAGTCAGATGGCCTTGTATCTGTCAGAAGGAACTGGGCGAAGATTATACGGTGATCGAGGATGGTATCAACGGCCGTACAACCTGTTATGAGCCAGGCTGGGGCGATGCCAAGAACGGAAGGGAAGGATTGTCCTATGCGCTTCTTTCCAATTATCCTCTGAATGCAGTCGTGATCATGCTGGGAAGCAACGATCTGACCATCCATGATGCAGCTTTTGCGAAAAAAGGTGCCAGCGAACTTCTTCGTATCATAAAGAACGCCAATTCGTATTTCCGTACGGAAATTCCGGTTTTTCCTAAGTGTGCGAAGATTCTTCTGGTCGCGCCTCCTCTGATAAAAAAGAACGATGATCCTGCTTTCCTGTATGCGAAAGCATCGGAAGAAAGCAGAAAGTTTGCGCCGTATTACCGTGATCTGGCAAAAGAATATGATGTAGATTATCTGGATGCAGGAGAGTACGCTACGGCGTCTGATATCGACTGTATCCATCTGACAATAGAAAGTCATCTTGCTTTGGGAAAAGCAATTGCTGAAAAACTGAAAGAAATGTTCCAATAAAAAACATATCTGCATGGATATGTTTTTTTTGTTCCAATATTTAACCAAACAGCGTATCCTGCCCGGCCAGGAAACCGCCATCGACCGGGATGATCTGTCCGGTAATGAAATCAGATGCCTCTGAACAAAGGAAATGAACCGTTCCGGTCAGATCTTCAGGAACACCGAAGCGTTTGCATAAAGTCCTTTCTTCGATCCAGCTGTTTTTTTCCGGATTTCCCCAAAGAAGCTCATTGAACTGGGTCTTGATAAAGCCCGGGGCAATCGCATTTACCTGAATATTGTATTTTGCCAGATCGACAGCCATGGCTTTTGTAAGCTGCCCTACGGCGCCTTTACTAGCGGCATAGACTGAAACGGTGCTTAAAGAGATATAAGTATTCAAAGACGCAAAGTTGACGATCTTGCCGCAATTCTGTCTTGCCATGATCTTTCCGATCATCTGGGAGAAGAAATAGCAGGACCTGACATTAAGTCCCATGACCCTATCGTAATCTTCCGGAAGCATCTCCAGAAACGGTTTTCTGGTGTTACATCCGGCACAGTTTAGCAGCGCATCTACTCTTCCATATTTCTCCTCGATCGTACCAACTACTTTCTGTGCCGCATTGAGGTCTGTAATGTCGCAGGGAAGACAGAGAATATCACCACCCGCTTCTTCAGCCAGTCGATGCATTTTTCCCTCGTTCCGGCTGACAAGTACAAGCCTGGCACCGTTCTGCGCCATTTCTTTGACAATGGCGCTTCCTATTCCTCCTGTCGCTCCAGTCAGCACAACGACTTTACCACTGATGTCAAATGCCTTATTCATTTATCGTTTACCTCCAGTATTACCTTTATGGAATCCACTTCCCGATTGACGATCTTTTTGGACAGTTCACTGAATTCTTCCAGCGATACGCGATGCGTAATCATCGGATTGAAATCGATACTGTTTTCATCGGCAACGATCCTGATTGCTTCAGACATGTCATAGCCATAGAGCCTGCTTGTGGAAATCGTGACATCCTTGACAAAAGCCGCCTGTACCGGAACGGGATATGTTCCTTTCGGCACGCCATAGACATCGATATGTCCACCTGGCTTAACCATTCTGACCATTAAGGCCATGACGTTTTCAATGCCTACACCATCGATCAGACAATCATAACAGGAATCATATTCTTCAATACTGGTTTCCAGGTCTTTCGCAATTACTGTTTTATCAGCACCCATCTGTTTTGCTATCCGCAGCCTGTCTTCAATCATGTCGATAGCCAGCACTTCATCAGCACCCAGCGACTTTGCCAGTCCAATAACGACAAGTCCAATATTTCCGGCACCAAATACGGCGACTTTGCTTCCTTTCTTGACACAGGCTTTATTTAAAGCTGTCAATGCGACCGTTACCGGTTCTATCATTGCACCGCGTTCTGCAGGAACATTTTCCGGTATTTCAAACAACATCTTTTCCGGTACTGCAACTTCTTCGGCATAACAGCCGTCATGGGAAACAACACCCAGTACCTCGGTCTGTGTACAGTGATTCAGTTCCCCTTTTTTGCACGCTTCGCACTCTCCGCAACTGAAGATCGGATTGGCTGTCACATACATTCCGGTCTTAAATCTCTGACAGTTCTTTGTTTCTGTGACTATACCGGAAAACTCGTGTCCGGGCGTGATCGGGAAACGGGTGAAAATAAGCTTGCCGGCAATGCTGGAAATATCCGATCCGCATACACCTACTCTAAGAACTTTGACCCGGCACCACCCATCTTTCAGTTTAGGCCTTTCAATGTCCTGAAGCTGAAGATCGTTTGGTCCTAAAAGACGTAATGCTTTCATCTTGCCTCCTTTGTTTATGATAGATAAAACTCTTTATTTTATCTTAGGATCAGAGAATACAAGATGCTATAATTATTATGCTTAAAACACACACTATCTGGCATTATGACAATTGAAGAGATTTTCTTATCATCAAACGATGGAAACAGTTATGAGGTTCGGCTCTATTACAATAAAGAGCCCTTGCTGCGTAAAGGATTAGGCCATCATGCGCACCCGGCATTCGAAGTAAGCATACCGGGAAACTGCAGCGGCATATATACCGTCAGCGAAAAACAGATTCCGTTTCAGCCCGGTGATCTGTTCTTCTTTCGAAGCAACGAACCGCATCATATATCGCATCTGGAAGCCGATGAAGAACCTGTCTGCGCCGGTATTCATTTCTATCCGAATCTTCTTTGGACTTCGGCTTCTCCCGAATCGGTCGGAATCCTGCAACGCTTTTTTTCGATGAACAATCGTTCCTTTTCCAACCGCTATAAAGCCAATGAACCATGCTGCAGACAGATAATGGAATATGTTAAGGATATACAGGAAGAATTTGCGGAAAAGAAAACGGAATACGGTCTGCGGATCAAAACGGATATACTGAATATTCTGATCAGCATCATGCGCAATGACCCCGTAGAAATGGAAGAGAGCACTTCCTATACCCGGGATCAGATCCTGAATGTCAGTCAGGTCATGTCTTACATAGATGCGCATTTCGAGGAAGAGATAACAATCAGGCAGCTGGCCGATTCCATCAACATGAGCGTGTCCTATCTGTCGCATCTGTTTGGAAAGGTAGCCGGTTTTTCCATCTGGGATTATCTGGTATCAAAGAGGATCTACGAGGCACAGAAACTGCTGCTGAACACGAACGAAAATGTGATCAGCATCGCGGTAAAATGCGGCTTTAACAATTCGGCCTACTTTAACAAACGTTTCCGGGAATTGACCGGAATGACGCCAAAGGAATACAGAAAAAAATGATTGCAGCGGGCAATCATTTTTTCTTTTCAAAGGCTTACCATTCCACAACGGAAACCGGCTGAGGTATATCCTTAATCATACCCGTTTCCTCAAAATGTCCATCCTCGTATTTAACGAACTGTATGTTGTTTCCTAGCTGATTACAGATGACCAGATAATCGTCATCGGTTACCGTGAAGTCTCTTGGGAACTGGATCCTGGTAAACCTGTCAGATAACACAGGTTCTTCCGGATCACTTAGATTCCAGGCATCCAGACTGTTGTATCCTTCTCCGCGGTTGGCTGTAAATAGGGTTTTCCCGTCAGCACTGATCCGAATTGCCGAGCATTGCCGTTTGTCGGCAGGAGCTTCCGGATAAAGATCGATATCGTTGACAAATTCCAGATCGCCTGTCCCTTCGTAGGCGTAGATCAGCAGATGATAGTTCATTTCGCACAGGATATAGGCGTACCTGCCGTCTTTCGAAAAGAGCATGTGTCTTGGCCCATAGCCGAGCGAAGTTTTCAGGGAACTGACTTTCGTAACATCTCCGTTTTCCTGACTGGTATTGAAAACCAGAATCTCATCCGTTCCCAGATCGCAGGTACAGATGTATCCGTTATCCGGAGTCGGTGTCGTAAAGTGCATGTGGGAGCTTTCCTGACGGAGCTTGTTGATGCTGGAACCTTGGTTCTTGTAGGCAGCTCTGGCATTGGAAAGATAACCGTCTTTGTCGACGTCGATTACAAACAGCGTTCCTGTTCCATATCCGGATGCGTACAAGTGTTTTCCGTTTTTACTGATTGTCAGATGCGTAACACCGGAATCGAAATTATCGGTACGATTCAGAAGAACCATTTTATCGTTTTCAATTTTGAAAGAACTGACACACCCTCCGTTAGGAACACGCATCGGCGCTTCCGTAAGCACAAATAAACAGTCACCTCTTCTGGCAAAATAGGAACTTCTTTTTACACTGTCGATCAATTCTCTGGCAAAAAGCGTATCCGTCTGTTTATCGTACTCGATCCGGGTAACGCCTTCGTTTTCTCCCTGCTGCCAGGATGCTACAAAATAAGTTTTTTTCATGACTGCTCCTAACTGAACCTTATCCGGACCCTATATTCCCTATTCTGTTTTGCTTCAAGAACCGTTCTGCCCGGAGCCTTGTAGATATCTTCTATGTGTTCATACCTTCCCGGTAGTCCGTTCCATCCTTCGATGCAGATGAAGTCCGCATCGGAATTCAGCGTCTGCCATAAGACGATATTTTCAAATCCGTCATAGGTGATCGATAAGAGATCACATTCCTTTCTCTGCAGTATGGCGGTATTTCCCATGCCCGTAAAAATCCTGGCACTTTTTGTAAAGAGTTTCCTGTTTAGAGAAATACATCTGTCAGGAAGATCGAGTGCCGTATTTTTTCCATTCAGCATGCATCTGGTAACGATGCCGATTTCCTGCGGAGCTTTCATTTCCGGAAAAAGAATACGATACTGTTCCAGCGGTTTTTCCAGCCGGAAACCCGGATGGAAGCCGAGACCGAAAGGAAGCAGTCCATCGGAATCATTGATAACTTCAAAAGAAACCGACAGTCCGTCCTCTTCCAGAACATAATTGATCCCTAATTCAAAACAGAAAGGATAGCTTTTTAATGTTTTCTCATTCTCTTTCAAAGACAGGCGCAGAGAATCTTCTTTCTGTTCTAGAATGGTGAATTCACTGCTGAAAGCGAAGCCGTGTATACCCATCTGAAATTCTCTTCCGTTGCAGATATAGGTATCTTTAAAGTTCCTGCCGATAAAAGGAAAAAGAACCAGGGAAGCATTCCCCCAGAATTGAGGATTTCTGTTCCACATACATTCAGTTCCTTCTCTCTTAAGTGAAAGAAGTTCTGCGCCGAGTGTTTCAATGATTGCTTCCATTCCGTTTCTTTTCAGAAAACATCTCATAACATAATTAAAGGATAATATGGAACATATCGCAAATAATTTCACAATGTGAAATTATTTGCCTAATGAATTTTAATGAGAAATAATGAAATCAACAAGTATCATAAATCATTTATAAAGGAGAACAAGATGGCTGCTGACAAGATTGTTGACGTTTATGAGAGACGGTATCTGAAGGTTGATTATGACATTGATGACATTGCCGCGAGGTATAAGAGACTGTATACGGCTCTGATCTACGACACGATGGAAATCGAGTTCGGTCTGACCGGAAGGTCTATGGAGCCGGGTATCTACCCTTTGAAAGACGAGATGCAGGTAGCAGGACCGGCCTTTACGGTGATCCGAAGAACGACGCCGAACAGAGACGACTACACCCATAACATGCGTCTTGGACTGGTCAATTCCATGACACATGGCTGTATACTGGTATCTGATGTTCAGGGAAACAAGAACTGCGGACAGTTCGGCGAGATCACAGCAACGACGATGCGCGCGCATGGCTGTGCGGGAGCCGTTATCGACGGTTCTACGAGAGATTCCAATTACCTGGTGAACATGGGATTCCCGACTTTCGTCCGATTCCGTTCTCCGGTAGAAGGATTGGGAAGATCGATCATTGTCGATTACCAGATTCCGATTTACGTGAACGGCGTTGACGGATTGATCCAGGTCAATCCAGGAGACTACGTATTCGGCGACATGGACGGCGTTGTCTTTGTTCCGAAGGATCTGACGGTCAAGGTGCTGGAAGTGGCAGAAAAGGCTTTTGAGGCCGAGAAGGCTTCTAGAGAAGCGATGCGTCAGGGCATGGATCCGTTTGAGGTCTACAACAAGTACGGAAGATTCTAAGGAGAATACGGATGATTCTGACAGATATTTTTAGACCGGAACCCGATCTGCAATGGGAGCTGGCCGCCCAGCTGGGCGTAAAGAATGCCGTGATCAGACTGCCGGAAGATCCGGAATTCGATTATACGGACCCGGTGATGATGAAGGAATTCTTTGACCGGTTCAGGGATAGAGGTTTCCGCCCTCTGGTGATCGAACCGATGCCGAACCGTCTTCATGATCACATCAAACGGGGTGATGAACTTCGTGACGAATGTATCGAGACGGTAAAGAAGATGGTCCCGATCCTGAAAGAAAACGGGATCGAAACGATTTGTACGAATTTTGTGGTTGAAGTCGGCTGGTACAGGACTTCTGCCGTTCTTCCGGAAAGAGGAGGGGCTCTGGTTACGGAATTCAACATCGAAGATGTGGATATCGATCCATCCCTTAAAGTCACAAAAGAAGAAGTATGGGAAAGACTGGAATACTTCCTGAAAGCAATCATGCCGGTATGTGAAGAATATGATGTGAATATCGCTCTGCATCCGGATGATCCGCCGATTGAAAGACTAGGAAATCTGGAGAGGATCCTGATTAGTAAGAACAACATCCAGAAAGCCCTGGACATCTATCCAAGCAAAAATCTTGGCGTTACGATGTGTCAGGCCAACTACCTGGCCATGGGCGAAGATATCTACGACTGCATCCGGCATTTCGGCAGGCAGAAGAAACTGTTCTTTGTCCATTTCAGAGATATCGCTGGAACAAAGGAACATTTCCATGAAACGTTCCACGACAACGGGCCTACGGACATGGCGGAATGTCTGAGAAGATACAAGGAAGTCGGCTTTGACGGTCCGATCCGAATCGATCATGTGCCGACGATGGCCGGTGAAAACAATGCGAATCCGGGATATCAGGACTATGGAAGACTGTATGCGATCGGTTATCTGAGGGGCTTGTGTGAAGCGCTTGATTATCCTTTAAAATAGGGAGAAAAACTATGAAATACACGGTTGGATTAGGAGATATGCTGGCATCGTTCACGCCGAAAGGCTATGAACGGATACTGCAGGCCAGCGAATATAACATTACCTATACCGGTGCTGAGGCAAATGTTCTGGGATCACTGGCCAACTTCGGCCTGAAGACCCGCTTCGTCTGCCGTATACCGGAAAACGACATCGGTACTGCTGCGATCCGTTTCCTTAGAAGCATGAATATCGACACGGATCATATCGTAAGGGGCGGAAACAGGCTTGGTGTTCTCTACATGGAGAAAGGCGCCTCACAACGTCCTTCCAAGGTCATCTACGACCGGCTGAATTCCGGGATTTGCGAGGCCAGGCCGGAGGATTTCGACTTTGAGGAAATCTTCCATGACGCCTGCTGGTTCCATTTCACGGGAATCACCCCGGCATTGTCAGACAGTCTGGTGGAAGTCGTCACGAAAGCCTGCATCGCGGCACGGAAAGCCGGCTGTACGATCAGCTGCGATCTGAACTACCGCAAGAATCTGTGGACAACAGAAAAAGCCAAACAGGTCATGGAACCATTGCTGAAGTATGTGGATGTCCTGATCGCCAACGAAGAAGACGTTGAAAAAGTACTGGGAATCAGGGCCGGAGACAGTGATGTGGAAGCCGCTTCTTTGAACCATGAAGGATACATTGCAGTTGCCAGACAGCTGACGGAAAAGTATGGTTTCAAGGCGGTCGCTACGACGTTAAGAGAAAGTATCTCCGCATCAGTAAATAACTGGTCGGCTCTGCTTTATACAGACAATAAAGCGTATCTTTCCAGAAAGTATCAGATACAGATCGTAAACAGGGTCGGAGGGGGCGATTCCTTCGCCGCAGGACTGATCTATGCCTTGCAGAAGGGAATGGAGGCACAGGATGCCGTGGAATTCGCTGCAGCGGCAAGCTGTCTGAAACATACGATCGAATATGACTACAACATGGTTACTGTTAAGGAAGTAGAAGCACTCGCAAAAGGAAATGGAAACGGGAGGGTTCAAAGATAAATGGAAAAGGAACAGATCATCAACAGGATTTATGAGAGCGGTGTACTGCCGGTCATCGCATTGAATGAAGCAGACCAGGCTTTGCCTTTGGCCAAGGCCTGTGTGGAATCGGGACTGAATGCCCTGGAGATCACATTCCGGACGGAATGTGCTGCCGAAGCGCTGAAGTTAATTAAAGAGAACTATCCGGAGATCCTGCTGGGAGCAGGAACAGTACTGACCAAGGAACAGGCCGACCAGGCGATCGCGATCGGCGTGGATTTTCTGGTAACGCCTGGTTTTAATATGGAAGTCGTTAAACATGTCGTTGAGAAAGGATTCCCGATCGTTCCGGGTATTTCGACTGCATCCGAGATCGAACAGGCAATGATGCTGGGACTGGATACTGTCAAGTTCTTCCCGGCAGAACAGTCCGGGGGAACGGCTGCCCTAAAGGCATTTGCCGGTCCATACAAAAAACTGAAATTCGTTCCGACCGGTGGCATGACTTTTGACAACTTTACGGATTATACGAATCTGAACAACGTCGTAGCCATTGGCGGAAGCTTTATGATCAACAAGAAACATATTGCGGACAAGGATGTCGAAGCGATGAAACAGGACATTAAGGTTGTCGTCGACAAGATGCTCGGTCTGAAGCTGGTACATCTGGGAATCAACTGCAAGGACGAGAAGGAAGCCATGGATACTGCGCTGCTGCTGGAACAGTTCCTGCATATGCCGTATAAAGCAGGCAATTCTTCGATTTTCAGCGGTGTCAAGGAATTTGAACTGATGAAGAAACCGGGCAGAGGTGAAAAGGGACATATTGCCATCGGCGTAAGCAATATTGACAGAGGTATCAATTATTTGAAAAAACGCGGTATTGAATTTGCAGAGGATTCTCTGGTGATAAAAGAAAATAAGAAGACAGCAATCTACTTCGCCAAAGAGATCGCCGGTTTCGCATTCCATTTGATGAAGATATAAGGAAGAAGAATATGACAAACATCGATGTTAAGAATCTGAAGATTACGGATATCCGTTTTGCGGATATCGACGGCGCACCGAAGAGATGTACGCTGATCAAGATCATGACCAACCAGGGTATTGAAGGCTATGGCGAGGTCAGGGATGCTTCCAGCAAGACTTATGCGGCCATGCTGAAATCCAGGATCATCGGTCTGAATCCGTGTAATGTGGACTATATTTTCCATAAGATCAAACAGTTCGGTTTCCATTCCCGTCAGGGAGGCGGCGTTTCCGGCATCGAAATCGCCTTGCTGGATCTGGCAGGAAAAGCCTGGGGTGTTCCGGTATGGCAGCTTCTGGGCGGCAAGTTCCGGGACAAGATCAGAGTATACTGCGATACGGATGTCGATGGAAAACACACCGGTCACGACATGGGGCAGGCTCTGAAGAAGCGTATGGAAATGGGCTTCACGATGCTGAAGATGGATCTGGGCATCGGTCTGCTGATGGATGAACCGGGAACGATCTGCGCTCCTCTGGGATTCATCGACGACATGAAAAAGTATGCGCCTCATATTCTGAATGTACAGGGTGGTTCCGTCACTTCAGATATGGTCAGCCATAAGAACAGCTACGATATCGTCAATACCGCCCATCCGTTTACCGGTATTCATATTACGGAAAAAGGACTGGACTATCTGGAAGAATATGTCAGACAGGTTAGGGAAGTGATCGGTTATGAAGTACCTCTGGCAATCGACCATTTCGGTCATGTCTGTGTTGAGGATTCTATTCTTTTTGCCAGAAGGATGGAAAAATACCGTCTGGCCTGGATCGAAGACATGGTTCCATGGCAGATGCATGACCAGCTTCATCGACTGAAACATTCTACTGCCGTTCCGGTCTGTACCGGAGAGGATATTTATCTGAAGGAAGAATTCAAGAGACTCTTTGCGGATGACTGTGTATCGATCATTCATCCGGATATTCTAACCTGCGGCGGTGCGATGGAACTGAAGAAGATCGCCGATCTTGCGGATGAAAACGGCGTTGCCGTGGCGGTACATATGGCGGAAAGCCCGATCGCCTGTCTTGCGGCAGCCCATACGGCAGCAGCCATGCACAACGTACTGGCACTGGAATTCCATTCCGTAGACTGTCCATGGTGGAAAGATATGGTTCATCTTTACGATGGCGGAAAGATCATCGACAACGGCTTTATTACGGTTCCGGATACGCCGGGACTCGGTATCGAATCGCTGAATGACGATGTTCTGAAAGCCCATATCAACAAGGATATTCCGGGTTATTTTGAAGCGACCGATGAATGGAACATTGAGTTTTCAAACGATAGATTATGGAGTTAAAGTCAGGTTTTTCTGACTTTTTCTGATGAGGAGAAACAGACAGATGAAAGAATTACAGTTTCCTTATGGAAAGCAGCATCTGAAGATCGATGTCGAAGAGAAATATCTGAAGGGTATACTCTGTTCGCATCTGAATGAATATGTTCCTGAAAAAGGAGAAGAAGAACTTGTAAAAGAGGCGATGGAGAATCCGATCGGTTCAAAAAGACTGCGTGAACTGGCGAAAGGAAAAAAGAAAGTCGTCATTATCGCATCGGATCATACCAGACCGGTTCCAAGCAGGATCATCATGCCTCTCATGCTGAAAGAGATCCGGGAAGGAAACCCGGAAGCGGATATCAGTATTCTGATCGCAACCGGTTTTCACCGTCTTACCACCAGAGAAGAACTCGTCAACAAGTTCGGAGAAGAAATCGTTGAGAAAGAGAAGATCGTAGTACACGACAGTACCAGGGATGAAGATATGGTTTATTTGGGAAAACTTCCTTCCGGAGGCGATCTGCTGATCAACCGGCTGGCCTATGAAGCGGATCTGCTCTGCAGCGAAGGATTCATTGAACCGCATTTCTTTGCCGGTTATTCCGGAGGACGGAAATCCGTTCTTCCGGGTGTTGCCAGCAGAAAGACGGTCCTGGCGAACCACTGTTCCCGGTTCATCGATTCGAAGTATGCCCGTACGGGACTGATTGAACACAATCCGATCCATGAAGATATGCTTTGGGCGGCCAGAAAGGCCAATCTTGCATTTATCTGCAATGTTATAATTAATGCCGAGAAGAAAGTTGTCTATGCGGTCAGCGGCGATGTGGATGAAGCCCATAAGGCTGGCATTGCCTTCTTAAGCAGATACTGCATGGTGGAAGGCGTGGATGCGGATATTGCAATCACGACAAACGGAGGCTATCCGCTGGATCAGAATATCTATCAGGCGGTAAAAGGACTTACTGCGGCGGAAGCGACCGTCAGAAAAGACGGTGTCATCATCATGCTGGCATCCTGTTCGGACGGTCATGGCGGACAGTCGTTCTACGATACCTTCCAGAAAGGTCTGCCGCTTGAAAAGATGTATGAAGAATTCATGTCCCGTGATGCCAGTCATACGGTTGCCGATCAGTGGGAATCGCAGATCCTGACCAGAATACTGATGCACGCAAAAGTCATCTTCGTTTCAAAACAGGATGACGACATGATCCGGAATTTCCGGATGATACCGGCACACAGTCTGGATGAAGCCCTGGCCAAGGCAAGAGAGATCGTCGGTTTTGATGCAAGTATAGCCGCTATACCGGACGGCGTTTCGGTTATGGTCGTTCACAAATAAAGGAGGATACAATGAATATAATTGTCTGTATCAAGCAGGTGCCCGGTACGACAAACGTCAATATCGATCCTGTTACGGGAACATTGATCAGAGACGGGGTGGCTGCCAAAATGAATCCTTATGATCTGGAGGCACTGGAACTGGGTCTTCAGCTGATCAAGAAAAACGGCGGAACATTAAACGTCGTTTCCATGGGCCCGAATTCGGCTCTGGAAGTACTGCGGGAAGCCATCTACATGGGTGCTGATGGAGGGGTTCTGATTTCCGACAGGAAGTTCGGCGGAGCGGATGTTCTGGCGACATCCTATACTTTATGTAGCGGGATCCGGGCGATCGGCGATTACGATCTGATCATTACCGGAAAACAGACCACAGACGGCGATACCGCTCAGGTCGGAAGTGAACTGGCGGAACATCTGGGAATCCCGCATATTGCCAATGTCCGAAAGGCGGAAGTAAAGGGCGGAGTGCTGGAGTGTGTCTATCAGCTTGACAACAAGATTTACACCGCAGATATCGCAATGCCTTGTCTGATCTGTGCCGACAGCGGGATCAACACGCCTAGGCTTCCTTCGTTTAAAAGGAAAGTAGAATACGGCAAGGCCGAAGACAGGATCCGGATCATCACTTTTGCGGATATTGAGGATCAGGATGAGAACCATTATGGACTGAAGGGTTCTCCGACGAAGGTCGAAAAGATCTTTGAACCGGATAAGAAAGTTGAAAGAAAGATGATTTCCGGAACGGATCTGGCTTCTAAGACTTATGATGTGCTGAAGGCACATAAATTCGTATAGGAGGGGACAGATGGGGTTAAAAATAAATCAGAGTCTGATCAACGATAAGACAGGAAAAGAGCTGCAGGAACTCTGCCCGTTCGGTGCGATCTCCTACGAGAATGGGAAGCTGGATATCAGCAGTGCCTGCAGGCTGTGCAGAATGTGCGTAAATAAGGGTCCTGCGGGATGTATCAGCTATGAAGAAGAGAAGATCGAACAGATCGATAAATCGAAATACAAAGGAATCTGCGTCTATGCGGACAGCGATCACGGGAAGATCCACAGGGTCAGTTTCGAACTGATCGGAAAAGCCATTGAGCTGGCAAAAGTCATCTCTCACCCGGTCTATGCCCTGCTGATTGGATATCAGACAGAAGAGAATGTCAGGGAACTGCTGAATTACGGTGTAGACAAGGTCTTTGTCTATGACCATGAAAAACTGAAGGATTTTGATATTGAACGGTATGCCAACTGTTTCTCGGATTTTATTGAAAACGAAAAGCCTTCTTCGATTCTGGTAGGCGCCACCAACGTCGGACGTTGTCTGGCTCCTCGAGTCGCCGCCAGATTCCATACCGGACTGACGGCGGACTGTACGCGACTGGAGATGAAAGAGAATACCGACCTGGTTCAGATCAGACCGGCATTCGGAGGCAATATCATGGCACAGATCATTACGCCGAATTCCCGTCCGCAGTTCTGTACGGTACGCTACAAGATCTTTGATGCTCCGAAGAAAGTCTCTGAACCGAAAGGTGTTGCAGTCAACAAGACGGTAAAAGAGGAATGGCTGCAGAGCCATGTGAATATCATCGATATCATTGAAAAACCGGAAGAAACGGATATTTCGGAAGTGGATGTCATTATTGCGGTCGGCAGAGGGCTGAAGTCCAAGAACGATCTGGCAATGGTCAAAGAACTCGCCTCCCTGCTGAAAGCGAATATCGCCTGTTCCCGTCCGATGGTGGAAAACGGCATGTTCGATGCAAAACACCAGATCGGTTTAAGCGGCAAGACCGTCAAACCGAAACTGATCATTACCTTGGGAATATCCGGTGCGATTCAGTTTACGACCGGAATGAAGTCATCGGACTGCATCGTCGCAATCAATTCCGATCCGGATGCACAGATATTCAACATAGCCAACTATGGAATTGTCGGAGATCTTTATGAGATCGTTCCTGAACTGATTGAAAGGATCAAGGTGGACCGTTATGTATAAGAAAACAGACAGTGAAGATATCCTTTATCTGAAATCCATAATTCCTTCCGGAAGAATATTGGTAGGAAAAGAGATCTCCCGCGACTATGCCCACGATGAACTGGGCGGGATCGAAAAACTTCCGGATGTACTGATCAATGCGGTATCGGAAGAAGAAATCGCCAAAGTCATGGCCTATGCCTATGAAAAAGAAATACCGGTCGTAGCCAGAGGTTCCGGTACAGACCTGGTCGGCGCTGCCGTAGCCCTGGAAGGGGGCATCATGATCTGTACGAAACTGATGAATCACATCAAGGAACTGGATGAAGCCAATCTGACCGTCACGGTAGAACCGGGTGTGCTGCTGATGGATCTGCAGGCATATGTCGAAGAAAGAGACTATTTCTATCCGCCTGATCCGGGAGAGAAGTCTGCGACGATTGGCGGAAACATTTCTACCAATGCCGGCGGCATGCGGGCGGTCAAGTACGGGGTCACTAGGGACTATGTCAGAGGATTGAGAGTCGTTCTGCCGGATGGAAGTATCGAGAAGATCGGCGGCAAGGTGGTCAAGAATTCTTCGGGTTACGATCTAAAAGATCTGATCATCGGATCGGAAGGAACATTGTGTATCATTACGGAAGCAACATTGAAGATCCTGCCGAAGCCTGCCTTCTCCGTCTCGATGCTGCTGCCGTTTCTGACGATCGAAAAAGCCATCGAAGCTGTTCCGGAGATCATCCGTTCCAAGGCTTCCTTGACAGCAATCGAATACATGTCGCTTGATACGATCATCTCGGCCGAAGACTTCCTGGGAAAGAAATTCCCGGATACGAACTATGAAGCCTACATCCTGCTGACCTTTGACGGCAACAGTATGGAAGAGATTGAGAAAGAGTATACAAAGGTGGCACAGCTTTGTATCGATATGGGTGCGATCGACGGATACTTCATAGATACCGATGAAAGAAAGAAATCGGTCTGGAATGCCAGAGGCGCTTTCCTGGAAGCGATCAAAGCTTCTACCGACCTGATGGATGAATGCGATGTCGTCGTTCCGAAAAACCGTGTCGCGGATTTCATCAAGTATTCTCATGAAGTAGCGAAACAGGTTGGTCTGCGTATTCCTTCCTTCGGTCATGCGGGTGACGGGAACCTTCATATCTATCTGTGCAAGGACGGAATGGAAGAGAAAGTCTGGGAAGAAAAGACGAAAAAAGCCTTTGACCTGCTTTATGCCAGAGCCAGAGAATACGGCGGCATGGTTTCCGGTGAACACGGTATCGGCTATGCGAAGAAAGTCTATCTGAACAGACAGGTCGGAGAAAGACAGATTGCCCTGATGCAGGGGATCAAAAAAGTGTTCGATCCAAAGAATATACTGAATCCGGGTAAAGTGATTTAATGATCTGTTATGCCTTCTTTCGAGGTTCAAGTATTATATATAAGCTGAATTTAAGAAAAGGGTCATCCGCAAGATGGCCCTTTCATATGGCTGTAGCTTCGTCCTGTAAGCATACGATTAAGGAAGACCAGCAGGAAACTTATGTTGTATAATTGAAATAATCGGAATATTTATAAGCGAGGTAATACCATGAAACAGTACTTGGATCTATGCCGTTATGTTCTTGAAAACGGAGAAAAAAGAGAAGACAGGACCGGAACCGGAACGATTTCCAGGTTCGGTTATCAGATGAGGGTGAATCTGGAGGAAGGTTTCCCTTTGCTGACGACCAAGAAGGTCTTCTACAGAGGTATCTTTGAAGAACTTTTCTGGTTCCTGAAAGGCGAGACAAACATCCGTCCATTGGCTTTAAAGAACGTCAAGATCTGGAACGACTGGCCTTATGCCAAGTACAAGGCTTCGGCGGAATACAAAGGAGAAACGATGGAGGAATTCATCGCCAAGATCTGCGAAGATGAAGCTTTTGCGGACAAGTGGGGCGACTTAGGCCCGGTGTATGGCAGACAGTGGCGCAACTTCGACGGAAAGGGAGTAGACCAGATCAGTCAGCTGATCGATAATCTTAAAAACAATCCGTTCTCCAGAAGACACCTGGTCGTTGCCTTCAATCCTGCGGAAGCAGATCAGATGGCACTGCCTCCTTGCCATGCCTTTTTCCAGTTCTATGTATCTGCCGATCGGAAAAAACTCTCCTGCCAGCTGTATCAGCGTTCTGCCGACCTGTTTCTGGGCGTACCGTTCAATATCGCTTCCTATTCACTTCTGCTGGCGATGGTGGCTCAGGTCTGCGGCTACGAACCGTACGAATTCATTCATACCTTCGGCGATGCCCACATCTATCTGGACCACGTTGAACAGATCAAGGAACAGCTCACCAGAGAACCGAAACCGTTGCCAAAACTGTGGCTGAATCCGGAAATAAAAGATATCTTTGCGTTTACGATCGATGATGTCAAGATCCTGGACTACGATCCATGGCCTGCCATCAAGGGAAAGGTGTCCGTCTGATGATCAGTTTCTCTGTTGCGGTAGATCCGCATTACGGTATCGGGATCAAGGGATCTCTGCCCTGGCACATCAAGGAAGAACTGCAACTGTTCCGCAGAAATACCCTCTTTAAGCATATCGTCATGGGTCAGACGACCTACGACCATCTTCCGGGAAAACTCAAGGACCGGTATATCACTGTTGTATCCATCGATCCGGAATATCATCCGGAAGGCGTGGAAGTGACGCATGATCTGATCGCTTTTCTTGAGGAACATCAAAGCGATGAAACGGAATATATCATCTGCGGCGGCGCTTCGATCTACAGACAGTCCTATCCTTATGCGAAAAAGGCCTATGTCTCTTTCATCAAGAAAGAATATGAAGTCGATACCAGATTGGAGATCTTTGATCCGGAGGACTGGGATATCCTCAAGGAGGAAGACCACGAGGAATTCATCTACCGCGAACTGATCCGGAAAGAAGATGGAAACAGACACTGCGAGGAATTCCAGACATAGATCTTTAAACAGATACGGAAAAACACATTTAAAAAGAGAGCTTCAGCCTCTCTTTTTTGATAAAGCATCATACATAAAAACAGACCGAAACAATGATATAATGACCCTGTAAGAAAATAAGGAGGAATCATCCATGAGTGAAGTCAAGGCGGCAAAAGACGGCAACATCTATGTACCGTATGAAGAACGGAAAGGCAACGAATCGATCGTTTATTTTACCAGAGATCTGTCTCCTGCAGGCATTAAGAAAGCCTATGAGAAAGTAAATGGAAACATCTGCGGCAAGGTGGCGGTAAAGCTGCATACCGGAGAAAAGAACGGACCGAACATCGTTCCGAGTTCCTGGGTAAAAGAGCTGTTTGAGACAACGGAAACTTTAAAGAATGCGGCGATCGTCGAGACGAATACTTATTATGAAGGCGACCGCGATACGACAGAGAAACATCTGGAAACGCTGAAGGTAAACGGCTGGACTTTCTGTCCTGTCGATATCATGGATGCGGAAGGAACTGTTGACCTTCCGGTTGAAGGAGGAAAGTGGTTCGACCATATGACCCACGGCAAGACGATGGTAGACTATGATTCTCTGTTTGCCCTGACACATTTCAAAGGACATGTCATGGGCGGTTTCGGCGGTTCCAACAAGAATATCGGTATCGGCTGTGCCGATGCAAAGATCGGCAAGAAGATGATCCATTCCAGAGAAGGCGAAGGACAGTGGAGCGTAGCGGAAGAGGAACTGATGGAGAAGATCTCCGAATCGACGAAAGCGACGATCGACTTCTTCGGCAAGCATACGGCATATGTCAATGTCATGAGAAACATGTCGGTATCCTGCGACTGTGAAGGTGTCGCTGCAGCACCGGTCGTTACTCCGAATGTAGGCATACTGGCTTCCAATGACATCTGCGCGGTCGATACGGCCTGTGTCGATCTGATCCATGCCATGACAAAGGAGCAGCATCACGACCTCTGGGAAAGGATGCAGAGCAGACATGGATTCCGTCAGCTGTCTTATATGAAGGAACTAGGCATGGGCAATGACAGATATATTCTGATCGACCTGGACAATGATGAAGTACGTATTACGGCCAAGGAAGCAGTGAAAGACGTCAAGCCGTTTAAACTGATCAAATAGAAAAGGAAAGACACATGAGCGATTACTTAGGTAAAGATACACCGAAACTGGGTTTTGGAATGATGAGACTTCCTCATCTTGAGGACGGATCCTTTGATCTGGAACAGATCAAGAAGATGGTAGACCTGTTTCTGGAAAATGGCTTTACTTATTTTGATACCGCTTTTGTCTATGAAGGAAGCGAAGAAACAGTAAGAAAGACTCTGGTAGAACGTCATCCAAGAGACAGCTATACGCTGGCTTCCAAGCTGCATGCGATGTTCGCCTCTTCGGAAGAAGTAGCCAAAAGAGAACTGGATATCTCTTTGGAAAGAACAGGGGTCGGATATTTTGACTACTATCTCCTGCATGCTTTGGATGACAAGAACTACGAGCTCTATGAAAAATATCATCTCTGGGATTTCGTAAAGAAAGCAAAGGAAGAGGGTAAGATCAGACATATCGGCTTCTCCTTTCATGGAACGCCGGAATTGCTAGATAGACTCCTGAAGGAACATCCGGAAGCGGAATTCGTTCAGCTGCAGCTCAACTACAACGACTGGGAGTCTCCTTCCGTACAGTCAAGAAAGAACTACGAGACAGCCAGAAGAAACGGACGTCCTGTCGTCGTCATGGAACCGATCCGGGGCGGAGCGCTTGCCAATCCGATCGAACAGGTCAGGAAACTGTTTGATGAGGCTGATCCGGATGCCTCCTACGCTTCATGGGCGATCCGCTACATCGCATCAAAGGAAGGTATCCTGACAGTATTAAGCGGCATGTCTACGATGGAACAGATGGAAGACAACGTATCCTACATGAAAGACTTCAAGCCTTTAGATGAAAAAGAAGAAGAAGTCATCAGAAAGGTTCAGGAAGTACTTGCCTCCATTGATTCTATTCCATGTACCGCCTGCCATTACTGTACCGGCGGCTGTCCGATGGAGATTCCTATTCCGGACATCTTCTCCGCCCGAAACAGACTGCTTCTGCTGGGAACGGTAGACAAAGCAAGGAGAGACTATAACCGGGCAACCGAAAACAAGGGGAAAGCCTCCATGTGCATCCAATGCGGTCAGTGCGAGAGCGTCTGTCCGCAGAGCATCAATATCATCGAGAGACTGAAAGAATGTGCGGAAACATTCGAATAAGGAGAATGTAATGGAATTTAAGACAGATATCTTCTCCCAGTACGATAAGAAATGGGCTTTGGTCTGTGCCGGAACAATGAAGAAGCACAACGCCATGACCATCAGCTGGGGAGGCATGGGGACCCTCTGGGGCAGACCGGTCGTGACGGTCTATGTCAAACCCTGCCGTTATACTTATGAATTTATGAATGACAACGAATACTTTACCGTCAGCTTCTACCCGGAAGAAAACCGCAAGGCGCTCAGTGTTATGGGAAAGCTTTCCGGTAGAGACATGGATAAAGAGAAAGAAGCGGGGATCACTCCCGTCGATCTGGGTAAGGCCGTTACTTATCAGGAAGCGGAAGTAACCATTCTTTGTAAGAAGATCTATGCCCAGGATCTGGAAACAGACAAGATGCCGCCGGAGGTGGTGGATCGCTACTATATGACAGAAGCCCCTCACAGGATGTTTATCGGCGAAGTCGTTGAGATCAGACAAACGAATCTTACATAGAAACCATAAGAATCAAAGGCAGTAGCGATACTGCCTTTGTATATCAAATGAAAAGGGCTTTGCAGCCCGGATATTGTACGGCTTATGCCGTTGTTAAGTTGGAGTTTTTTCTTTTCATAAGAATCACCTCCGTTTAAATTATAACACACTGATACGGAGCGCCGAGAGGTTTCTGCCATAGTTACCTGGATGTGCTTCGAGAAGAACGATGCGCTCTACTACGTCATGGAAGTATTGCTTCATACGAAGAACGGCAGCATCATGCCGGGTTGCGACTGGTATGGTTTCTTTGCCTGGGGATTGAAATCGACGGCAATCGTCATACCACTGTTTTTGCTGTTTGCCTGTCTGATACTGTACAGACTTGGAAAGAATAGACACAATCAGGAGGAAATAAAATGAAACCGGATAACGAGAAACAGATGAAAGAGTACATCAGAGAAATCTGGACAGAATTCAACAACACCGATCCTGAAGACAGAAAGAAAATCATGGATCATACCTTTGAATTCATTATCGATGACATCGGCTCCGGCTGGGAGTATGTAAGCATCATTCTGGATGAAAAGATCAAAAGAAACTACCGGGTCAGCTATATCGGACCGACAGTGACCGGTTTTGTCAGAACGTTCATGACTCTTGGTTTAAACCAGACGGAACAGTTTACGTGGCTGGATGAACCCAGCTACATAGAATATCCCTGGCTTCTGTCACGTCAGAAAGATGTCATCTATGTCGAAGCTCCGGGTATCAAGAAAGGCTTCTATATCAGTTATGATTACCTGAAAAAGCAGATCAGGAAAGGATTTGAAGAAATGTATAAATGGGAGATCGTCGGGATTTAAAAGAATACTTGCTTATTAACGGCACGAATAAAGGAATAATCAATAAAGCAGAAAAACCCGGATCTTACGGGTTTTTCTTTTATTCAGATGACAATTGCCAGAATGAAGTATGTTAGATAGATACGGTTCAAGACAAGTCCTAAGAAGGAAGCGACATAATCAGTTTCCTCCTTATATATCGTATGATTAAAACAAGGGATATAGCCGACCATTAATATAGATAGCAGAATTGTAAGTGTTATAGGAAGCGATCTGGAAAAACAGACATGAAGTATTAAAAAAGCCTTATACAAGGCTTTTTCATATCATCATGGTGGACACTAAGGGACTCGAACCCCTGACCCCCTCCACGTCAAGGAGGTGCTCTCCCAACTGAGCTAAGTGTCCGCTGTTCTTTTAATTTATCACAATCGGAGTCGTTTGTCGATAATGTAAGGAAGAAATAATGATAAAATAGCCATGAGTAGTAAACATATGAGTGAAAAAGCACTAAGTATTCTTGTCGGTTATCTGTTTGGCTGTTTCCTGACAGCTGAACTTGTTGCGAAGAAATATGCCGGCAAGAGTTCTTCACAGCTTGGTTTATCGGGTAATCCGGGCATGGTCAACATCATGTCGACTCTTGGTTTTGTTCCGGGAATGCTGACGCTGCTTGGCGATGTGATGAAATGCGCCTTGGCGATGCTGACGGTGAAACTGCTGTTTCCTCAGGGGGACAGACCGCTGCTGTTCTATGCCGGTTTTGGCTGTGCCTTAGGCCATTGCTTCCCGTTCTGGCGGGGTTTCAAGGGAGGAAAGGGCGCTGCCACGACCTGTGCGCTGGTAATCCTATACAGTCTTCCATGGGGTCTGATTGCTCTTGCGGGTTCCGGACTTCTGGTAATCATCACCAAGTACCTGTGTCTTTCCGGACCGCTCGTCCCACTGATCTATGCCCTCGGCATGTTTCTTGAGAAAGACTATGAAGCTGCCGTTTTGTCACTGATCCTTTCTTTGATCGCCCTGCGTTTGCACTGGCCGTTTATCATGGGAATCAGGACCGGTACAACCAGAAAGGATGATGTCCTGGCTGCCGTGAAAAAGAAACTAAAAAAGAAAGATAAGAAAAACAGTGATTCTGATTAGACTGTTATGAAGAAAAAGAATCAAATACTATTCCCGATATTTATTTGTATCGCAATCGGCCTGCTGATCGTTTTCCTTCATCTTGGATCAAGTATCAAAGCAGGAAAAAACGAAAATCTTCTGAATGCGATACGTCTTTTTCATTTCAAGAATCCTTTTTCCTTTTCGCTTCCGGAAATCGGACCGGAAGAAGAATATGATGTCGTCGTACTTGACGAGGGCTATTCGATCTATCTGACGGAATATGGCGGGGCTTACCGTTACGGTCCTTCAATTATCCGTTACGATGACGGATCCATGGATATGTGGCTGGTATCGGAAGGAAACAGTTCCAGCGAATGGGACTGGATCGTCTACCGGCACAGCGAGGACGGAGAAAACTGGACGGATGAGAAGATCGTATTAAAACCGACACCGGGTTCTGCCGACCAGTGTTCTGTCTGTGATCCGGGTGTTATCTTTTTTAACGGTTACTACTATCTGGCCTATACCTCAACAAGCGACAGGCCGGGCAACGGCATGAACAATTCTGCTTTTGTTGCCCGAAGCAAGGATCCGGACGGTCCGTTTGAAAAATGGAACGGATCAGGCTGGGGAGGAGAGCCTAAGGCGATGATCCGATATGAAGGAGATCCGAAGGGCTGGGGGATCGGTGAAGTCAGTTTTGTGATCAAGGATGAGGAGCTGTATATCTACTATACGTATTTTGATCTGAACGGAGGATGGACCGAACTGGCGAAATCCGATTTAAGCGAGAACTGGCCTAAGAATATTGAAGCAGTGTCTACCGTATACGGAAGGTCGAAACAGGATTCGCTGGATGTTGTATACGCGGAGGATCTGGATCTGTTTCTGGGTTTTGCGATCCAGTATAAGATGACGGAGGCTTCCAAGGTCTTCCTGTGTGTTTCCAGAGATGGAACGAAATTCGAGTCTGCAGACAAAACGGATAAATATGTGAAACAGTACGCCCACAACCTGGGGATCTCGAAAAGCATAGAAGGGCATATCGATACAAGAGAGGAACAGCTGATCGGTTATGCCTATGGAAAAAACTGGGGAAAATGGTCGGCCAGACTGCAGAAAATCAGGATCCTGCATAAAATGAAATGATTGGCTTCATTTGTGAAATGAATCACAGAAAGATATAATTAATGTGTAATACAAGGAGGATATAGATGATGAAAGTATTGCTGGCGGGGGCTTTTGGTAACCTCGGATTTGAGATTTTGAAGGTTCTCTCCAAGAAGAAGATTGAAATCATTGCTGCCGATCTGAAGGAGAAAGAAAACAACGGGCTGGAGAAGAAGTATACTTTTAAAGCCATTGATGCAACCGATCCGGAAACGCTGAAAGGTCTGTGCGACGGTGTGGATATCGTTATTACGACTATGGGTCTTACGACTTCCTCTACCCGATTTACCGCCTATGATATCGACTATCAGGGAAACATGAATCTATACAACGAAGCGATCAAGGCCGGCGTCAAGAAATTCAATTATGTTTCGGTCATCGCCTGTGATGAGCCGGGAGCGGAAAAGGTTCCGATGCTTCATGCCAAATACATGGTTGAAGAAGAACTGAAAAAAGGACCGCTGGAATATGTGATCTACAGACCTACAGGTTATTTCTACGATATTGCCAAGGTCTTTAAGCCATATGTCGACAAGGGAGAGATGCAGCTGCTGAAAGGCTACCACGGCGTCAAAGCCAATGTCGTCGACTGTCCGGACTTTGCGAAGTTCATCGTCGATCATATGAAGGACAGCAATGTCACCTACGAAGTAGGAGGCAAGGAAACCTATACCTACGAGGAAATGGCCAAGATGTGCTTCAGAGCCGCAGGCAAGCCGGTCATCATCAAAGATTCACCGGTCTGGATGTTCTCGATCCTGGCCAATCTGCCTAAGATCAAAAAAGAAGGAAAACACGACATCATTCTGTTCTCCAAATGGACCCTGTCCCATGATCTGGTAGGCAAAGATGTAACAGGTGACGCTTCCTTTGCGGAATATATTAAAGAATATTTTGGAGGTAAGGCATAATGTTTAGACCCGATCCTTCCTATGTCGGAAAAGTATGGCCTGCTTTCATGTGGGGTGTAACGTTTGTTGCGGCAATCGGCTGCTGCATGGGTTTTAAATCGTTTGTCTGGTTTATGTCTGTCGGCTACGGTTTTGCCGTCATGTGCATCGGCGCATTCCATCTTTTATCCGGACTGATCAGCCATACCCTGACACTCGCTACGACGATCATGTCGATCCTGTTTGTCATCTACGGCTACAGACTGGGCGGATACATCCTGAAAAGAGAACTAACCAACAAGGAATACAAGAAGAAACTGGACTCTACCGGTTCAACGAAAGCCATGCCTCTTCCTGTCTCTCTATTTATGTGGGCTTACTCCATGTGGATGTATACGGCACAGACTTCAGCGGTAACTTACCGTATCATGAATCAGGCAAAAGACAACATCTTTGCCTGGATCGGCATCGTCATCATGGTTCTGGCGATCGTCGGTGAAGCGACGGCAGACAGACAGAAATCGGCGGCCAAAAAGATCAATCCGAAACGTTTCTGTGATACAGGACTGTACAAATACGTCAGATGTCCAAACTATTTCTCGGAAGTCATGTTCTGGGTAGGTGTGACGGTATCCGGTATCGGTGCCGTTCAGGGCAGACAGTGGATCATCTGTCTGATCGCCTTATGTCTGATCACTTACGTCATGTACAACTCGGCACAGAGACTGGAACTTAGACACGAGAAGACCTACGGTCTGGATCCGGAATACCAGAAGTATTCCGATAGCGTTCCATTGCTGTTTCCGTTTACGAAACAGTATCATTCTATGAAGGTATACAGGGACTGATATGAAAGAGTTTTCTGTACCAATGGCTCTGGTGGATTATATCCCCGTTATTCTTTTCCTGCTGGCAACAGGTCTTCTGATCAAGGATCTGCAAGAAAAGATGAACAGACCTGCTTTCCTGCTTTTTGCAGGCGGAACGGGTCTTGTGACTGCTGCCGGTCTATTAAAGGCCACTTACAAGCTGCTGTATGCCCTGAATGTCGGCGATTTCGCCTGGATGTCGGCACAGTTCTTCTCCAATCAGGCTTTCGGTTTTCTGCTGGCAGGTGTCGGTCTGATGATGCATGTGCTGAAGAAAGAAAGGACCTACGCTTTTCTGCCGACGATGGCGCTGGTAGGAATCATGGTGGTAGGTCTGGGTGCCATGGATGCGGGACTCTGTTTCCTGGCAAATCGTCTGAAGAAAAGAAATGCACTGGTCTGTTTCATCGTATCCTTCTTCCTATCACTGGCCATGGGTTATCTGTCCACCAAGAACTTCGACAAGGCATTCATGAACTGGATCGCTCAGCTGGTCAATCTTTGCGGTCAGTTCCTGCTCTATCTTGGCTGCAGGATCCTGCACAAGGCCGGCCTGAAAGAACTCTGATACAAACTGTCAGGAATTTAAAAGTCACAGACACCGGTTTGTGACTTTTCTTTTTCTTCTGATGATACAATAAAGATATGAAACTGACGATCCTGTGCGACAACAACACTTTCATTGATCAGTATTATCTGGGAGAACCGGCACTCTGTTTCTACATAGAAACAGGAAACGACCGCATTCTCTTTGATACCGGCTATTCCGATGTCTTCATGATCAATGCAGAAAAGATGGGTATTGATCTGAGTCAGATAAACAAGATCGTTCTTTCCCATGGTCACAATGACCATACAGGCGGTCTGGTCTACTACCTGAGAGAAAAAAGAAACGTAGAAATCATCGCCCATCCGGATACTTTTATCCACAGGGAAGATGAAACAGGCGTCATCTCTTCGCCGTTGTCGGCTGAAACAATTGGAGAAAGAGCCCGTCTGCGTCTTACAAAAGAGCCTTATGAAGTAAGTCAAGATCTGCTTTATCTGGGAGAAATACCGGTCAGCTGCGATTTTGAAGAAAGAGTTCCGATCGGAAGGAATGAAAACGGAGAAGCTGACTATCTTCCGGATGATTCCGCCCTGGTCTATCAGGGGAAGGATGGACTTTTCATTATTACCGGCTGTTCCCACAGCGGCATATGTAACATCATCGAATATGCGAAAAAGGTGACGGGAGTCGACAGGATCAAAGGTGTCATCGGCGGTTTCCATCTTTTAAAAGAGGGGGAGCGTTTAGACCATACGGTTTCTTATCTGAAGAAGGAAAACATTAGAGAACTTTATCCCTGCCACTGTGTTTCCTTGAAAGCCAGGATCGCCATGGCAAAAGAAATGACAATACAGGAAACCGGAACAGGTTTATCGATAGATATGGAATAAGGAGATAAGAATATGAAGCTACTGGAAGAAAGAATCATCAGGGACGGCAGGATACTGCCGGGAGACATTTTAAAGATCGACAGTTTTTTGAATCATCAGATCGATGTTCGGCTTCTGGATGAGATCGGTGAAGAATTCCATCGTCTGTTTATGGACTGCAGACCGGATAAGATCCTGACGATTGAAGCCAGCGGCATTGCGATTGCTACGGCTACTTCAAGATCTTTCGGTTATATTCCGGTCGTCTTTGCGAAAAAAACGGCCGCTTCCAACATGTCCGACGCCGTTTATCAGGCAAGTGAACACTCCTATACCAGGAATATCGACTATGTGATCCAGGTAGCCAAAGATTATCTGAAGGAAGGAGAAAGGATCCTGATCCTGGATGATTTCCTGGCCAATGGCGAAGCGATGAATGCGATGATCGAGATCTGTAAGATGGCCAAGGCGGAAATTGCCGGCTGCGGTTCTGTCGTATGCAAGACGTATCAGTCCGGAGAACAGCGGATCAAAGATCTTGGTTATAAGGTGGAAGTGCTCGCCAGAGTCAAGTCGATGACGGATGACGGAAAAATCGAATTTGAATAAAAGAAAGGTCTTCTTCTAGAAGACCTTTTTATTCTTTGGAACTTTCCATTTCAATGACCTTACGGAACTGTGTTTCATAAAGCTGCTTGTATACGCCGTTCATGGCGATCAGCTCTTCATGCTGCCCCTGTTCAACGATCCTGCCGTCAGAGATGACCAGGATCTTGTCGGCCTGCAGGATGGTGGAAAGTCTATGGGCAATGACGATAGAAGTCCTGTTTTCCATCAGGACATCCAGGGCATTCTGAATGGAGCTTTCCGAAATCGAATCCAGTGCGGATGTGGCCTCATCCAGGATCAGGATCTTCGGATCTTTCAGGATGACTCTGGCAATCGACAGTCTCTGTTTTTCTCCGCCTGACAGTTTCAGCCCGCGGTTTCCGACCTGTGTGTCGTAGCCGTCCGGCTGGGAGACGATGAAGTCGTGGATATTGGCGATCTTACAGGCTTTTTCAATCTCTTCCTGCGTGGCATTGGCTTTGGCAAACAGAAGATTCTCTTTGATCGTTCCATTGAACAGATAAGCTTCCTGTGTGACCATGCCGATATTGGAACGCAGATAGGTCAGTTCAATATCCCGGACATCACTGCCGTTGATCCTGACCGCGCCGTTCTTGACATCGTAAAGACGCGGAAGCAGATTAACAACAGTTGACTTTCCCGATCCGGAAGGACCGACGATAGCGTACATCTTTCCGGAAGGAACCTTAAAGGAGAGATCCTTGATCAGAGGGACGTCTTCGGAATAATAGAATTCAACGTTTTCATATTCGATATCCGTCTTTTTGGCAAAAGAAGGTTTGATGACGATGTTCCGGTTCCTGACGCTCGGAATCATGTCCAGATAAGCAAATATCCTGGTAAACAGGGCCATCGATCTGGTCAGGCTGACGGAAACGTTCATCAACGATTCAACCGGACGGTAAAGTCTGTTGATCATGTTTACGGTAGCGGTGATCGTACCGACGGTGATGGCTGTACTTCCTGCTTTAATGATCAGATAGCCTCCGGCTAGATAGATCAGCAAGGGTCCCAGATTGGTAAAGATGCCCATGACGACCCGAAACCAGCTGCCGGCTCTTGATTCTTTTACGGAAAGAGCGATGACTTCTTTGTTTACTTTATCGAATTTCTCGTTGATTTGTTTTTCCCGGGTAAACAGCTTGATCAGTAAAGAACCGGAAACGGAGAGAGACTCGTTGATGATGTCGTTGAGTTCGTCGGCTTTGGCCTGCGACTGGGAGAGCAGCTGCCAGCGGTTCTTGCCTGCCGATCTGGTCGGCAATACCAGTAAGGGTATGACCAGGATGCCGATCAGAGACAGCCGGATATCGATATTGAATAAAGCGATGATCGTCGTGATAACGGTACAGACGTTGGAGATGATATTGGTCAGAATGGAACTGATGACGGTGGCTACGCCGGAGATATCGGAGTTCATCCTGGTGATGATGTCGCCCTGTTTTTCGGAAGTGAAGAAAGAGTGCGGCATGGTCTGAAGGTGCCGGAACATCTCGTTTTTCATGTCATAGACGATACGCTGGGAGACCCAGCTGTTGATGTAGTTTTCCATGACACCGACGATATTGGATGCGGCCAGCGTGACGATTGCCAGCAGTACCAGACGGATCAGCAGTTCAAAATCCTTGCCCAGGATGGCTTCATCAATGATTTTTGCGGTAATCAAGGAAGGAAGCAGACCCAGTACGGAAGAAAGGATGATGATCGCAAAGACGATCAGCAACTGAAACCAGTACGGTTTCAGATACTTCATGATCCGAATGATCAGTTCCTTGGATATCTTCGGTGCATTCTCTTTTTCTTCATCTGTAAGAAAGCCTCTTGGCCCCATTCCTCTAAATCCCGACATTGTTTTCCCTCTCTGTATCAATAAAAAAGTTATTACAATTATATTACAGTTAAAAGAAAATAAGAAAAATAAACATTAGAAAAGGAAGGTTTTCCCTTCCTTTCTATTTTTTATTCATCTTTTTCAATTCTTCCGCAATCGATGTCAGAAGTTTTACTTCTTCGGATGGCTCCGGTTCTTCTTTTGGCGCTTCGTCCGCTTCTTTCTTGGCCAGACTTGTCAGCTTGTTTATGGCTTTCAGGATCGTAAACAGAACAAAGGCCATAATCAGGAAATTGATTACCGACGAAAGGAAAGAACCCCAGTCGATGACCTGGCCGGTATTGCCAAGTTTGGTTACCAGACCGATTTCCGTACCGCCGATACAGGAAATGATCGGGTTCAGGATGTCTTCGGTCAGAGCTGTAACGATCGAAGAGAAGGCACCGCCGACGATAACGCCGACAGCCATGTCCATAACGTTTCCTTTTAACGCAAAATCTTTAAATTCCTGCAAGAATTTTTTCATATTCTCACCCCCATGTATAACTCTATTATAGCTTGACTATGCTATAATTTTGACAGACATTTTATTAATAAGAAGATGAAAAGATTAAAAAAGATATTAATGATTGAAATAGGCACACTGCTGTTCGCTCTTTCCGTAGGTCTTTTTATTCTGCCGGAAAGGATACTGACCGGAGGTGTTGCAGGCATTACCGCCTTACTGACCGATTTTGTACCGCTCAGTGAAGATATCCTGACGATCATCCTGAATACCTTCCTCTTCGTTTTGGGAAGTGTTTTTCTGGGAAAAGAATTCTTTCTGAATACGCTGATCTATTCCGTTTCTTATCCTTTTGCGCTGCTGTTTGTAACCAGAATGCTTCCGGAATACCATGTCGATCCGCTCCTGGCAAGTCTTTATGGCGGACTGATGGGCGGTATATCCATGGGCATTATGTTCCGTAACGGAGGATCTTCGGGCGGTATGGATGCTCTGGCACTGATTGCCGAGAAATACTTCCATATCAAGGTATCCAACGCCATTATGATCATGGATACCCTAACGGTTATGGCGGGTCTGTTTATTTACGGCCTTAACAGCGTTCTGATCGGTCTGATCTCGGTCTTTCTGACGTCGATTGCCCTGGAACAGACGATGAACATCTACGGCGGTGTAAAAGCCAAGAAGTTCGAAATCATATCCGACAGATACGAAGAGATCGCATCAGAAATACACGGTGTTCTGGATAGAGGAACGACCGTTCTGGATGTGGTTGGAGGCTATACAGGAAACAAGAAGAAGATGCTGCTGGCGATCGTCTCGGATGACCAGTACAGTGCCGTGAAAGAAATCATCGACCGGAACGACCCTACGGCTTTTGTGATCATTTCCGAGGCGAAAGACATCAACGGGGAAGGCTTTACTTACGAGCCGAGAATCTAAAGGAGAAACATGAAAACGCTGTTTGTCAATGCCTGTATCCGCAAGGAATCCAGGACCAGGAGACTGGCAGAGTATCTGCTGAAGAGACTGGATCCGGACTATGTTGAAGTAAAACTGCAGAAGGAAGCGATCCATCCTCTGAACGAAGAAACGCTTAACAGAAGAAATGAACTCTGTGCAGAGGAAAGATTCGACGATCCATTCTTTACTTATGCCAGACAGTTTAAGGAAGCAAAGACCGTCGTGATCGCCGCTCCGTATTACGATCTATCCTTTTCTGCCTTATTGAAAGATTATTTGGAAACGATCAATGTTGTCGGTCTGACGTTTCACTATCTGGATGACGATCTTCCGGCAAGCCTAAGTAACATAAAAAGACTGATCTACATCACAACGGCAGGGGGTACGATCGTATCGCATGAATACGGCTACGGCTACGTGAAAACGATGTTTGAATGTTTCTATGAAGTTAAGGACCAGGCCTATTTCTTTGCCGAGAAACTGGATCTGTTAGGAGCAGACCCCGAAGCAATCCTGAAGGAAACAAAAGACAAGATCGATTCCTATCTGGAGAAGCTGGAGAAATAAAAAAGAACGCTGAAGTTCTTTTTTAGTTTTTCTTCTTGAGCAGTACTGCCGCCAGGATGAACAATGCGGCAGCCAGACACAGGATGGCGATCAGGTAGCTGGAATACAGGTTGAAGCCTGTCATCTGCATATGATTCGCATACAGGAAGATGAGACCGCTTAGCAGCAGAAGCATCAAGACAAGCAGCAGCAGTCTTCGGATGGAATAGTTTTCCTGCAGATAGGCAAAAAGATTCTTTTTCTGCGGTTTCCAGTTTTCCAGTTCCGGAAGTCTGTAGAAATAAGTGATACGGAAATAGATCTCCGTCGTTATAAACAGAACAAGAAAGAGCAGGATCGCAAAGAGAAAACCGGTCTTGAAAATGGATAATACGCTGAAAGAAAGCAGGATGCTGATCGGAAGCATGGAGGTATATACCAGATACTTCTGTACATCGGAGGATGTGATGATGAAAGCTCTTCCGGTGAAGATATCGTAGAATATCGTTCCCTTTTTCTGGTCGTGGTAGATGAACAGGCCGTTGAGTTCGGAAGCCTT
>JAFRIE010000042.1 GCA_017432885.1 Erysipelotrichaceae bacterium | reverse complement strand
GGGAGCTTATTACCGCTATGTCATCAACCACGGCAGAAAGGAGTACTACCGCAGAAGAAGCCTCAAGGACAGGAACGTCTGGTTCAATCCGCTGAGTTATCTGATGATCGCAGCGGAAGGATATACGAACGACAGGGCAGGAATATGGCTGGATGATCTGATACAGGTCAGCAACGACAGACAGTATATCAGGTATCTGACCAGAAAGGAAAAGTTCAGAAACATGACCGGCGTCTATACCAGGGAATATTTCCTGGGGGACAGCAAAGCTCCGCGCTGATCCGTAGCAACATGCTACAGATCATGCTGTCCGTTTTCCTGGACAGTCTAGTCATCCTTCATGGATTATCATAAAGCCGCAGGAGGATGACGAAACATGACGATGGCAAAACCGAAATATTCCTACAGCATGCTGATAGACGCAAGAAGACACAGTCATGGCAACTGGGATGAGCTTCACAGGTGCATGCAGTGCGGATGCTACAGCTGCGGAACGATATTCCTATCAAACGACATATACAACTGGATCGGGCTGGATGCCAGAAACATCGACAACGCAACAGCGATATGCCCGTTCTGCGGATCCAATACCGTAATACCGGACAGTTCTGCATACCCATTAAAGAAGGATTTTCTGGATTATCTGAAGAACTACTGTCTGAAGGAAGAGTCCAGGATTCAAGCGTCAGATCTGTAGCATGTTGCTACAAAACGATATAACACGAGAATCGTAGCATGTTGCTACGGTTTTCTTTTGGAAAGAAAGGAAGGACAATATGCTGCTGATTTTTGCTGCGTTATCGATTGTGATCATACCGATTCTGTATCTGTTTCTTGGTCTTCAGGTGATTTCCCTGGGGGACTACGTCAAGACAGGATTTACTGAAAGATTCAGGATCATTACGGATATTGCCAGGTATAGGGAATATCCGGAGTTCCTGTATCTGATTCTGTTTCTATGCATTCTGACGACTGTATCCTTTCTATGGAACACTCTGTTCTCGTACAATGCCAGACAGAAGCATAAGCGCAGATTCATGACTCTGGAGGAAAGAAAAAGAGTATCCCATCTTGCCTGGAGACATGAAGCAAAGAAGGGAACGACCAGGATCGAATTCGATGACAAAGGGCATAACAAAGGAGATAACACACTAAGAGGTCGTATCGATCTCTTTTTTGATGGTCCAAAGAAGCTCTATAACCGGATCATAGAACTGCTGCATCTTCCTGATGCCAGAAAGTTTAATACACTTCATACCTGGATGATCGAAGATAAAAGGGTCCACAGAAGGGCAGGCCCTCCGATCATAACCAGAAGAAATGCGATCTGGGTGGATGCGGAAGACACGCATACCATGATCTCCGGAACAACCAGAGCAGGTAAGGGATTCTTTATCATCTCAATACTGCTACAGATTATAAGGATGTGCGGAGAATCCGTTATCATCATGGATGTCAAAGGAGAGCACTATAAGACACATGCCCAATCCTTTATGGATGACGGATATGATGTTCTGAAAGTTGACTTCATAGAGCCAAAGAAATCGCTGCGATGGAATCCCTTCGGAATCATAATTAAGAAATACAGGGAAGCATATGACAGATATCTGGATCAGCTGAAACTACCGGAGAACAGAAAGATCCTGCAGAATGTGTCCTTAAACCGATTCATGATAAAGAGACTGGAAGCTGAAAAGCAGACAGACAACGTTAAGAAAAAGATCAAAGAATTGAACGATGCGATCAATGAGATGCAGGAACAGCTTCCAAAACCAAACTATTCCGAAGCTCAGGAACTGATCTCCGACATCGCCATGAGACTCTGCCACGAAGAGGATGCCAGAGATCCTTTCTGGTCCTCATCTGCCACTACGATTCTGGAAGGCTATATCAACTTCCTTCTGGAGGAACAAATAAAAGATGAGAGTGAAAAAATAGTGTTTCTTCCTGATGAAATGATTAATATGAGATCCGTGAAGATGCTGCATGAACTGGGAAGAAAGAAGGATGATATCGCAAAAAAAGAAGGATACAGCTGCAATCTTGCATATTATCTGAGCAAATACAGGAAAACAACTGATATGTCATATATGAAACTCAACGAATATCTTTCTTCTCCAGAGAATACCAGAGGATCCATATCCGCCGTCTTTGCAGACAAGATCAAGTACTTCTTGACGAATGAAGATATTCTCAGAATGACTTCGGTATCGGATTTCGATCTGAAACAGCTCGGAGAGAGGAAAACCGCCATCTTCATCGCGATCCATGACGAGAAGGGGACCTATCATGAACTTCCCTCTATCCTGATCTCGCAGATCTATGAAGAACTTATCAAGTCTGCAAGGAAAGAAAAGACATCCAGACTCAAGATGCCTGTGCATGTCGTATGGGATGAATTCGCAAACGGTGCCAAGTGGGACAATATCGTCAATGCTCTGACCGCCGGTCTATCAAGAGGCGTAAGATTCTACCTGGTCATCCAGGACTTCGCACAGCTGATCACCAGATATGGCAAGGACAAGGCTTCCACGATAAGATCCAACTGCCAGAATCTCTACTATCTTCTTGCCGGGGAGAACGAAACCCTTGAAGAGATCTCCAAGCTCTGCGGATCCAAGATCGTATGGAACCATAACCGGCAGGAAAAGGAACTTGTCCCGGTGATGTCCACGGATGCGCTGCAGAAGCTGAGTTTCGGTGAAGCTATCATCATCAGGCAGAGAAAGAACCCATATAAGGCAAGACTGAGACCCTTCAAAAAATACGGATTCAGACCTCCGGAAACTCCGGAACCGGAAGAAAGGGAACTTCCGGATACGCCGGTGTTCAATATCGCCGAAGCAATAAAGTCAAGGTATGTACCAGTTGAAGAGGACAAACAAGAGCCTTTTCAGCAGAAAGAGCCTGAAGACGAAAAGAAGAAGTCTCAGGGCGTAGTAATGAAGAATATGTTTTCAGATAATAAAGAAACAAGGAGCCGGGAAAACGAGGTGAACATAAATGAACAATAAGATGCTCTGGATGCCCGTAAAGATCATGGGCATCTTTTTGATTGTCACACTGCTTATCGTCATACCGGTATGCTGCGTATTTGCACCGATCGCATGGCTTGGATCGATGTTCGGCAATTCCTTTGGAACACTAAGGGAGAACTTCGACAAAACATATGATTCGAACTTCTCCGATGAACTG
>JAFRIE010000041.1 GCA_017432885.1 Erysipelotrichaceae bacterium | reverse complement strand
CGAGTACCTGAACGGAAACATCGTGGACTTCGAACTTGTTCTTGATGAAAAGATCGAAGACGGAATCATCTATGAGCATACGCTGGAAGATGAGACCGTGACCGAAGAAGTATCCGACGAAGTACGTATCGTCAGAGGCGGCTATTGATCAACTGAACAGCATCGCGTGAAAAACACGGTGCTTTTTGTTTGTGCCCGCAGTAAAAAACCGTCCGGAAAAAGCTGTTTATAACGGTTGATGCGAAAACTCGGTAAGTATTATAAATCGTGATATAATCCTGTCTTTGACAGTTGAATAAGATAGAAAACACGAGAAAGTGCGATAAATATGCGACATTTCCCGTGTTTTAGTTTTGCGGCGATATTGCGTAAATTATTTCGAATGTTCTTTTGTGTTCCTGATAATGGAACGGACTGCTGCTTTCTTCAGTATCTGATAGTCAGTTCGGAATCCGTAAACATTATGCAGGTCATCCGTGATGTCCGTTCTCTTGTATGCCGGCTGATAACCGGTTCCTTCCAAAGCCATAAGTTTCATTGATCGCAGTGCGCTGATGATCTGAGTACTGGTATATTTCTCTCCCAGTTTCTTCTCCAGTATACGGAAGATGAGAAGTGCCAGATAACAGGTGAGGAAGTGCGCCTTGATCCTGTCTTCCCTTGAAAGATATACAGGCCTTGCCTCAAAGTCCGTTTTCATGATTCGGAATGATTCTTCAATTTCCCATCTTCTCTCGCTGACGGCAAGAATATCCTTTACGCTGTCTGTCACAAGATTCGTGCATAACGCATAATATCCGTCATACTTCGTTTCCTCTGAGATCTTCTCTTCATTCAGTCTGTAGACTGTCTTCTCGGCTGCCTCTCCGTCTGCTGTGACAGCCGTCTTTGCGATGAATCGTGCCGGATCATTCGGATTGCTTTGGCTCTTTTCCTTCTTTCCCTTTGCGATCATCTCTTCCGCTCTCTCTACCTGCTTCGCACGGATACTTTTCTGGTACAGGGCATATCTCGGGGAGTAGGTGACGATCATCATCTGTCCCGGCACTTTCCTTGTACCGTATGCCTCCTCCTTGTAATACAGTTCTTCTGTGTATTTCTCAGGCTCGTTCTTTATCTCACTGATATCCACAGCCATTCCGTCTCTCAGTCTGCGCCAGTTCCTGTTATCCATCGCACCTTCACGTTCTTCTTTCTTCAGCTTCTTCAATGACTGTGTGCAGATAAAGGCTCTTCCCTCTATGTCATTGAACTGACGGTTGTCATTGGAGCCGAGTCCTCCGTCTGTGCATACGACAAACTTTGTAAACCCGAAGTTTCTGATGATCTCCTTCTCCAAAGGCTTCATGGACGGCTGTTCGCTCTGGTTTCCGGGAAACAGATTGAATGCGAGAGGGATCCCGTCTCCGTCCATGAACAGTCCCATCTGAACGATCGGACTGGGCTGATGATCTTTTCCTTTTCCATATTTTCTGAAGTCATCATCTTCCTCAATGGCAAAGTAATAATTTGTGCAGTCGTAGTAAAGTATCCGGTTGTTCCGATTCAGAATGAAGTTACTGTTCTTATATGCCTCAGCCTGAATATAGTCCATCTCTTCGGCCAGAACAGAAAGAGCACGGTAAACATCGTAATCATGATATTTAGGAGGTTCCAGCAATGTCTGACAGTAATTGAATGAATTGCGTTTACTTCCCGGCTCCAGAATTCTTGCATAGATGAGATCAGACAGTACAGCATCCAGACTGTATTTGAAATCATACCGTGCTGATATATTACGGCATACATTATCAAGACGCAGATCATAATACAGAGACTGAAGAAACAGATAACCGCAGGAGAACAGTCTTTCAACATCTTTATCAATGAGCTGATTGGGAAAATAATCGATCGAGATCTTCTCATTTTCTTTCTGTTCCGCATCGGTCATTCTTTTGGCTTCAGCCTTCGCCCAGGAGATGACCTCATCTCTGGACATATTCATAGAAGCCATGAGATCAGGAATCTTACCAAGGGTCGCGACAGTAACAGTAGTTCTTGCCTTGCCGGAATGATCAGCGGAAGATTTTTTACCTCTGACATCACGGAGATAAAGGTCCTTGATGATATAGATAGAGTCAACATTTTTAGAAGAAGGACGAATAGAAATACGCATAAAGAGCCACCCTCATATATTATAGCATATCCTATGATATCCTACGATACTCAAAATCGACAAATTTGACAATTTAAACGATAAAAAAACGCGATGTTTATGCGCGCTGTTCAAATTACTATATTTTTCTAACTGTCAAACTTCCGAGTACCTGAACGGAAACATCGTGGACTTCGAACTTGTTCTTGATGAAAAGATCGAAGACGGAATCATCTATGAGCATACGCTGGAAGATGAGACCGTGACCGAAGAAGTATCCGACGAAGTACGTATCGTCAGAGGCGG
>JAFRIE010000040.1 GCA_017432885.1 Erysipelotrichaceae bacterium | reverse complement strand
GGGAGAAAGAAAAAAAGAATCTTCCGTTTTCAAACGAAATAGAGAATGAACTGACGGAGATGCTGACAACCAAGGCGAATGTCAGTTTCGATTCCCTGTCCGGAACTTTTGCGATTCCCGACAGATCGAATCTGGATAACGACGACTTCTGTTTTGCCTATGCTCTAGATAAAAGGAGAATCGTCTTCGTGGATGACAGCGGCTATGTGAAAAAGGCCATAGGAGAAATCACAAAGACGAAGAAATGGAATGCGCCTTGCCTGGAACGCTTCCTGTACGATTTTCTGGATCATATTGTGAAAGACGATCTGAGGATCATGGAGAAGTTCGAAAAGGAACTGGATGAGATGGAGGCCGGCATTCAGAAGGATGACAAGGAGATTTCCCTGAACGAGGCAAACTATGTCAGAAGCGCCATCAGGTATCTGCTGACGCACTATGAGCAGCTGATGGATCTGACTCAGGAGCTGGATGAAAACGAGAACGGCTTCTTCTCGGAAGACAACCTGAGATATTTCCGTTCCTATATCAGCAGGCTGGACAGACTCTACAACAACGCGGCATCCCTGAGAGACTATTCGATCCAGATCAGAGATTTTCACCGGGAATCGATTGCGGTGAAACAGAATAACATCATGACCCTTCTGACGGTCGTAACAAGCGTGTTCATGCCGCTGACTCTGATCACGGGATGGTACGGTATGAACTTCAAATACATGCCGGAACTGAATATGGAGAAATCCTATCCGATCGTCTTCATCGTCTGCATCCTGATCGTCGTGGTATCGCTGCTGTACTTTAAGAGAAAGAAGTGGCTGTAGCATAACAGTAGGCCTAGAATCGACCGGAACGTGAAGTGAACCCCTAAAGTTGGACCAACTTAAAGGAGGTTCACTTTTTATTTATGAAGTATTCAAAGGAATTCAAACTGGAGTGCGTCAGAAAACGGAAGAATGGCATTTATATTGAAACTCCACCCGGTTTTAAAAAAAGAGACAACTTCATGAGGGAGATAAGAAAATGGTCAACGATCTATGACTCTTTAGGAGAAGCAGGCTTGGAACACGGAAGACCGACATTGAATCTGAATCAAAGACTGGATCTGATCAAAAGAGTCGAAAACGGGGAATCGTATTCATCTGCCGCTTTGTCTGCCGGGATTCAGGACGATGTTCTGATCAAATGGCACAGGATCTATATGGAATCAGGCATCAATGGGTTAAAATCATTAAAAAGAGGAAAACCGCCCATGAATAAGAAAAGGCCCGTAAAGAAAGAAGATTCCGACAAGACGAGAGAAGAACTTCTTGAGGAGCTGGAATACCTGAGAGCAGAGAACGAATACCTAAAAAAACTAGACGCCTTGGTTCAGGAAAGAAAGGCCCGAGAACGGAAGAAACAGTAGCCGTGATCGATGAACTGAGGCAGAGGTACTCTCTCAAGATTCTTTTGAGAGTATCAGGCCTTTCGAAATCCACCTATTCCTACTACCGTTCGGATAAGCACACAAACGCCTTAAATAAGCGCAAGGAAGAAGATGATCGGATCTTAGGCATTATCCTGCCTGTGTTCGAGCACCATAAGGAAAGATACGGTTACAGGCGCATCATTCTGACTTTGGAAGCTGAACTGTCAGGCATCAATCACAAGAGGATTCAGAGAGTAATGAAAGACCACAATCTTAAAGGGAAGCAGTTTAGGAACAGATATCATTCATACAAGGGTGATAATGGTGAATACAAAGAGAATCTCTTACTTCACAGGGAAGTCGATGAAATAAATCACAAGACGCGATATATAAGGGATTTTAGCGCATCAAAACCCAATGAGAAATGGGCCACCGATGTATCGGAATTCAGGGTGGCAGGATCAAAACTCTACCTCTCGCCGATCATGGATATGTACGATGGATCAATCATATCCTATGACATCTCTGTAAGTCCCGACTTCACCCAGACAAAAAGGATGATCGATAAAGCCTTTAAACAGTATCCCGATCTGAAAGGACTGATCTTTCATTCCGATCAGGGCTGGCAATACCAAATGAAACCTTATCAGAAATGGCTGGAAGACAAAGGCATACTTCAGTCCTTCTCAAGGAAAGGCAACTGCATGGACAACTCCCTGATGGAGAACTTCTTTGGGATCATGAAGAGCGAGATGTACTACGGCAATTCTTTCAAATCATTGACTGAACTGAAAGAATCCATGAAGGATTACATCGACTATTACAATAATGAAAGAATAAGTATCAAAAGAAAAGGACTGTCGCCTTTAGCCTATAGGCAGCAATCCTTATCTCAGTTACAATGAGATTATTAGGTCCAACTTTAGGGGTTCACCTCACACGCTTCACTTTTTCAGCAGTTCCTGCAGAACTCTTCTTCGGGTAACAATACCCATCAGCACATTTCGATCATCTACCACAGGAATAAAGTTGTAGTTGACGATGTTTTCTACGATCTCTTCAATCCCGGCATCCACCTTGACGGCTGGAGTATATCCTTTACGAAGCAGATCGGTAATCTTCGTCTCTTCCATTTTCCGGTAGTCGAATTCGCCGTTCCTGACGACATACCAGAGCAGATCTCCTTCGGATATGGTTCCGATATATTCGCCGTTTCCGG
>JAFRIE010000039.1 GCA_017432885.1 Erysipelotrichaceae bacterium | reverse complement strand
GATGTTACGGAATCAGGGATGATGATGGATGTCAAAGAGGAACAGTTATAGAAAGTACTGTACCCTATTGATGTCACGAAATTGCCAATAGTTACAGATTCAAGGGAGGTACAGCCGGAGAAAGCACCTTCGTCTAAGTATTCTACGGAATCAGGAATGGTTATGGATGTTAATGAGGTGCAGTCAGAGAAAGAACTATTTCTTATGTATCTTACGGAATCAGGGATGGTGATGGATGTCAATGCAGAACAGCCAGAGAAAGCATTGTTTCCTATTGATGTTACGGAATCGGGAATGGTAATCGATGTCAAGGAGGTACAGCCGGAGAAAGCACTTCCTCCTATAGATGTTACGGAATCAGGAATGATGATGGATGTCAAAGAGGAACAGCAAAAGAAAGTACCCTCTTTTATTGATGTTACGGAATCAGGAATGATGATGGATGTCAAAGAGGAACAGTCGCGAAAAGCATAAACTCCTATTGACATTACGGAATCGGGAATGGTGATGGATGTCAATGCAGAACAGCCAGAGAAAGCACCTCCTCCTATTGATGTTATTCCTTCGTCTATTTCAACACTGATTATTCTGTCTGCATATGATTTCCATGGAACACTGCTCATTGCTCCGGTTCCGCTGATCACCATGGAATAATCGTCATATATGGTATAGATGGCATTAGTACCGCACGATCCGGAAGCAATTACTTCTTTATCGGAATTCACATCATTTGTTTCTGAAACAGGAGTCTGCTGTGCTTCAGCAGATTCATCTTCAATGATCTCTGCAGTTTCTTCTTCGTTTTCAAAAGAAATCGTCGAATCATCCTGATCGATTTCATCTTGAGAAGCTTCTTCATTTTGAAAGATTTCCTCGTTTTCATTCAGGATGATCTCTTCTTCCAAGATATCAGATCCGTCATCTTCAGCAAGGACCGGTACAAACGGCTGAAGACAGCCTGTCATGAGTAATATAGACCACAGAATTATACAAATCTTTTTCATAAGATCCTCCGCATCAATCATTCTCTGTTTTCTAGCATTTTATCAATAACTCTATTATAGAATACCCTATAATCTTCAGTATCGTTGATCGTAATACCAAGACTGTCGATATGAACACCATAAACTTCCTTAAGCAGCATATCTCTGCATTGCTTTTCGACTGCAAATTCAGAAGGTATATCACATTCCCTATCTTTGTCTAAAATGCACATGTTCTTATGAACAGTAACCGGTTCATAAAGGGTCGTGGTCCCACTGATGTCTTTGTTGTTACATTTGCATTCAATCAGCCACCATATGTCCGACTCCGAAAAGTCCAGACCCAGCCCAAGAACATAGACATCGCCGAGGATGAAAGCATCTACCCAGCTTCCGATCTTCTGCGGTTTCCTGTCTTTCATGTTTTTCCTGAATTCCACTATTTTTCCATTAATTTTTCTGTCTAAAGAACCGTCTAGCCTTTCAACGCAGCGTCGAAGATTCTTTCCGTAATAGAAATTGCCCAAGATCATGCTTCCTGGTTTTCTGGCTTCGCCATGAATATGCCATATCGGAATATCATTGACTAAATTGAATGTATTCAAAAGAAACTGTTTTTGTGCGTTGTCTACTTCATAGAAATTCATCAGTTTTTGAATCTGTTTTGGTTTTATGCCATCTAAATCTAGTAAAGATGTTTCTATTTCATAACCATAATTTGTTGTCAGGACATAATCGAAATTACCGTTGATCAGAAGGTTGATTTTGCTTCTTAGTTCATGATTTGTTTTTGAAAAGCTGTCCCATGCTATTTTTCTGCTTTTATCGGCGTTTTTCCTGTCGGCTTCTTCTACTACTTCTGCCATCTTTTCCGCCAGTTTATTTTTAGTTAACATGACAGCTTTAAGCGGCATGGGCATCAGATAATTACATGCATCGGACCGGAATGATTCTTTATCTTTAATCTCATCCAGTAAACCATCCCAGGATACTCCGCCAAACGATCTGTTTAAACCGTTTCCAAGCAAGAGTACCCTTGGTCTATTCCCACTATGTATTTTGAATTCTTTTTCTTTTAATTTCATGAACTTTCTTCTATTTTAAGTATAGCGTAAATTCAAAAAATAAGAATAAACCATCTGAATATGAACAGCCCTCAATTCTAACCACATGAATAAAAAAGCCATGTTTCCATGACTTTCAGTTTCCTCAATGGTCCGGGCTAAGGGACTCGAACCCCCACGGTCGCCCACTAGATTCTAAGTCTAGCGCGTCTACCAGTTCCGCCAAGCCCGGATGCCTATTCATAATATAATAATTCACTAGAATTTGCAATTGTAAACCTATATAATAGTTAATATGCTACTAACCGTTGATTTAGGAAACACCAGTACCAAACTGGGACTGTTTGAGAATGACAGACAGATCGCTTTTAGCTGCTGCGACGGAATTTCGGACCGGTATCGCAGTCTGATCCTGGCCTTTCTATACAAGGCAAATATCAGAGAAGATCTCGTTGACAAGGCGATCCTTTCCTGTGTCGTACCACGTGTCTATAATGACGTCTACGACGCACTTGAAAGCATTGTCGGCAAAAACAATATTGTCGATATTAATCCTTCCCGAAACTACGGCATTAAACTGGACATGCCGAATCCTCAAGACACAGGTGACGATCTGATCGTCATGTGTTCGTATGCCTATAATCTGTATCATAGAGAACTGCTGATCGTATCGATGGGAACAGCAACGGTTCTTTGTCATGTTACCAGGAAGGGCGAGTTCAAGCACTGCATCATCGCTCCTGGTTTCAACAAGCTGGCTGAGACCCTGTGGAAGAATGCTGCACAGCTTCCGGAATTCGAGCTGAAGCATTCCGATACTTATCTGGCCGATAATACGGTCGATGCGATGAATGTCGGTATCTACAACGGATATATCGGCATGGTGAAATCGCTGATCAACGGGATGCGGAATGAACTTTTTGAAGATCTGTATATTATCGGCTGCGGCGGTGTTGGTAAAATGGTCGCTCCTTACATTTCCGATCTGAATGAATATGATCCGGATTTTGTGACCAAGGGTCTGAATTTCATCTGTCAGAGGTACGGTAATGACTAGAATCATCCTCGCCAGCAAATCTCCTAGAAGAAAAGAACTTCTGGAATTGTTAAGGATCCCTTTCGAGATCATCGTTTCCGATATTGAAGAAGAGATAAATCCCGATAATGATCTGACCAAAGAAATAGAAAAACTATCCTATCAGAAGGCAAAAGCCGTATTTAAAAAAGAAAGCGATGCTTTGGTCATCGGTTCAGATACTATCGTCAAGATAAACAATCAGGTCCTGGGAAAACCGAGATCCATCGAAGAAGCCAAAGATATGCTTCACCTGCTTTCCGGAAATACCCATGAAGTCATCACCGGTGTGACGATCCTCTGCCGGGGCCAAAGAGAAACTTTTTCCAGCACTTCTTCTGTTACTTTCTATCCGCTTACGGATGAAGAGATCGACACCTACATCGCAACGAATGAACCTATGGATAAAGCCGGATCCTATGCCATTCAGGGTGACGGAGCCAAATTTATACGTAGCATCAACGGCGATTTTTATACCATTGTCGGACTGCCGATCGGCGAACTCTATCACAGATTAAAAAAATATCTGTAAAAAAGAAGATTTCTGTTATAAAATTGAAATACAGGCCGACATAGTATAGTGGTAATACGCATCCATGGTAAGGATGAATCCCGTGTTCAATTCACGGTGTCGGCACCAGGCAAAGAAAAAAGCTCATGAATGAGCTTTTTTTATTCATTGTGTACGACGATCTGGGAATATGGAATGGAGATGCCTTCCTGGTCAAATCTCTTCTTGATCTCCATTCTAAGGTCTCTCTCGATACGGTAATGATTCCGTTGTTTGGCTTTTTGATAGACTGCCATGTTGACACTGCTGTCACCGAATGAAGTGATGGCTGCAACAAACGGTTTTTCAAAACAGATATCCTGATGCTGCCCGTAATACTGATCCGCAACATCCTGCAGGATCTGATAGACCCGCTGACTGTCTTCTTCGTATGGCGTTCCTATTTCTACTACCGCCATATTGAATACACCGGAAAGATTCTCGACTGTCGTGATCTGACCGTTTGGAATAATGATCTTCTGGCCTTTCCAGCTGAGCAGATAGGTGCAGCGAACCGCCAGTGAGATGACTTTCCCTTCATAGCCGTTGATCCTGACAAAATCACCTACGGCATACTGCCTTTCAAACATGATGAATGCTCCCGCCAGCATGTCCTTGATGATGCTCTGGGCACCTAAGGAAATAACCAGAGCTCCCACTCCGGCGGCTGTTACGAGATTGGAAAGTGCGGATCCGAAACCCAGCTGATTGATGATCACGCAAATCGCCAGAAAATAGATCAGATAACGTCCGACACTTCTGAGCAATGTCATGGAAGTCTGCAGATTCTTGGACTTGCTTTCGTCTTCCATTTTCTCCGCTTTGCGCATGATCTTCGAAGTAAAAGCCGTCAGAACAGATAAAGCGATCCTGGCCAGGATCAGAATAACGGCAATTAAGATCAGATCGACGATTAAAGTAGTTGAATCGATCTTCAGCCGTTCATAAATCTCCTTCCAGTCGATCTTACTCATCTGTACTCCTCTTTGGTCTCATAAAACAAAGACCGACAGTCATGACGATGACATAGAAGACAAGATAATAAAGGATCTGTCTGCCATAGCTGATATAACTGGAATAACACATGAACAAGGAAGAAATAATGGATAAAAACGGTAGGATATAACGGTAAAGGATGTTGAAGTCCTTGTTACGGATCATGATATGGATAAACATCGGAATGTACATGGCATAGAGGGTGATAATACAGATTTCATCCGCTTCCCAAGCCAGGAGCCATTCCGGATTGCCTGTTCCGTTAAAAGCCAGAGGTCCCTGGAAGAACAGTGTCGATGTCTGGAAGAGCCAGAAACCCATCAGTCCGATACCGATGATGCTGCATTTTAGAGGCATTCCCGTGGACTTGTCAACTTCAGACAGAACATCCGGTCTCGGTCCCATTCCCCTGATAGAAAGCGCATAAAGTCCTCTTAACGTGCACATAATCATACCGTTGGCCGTACCGAGGCAGGAAATAATGATGAATACCAGAATAATGCTGGCAACAAAGTTCCCGAAGACATTACCAAAAGCGATGACTGGAAGCTGATCACCGGCAGCCATGATCTCCTCGACCGACATGGTCGCGGTCATGGAAAAAACATAAGACATGTATAGAACCGTACAGAAAATACTGCCGATGATTAAAGCCAAAGGAAGATCCCTTTTCGGGTTCTTCAGTTCCGAATTGATGGCGGTTGCCGAGATCCAGCCTTCATAGGAAAAGGCAAAGGCGCAGATTCCGGCAAAGATTCCGTTTCCGGATGAGGTCGTTGCTTCGGAAATGTTCTTTAACGCCTGGATGCTGTTGCCGTTGACAATCCCGACTGCCAGACCGACAACGGACATCAGGACCAGCGGAATGAGTTTAATGACGGTGGTAGAGACCTGTAGTTTTCCTCCCAGTTTCGGTGCCAGCATGTTTACGGCCGAAAGACTCAACATAAAGAATACCGCTATTCCGGTCGTCGTCTGTCCGTACATTTCCAGACCGCACATCATGGATACATAACTGGCGGCAATGTAACTTAACGTTGCACCGATGATCGGATAATAGAACATCGCCAGAAACCAGCCCATCAGGTAGGCATAAGTCTTACCTAGAGTCGCTTCGGCATAGTCTACCAGACCGTTGCAGTTGGCATACTCTCTTCCCATCTTGGCAAAAAACAGGGAACAGACCATGCAGATGCATCCTACGCTGGCAATTACAATCATGGCATCCTTCATGTTTCCGCCCGTCAGTTTCAGAACCTTAACGGCTTTAAAGAAGATGCCGGAACCGATGACGATTCCTACCACCATAGCCAAAGCTGTCGGAAAACCGTAACGTTTTTCCATTCTGTTGTCCTTTTCCATACCGATACCTCCCAAATAAAAAGTCATCCCTAAGGACGACTTTATCGTGTTACCACCTTATTTCATCATATCAAATGATCTCGTTCAAAATTAACGGTATGACCGGATCTTCCTACTGCCTTTTCAGAAGACCTACTCCACAGTGAATTCATCAGAGTCCATCCAACCGGATTCCACCGTCCCGGTCTCTCTTTCAGATTTTCATCCGACTACTGCTCTGTTTCCAAGTATTTAGTGATATTCTATAACAATCCTCGGTATCTTTCAACCGTTAATGTCTACTTCCAAACCTTTCCAGAAGACGTTTCATAGCTTCTTCTTCCGAGATCGGTTCTTCCTTCTTCTCTTGTGAACGGTATGGACGATTGTATGCCTTCTTGCGGGAACGGAACTCCTTCTTGTCGGCATCTCTTTTTGCCAGAACATCCAGTGGCAGTAAAGAGAGCTGCACCCGCTGTTTTGCCTCATCGACATCATAAACGTAGACCTTGACGATGTCCCCAACGCCTACGACTTCACTCGGGTGCGAAACACGCTTCATCGACATCCGGGAAATATGGACCAGTCCGTCATCGTGCAGTCCGATATCGACGAAGGCGCCGAAATCAACGACATTTCTTACGGTTCCGGAGAGTTCATCACCTTTCTTGAGGTCCTTAAGTTCCAGAACATCGGATTTCAGGATGGCAGAATCAAACTGATCGCGGTAATCTCGCAAAGGCATCATGATGCAGTCTTTGATATCTTTTAAAGTATAGGCATCGATATTGAGCTTACTGATTGCTTCTTCATCAAAGACGATATTCGGATCACCCAGTTTTTCAATATGGGACACCTTCATGATCTGTCTGGCTGCATCATAGGATTCCGGGTGGATATTCGTCGCATCCAGGATTTCTTCTCCGTCCGTTATTCTTAAAAAACCGGCACATTGTTCAAAGGCTTTCTCGCCTAACTTCTTGACTTTCAACAGTTCCTTACGATTCTTGAATCTGCCATTACTGTTACGATAATTGACGATCTCTCCGGCAATACCCTTGTTCAGTCCTGAAATATGTTCCAGGAGTTCAGTAGAAGCCGTATTGACATCGGCTCCGACTCTGTTGACGACCTTCATCATCGCTTCATCCAGACGCTCATTCAGGGCTTTTTCCGGAAGATCATGCTGATACTGTCCGACACCGATGGCCTTCGGATCGATCTTGATCAGTTCCGCGAGCGGATCCAGCAGTCTTCTGCCAATCGATACAGCCGATCTTTCTTCTACGGCCAGTTTCGGGAATTCCTTTCTGGCTTCTTCCTGTGCCGACCATACGGATGCACCTGCTTCGGAAACAATGGCGTAAGAAACGTCCAGTTTATTTTCATGAATCAGTTCTGCAGCCAGTTTTTCGCTCTCTCTGCTGGCAGTACCGTTTCCGATGGCGATGATCTTTACATCATATTTACGGATCAAAGAAAGCAGCTTGTTTTTACTCTTTTCAAGATCCCCGTCTTTCCGGAACGGATAGATTTTGTCTACCGTCAGCATCTTTCCTGTTTCATCCAGAACCGCCAGTTTACAGCCGTTATAGTAGCCGGGGTCAAAGCCAAGCACGACTCTTCCCTTTAGCGGTGCCTGTGAGAGAAGCTTTTCAACATTCATGGAAAAGACTTCTATAGAGGTGTTATGCGCTTTTTCGGAAAGATCACTTCGGATCTCGTTTTCAATAGAAGGCATGAAAAGTCTGTCAATTCCGTCATCGATTGCTGAAACGACAATTTCTTCTACATCTGAAATACTGTCCTTCAAATAAAAACGATGTGCCAGATCCTTGATATGATCCAGATCATAGCTTAAGGATACGCTGATCACCTTTTCCTTTTCTGCTCTGTCGATCGCCATGATCCTGTGGTCGGCAATGCTGCTTATCTTCTCGGAAAAGTCATAATACATCTCATAGACTTTCTTTTCGTCTACGGCATCTTTCTTTAGTTTCGTGACGATAGCGCCCGATTTTACGATCAGATCCTTGAACTGCCATCTTAATTTGGCATTATCGGAAACATTCTCCGCAATGATATCTTTGGCGCCCTGTATGGCTTCCTCGACATTCTTCACTTCCTCATTCAGGTACTTCTCAGCTTCTTTTTCTATCTCGGCCTTCTTTGGCAAAGACAAAAGATAAGCACTTAATGGTTCCAGCCCTTTCTTAATCGCCATGGCAGCTCTGGTCTTTTTCTTCTGTTTGTATGGCTTGTATAAGTCTTCGACCTGTGAAAGCTTGGTACAGGCATTGATCTGATCCCTAAGTTCATCCGTCAGCTTGCCCTGCGTTTCGATCAAAGAAAGAACACTTTCTTTTCTTTCACTTAAATTCAGTTCATAACGGTACTGTTTTTCGATAAACAGGATCTTCTCTTCATCCAAAGCTCCCGTCGCCTCTTTCCGGTAACGGGCAATGAAAGGAACAGTATCCCCGTTTTCCAGCATTTCCAGTACAGTAGAAACCTGTCTGGCACTGATCATTAATTCATCAGCGATCGTCTTGATAATTGTGTCATTCATAATATCGACCTCACAATGCAAAATTGTATCACTTTAAATAGCGAAAACCAAACCGTATCTTACAGATCATCCTCATATTTGCAAAACTGAAAATACTTTATAATAATAAGTAATCAAAAGGAGGTATCGTCTATGGTAATCGTCGCAACAGACTCGGCCGCCGATTTCGAGCTGGTCGAACTGGAAAAAATGAATGTTGTTCACATGCCTATGTCCGTAAGCTTTGGTGAAGATCATTATCTAGAAAATATTTCCATCACGAAAGATGAATTCTTTAATCGTCTGGAAAGCGATCCTAAGTTTCCTAAAACATCTCAGCCATCCCCTTCTCTGTTTGAAGATCTATTTCTGAAAGCCAAGGAGAATGGCGATGAAGTCGTTTATTTGCCGTTATCTTCCGGATTATCGGGAGACTATCAGACGGCGATGTCGGTATACAATACAGTCGGATATGAAGGCATCTACGTCATTGATACATTGACCTGTACCGGCGGACAGAGACTGCTGGTAGAAGAAGCCGTACGGCTGAGAGATCAGGGAAAAAGCGGAAAAGAAATTGCGGAAGCGATGGAAAGTCTTAAGACAAAGACCGAGATCTATACCGCCATGGATACACTGGAATATCTGTATAAGAACGGCAGGCTGTCAAACGTTGAATTCTATATCGCACGGCTGGGACATATCAAACCGATCATGCACTGTTCCGCAAATTCACAGGGAAAGGCCGAGATCGTCTCCAAACACATCGGTCTGCAGAAAGCGATCCATTATATTGTCGAACGCCTTTCCGTACAAGAACCGGATTTGCGTTTTCCGATCTATGTCATGTATACGAAGGTTAAGGAAAACGCCTATAAACTGGCAGACAAATTAAGAGAGGCAGGCTACGACATCAAGGATGAGCAGCTTATCCCGGTAGGTGCGACCGTAGGGGCACACATTGGATCAAACGCCTGCGCCATTGCCTATATCAAAAAATAGACCCATCCAACAAAAAAGCTCTGAATTCAGAGCTTTTCTTATTCTTCGATCCAATAATCGGTCAGATTGCCGTCCTCGCCATAGAATTCATCCATGTCGACCTGCCAGTAGAAATAATGCAGCAGACCTGCACGGTCATATTTCCGGATCATATATCCCCAATAGTAATGGTAACCAAGTTCTTCGGCTACATAGACATAACCTTCTTTATCGATTCCTACGCACATGGCAATGTGTCCGCCGCCTTCAGGACCGCCGTCACCGCCGCTTAACAGGTCTCCGACTTTAAGTGTCTTATTATCATAAGCATCTGCCAACCAGATTCTTTCACCCAGATCGGCCATAGCCAGACACCAAGGCGTAATACCGGCCCCGATATCTCCCGGATCATATCCGGCCTGGACCAGGATCCAGGTCATGGAACCGCTGCAGTCCAGACCATTTGCGGCATTTCGGTTATAAGACGCTTCATAGATCGTGCATCCCCAAGGTGCAGGCCCGGACATGGTGTAATCCATGTTTATGTTTTCGTAACGGGAAGGATCCAGATAAAGGCCGCGGTGATAGTATCTCCCTTCACCGTCGATATAGTTGCCTCTGCAGGAGCCCATACGTCCGTTTTCGGTAAAATAATTGATCCTGTAAGGGAATTCCATGGCCAGAAATCTTCCGGCTGCCACGGCTCCGGCTCTGGTGTGATATCCAGCTTTTTCAACTCTAGAAAAAAGGATCTCATCCATCAGATCATTGTCTTCTTTTGAAAATACACCACATGGCAGGAACGGTTTTTCCATATCATATTCTGGTGCCATAGTCGTAATCAGGTCGGTAACGATGATTTCCACAGAATCCTGCTTATCGCCGTAGGTAACAGTAAGATTTGCCTTCCCTTTCGAAAGACCGTGTACCGTTCCGTCGGAATCAACCGTAGCGATCTGTTCGTTGTCACTAGAAAAGACGACCGGCTCATCGACAACACCCGTTAAGGAAGACGTATAGGTCACTTTCTCTTTTCCGTCGATCGCCAGATATACCGTGCCGTAGTTGATCTTGATGCTTTCAACATAACTGAACTTCTGGTCTTCCAGCGTTTCGCACAGATGATTATATTTGTTTCTGATATAAATATTGCCTTTATCGATCAGCGGCATGACACAGACATTGTTTTCGTCACTTCTGACCCATTCCGCGCCGTTTAGATCATCGCCAATGTAGCACTGTCCCTCGCCATCTAGAACAACGATGATATTGCCGTTTTCAATATACCGGTCGCTGATATTGACTTTCTGTGTAATGCGGTCATAAAGCAAGCCGCAGAATACGAATACCAGACAAGTAATCAGAATACTCTTTTTTAGCTGCTGCTTTAAATCAGACTGTTCTTTCAGAAGCGTTTCCATACAATTTAATATTATACAGAAAAAAGCCTAGATTTTGAAAGAATAAGTAATCTGATCGTCTCTTTTGTTTTCATGCCCGACATTCTCTTTTATGTTGATTCCACCCATGTGTTCATAGAAGGCACGGGCATTGTAATTATGTTGGTTGCATTCCCAAGTAAAATGATCCAGACCGTTTTTTTCACAGTACTGGCGAAGGAAAGAGAATACCTTTTTTCCGATTCCGTTTTTCTGATATTCCTTCAAGACATAAAGGGACTGGATATGTAGACCGCTTGTATGTTCAAAGTAGAAATAACCGATGGGAAGATCTCCTTCCTTGATAAGGTAGACATGATAGTTCTTGTTATGGATCCTTTCCCGATCTTTTCTTATATGAGAAGGATAATCATAATGGTCGATCACGTCATCCGGATAGATATTCCGATAAGTAGTACTCCAGACGACTCGGCGCAGTCCGCTGATGACAGAAGCATCTGTTTCCGCAGCGGCTTCAAAACAGATCTGTTTATCGTGCTCTTTCAGATAAGCTTCAAATTCAGGTGTTCTTTTCCAGTATCTGCTTCCCCAGTTTACGAAATTCCATTCCTCCATATATTTGTTACATTCATAGTCCACATACCACAGTTCTCCTTCACGGATGATGAAGTTCGTCGGGAAATAATCGATGTTTAGACCGTGTTCTTCTGCCCGGGCGGCCATTTCGTAAACCTGTGGAAGATATGCTTCTATTGTCTTATTATTCTTCAGCAGATCAAAGACGCTTTCTCCTTCGGTGTATTCTTTGACGATCCTTTCACTTTCTTTGTCCGAGGCGATCATCTCCGGCATTCTGATACCGGCGTCTTTCAGACGCAGATAATCTCTGCATTCCGCTTCAAACTTGTCACCAAATACGTAATAATCACAAGGCTCATGATGGATCTGTTTCAGTACATAAAAAAGACTGTCACACTCTGCAAGATAGGAATAGCCGCCTTTTCCGTGCCCCAGCAGTCTTACAATCCGGTAGTTCCTGCCACATACCGTCACTTCATCGCATGTCTTAATCTGATTGTCGTTCATTTTTTTTCTGTCGGATTCTATTCGCTTCTATTATCCATCATAAACAGAAATGGTCCAAATGTATTCATGACTTTATGCCCTGTTTTAAAATATCTCCCGATACATTTATAATGAGATAAACGGAACAATACGACAGGACTCGTATCGAAATGGCAGGAAACTGGTTGAGAATACAGCTTTTAGAAATATTTACTGTTTTTGAAAAACAGAAATAAAAAAACATCGTCAATAACGATGTTTTTGTTTTTTTCTGGTGCCAACTACAGGAATCGAACCCGTAACCTACTGATTACAAATCAGTTGCTCTACCTATTGCGCTAAGTTGGCGGATGGTGGAGACTACAGGGCTCGAACCTGTGACCCCCTGCTTGTAAGGCAGGTGCTCTCCCAACTGAGCTAAGTCTCCGATTTTTTACGCTTAATAATCTTAACATACGTTCTTTTTTTAGTCAATTAGGTTAAAATAAAAATATGTATAGAAATTCTTATGTCGAAATAAACCTGGATAGACTGAAATTCAATGCCATAAAATTCCGGGATAACTCTGAAAAAGAGATCATCGGCGTTGTTAAGGCAAACGGTTATGGCACGGTAGATTACATGGAAGCGAGAGCGCTTGAGGAGTGCGGGATCCGTTTTTTTGCGGTATCCAGTCTGGATGAGGCACTGAGACTGAGAAAAAACGGGATTCAATCTCAGATCCTGATCCTGGGATATGTTCCTGAAAACTCTATGGATCTAATTAAAAAGAATGATCTTAGTATTGTTACCGTAAGCAAGGACTTTGTTCAAAAAGCGAATCTGGAAGACGTAAAAGTCCATCTAAAACTGAATACAGGAATGAACCGTATCGGTGTGAATGTTTCTGAAGCAAAAGTGGTTCTTGACCTGCTGAAAGAAAAGAAAGCAAATGTCGAGGGTGTAATGTCTCACTTCTCCAGTGCTGACACGGATGCGGAATACTCCAGGAATCAGTATGCTTTGTTCCGGGAATGTGTATTGTCCTTGAACTACAGCTTCCGGTACATCCACATGTCCGCAACCGACGCCGCAATCATCATCGACGACGACATCTGCAATGCCCGGCGTATCGGCATCGGCTTGCTGGGTTACAGTGCGCATGAATTCGGATTAAAACCGTGCGTATCTCTATACAGCGAGGTCGTCATGTGCAAGCAGCTTTCTGCAGGAGATACGGTATCTTACGGAAGGCACTACACCAGCGACGGGAAAGGTTATATTCTGACGATTCCTTTAGGTTATGCGGACGGTTTCTACCGTTCGAATACCGGAAAAGATGTCTATGTAGAAAACGAATATGGAAAGATCGTCGGAAGTATCTGCATGGATCAGCTGATGATTCTGACGAAATATTCTCATTCTTCCGGAACAAAAGTGGAACTGTTCGGTGAACATGTCGATATCGCAAAACGCGCGGAAGAGCTGAATACGATCACATATGAACTGCTGACTTCTATGTCCGACAGGATCAGAAGGATCTATGTCAGCGAAGGAAAGATCGTCAACAGGATCGATCCGCGGTTCTAAGAGAAATCAGTTCATAAATACAGACATAAAGTCATAGAAATATGGCTTTTTTATTGTTAAATGCAACTTATTTAGGAATCCATCCGATTTTCGGGAATAACGATACAGAGGGAGATAACATGCAAAAGGTCAGTAAAACGATTAATCTGAATATATTGTTCATTCTAGTCGGGATCCTGTTTGTACTGATCAGCTTCTTTCTGCTGATCCTGATTCTGGGTTCCGACGATTTTCTATCCGTCATACATATGGTCAAGACCGGAAAAGTACTAGACTGCTCCGGTTTGATATTTTCTTTGCGGGGGGTCAGTTAATATGTTATGTTTATCGAAATCGTTTCTTGTTTTGTTTACACTGGTATCCTCGACCCTGACCCCCTGTAGAGAGGAAAGATTTCATCAAAACCGTTTTTATGCATCCTTTGATGGCCGTTTTTCAGAAGAGGCAGACACAGAGGAAGTTAGCCTTCCGGAACCGGCAGAGGAAGAAGAACGTACCTATTCGGTATCTTATATATTTTCACAGGCCGGAGCATATGACGGTATCGGCAAGCTTCCGGAAGAAGTTTTAGAGCTGCTTCCGGATCCTGTGTCAGGTATAAATGAAAATGAAACCGTTACACCGGAAGATCCTGCCGCAAGAACAATCGGCAGCTGGATTTTCCTGGGATGGGAACCGAAGTCACAGACCATTCGCGATCAGGATGTCACGTTCTCCGGCTTATGGAAAAACACCGATCATGTATCTGAGATTTTTAAAAATACCGTTATGTACAAGGCCACTTCTGTTCTGTATTCCGGTTTTGGTACGATTGCCTGGGGATTGCATAGCCGTGGCGGATATACAGGAACGTATAATTTTCTTTTAGGCGGTGAACAGTCCTACTGTATTCAGACAGATAAGACGGTTCCTGCGGCCGGATCGATCTACAACTACATCGGAGAAGATACTTCTAAAATAGCGGAAATCATCAGTAAGGGAACCTATTACGGAATGTCTCCGGGAGCCATACAGGCTACTGTATGGAACTACCTGAAATCCGACAAGACTTATGCCTGGGTCGATTCCGGTGAGAATGTCGATTACGACAGTAAATACTATTCGGCTCCGGGACAGACGTGTTCCATCGAGGTCTATTCGCCGGGGAATACGAACTATCAGAAACAGGGAAAGCCGGAACCATGTCCGGATCCCGTGACCGGAAAGCTTCAGATCAAGAAGCATCCGGCAGATACGGACTTCGACTATATCAAGAACTGTCCAAACAACTATTCACTGGCCGGAGCGGAGTATGGCGTCTATAAGAATATGGAATGTACAGATCGGGTAGCCTTGCTGAAAACGAAGAATAGCGGAAAGACCAATGAAAAGGAACTGAAACCCGGAACCTATTATGTAAAAGAACTGAAACCGAGTCCGGGATTCCAGCTGGATGAAAACATCTACACCGCTAAAGTCACGCTTTCAAAAACGACTGTAGTGGATTCTTATGAGCCGCCTTTGAACGATCCGTTTAAAATGGTTCTATACAAGGAGAACGCGCGGAACAGAGACGATGTTTCTTTTCTGGAAGAAGCAGAATTCACTTTAAAATACTATGACACACAAAAAGATGACGTGGAAAACATCAGGCCGTCTTACACATGGGTATTTCGGCCGATCATAAACGAGGATTTAAAAGCGGAAGTCCTTTTTGATGCAGACCATTATCTGAAAGGCGATGAACTGCTTCTGGATGAAAACGGATCCTTCTTTATTCCGATTGGAACATTCACGATTGAAGAAAGTAAGGCGCCGTCTACTTTTGCCAGAGATGAAAATATCTACCTGGGTCACATCATTTACGAAAATGGCAGTGTTTCTACAGAATTTCAAGGTACTCAGGACCTGCAGGTAAACGGTCAGTTTATAACTCAAAGCGAGAATAAGCAGGCAATTATATTATCCGTACAGAAGTTCGATAAAGAAACGCAGGAAACGGTGGCGCAAGGCTTTGGGAGTCTGGAAAATGCCGTCTTCTCTGTCAGCAGGCTGAATGAAGAAAGTGGAAACAAAGAAAAAGTCGGAACAATCATTACAGATCGTGACGGTAAAGGAAGTCTTAGTAAAGATGAAAATGGGGAAGAACTTCTTCCGGGTATCTACTACATTCAAGAAACGGAAGCATCAGACGGATATCTCGTGAACGGTGAAGAATTCCAGGTAGAAGCTTATATCCGGGAAGAAAACACTGCCGTATTCGAATATTCGGTTGAAATAGAGGAACAGGTTACGGAAATCGTCGTAACGAAAAAGGATTCTTTAGGAAACTATCTGGAAGGAGCCGAGCTGGAAATTCTCGACGAAGACGGCAAATCTGTGTATTCTTGGATCTCTTCTGATGAACCGCAGGTCATTAAAGGACTGGCTTTCGGAAAAACCTATACGATCCGGGAAAGAAAAACGCCGGATGACAGCGTATATGCATATGCCGGTGACCTGGAAATCATAATCGATGAGAATAGAAGAGAATATGAGATCATCAACGGCATTGTCGCGATCCATACTTCAGCTTCCTTTGCGGATACAAAGAATAAGAATCATGTTGCGGATGGAATTACTCAAATCACAGATACGGTAACTTATGAATGGCTGTATCCGGGAAAGAAGTATCGTTTAATAGGACAACTGATCAATAAGGAATCAAAGGAAGTTCTTATGGAAAACAGTCTGGAATTTGTTCCGGAAAACACACATGGCAGTGCCAATGTCGACTTCTGGATCGATCTGGAAGGCCATGATGAACAGGATTTTGTTGTTTATGAAGAACTGTATCTGGAAAACGAAGAAGGACAGTTGCAGCTCATCATTTCTCACAAAGATCTGAATGATCCAGAACAGACCGTCCGCATCGACAGACTATATCGAACCGAGATGGTCCTGTACAAAACCAATACCCGGAAAACAGTAAAACTGAATGGAGCTCTGTTTCATGTTACAAGCAGACGGATCAGGAACGACGGATCTCTATGTGAAAAAGATCTGGGAACCTTTATCACCGGCGGTATCTACCTGGAAAAAAAAGAACCTTTTTCTTTCTATCTGTCACAAGACTCTTACATGAAAAACGAGGTGCAGACTTTTGATTCCAGATTAAACAGAGACGGGATGTACATCGTTTCGATCACTTCTCTGGAAGACGGAACTTATTATGGGAAAACAGATCTGGAAGATGACATAGAAGAATATCCTGTCTCCAAAGGAGCGATCATTCTTAAAGGGCAGGCAGAAGAAACGGAAATCACCTATACGGAGATTGCCGCACCAAAAGGTTATTATATCGATAAGAAAGCCTATACAGTTAACGTAGGATCCGATCATTCGCTTGAAAAGATTGAAAATTACCGAACCAATATTGCGATCATTCTGCCTGAAACCGGTATAGAAAGGGGAAATGATGAATAAAAGAACCATGATTTCTGTCGTGCTTCTGATTGGTATCTTTCTGTCTTTGTATATGCTGCAGAAGAATCAGTCTGAAAACGACGTAATGGATCTTCCTGTTTCATTTTCTGGCCAAATGGAAAGCTCTGATGGGAATGATTCATCCAACACTGACCAGGCCAAGGAAAAGATAGAAATTAAGAACGAAGAGAATGAATCACCGACTGAAAAGAAAGGCCATTGGCAGACCGTTACAATAAACGAACCTGCCTGGGATGAAAACATATTGATCAAGGAAGGATGGACGGAGTCGGTTCTGGTAAAGGATGCCTGGGATGAAGAGGATACCTACTGCAGCGTATACGGACAGGATAGCTACAACGGCTATGAATGCAACTGCGGAAAAGTATCCGGAACACTGGAAGAAGTTCTGAAACATATCGATGAAGATGAAAACTGCAATTCCTGGCACAATAAAACCATCTATTACGGCGAATCCTACTGTCAGGCTTATCAGACCGATTACATCCACCATGATGCCGAATACAGGCAGATCTATCACGAGCCCGAATACAAAGTCATACATCATGAAAGCAAGACCTACGAAAAACAGGTCTGGGTCGAAGAATAAAAAAAGGATATCAGCCGATATCCTTTTTCTTTTATTTTGTAGCGACAAATTCATCTACCGCACCCTGCAGAATATTGAATGGAAGCGGTCCGTTTTTCATCAGCGCTTCATGATAGCTGACATAGTCGAAGCGGTCTCCCAGGGTTTTCTGGGTATTCTGACATAAGGTCATGAAATTAGAAAGACCGATGCCGTAGGAACAGAAGGTTCCCGGCATCTCGATTAAGATGTTACGGTAATAGTTGGCAGTATCTTCGTCGAACTGGAACAGTCTTGATTCATTATTAAAGAATTCAACAATGTCTTTTGCTTTCCAGCCAAAACAGTTTGTTCCAAGATCAATAATAGAATAGACAAGGAAATAATATGCATCTTCAAAGAACAGTGCAGATGCGGCAAAATCGTTGTTTACTCCACAGAACCGGAAAGCATAATACTGTGCGTTGACCGCCCATCCTTCCGTATAGCCGATAAAACTAATAACGCTACGGAAATTATGAGGCTTTGTTTTGGAATAGAATACATGCTGGTAGAGATGTCCAGGGAAACCTTCGTGGGACAAGGTCCCATACGTTTTGAACCCGGGACTCATGTTATTTGGATTCGTACGGATGATGTTCTGGTTGTAGTTGTCTACCGGTGATGGCCAATAATAGGCGACAACATTATCAGGAGCAGTATCAGGATCCAGTTCTTCTACCGAATACTCAATATCACCCAGATCAGGATAATATTCTTTAAGATTGTTCCTAAGGAATTCCAGACAGTCTTTTCCGGTCAAGGATAGACTTCCGGTACTGTTTGTATACGCATCAGCAAAAATCTGATTCGCCTTTTCATCATAATAGCAGCTCACATATTCCGCTTCCAGATATGCAAGATTATCTTTCATTTCCTGCCATACCGTTTCCAGATCTTTATTATTGCTGCTTTTCAGGTAGTATGTCAGCTCCGCATAATCCTTGTCGATATTGCTTAATACATAGCTGTCCAGCTTTTTCTTTGTCTGATACTTGCCGATCTCATCTTTTACTTTCTGATAGACAGGAAGAACTTCATTCAGGACGATCTCCTGATTCTCTTTCTTGTAAGAATCCTTCTGTTCTGAAGACAGGAAATCTAAAACATCGATCTTTTTGTTGAAAGAGACAATAAGTTCATTGTCATCGGTCTTATTCAGAACGCCGTCACAGACATCTATTGTATAGTCGATCCAAGGCTGGATCAGACCGAAACCGTCTTTACTCTGTTCCTTCGTATAGGTCAACGCATCTTCCAGATAGCGGTCGTAGTCTTTTAAACAGGTTATGTAATCCTCTACGGATTCCTGATCATAGAAAGTGTAATCTGTGAAATTACTGATTATATTCTCGGCAAGATTGCTTCCCTCATTAAACAGGAAGTCGTAGCCATAGTATTTCATACTCGCGAGCGTTTCATAAAGTGAGTATTCCAGTGCTTCATAGTCGTATTGCTGACGATAGGAAAGACCATCATAGTCAAAACCCTGCAGTTCTTTCAACTGATCCTCCATATACTGATAGTTTTCCTCGTCAAATGCATATTTCAACTCTCCCAGATCTACCGGAGGCTTCTCGATACCAAGTTTTTTATAATCGACTACATTAAAATGCATCGTCATGAAATCGGATTCCATTCCCTCAACAAACACTTTGTCCAAAAAAGTGTCAAAATCGGGATTATCCGTTGTCTGTTCAGGGTTTTTCTCTCTACTTTCATAAGTACGAAGTTTTTCCAGATAATCCGTGCCGGTATCGGCCGGATTCTTCTTCCCGCCCTTGCAGGCAGTACACGTGGCAAGCAGAAGAACAGTTAATAAAACGATCAAGAATCTTTTCATAGAATTCACCTCATAGGATATTATAATATAAATGTATGTTAGCACCTAACATGATACTAAGAAAGATGATCGATTTCAGACCCAGCGATCTGGACATGGCCATGCTGGATCTTGATGTCGTCGTCTATTGCAAGGTTGCGCTTGTCTCGCTGTCAAAGGAAGACAATTACGGATTTATCCGTCATCTTTTTTCTGATGACGATATTTCATTTTATTTTAAAAACTATGCCGATACGGTTTTCTATGACTTTGACGGAAGGCATACCGATCAGGAAAAATTTATCACTATTTTTGAGATGTATTCCCTGTATAACTACGACAATACATCCGAATATCTGAAAGACATCCTGGAACTCTATACCCATGAAGCGGATGTTCTGATCGATCTCTATACTCATGACAGCAAGGCTTACCGTCTATCGAACCTGGACGGCATCGTTAAACTGGAAGAAATGTCCTTCAAAAATGCAGCTTAGCTGCATTTTTAACTGTAATCATTCTTGTCTTTTTTACGAATCGATGGATGCGATGCCAGGATCTTTTTGACACCGTGCGGATGGGAAAACGCGATCTGCAGTACACCGGAATCAATTCCGACGACGATCCCTTCCCCATAGATCTTATGAATCACGATATCGCCATTTCGATAAACGGGATCTTCCGGCTTATCTTTCCGGCGATCCTGAATGATATCTTCATCAAAGATCAGAGAACGTCCCGGTTTTGGTTTTTCATCGACATGATCGATGTAGTCGCCATCAATTTCATTAATGAATCTGGAAGGCAGTTTGGCGGACTGAATGACATAAGAGAAGCTGTTGGTTTCCGTAAGATACAGCAGTTTCTTGGCTCTAGTATAGGCGACATAAGCCAGTCTTCTTTCTTCTTCGATCCCTTTCTGCCCTTCCAGCATCGTCTTTTCCGAAGGAAAGATGCCTTCCGACAAACCGACTACAAAAACTACATCGAATTCCAGACCTTTTGCCGAATGTACCGTACAAAGGCTTAAAGCATCCGTGACATCCTCTGAGGCTCTATCGGTGTATAGAGCAATCATCTGCAGATAATCATCCAAAGTGGATTCCGGATAATCGATAGAATACTGCTTAATATCATCCAGAAGCGACTTGATGTTTTCCAGCCGTTCTGTTTCGCTGTCCTTTTCCAGCATGGCCCGATATCCGGAATCATCCAGCACTTCCTGCAGAAGGAGTTCCAGTTCCATGGTCTTCATATCTTCCCGCCATTTTTCGATCATTCGGACAAACTGTTCAAACGTCTCTCTGTTCTTGGGATACAGGCCTTCCTTAACGACCTCATACATACTGATGCCTCTTTCAAAGGCGATTCCTTGTATCGCATCCAGTGTCTTCTGTCCGATCCCCCTTCGAGGTGTATTGATGATCCGAATAAACGCCAAATCATCCGCTCTGGTTATCATTCTCAAATAAGACAGAATATCCTTGACTTCCATCCGTTCATAGAAACGCAGACCACCATAAATGACATAACTGATCCGGTTTTCAATTAAAACCTTTTCTATTTCTCGGGAAAGATAGTTGGCCCGATACAGCACTGCCATATCCTTGTAATTGTATCCGTCATGATGCAGTTTAATGATCTGCCCTACGACGTAATTGGCCTCCGCGAGTTCCGACATACAAGTCTTATGAATGATCCTGCTTCCTTCCCCGTTCTTGGAGAAAAGTTCCTTTTCGACTCTGGCCTTGTTGTGTTTAATGACGCTGTTAGCACCGGAAAGAATGTTGTTTGTAGAACGGTAATTCTGGTTCAGGATGATCGTTTTCGTATCGGAATAGTCCTTGTCCATGTTGACGATGATATTGATATCTGCACCTCTCCAGGTAAAGATCGTCTGGTCCGGATCTCCTACGACATACAGATGATTATGCACCTTTGCCAGCATTCGAATCAGTTTATACTGTTCCCTGTCTACATCCTGAAACTCATCAACGTGAATGTAATGGAACTTCCTGGACCATTTCTCCTGTATCTGCGGATACAGATCAAACATTCTGGTTGTAAACAGGATCAGGTCATCAAAATCCAGAGCGTAGAGCTGATGCAGACGCTGATCGTAATAGGCAAAAACCTTTGCTTTATTAATCAGCCTTTTATCGCCGTAGGTAAATTCCATAGCCTTTTCCGGCGTAATGGACTGGTACTTGTTATCGGCAATATAATCCAGCATATTCCCGTAAGGGAATTCTTTCTTATCGATACCGACTTCTTTATACGCTTCCTTAAGGATCTGCCTTTGATCATCCGCATCCACTACCGTGAAGTTCTTCGGATAGTTCAAGGCTTCAATATCCTCAGACAAGATACGCATGCATAAAGAGTGGATCGTTGAGATCCAGCAACCCGTACCCTGATCCTGAAGCATTTCATTGATCCTGTTTTTCATTTCTCTGGCCGCCTTGTTGGTAAAGGTGATCGCCAGAATGTGATACGGCTTGATTCCCTTCTGTTCAATCAGATAGGCAATACGCATGGTTAAAACACGGGTCTTACCGGATCCTGCTCCGGCGATGATCCGGATATGGTCGGATTCATCCGTTACGGCTGTTTTCTGATTTTCATTCAGTTGGGAGTATTTAACCATTTTAGTATTTCTGCGATTTTGCCAGATAGTAGTTCTTATAGTTGATGTCACCGGTCACGTTCTTGACGACGTGGATATAATCCGGAAGCTCGATATCCTCTGCATCTGCAGCACTTTCAAAAGAAAGAATGCCTTTACTCTTGTCAAAATGGAAAATATCAAGTTTAAAGAATATGTCTTTATAAATAAAGGAATGACGTTCTTTGTCGATGATGTTCAGTTTCGGATCGATCTCATAGAAATAGTCGCGGTACTGTCTTTCCGTCAGAACCTGATCGGTCTTGATTCTTTCATTGCTTGAAAGATAGTGCGCCTGGGAATAGCTGTAGAGGATGTCTCCATCTTTTTCTCTTCTTCGGATCCTTCTTTCATAATTGTCGTTACCGACAAGATAGTGCTGTACGATATGCGAAGTAGAATAGTTGGCTTCTTTCGCCAGCTGGCGGATCACATTCTCATCTACATCGATCAGATACTTGTTGAAACGTTCAACCGGCTTGCCTTCGCCCAGATATTGCAGGACCGACTGTATCGCATTGATCATCTTGACTTCAAAGTCCGTCTCGTTACCGATGATGACTCTGTTGGGATGTTCCTTCCAGGCATCCAAGGCCAGATCATCCATGATTCTTGCCTGTTCAACAGTCTCATATCTTGCTGCGTTATTGGCGTTGTTATAGGCTTCTTCCTTGCCTTTTGCACTGGTCACCAGATGAACGACCATGTCGTAACGACTGTTGATCTCTTCCGGAACCATGTTGAATTCTTTCAGAATCTCTCTAAAATCATCCTCCCCGACATAAGCCATATCATCCAGAATACCCCTATCAATAAAAATCAGTACCTTATCGCCGGATATCTCCTTTGCCGCCCGATAACAGATTTCCTCTTTCTTCAACTGCAGAGCGATGCAGTATTTCTGAAACTCGTACATACTTAATGTCGCAGGAGAAATCCCTCCGGAAATCAGATCCGTAGCCGATTCATGGTCAATAATGACCCGATATCCCCTCTCTGCAAAGACTTGCTGGGCACGGGAAGTAAAGGTCGTCTTCCCTGAACACGGCCCTCCGGTAAATACGATACGCTTAATCGACTTCATAGATCCTCCTCAACTTCTCATTCAGTTTTGTATAAATATTCTCTATAAACCACTTTTCATTTGACATCCGCAAGGCTTCATCCAGATAAAACCAGGCAACGCCGCTGTTCTCATCTTCCTTGACCGTCAGGATGTCGCTTTCATCCGCTTCCAAAAGATAAGTGACATTCAGATGCAGGTGCGTTGGTACATATTCACCTTTGCGGATATGAGAATCAACTGTCAGGATCTCCAAAGAAAAGATATCCTCCGATACCGGCCGGACATTCTTCACTCCTGTTTCTTCTCTGACTTCCCGAAGCGCTACATTCAGACAGTTTTTATCTCCGTCGCAATGGCCGCCCAGCCAGGCCCAGGAATCGTAAATCCTGTGATAGGCCATCAGGACCTTGTCTTTTCTGCCGTTAACAACCCAGGCGGAAGCAGTCATATGAGCAAGTTCATTGCTTCGATCGAAGGCATTTTCATAACTGTTTAAAAAGTCCAGAATGTTCTTTCTGTCCTTTTCTTCCTGCAGATTGTATGGCTGATATCTCTCGATAGCCTCAACGATATTCACATACTTATTTTACTACAAAGCATGCTAAAATTTAGGTATGATTACAAGCGATCAGTTTAAAGATTATACCCTGCTGGATGCGGGTGATAAAGAGAAGCTGGAAAGCTGGAAAGGAATCATTCTGCGAAGACCGGACCCGATGGCAATATGGCCTAAAACCAGACCTGAGCTTTGGGAGAAGGCCGATGCCGAATATCACCGTTCGAATAAAGGCGGAGGGCATTGGGAATACCGTCATTCCTTGCCGGAATCCTGGAATGTCAGCTATCGGAATCTTCTATTCAAGGTCTCTCCGACCGGATTTAAACATACCGGTCTGTTTCCGGAACAGTGTGCCAACTGGGATCTGATCTACCGGCTGGTTTCTACGAGAAAAAACGCCAGGATACTGAACCTGTTTGCTTATACCGGAGCGGCTACGATGGTCGCATCCAAGGCCGGGGCGGAAGAAGTCGTTCATGTTGATGCCTCTAAAGGAATCAATGAGTGGGCGAAAGAAAACATGAAACTTTCACATCTTGAAGATCATACGATCCGTTTCATCGTCGATGATTCTTTAAAATTCACCGCCAGAGAAATCAGAAGAGGCCATAAATACGACGGCATCATCATGGATCCCCCGTCTTATGGCAGAGGTCCCGACAATGAACTGTTCCGTTTTGAAGACAAGATCAACCCGCTGATTGAAAACTGTCTGGAACTGTTAAGCGATGACCCGCTGTTCTACATCATCAACACCTATACGACCGGCTATTCTCCGACCGTCATGTACAATACATTAAAACTTCACGCAGACCGAATGGGTCTTAAAGGAAAAGTAGAAGCGGACGAGATCGGTATTCCGCTCCTTGACAGTGAATACATACTTCCTTGCGGACAGACGACCAGGTGGTATCGGTGAAAGTCATTTACGAAGACAACCATCTGCTGGTAGTAGAAAAACCGGTCAATGTACCGATGCAGAAAGATTCCTCGCAAGACGAGGATCTTTTAAGTATGGCAAAAGCCTATATCAAAGAGAAATATCACAAACCGGGAGATGTCTATCTGGGACTTGTGCATCGTCTGGACCGACCGGTCGGAGGAGTCTGCGTTTTTGCCAGAACATCCAAGGCGGCTTCCCGTTTAAGCGATCAGATCCGTACTCATATCTTTCAGAAAGAATACCTGGCAGTAGTAGAAAATGATGAGATACCGGAGAATGGACATCTGGAAGATCATCTTCTGAAAGACAGCAGGACCAATATGGTCCGGGTCGATCCAAAAGGAAAACCGGCCATTCTCGACTATGTTCTGTTAAAAAGAAAAGGCGGACTCGCCTTACTAAAAATTCAGCTGAAAACCGGAAGATCCCATCAGATCAGGGTACAGTTCTCATCCCGCAATCACCCTCTCTGGGGCGATCAGCGTTACAATCCCAATGCCGTTCCGGGACAGCAGATCGCCTTGTGGTCCTATGCGATCGAACTGAAACATCCAACAACAAATAAAATCTTAAGATTCGTCTGTGAAACGGACAGATTCCCGTTTAATCTCTAGTTGTTTTTCTTATACGCCAAAGAATCATCGCCAAGAAACATTTCAATCGCCTGATTGAATTTCTCTTTATTCTCGATATCAGAATACGCTCCCGCAAACACTCCTTTTTCCACGAATACGGCAGTCGGATAAGCAATCAAACCAAAACGGAAGAAGTCGTCCGGCATATAGCCCAATATCGATACGACCGGGCAGTGAAAACCGTTCTTCATGTTTCTTAAGGCTGCCGAAGAAGATTCTGCTCCTTCGATCAGAACTACAATGTACTTGACGGTATCATTTGAATCAATCAGTTCATTGATATAATCGACTTTTTCCGTTTCACTGTTATCTCTTAGATATGTATAGATCAGGACCAGTTCTTCCTGTTCGTATGGAACAAAGTCACTGATATCACTGACATAGATTCCGCTGCCGTTTCCTGCAGTCTTGGTAAAATCCAGAGGATTGCCGATCAGCCGGTAAGTCAGTTCCTCCGTATAAGAATCGTGATCAAGCTCTTCGATCTTTTTCTGATTTGCGACGCTCAAAGAATTCTTTACTTCTTCCATAGAGCGGTTAAGAGTCAAAAGATCGATACCCCGTGAATCAACAAGCTCTTCTTTTTGAATCAGTTCATGAAAAGCGATCCTGTCGATCTTCAGAAACGTCTCCGGATCTGTTTCACCTTCTGCACAGAAACTGACCTTCCCATTCTTGAAACAGACCAGAGTCGGATACTTTTCGATCTTCAGGTAATCCTTGATATAGTCTTTTAGATCCTCGTCTCTTTCAACGACGCAAAGTCCTTCAGGGATCTCTACATCAAGCTCTTCATACAAGTCTTTGATCTCGGAAGCGTTCCCGACATTGAAATACTGGATAAACAATGCATCCGTCTCTTTTAGAAAACGGTCGATGATTTCGATCTGTCTGTGACAGTGCTCACACTCCGTAGAAACGACCTGCAGAACAATGTTTTCATATTGATCTAAATCATAGACCTTGTGATCAATATCCGTGATCACACCACTGCAGATATCCTTATACATCATCGCAAACTGGTAGTTTCTATAATCAAAACCATTATTTGCTTCCTTAAGCCGTTTCTGCAGAGAGCTGTCCACTTCAGCAAAAATAAAAACGTCCTTTACAGGATCAATATACTCTTCCTTAACAGGCTCGATATCCTCTTTAGCACAAGCCGAAAAAAAGAGGAACAAAAGAACACATAAAAGCTTCTTCATTACTTCTTTTTCAGTAAAGCCAGAATCTCCTCTCTTCTGGCTTCCATATCATCTCTACCCAGACGGAATAGTTCGTCCAGATCTTCTCGCTTTCCTCCGAGTCTTGTCACATTAGAACTCTTGCTTGGAAAAACGTAGACGGCTTCTTTCTTGTCGACAAGTTCTTTAATCATTGAAATCTGTTTCTGATAATTCAAATGTCTGATCCGATAATCCTCGGAAATATTCGTACATTGCGGGTACGTCATCTTCATCAGCTGTATTACTGCCGCTTTCGCCGGTTTACGCTCATAGTCCCCCGGTTTTGTGGTAATGATCAGATTCCTGTTGCAGCCATCGGCAATAGACTGAGCGATCGGTATCATGTCCGTAATTCCTCCGTCCAGCAGTTCTTTTCCATTATCTTTGATGATCTTTCCAAGAATCGGCAAGGAAGTGGAGGCTTTCAACTGTTGCAGATTCATTTCCTGTATCGGATAGTATTCCGTTTTTCCAATCCCCAGATCATAAAGTCCGATATAAGCCTTCGTCCTGCATTTCTTTAACGGACTGATATCAAAATCCCTTTCCTCCACCATGATATGGTCAAAGAGAAAGTCGTAATCCACGATCCTTCCGCAGCGAAGCAGAGCCTTCAGGCCGATAATACGCTTATCTGTAATGCCTTCTACCGAATAATCATAAAGATTCTTTTTTGACTTCATCAGATAATTAGCCAGCCATACCGCTCCGGTCGATATGCCATAAGCATGATCAAATTTTATCCCCTGATCGATCAGCCAGGATAAAGCGCCGGCAGTATAAGCACCACGCAATCCGCCGCCTTCCAGTACCAGTGAAGTCTTAATTTTACTCATAACCTCATTTTATGCAATAAGCTTTTTTTGTGCAATAATAGAGGCATGAGAAAACACAGCTTCCGTATCTACATGAATGCACCGATCACCATCGGATTTGCGGCAATATGTATCCTGGCTTTATGCCTATCTTATCTGACTAATGACAAGTCTACCGCATTGATCTTCTCGACTTATCATTCCTCTCTGCTGGATCCGTTGACCTATATCAGACTGATCTGTCACGTATTCGGACATGTCAATCTAAATCATCTGGTTTCAAACATGCTTTATATCCTGCTGCTTGGACCGATGCTAGAAGAGAAATACCGCGACAGACTGATCACTGTCATCCTGTTTACCGCTTTGGTTACCGGTATTATTCACAATATCCTGCAGCCTAATGTTATGCTTCTGGGAGCCAGCGGCGTCGTCTTTGCTTTTATCCTGCTGGCATCCATTACCGGAAGGGAAAACGGTATTCCGGTCACTCTGATCCTGGTTGCCATTCTCTGGCTGGGACAGGAATTCTACGGCATGACAGCAACCGATAATGTATCCCAGCTTACGCACATCATCGGCGGACTTTCCGGTGCCATTCTGGGAATGATATTTAAAAAGAAATAAAAAAGCCTTTACTTGCGGTAATACCGGTAATAGGCTTCATCCTTTTCTTCATCGATCTGTACAGTTTCTTCATAAAGATAGAAACTGTTTTTCTGATACAGCTCCTTGAACTCTTCCAATTCAAGAGAAAATCTGGTTCCATTTTCATAACAGCTGATCCTACCGTTTCGCAACACAAAACGGTTTGTACCGTTCTCTGTCAGGATCTCTCCCTCTTTCAGATAAACCAGTACTTCAGCAATATCTTTTAATCTTTGCATATACTGCTATTATAAACAGCTTTCACGAAAAAGACGATACGTATTATAATGGTTTTATGGAAAACAAAGGGAACAGAAAAAAGATCAGACTTGGTGTTCTGACCGGTCTGACTTCATTGAGTGTCCTGATCGGCAGTGTTTTTGATTCCTCCAAGGATCTTCTGGAAGAGACACACGTCAATCCGAAAGCGATCAGCGAGATTATGACGGACCTTTCTGAAGACAATCTTGAAAGCAGGAAACAGAAACAAGGTATCAAAGAAAAGATCAGAAAACTGATCTACAAGGTTCCTGTAAAGATCCGGGTCGTTCTTTTTCTTCCGTTATGGCTGCTGGGAAACCTGATTCTGGCGGCAGCCGAATTCCTGTTTAAGACGCTGCTGGCACCAATCGGCAATCTAATCCTGGGTTTTGTTTTTCAGACCCTGCTGTTATTCGGAATCATAGGCATCTGCATCAAGATCATGTTCCCGGATCTGCCATGGTCCAAGATTTTCAGCAAGAAACTGATCCTGCTGGTTTTCGCCGGAAGCCTGTTCATGAGCGCATGCGACTTAGTGATGCCAATGATCTGGGAAAAGTATACGTTATACCGTAGAATATCAAAACTGATTCTCGGACTGATCGTTATTCTGATTATTCTCAGACCGTTCATCAGAAAAAAACTAAAAAACCGTGTCCGTTACGAAGCAAGCTTCAACGGAGAAACATTCGAACTGAATTAAAAATGCCGTTACCGGCATTTTCTTATAGGCTGATCCTGTAGCGGAAGATATACTTCGTTTTCTCTCCCTGCAGGTAAAGCAGATGATTCTTCGGAACTTCTACCAGTTCCAGCAGTTCGCCGTTCAGCTTCTTCAACGTCTTATAGGAAGCCGTGTTATCCGGGGAACATGTGATGATCAGCTCGTTCATTCCAAATTCTTTCTTGGCGATTAGAAACAGCAGTCTGCAGGCATAATAGGCATAGTGATTTCCCCTGTAGGCCGGAAGAATATTATAACCGATATTGCCGTAATAATACATATCACCCTCGACAGTAAGCCGCAGGTCGGTCGTTCCGACTTTTTGCTTGTCGGAATGTCTTAAAATATCATAGTAAACCGCAGGCACACCGTCATAAGCTGTCTTTTCACTTACCCGATACCGCTCTCGCAAATCAATAACAGGTCCTTCGTAGAGCTTTCTGTTTCGAAACAGGCCAAACAGATTCATCATTCAAATTATAGCACTAGAAAAGCCTCCCAAACGGAAGGCTTCTTTCTTATTCAGAAACAAATTCAACGATTTCTTTATCCGTTTTCACTTTCACGGTAACCAGATCTCCGATTTCAATAAAGGATGCGGACAGATCGCCATTTGACAGATCATACCAGTAGATCTCTTTACTCTCATCCCTGTACAGGATCACGGTATTTCCATCTTTGACATAAGACTGCAGTCCTTTAACCTCAAAACTGACTGTAACGGTTTCAGCATCCATATCTTTTCCTGCGGATTCACCGATCAGTTTCAAATAATTGTCATAGGCTTCCTGTACCGTCGTTCCGGTAGCTGCCGTCTGATAATTCTCATAATTGACAAACGCATAGCTTTTAATCAGATTTGCCCCGTCAACCAGACCCATGAAATAGGTCGGTCTCCCTTTTACACTGACCATGCTAGGGAAGATCGCAGTATAATGATACTGCTGCACCGCACCTTCTGCACTACTGCGTGCAGAGTATTCTTCTGCTCCCGCTCTTCGGATATAGGATATTTCACCGTTCCGTAAGTCGATATAGGCAAAGCCGACATTGGATTCATCCTTCCCTACACTGGTAACGCCGGTGTAGATCCAGACGTTGTTGTTGAACTGCACATAGGCATAATCGTCCGTAAACTCTACAACTCCCTTCTTTGACCAGTTGAACAGACCGTTTTCATATTTCTTGCTTTGAGCAAACTGTCTGTAAACAACGGAAACAGGATAGACATTGTCGACCCAGGCAGGCACGGAAGCGACATCATAGTATTGTGCATCTCCATTGAACGGATCAACCACATAGACACCTTTGATGTCTTCCGTCTTATCCAGCCAGGTCATTTCATAGACAGGCACGATCCAGTATGGCCGGCAATCGTCATCAAGTTCAAATTTTGCTGCTCCAAACAAAGCAGTCGGATCTTTGAAGAACAGATGACGGTAAAGATTATGACTGAAATAAGCCGATGTCATGTATTTCATTCCTTCTGTCCTGACCAGTCTGGCATCGCCACTTTCACAGTCCACCATAATATAGCCCGGAGTAGATCCTGTCGCCATATACTTTAGGAAACTGCCGAAATCGATCGGTGTCACTCTGTAGAGCGTTCCGTTTACCGAAATCTGTACCCAGTCGTCTCCTACAGCATATTGTGAAACTTCGTCGGAACCTAATGTTCCAAATACACGATCACCCAGCTGCTCTGCCGTGTTTTTGTCAACCAGCTGGATCTGCGTCACATCGAATTCCGGAATACTTTCAAAATCGATTTCCTTGATGACGGACTGATTTTTATAGTTGTTCAAACCGCCGGTATATGGACCGCCGGCAATCACGCCGATCAGCATCACTATGATCGCTCCGATGGCCACATAGGTGACTGTATCAAAACGGAATCCCTTGTCTTTCCTCTTTTTAAATCTTTCGTAAAGACATGCAAGCGTGACCAGCAGGACAGCCAGTTCAAAAATGAAACCGAGAGAATGGAAGTTAAATGGAACATTCAGCAGATACTGAAAGAAAAACAGTACTGCCGGAATGCATAATAGTAAAATCAGATTCACTAATCGATTTAGTACTTTCATATGTATCTACTCCTTTCTTAAAATGCTTAAATTCAGATTGATTTCTTTCAGACAGGTTCCGCTGATAAAGGCATAAACCATGACCTTTAAGGCTGGGAGCAGCCTGTCTTTACTGATCCCGTTTTCATTTTCCAGGATCTCTTCTATCGTTTCAGTAATATAGTCATCGCTCAGAAACTTGCTTTCAAGATTCCGGACCGCCTTACAGAAATAGTCGTAGAGTCTGGACTCTGAAACGATATCATCGGATTCATCGTCCGCATCTCCGTTGATCAAAACCATCAGTTCACCGATCTCTTCGATATTCATACATTCGCGTAATGCGGATATCAGCAGTATTCTGGAAAGATGTCTTTCATAATACTTCTTGTTGTCGGGATGAGGAACATAGCCCCGTTTGACCCAGTTCTGTATTGTCGAAGTCTGCAATCCGGTGATGGAACATACCTGGCCCAGGGAAAGACCTCCGGTTATTTCGATCATCGGCCGGAAAACCGAGAAGGCATCGTCACTTTCCGTATAGGCAATATTGGTTCCGGGAATCGTTTTTGTAAGCATGGTTTTCTCCTTTTAGTTATGGGATGAAGAATGGGAAGAAGAAGAAGATGCTGCCGCACTGGCTACATCTTTATCAAACTGATTGATCGCCAGAACAAGCAGTATGATCAGAACTTCATTTTCTTCATCATAAATATCAATATAGAATCTCTGAGTCAGACGGAAGATCTCCTGATCGACTTCAGCGATCATGCCGTCGTTTTCGTCATAGATCCGGTAATGCCAGCTGAAGAAATCGCCTTTGATCTTCCAGCCGAGTCTGTTTAATTCCAGTTCGCTGCGGAAAAAAGTCAGTTTCTGATCCAGCGAATCGACCAGTTCGTCATTGAAATAGATATCGTAGTTTCTTAGAAACCAGGTAAAATTCTTCTTTACATAACCCAGAAGGTAATCTTCCCGATACAGATTGATCTGAGGGAAAAACAGGGTTTTGTTTTCATATGTATAGGCAACATCGCCATCTTCATCATATAAAGCACCATCTGCATAGAAGAAACGGAAATTCTCTTTCAGATAGTATTTCATGTTTATCCCTCCTTTCTAGTAATAGAATCCTCGATAGATTCGATGCCTTCTGCAGCCTAAAGGACGAAGCAGAAGATAAAGCAGGCCAAACGGGCTCAGATAGAAGCAGAGTCTGATCACAAAACCGATCAAACCGAAAACCATTTCCAGAAAAAGAACTCCAATAAAGATAAGAAATAAAATCATCATCTCCATATCCTCCTTTCACCCACGGATCAGCTGTCAATGTAACAGCGATCACAATGAACTGCACAATAGTTCCTATTCGTACAATTCGTTCTTTTCTTATGGTAATTTGATTATATCAGAGGTTCATATGACTGTCAATAGGAAAAATAAAAAATCACAAGATGTTTTCTATAGCTTCCCTGATTTCTTCAAAGACTTCATCAAAACGGTCCGTATACCATGGATCGTCGATCTCTTTCTTTGCCAACATATGGATCTTATGTTCAGGATCATCTATCAGCCAACGGATCCCATTCAAGTTCTCGTGATCCATGACATAAATCTCATTAAAAGAGTCATAATCATCCTGCGTTATAACCTTTGCATGATGTCTCTCATAGGCGATTCCATGACGATCCAGACACTGTTTCGCGGCAAAATAGATATCTCTTCCTTCTTCTTCATAAGAAACAGCCCGCGATGCACAACGGATCTCAGGAGTCATGCTTTTTAAGATGTATTCTGCCATTACACTTCGGCAGATATTGCCGTGACAGACAAACAAGATACTTCTCTCTTTCATATTCTTTTTAATTATAACAGTCGGGAATATAATAAAATTATGAACAATTATGATAATTATTATCCGCGTCCCCTATTAAAAAGAGATTCTTTTTTCTCTTTAAACGGCAGCTGGAAGCTGAACGGCTATAATATTGAAATTCCATTTCCTCCGGAATCCGATCTTTCTGCCTATGATGGCAGCCTTGAGAAGATGGAGTATCGAAAAGATTTTGCACTTCCGGAAAGTTTTCATAAAGCAAAAGACAAGGCCATTCTTCATTTCGGAGCCGTAGACCAGGTCTGTGACATCTATTTAAACGGATCCTTTCTCCTTCATCATGAAGGAGGCTATCTGCCTTTCCAAAGCGATATCACTTCTTTTCTAAAAGAAAACAACACTTTAAAAGTCGTTGTCAAAGACGATTTAGATGTTTTCTATCCCTATGGCAAACAGAGTAGAAATCCGAAAGGCATGTGGTATACCCCTGTGTCCGGAATCTGGCAGTCTGTCTGGATCGAATCCTATCCGGAAAACGGTATCGATGATCTGAAGATCGAGACCGATATGCATACAGTCGACTTTCATATCGAATCGAAGGCCGATACCTTTCAGGTAGAATTTGAGGGATATGCAAATACTTTTCATCAGAAGGATATTTCTATTGAAATAAAAGATCCACATCTGTGGTCAACAGCGGATCCATATCTTTACCGTGTGACGATCCGTACGGATAATGATCAGATCGAAAGCTACTTTGCCTTAAGAGAAGTAAAGACGGAAGGCAGAAACGGCTATCCTTGTCTGCTGCTGAACGATCAGCCGCTTTTTCTCAACGGTCTGCTGGATCAGGGATATTTTGAAAAAGGAATCTATACGCCAGAAGATCCAAGGGATTATGAAACAGATGTGCTGAACATCAAGAAACTGGGCTTTAACTGTTTGAGAAAACACATAAAAGTTGAAGCAGAAGCTTTCTACTACTATTGCGATCTGCATGGTATTCTGGTCATCCAGGACATGGTCAATTCAGGGAAATACAGTTTCTTCAAGGATACTGTTCTGCCGACGATCGGTTTACAGAAACTGAAGTTTCCTATGAAGGATCCGAAAAGATATGAATTCTTTATCCGTCATTCCAAAGAAACGATCGATCATCTGAAGTCTCATCCATGTATCATTGCCTATACGATATACAACGAAGGATGGGGTCAGCAAAACGACGGCGATGCTTATAGGCAACTGAAACAGTGTGATCCAAAACGTCTCTTTGATACGGCATCCGGATGGTTCTATCCGGAAGAATCGGATTTTGATTCTTTCCACATCTATTTCCGTAATGAAGTTTTGAAAGCAGATAATAAGCTTCTGCTTCTTTCGGAATGTGGCGGATTTATCAGAGATATTGCCGGACACAAGTCGGAAAAAGGCAGCCGCTGGGGTTACGGTTCTACGGCTTCCGAAGAAGAACTGACAGAAAAGATCCTGCAGATGTATGAAAAAATGTACCTTCCATCCATCCGCAACGGTCTGTGCGGAGCCATTATGACACAGATCAGTGATGTAGAAGGAGAAATCAACGGCATCTTCACATATGACCGTAAAGTATGCAAAGTCAATCATGAAAAAATCCTGAAAGCCAATCAGGACCTTCAGGATATTTATCGAAATCTATATAAAAACTAGATTATTCGCTTAAGGAACAGGCATTCTCACAGTCACTGATCTCATTGAATGAATCGGAACGATAGATCTCGATATCGACATATTGAGAAAACCAGGATGTCAGTGCTTCCAAAGAATGGTAATATGGAAGATCGTCATCGCTTTGAGGATCCAGGAAAGCAATTACCTCTCCGTTCTCATAGATAAACATCGAAGGTGTATAGCTGACCCGTTCGGATACGGAATTTTCATCATGTGATAGAAGCATCAGATCTACGGCGTAGATATCCATCTGCTCTGTTTCGGAAAACTCTTTTACGATCGGATAAAAGGATGCACAAGAAGCACATCCCGGCAGATAGACATAGAGGGCGAAATTCTTTTTCTGATCTTCCAGCTCCTTTAATTCTTCCGGACTGTTGATTACGATAAAATCATTCTCAATCGATGTTTTTTTCTGGTCAGATGAAGAAGCGGAAACCGGAGTCAGCAGCGAGAAATCAATATCGTGATAATTTACACCGGAAAAATCATAATAGATTTCTCCGTCTTCTTCATAGGAAGTACTCACGCCGTTGTTTCCTTCGTAATACCAGTAACCTCCGGTGTTGTATATCCTGTCGCCATCCCAACCCAAAGCCGTCAGCAGCTGCTTGGTCATACCGGCATAGCCTCCGCCTCCGCACATCAGAAAAATATACTTGTCTTTTGGAAAGAGGCTTTCCAGAATATGCATGGATTCCCTGTAGTTTGCCGTATAACCGTTTTCGTCATGTGTAAAAAGGGTTTCTCCCTTGTACGGTTCTCCTACTGCTTCCGGAAGCCCTTCAACATTACACAGATACGGATAAGGAACGACTTCAAAACCTTTCACATAACCGCTCAGATAAGAATCTCCGCCGATTGCCGCATAATCTGCAGTGTCCTTCAACATCCGCATGTCCCGATAGACGGCGTCTTCTCGATTCAGATATTTGTCGATCGTTTTCTCATTGATATTCTTATCGATGCCCAGTTCCCCTCTCATACCTGAATCAGTTTCAGGAAGAGGAAGTATTTCAGGCTGACAGGCAAAGAGCCCGAAAGATAGAACGATCAGAAGAAAAACAGTAATATATTTTTTCATAATTTCATATTATATCGCAAATGTGAATTCTATCTGAATTCATGAAAAAGCCTGCTTGGCAGGCTTTGTTTCTATTCGATTTTTCCGATGACACTTTCCCTTGTGACATCTCCCTCACGGACTAGTGTCACGTTCTTTTCGTTTGGATTGGTAATGATCAGCATCGTACTCATGTCGTACTTCTCTTTTAAAGCATTTACGTTAACAGTAACGATCGGATCGCCGGCAGCGACATGGTCGCCCTGTTTCTTGTTCAGGATCTTAAAGCCTGCGCCCTTGCTGTTGACCGTATCAATACCGATATGTACAAGCACTTCTATGCCGTCGTCTGTTGTAATGCCGAAAGCGTGTCCCGTCGGGAACATGACGCTTAAAGTGCCGTTTACCGGAGCGAATATCGTAACTTCTCTTCCGCTGAAAGCAAACGCAATGCTGTCTCCCAGCATCTTTTCCGCAAACATCGGATCGGATACGGATTCGATTGGGATGAGCTTTCCTTCTCCCAGAGAAGTGATCTCGCTATTGTCTTTATTCAGAGGTTCAAAGACTTCTTTTTTCTTAAATAGTTTAAACATAAGTACACCCTTTCCATGATATAAATGATTGAAATAATCTGTGAATATTATCTCATATTATGTGTCTTTTAGAAAAGACATGACCCTTTAATTTTCAGAAAAGAAAGGAAGCAGAGATCCGCTTCCTTTTGTTTGTTTTAATAGACTTCTTACGCTTTTTTCGCTAGCTCTCTCTTGCCTAAGACATAGGTTACGATGAAGCCGACGACAACCGCGAGGACCATGACACCCATCATACCCCAGAAGTTGCCCCAGGTTCCATCCGGATTGAAGTAAGCTGCAAAGGAGATGAAGCCAGGGTTGGCAACAACGAACTGTGTCAGGCCAAACAGACCGGCTAGGAAACCGCCGATACCGCCGCCGACCATTGCGCCGATCAGAGGATAACGGTTCGGGAACAGAACACCATAGACGCCAGGTTCCGTGATTCCTGATAAAGCAGTGATACCGGAAGAGATACCGACACCTCTCTTGTCAGCATCTTTCTGTAACAGGGCGTAAGCCAGACATGCACCGCCGACAGCAACGTTGGCAGGAGCCATACCGGTACAGATCAGAGGGTCAGAACCGACTTCAGCCAGCAGCAGGAACAGAACAGGATATGTCGCATTGTTCATGCCGAAGAAAACAAGCCATACCGTCGTAGCGCCGATGATTGCAACAGCCAGAGCCGGGAACGCACGGTAGATCGCCAGAACGCCATTTGCCAGTGCAGTACCTACCCAGTAACCGATAGGACCTAAAACGATCAGCGTAACCGGAACAACGATCAACATCGTTAATACCGGAAGCAGAACGGTTCTCAGAACGACCGGCAGAGTCTTCTGCAGGAAACGGTAGACAACGCTCATGAACAGCGTACCCAGTACGACCGGGAAGATCTGTCCGTTGTAGCCGATATTGGCAACATTGATGCCTAAGAAGTTAAGAACTTCCGGACGGTTCTGCGTGACATAAATCAGGATCGCACCTAGGAAAGCGCCAAGATACGGATTGGATTTCAGTCTTGTAGCACTGGAGAAGCCGATGTAGATCGGTAAGAAGTACAGCATTGCCTGCTGGATGGCAGTCAGTACGAATACGGTACCGCTTGATGCGTCAAGACCCGCAAATGTCTGAAGCAGAGAAATGACCGCACCGGTAAGACCGCCGGCGATGAAGACCGGAATGATCGGAGAGAATGTGCCGCCGACATAGGACAGGATCGTTTCAACAACATTTCCTTTGGCCTGTGAATCAGCCTTTAATGCTTCTTCATCATCAACGGAACCTGCACCCTTGATATCGTTCTTTGTGATCTCTTCGTACAGGGTAGCGACATCCTGGCCGATGACGAACTGCTGTTCGCCGTTCTGAACAACGATGTTGATGACGCCAGGAATCTTCTTTGCTTCATCGAGATTCAGTACGGACGCATCCTTCAGGTTCATTCTTAAACGCGTCATGCAGTGAGAAGCAGACAGGATATTATCGACACCGCCACAGGCTGCGATAATATCATCAGATAATTTCTTATAATCTTTCTTTGCCATAGTTTTCCCCTTTCGTTAATTGGTAAAGATCCTTATTCTTTATTTTCTTTTGCTTTAATGTCCGAAGCGATATCGGAAGTCTTCGTGAAGTCTCTCCATTCAGACATGTCGTAACCCCATTCCTGACCGTTCGATCTGATCAGTCTGGAATACCATTCATACGAGTCTTTCTTGTATCTCTTGAGATCTCTGACATCGTCATCCGTCGTATTGACGAATACCAGACCGTATCTCTTCGCCATGCCGTTTCCGGTCGAAAGCAGATCGGTGAAGGACCACGGATTAAATCCGAATACTTCGACACCGTCAGCAATCGCCAGACCGACATTATAGATGTAGTCTCTCAGATAATCGATACGATACTGGTCGTGGATCTTTCCGTCCTCGCCCAGGTCTTCATGAGCGCCGAAACCGGCTTCGGTAATGACCATAGGCAGATGGTAATGATCCCAGAGGTAACGCAGCGCATATCTCATGGATACGCCATCGATATGCCAGTCCCAGTCCGTCGTTTCGACGTACGGGTTTCTGTCTAAAGCATATTCGCCCGGCCAATTGGTATAGATGAACTCTCCTTTTCTGCCGTACTTGTTCAGACCGATCTCCTGTACATAGGACGGATCCGGCCACATGCCGACATCGGAACGGTAGCAGTTGACCGCAATGAAATCGATCTTTGCCTGTGCGATGATCTCCATATCTCCAGGCAGGATCTTCGGATCGATGTTGTGCTCCTTCCAGTAGTTCTTGATGAATCCGGAATACTCTCTGTAAGCATAGAGGTCGTCCCAGATCTTCTCTGTCAGTTCTTCCGCATTCATGGCAGCGATCTGATCTTCCGGCTTGCATGATTTCGGATAGATCGGAACATAGCCCGGAACAGGACCGATCTTGCCGCCTTCTACCAGTTCATGGCAGGCGATGACGGCCTTGGCATGGCACATGTTCATGATGTGGTTGATCTGCCACTTCTTGACTTCCCATTCTTCATCGCTAAGTCCCTTGGCAACGCCTAGCCATTTGCCATACACGATCTGCATGTTCTGTTCATTGATGGAGAGCCAGTATTTGACGCGGTCTCCGAAGTTTTCAAACAGGACTCTGCAATAGTAATCGAATTCATCGATGATGGCTCTGTCGTGCCAGCCTCCGTACTTCTCGTCGACCCAGCAAGGCATGTCGTAATGATAGATGGTTACGATCGGTTCAATGCCGGCAGCCTTGAGTTCGTTGATCAGATTGTTGTAGAATTCAATGCCTTTCGGATTGACTTTACGATCGGCAGCAGGAATGACTCTGGACCAGGAAATACCGAAACGGTAGCTGGTGAAACCGCATTCCTTCATCAATGCAACATCTTCCTTGTAGTGATGATAATGATCCGCAGCAATAGAGTTGTCCGCAAAAGGCTTTTTAGTCTGGGAATTCAGGTCGATGATCGCCTGTGATCTGCCATCTTCCAGCGTAGCTCCTTCGACCTGCCAGGCGGCAGAGGACGCACCCCAGAGAAAACCTTCAGGGAATACAGGGTTGTTGTTGTGCTTCATGAAAGTCTCCTTTTCTATACTTTTATTATATGAAAACGCTAACATCTCTTGGGTTTCATGTTTTGCTACAGAGTATCGAATTTGGTATCATTTTTTGACACCATTTGATACGAAATGATAAAATTTTAATGTGAAAAACGAACAGTCAGATCATATAGAGCGGAATATTCAGACTTTTAATCTTTTGACATCTCTGCTTTCGATTTTGAATCAGAACAATGAGAATGATACGGATTTTATCATTGCCAGATACTTTCTCGATCATCTTGATGAAATCAAGAATACAAGCATTTACACGGTAGCCGAAGAGTGTTTTCTGTCAAGAAGCAGTGTACAGCGCTTTATCAAGAACATCGGATTTGACAGCTATACACAGCTGAAAAACGGTCTTGATGAAGTCCTGAATCACGAGAACGGCTTCATCAGCTATACCGACCATGCGGAATTCAGAAACTATCTGTCCGATAGAATTATCGAGATGTTGAGAGACATCGAAGAAACGAGTTCATCCAATGATTTCCGCCATCTGGCAGAACTGTTTACCCAGGCCGACCGGATCATCATTCTGACCGCCGAAGACTCTTCCTCTGCCTGCAGACTTTTCCAGCAGCAGATCCTGACGACCGGAAAACTGGTCCGCATCCTGACAAGTGCCAGCAGTAATATTTCCCTCCTGAACAGTCTGAACGAAAAAGATCTGTTGATCGTCTGTTCCGTGACCGGTAATTTCGCCTTGGCCATAGACCGTCAGTTACAGGAGATCAGAGCCCGAAAATGTCTGATCACCGTTAATAAAACGACGTTCTTTCAGAACACCTACTCTTTTATCTATTATCTAGGCAGGAAGCTGCAGATCAATTCCAGAAATATCGTCTCTTCCCGTAACGTCTACAATAACTACGGTCTGACCTTCTTCTTTGACCTGTTCTTTCATGAATGCTTCTTGTGCTACCAGAAACAACATTAAAAAGGACAGCTACTGCTGTCCTTTCATGTACATTTCGATCTGATCCGGATCTTTGATGATCTCTTCCGAAAGCACTTCTGCTCCGGTTCCGGTAATCAACAGATCGTCTTCGATCCGGATGCCGATCCCTTCTTCAGCAACATAAAGCCCTGGTTCGTTGGTAATGACATTACCGGCTTCCAGAACGGCTCCCAGTCCCCCGTCACAGTCGTGTGTATCCAGACCAAGATGATGGGAACAGGAATGGAAGTAGTATTCCGATACATCTTCATTCAGACCGTGCTTCGGCAGTTCAGTCCGATAATAATCGATAACCATCTGATTCAAATCTCTAAGTCTAACGCCGACTTTCGCATTTTCTTCTACGATCTTCTGTGCATTCAGAACGATTTCATACAGTTCTCTCTGTCTGGGAGTAAACTTCCTGTTTACCGGGAAGGTTCGGGAAATATCTGCGTTATAGTGGGCAAAAGTTGCACCAAGATCGCAAAGGAAGAGTTCTCCGTCCGCCATCAGCTGATCATTGTCGCTGTAGTGAAGAACGGTAGCTCTCCTGCCGCTGGCGGCGATCGTCTTGAATGCCGTTTCCTTGCACAGAGACTGCTTCAATACAAAATCAAATACTGCTTCCATCTGCATTTCATAGATGCCCGGTCTTGATGCCCGCATCATCTGCTGTATGCCGAGGTTCGTTGTATGAATGGCATTGCGGATACAGGAGATCTCGTACTCGTCCTTAACCAGACGAAGGAGTGTCAATACCGGATAAATATCCTTCATGATCAGATAAGGGTATTTTTCTTTCAGTTTCTCTGCATAAATATGTGCCGGTGTCGGCGACTGGTCCATGCTGTAGTGCCAGAAATCAAAACAGAATCGGAAGGTGCTGTCTCTTCTGCTTCGATTCAAGATAGAAGAAACGACACCGTCCATGTCGGCGACATCTTCAACGTCCTCGATCCCGGAGATCCGGGACGCTTCTTCTTTTGACATTCTTCCTCCGACCCATCTTGCCAGTTTTTCATCATACGGCAGGATGAACAGCATCTCTCTTGCTACTCCATCCAGTGTATACATCAGCAAGACCATATCTTCCCGATCCAGACCGGTCAGATAATAAAAGTTACGGCTCACGGAGAAATCATACGCCTCATCTTCGGAACGCATCGGCGCTCTTCCGGAAAACAGCATTACTGCCGCATTGGTCTGCAGCGATTTCATGACTTTTTCTCTTCTGTTAGAATATTGATTCATCTACTTTACCTTTCTCTCTATAGGACACTTTAACGATTTCATGTGTATTGATACACTCTTCAATCAGGCTTTCGTAATCAAAACGTTTTTCGTAATGCAGGCATCGGTCTTCTTTTGGCTTTGTGACCGGATTTTTTGGATCGAAAATCGTGCAACAGTCCTCATATGGAAGAATGCTGGTCTCATAGGTATCGATCCTCTTGGCAATGTCAATGATCTCCAGTTTGTCCATCATACATAACGGTCTCAGAATCAGAGTATCAGCCACTTTGCCGATCACACAGATCGATTCCGGCGTCTGCGATGCGACCTGGCCGATCGATTCGCCGTTAGTGATGACCCCGATCTTTCTTTCCTTACAGATCCGGTCGGCGATCCGGTACATCATTCTGCGCATGATCGTAATACAGTACGGTTCATCCGCATTCTTATAGATCGCCAGCTGCAGTTTCGTGAACGGGATAATATGAACATTGATTTCTTCCTGGGAAACGGATAGCTTTCTGGCCAGAGTCAACACTTTTTCCAGGGCCTGTCTGGAGGTATACGGTTCTGAAGCGAAATGGATACATTCGATCTTCAAACCCCTTTTCATTGTCAGATAGGCCGCTACCGGTGAATCGATGCCACCCGACATCATTACCATAGCCGTACCGTTGATTCCGGTCGGATAGCCGCCCGGACCCTTTACCTTTTCATCCATCACATAAATGAAATCCCGGTCTACGGAAACATATATCATCAAATCAGGTTTGTGGACATCAACCAGCAGATCCGTGTTATGCAGGATATTCCCGGCAACCGCTCTGTTGATATCGTCGGAACGGTACGGAAAAGACTCGTCATGCCTTTTTGTAGCGACTTTGAATGTACGAACAGTATTGTTTTTCTGTGCCATCAGCAATGTCGTTTTCTTTACTTCGTCCAGATCTTTTCCAACTCTCACAGCGCCGGCAAAATAACTGTAGCCGAAAACATCTTTCAGATCATTCCGGATCTGTTCGTAATTTTCTCCGTTCAGCTTGATAAACAGTCCATCGTGTAGCATGTTATAGGTAAGGGACGGATAGTCTTTCAGTCTGTTGCGGATGTTCTGGGTCAGTCTTCTGGTAAACTCTTTCCGGTTTTTTCCCTTGGTAGAAAGCTCACCATAACGAACGACAATATGGTCATATGATAATTCAGACATACTGTTTAAGGATCTCCTTCAGGCAGCGGGTAAAATACTGCACTTCTTCTTCGGTATTGGTATAGTCGAATGATACTCTAATCGAATGGTCTTCATCAATATGCATGCTTCGAAGCGTCCTGTTCGGTTCGTTTTCTCTTGAACCGCAGGTCGACTTTGATGACACCATGATGCCTTTGGTATTTAATGCATTTAATAGCACTTCAGAAGGAATCGGCGTAGAAATATTGATCAAAGAAACCAGGCCTCCTTCGTAATTAACTTTAACAGTATCTTTTAGTTCTTCCAGAAGAAGGTCATGGAGATGAACAAGTTTACTATGGTGTTTTTCTTTCTCTTCCAGGGCGATTCTTAGTGTCTTGGCAAGAACGATGTTCGTCAAGGCATTGGAAGTCCCTCCTCTTAATGAGAACTCCTGCTGACCGCCGGAAATGATCGGAAGCAGGTCGATATGTTCCTTTTTGACCAGTGCTCCGCTTCCTTTCAGACCATGGATCTTGTGGGCGGAAAAAGACGCCATTTCCACCTGATGCAGGTCAAGATCGATCTTCCCCAGCGCCTGGGTAATATCGCTGTGAAAACAGGTTCCGCGGTGTTTTTTGACGACTGCTGCGATAGCGGCAATGTCGTTGACCGCTCCGATCTCGTTGTTTACGGCCATGATAGAAACAAGTGACGTATTATCACGAAGAGCGGCTGAAACCTGTTCCGGAAGGATATGCCCATCTGCGTCCGGATAGAGATAAGTCACCTGATATCCGAAATTTTCTTCCAGCTGTTTAAAAGAATTATAGACGGAGGAATGTTCATAGATCGAAGTGATCAGATGTTTCCTTTCGGGATGTTTCAGAGAGAAACCTTTGATCGCCAAGGAATTGGCCTCCGAAGCACCGGAAGTAAAAATCAGTTCGTTTTTCCTTAGACCCAGCAGTGAACAAAGGATCTCTCTGGCTTTTTCCTGCATATCATAAATAACGACGCCATCGTCGTATAATGCGTCGCTATTACAGTAATAGTCATCCAGCAGTTTCTTGTAGGTCTCTTTCACTTCCGGATGAAGTGAAGTAGTAGAAACGGCATCAAGATATACTTTCATCAAGAATTCTCCATGATCTTTTCATCGGCGTTTTCCGGAAATAGCGTTTCCATGCAGGAAATGGCCGTTTTAAGCGCCTTGGTATATTCGCCATTCAGATACTGGAACTCCGCCTTGGAAAGTTCTCTATCGATCTCCGGATAGGTGGAACGGTATTTGTTTCCAAAAACAATGGCATTTTCCACCATGATGCTCATGCCCACGATATTGTTGATGTTGTTATAGAAACGGTATATGAAGTCGATCGCCTGATTGAGCAGGCTGTTGAGTTCATCGATATTGATCGGGATCTGAGAAGTCATTTCTTTCAGCTGCTGAATATAACCACGCGCCTTGGAAAGATCATCTTTATAAGATTCATCGATCGTAGGAAGTGAATACTCCGCCAGTTTGGTCTCCACTTCCGAAACGACCAGCTGCAGTTTCGTCAGCTGACTCAAAGCTCTTGTTTCTCCGTCTGTCGTCTTATCGATCATCGTCTTATAGGAATAGAGCGATTTCATGTCCGCTTCAACGTCACCGGAGAGCTTCTCCGCTTCTTCCAGCAGTTCAGAAGCAGGCCTGTCACTGCTGCCCAGATCGCCGCTGATGACGCCATATTCTTTTTTGTATTTTTCGATATTCTCTCTTTTCTGTTTGAGGAACTCTTTCAAATCCTCCAGTCCAAACCGGGCAGAATCCTTGTCGTAGGCGATCCGGACATAGTTTTCAACCTTCTCCATGTCCAGGATATGCTCATAAGCTTTATCATTGGTTTCTCTCGCCTGTTTAAAAGAATGATTCTCGGCAGCCAGACTTTCGTTCAGTTCGTTCAGAATATTCTTAGAGTTCTCGGTATCCTCTTTTACGCCTTCGGTCTGCGCCAGCATGATATTTTTGATATCGGCATTCAGATTGTCTTCGATCTGTTTCAGTCTGTTGTCGACATCCAGATGATCGATATAGACCCCTCTTTGTCTGGTTAAAGCCGTTTCTCTCTTGGTTTCATCTAACATCAAAGGCAGAACGCCTTTGACGTCCTTGATCAGTTTCGGAACGGCATTGGCCGTATTCTTGATGTCTTCCAGCATTCCTTCGATCTTTTCCAGATCAGCCTGAGCGGAACCGTAATCCGAAGCGTACATTGCTTCTTCCGAGGAAGAAAAGAGCTTTTCACATTCTTCAAGCCTGTTCACAAAGCCGTCATAAGCGATGGAAAGAAGCTGGGAATTCTTGTTGATCGTCGTCTTTACGACGCGGTATTTTTCTTTCAGACCTGAAGAGTATTCCCGTTGCTCGTTTTCTTTCTTCGAAAATTCCTCCAGGAACTCGTCGATCTTCTTGACTTCTTTTTCGCAGTCGTCCATGTTTTCAGAAGCGATCCGGAGCGATTCCAGAGCTTCTTTACGGCTGCTGATATTCAGTCTGTCTTCCACATCATTCAACAGATCCTGAACCTGAGAGATGTGTTTCTCAACATCTTCATAACGAGTATAGTATTTCTGAACAGAAGCGGCAGTTTCTTCGTTGCGTTTTGCCATGGTCTGGGCTTTGTTTAGTTTGAAGGCTAAAGGAACGGTCTTAAGTGCATTAAAACGGACATAAAGATCATCAAGCTGTTTCTTCAGTTTCTTCTTCTGCGATCTTCTGACAGCGACGACGATGGAAATAAGCAGGATCAGTGCTGCAGCAGCACCGGCTATGATGTATATCATTTTCTTGTCCATACAGGTTCATTTTACTATTAAAACAGGCATTTTTCAATTGACTTACCGGGTTTGATTTGGGATAATAATGAAGCACATAAATTTTATAGCAGCATGTAAAGTTATCAGTCATGCGTCAGTACCAAACGGAGACCAGTAGTTCAGCGCTATGAATGAAAGTCGAATACGGACACACCTGGTAATGATTTACACCTGTACTTACTTAAGGAGGAGAAAACTTATGGCAAGAAACACAGGTCCTACTTGGAGAATCTCCAGACGTCTGAACTTCTCGGTTCTGGAAACCGGTGAAGAACTGACAAAGAGACCTTACATTCCGGGAATGCACGGTTCCCCAACCAGACGCGTTAAGCAGTCTAACTACGGTCTGCAGAAGGCAGAAAAACAGAAACTGAGACACATGTACGGTTTAAGCGAAAAGCAGTTCTACAATACTTTCGTTAAAGCCGTCAAGAAGAAAGGTGTCACCGGTACAAACCTGTTTGTCATGCTGGAATCAAGACTGGACAACCTGGTATACCGCATGGGATTTGCGAGTACCAGAAAACAGGCAAGACAGATCGTCTCTCACGGTCATGTGCTGGTCAACGGCAAGAAAGTGGATATTCCTTCCTGCCAGGTCAAGCCGGGTTCAACGATCGAAATCAAAGAGAACTACAGGAACAATCCGTTCGTTGCCGAGTCTCTTGAAGCCGCTGTTTCTTTCAAGGATTTCGTAGAAGTTGACAAAGAAGCCCGCAAAGGCAAGTATGTCAGACTTCCGGAAAGAAAAGAACTGAACCAGGAAATCAACGAACTGCTTGTTATCGAGTATTACAACAGATAATCGTGAATAAAAAAGTGTCCTTGACGGGCACTTTTTTTATTTTTCTATTTTGCTTTTGATCCGGGATTTTGTTTTCTATACGGATTTATCCTTGAATAAAGAATCCAGCAAGCTTTCGATCGTATCAAAGACGATGGATGTTGCCAGGGAATAAAGCGTTACCTGCAGATAAACCAGGATGGACAAATCGCTTTTCATGACCAGATTAAAGAACAGATAAGAATAAAAATAGGCATGAGAGTACCACATGAAAGAAGAATAGCGGCCGATATAGGATAAAGCCCCCTTCAGTCTTTTTGTATAGCTGAGCAGTCTGGTAACACTGATGATGAAAGGAACGATCAGCACCAGATCAAAGAGGGAATCGCTGGGCGCTCTGATCAACATTACTCTGGCAACAAAGGTCAGCATGAATAGTAACAAAGAAGTCAGGGCATTCAGTTTGGAAGATATGAAATCCAGGATCGGGTATTTCCCGCAGAACATTCCTTCCATAAATATAATCAGATACATCACGATGTAATGTTGAATAAAAACACTTATTGTCTTGAAGTAAGTGATCAGATTTCCGGATAGAAAAGCCGCTCCGAAGGAGGCGATAAACAGAACTGCCGCAATCAGGTAATGTTTCAGCTTCATTCTGTTTAGCAGCACATAGACAATAGGCGAGATCAGAATCATGCAGTAATAGACCAGAATGTACCACCATGTACCGTTAAAAGTTGCCCGGATACCCAGAAGATTCAGCAGATAGTTCCATGGAGAATAGTCAAAACCGTGCGGATTACCGGCTAAATAGTCATAGGTGATAAAGAACAGGAAACAGAGTAGAAACTTCTTGTAGAAATTCCACAGACGTTTCCCGCAGTATGCGTACATCTGTTTCAGACTGATTTTTTCTGCACATCTTCTGTTTAGCTGAATGTACATAGCATATCCCGAGGTGAATGCATAGACGGCAACGCAAATCTTGCAGAACCAGGCAAAAGTCAGCTGTGCCGTATCGGCACGTCCGAAATTAAACGGATCCAGAATGTCAAAAAAGGAAGTACCTGCAGTTTTATACCACGTATTGCCACTGATAAAAAGATGATGATAAATCATCATCAGGATAGCCATACCATGAAGCATGGCAGTGTTCTTTTTTGTCAAAAGCTTTTCTTTCATCGCTATAGAAACGGAATCAGCGATTCATCTCATTCAGAATGATCTCTCTGACTTCCTGGACTGCCTTTTCCAGAACATCATTACATACGACATGTTCATAGAATTCCGTATCCTTCATTTCCTTCCTGGCCTTGGAGATCCTCTTCATGATCGTCTCTTCATCTTCCGAATTTCTCTCTCTAAGTCTTCTTTCCAGTTCCTCAATTGATGGCGGAACAATATAGATACTTAAGGCATCCGGACATTTCTTCATGATCTGTCTGGCACCCTTGATTTCGATTTCGAGAATGACATTCTTACCTTCTTCCCGCATCTTTTCAACATAGTCTTTCGGTGTACCGTAATCATTGCCGACAAACCGGGCATGCTCCAAAAGTTCTCCGTTCCGAATGGCTTCCATGAAGCGTTTCTTGGTGACGAAAAAATAGTGGACACCTTCAATCTCTCCTTCACGCGGAGCTCTGGTAGTCATGGAAACGGAATACGCAAGATTAAGATCTTCCATCGGCATAAGCTGTTTCAGGATGGTTCCCTTGCCTACGCCGCTCAACCCGCTGAATACGATTAATAAGCCTTTTTTCATATCTTTATTCTACAACATAATTTACAATAGATTTATGAATATCTTGTGTCCGGTATGTAAAAATCTGCTGATGAGAAAGGGAAACATTTATCAGTGCGAAAACAGGCACAGTTTTGATCTGGCAAAAGAGGGATACCTGAATCTGAACATGCATAATTCGCAGAATACCGGGGATAATCCGCAGATGATCAGAGCCAGAAGAGATTTTCTGAATCAGGGGTACTATTCTTTCTTAAGAGAAGAAGTAGATACGTTGCTGAATGAAGAAGATACACTGATCGATCTGGCCTGTGGGGAGGGCTATTACACCTCCTATTTCAAATGCAAGGACAAGGTCGGGATCGACCTAAGCAAGACCGGGCTGAAGTACGCTTCAAAACACGATAAGTCGACATTATATCTCTTGAATTCGATCTTTCATAATCCTCTTGCGGACAGCTGTGCAGACAAGGTGCTGACGATCTTTGCACCGCTAGCAAAAGAAGAGATCGTACGTCTGCTGAAAAAGAACGGGATCTTCCTTCTGGTCAGACCGGACCGGGATCATCTGATTGAGCTGAAACAGCTGCTTTATGATGAACCTTATCTGAATGAAACAGAAATCCCTGAGATTGATGGACTAAAGCTGCTTCAGGAAATCCCGATCAGAAAAAAAGAAAAAGTCGTAGGACAGGACATCCGAAATCTGTTTATGATGACGCCCTATTACAATACGACTTCACAGAGAGATAAAGAAAAACTACAGAATGTCGATGAACTGGAAATCAGTTTCGCCTTTCTGATTGATGTATACCGGAAGTAATCAGCTCTTCCGTTTTGTTTTTGACTGAATAAAACCTACAGCCCTGGCCGCCAGTTCAATCGGCATCAGTCTGGCTGCACCGATCATGATCCGATATACTCTGCCGTCGATGGCATAGGCTTTATTTTTTTCAAATAATTCATAGCCCGTCTTTGCAGCATCTTCACAGCTTCTGGCAAAGATATTGTCGTAAACAGCCGTTGTCTCGCCGTTGGCGACTTCCCAGAAGGCGGACTTTGTCGGAGCCGGACAGAGAACAGAAACGCGGATGTTTTCTTTTCTGAGTTCTTCTCTTAATGCCATGGAGAAACTCATGACAAAAGCCTTTGTCGCATAGTATACGGCCATATACGGTCCGGGAATGAAAGAAGCGACAGAACCGGTGTTTAAAATGTGACCGTAACCCTGTTTCTTCATGTCTTCCAGACAGTAATAAGTCAAAGCGACAAGCGCTTTATTATTCAGCTCGATCATGTCAAGATCTTTCTCCAGATCGGAATCATCAAATCTGCCATAATCGCCGAAGCCGGCATTGTTTACTAGAACCGTTACCGTATAACCTTTTGCCTTGCAGAAATCGTAAACAGACTTCGGATCATCGGCCAGATCGCAGGCAAAATAATCCGCTTCGATCTGATAATCTCTTTCCAGTTCTTCACACAGTTCTTTCAACAGACTTTCTCTTCTGGCAGTCAGCACAAGATCATAATCATGAGCAGCAAACTGTTTGGCAAGTTCTTTTCCGATGCCGCTGGACGCTCCGGTAATAAGTACGACTTTCATTGATCAATCCTCCAGACTTTCAGCTATGTTTTCCAGTTTATTCAGACGATGTTTCATTCCTGACTTCGAGATGACATCCCCATAGGCTTTCTGATAGGCATCGCACAGTTCCAGCAAAGAACTTTCTTGATATTTCAGCCGAATATCTATGACATTCCGTAGCTTTTCAGAAAGCTTTTCATATTTTCCAAAATCCTTGATTTTCTGCATGTAGGCGACCTGTTTCTGTGCCGCCCGTATCGTTTTGTATTCGTTGGCGATCTCACAGTTGTCAATACGGCTGATCGAGTTCTTTAAGTCTCTGCCGATTCTTTCATCTTCAAAACGCATCATCGCTTCATGGGCTCCGATCAAGGCCAGAAAACCGGAAACATAATCGGCTTTCTTCAGATAAACAATATATCGGCTGCGCCTTTTGACAATTTTGGCCTGAATATCATAACGGGAGATCAGTTTGACTATGAAGTTGGCATTTTCAATATCAGAAAGAGAAATCTCCAGATGATAATTGGCATTCTGCGGATCGTTGCATGAGCCGTAAGCCAAAAAGGCTCCGGCCAGATAGGCACCAGTGCAGCAGTTTCGCATGACGATCTCATAGGTCGGATGATTCTGAAGCCCCTTCTGATTGTATAGACCCAGATCTTCCAGTATCGGTCTGCAGTCATCGGTTATTTCAATGGTATAAATATTGTTTTTTTTCAGATTTGTCTTACGGACGGCTGTCAATTCCGTCTGCACATCGTACAGTTCCTTCAGCAAAAAGACGATCCTTCTGGATGTCGTCGGATTTTCACTTCGGATGATCAGCCCCATCTTTCCCTTTAAAATGGTCAAAGAACTGGTCAACTGAATCAATGCGCTTAATTGGGCTTTCTGACAGTGTTTTTCCAACTCTCTGGCTGCGATCTCCTGCCGGATCTGCGTTGTGAATGACATTACAGAAGACTCTCCAGTACTGTTTTGATCTTCTTCGAATCATGTCTAACCAGATCATTGTCAAACTTCAATAGACTGTATTTTCTGATCTCCAGACCGGTATCGCCGTTGTCTTTGACCTCAATGGAATTCTGTTGTGCATAACGGTAAAGGATCTTCTCCGGGATCCTGTCGTTATGCATGATGACCATGTCCACATCGGTGTTATGTTTCGCAAAGGCGTCAAGATGTTTCTTCATGTCGTAATTGTAGGTTTCATTGGACTGGGTCATGCAGTTGGCGAAATAGATCTTTTTGGCTTTGCTGGCATGCAAGGCATCATTGATCCCTTTAATGATCGTATTCGGCAAGATAGAGGTATACAAGGAACCGATCCCATAAAGGATCAAATCGGCTTTTTCAATGGCATCGACCGCTTCCCGGTTGGCATGGACCGGAACATCATAAAAGACTCTCTCGATATTATGGATAAGGCTTGGAATATTTGCTTCTCCCTTGACGATCGTATCGTCATCCATCATCGCAAACAGCGTGACGGACTGTAGGGTCGAAGGGATGATCTTTCCTTTTACTTTCAACAGATCTGAAGCGATCCGGATGGATTCATTAAAAGAACCGGTCATGTTTGTCAAGGCGGTCAGGATCAGATTGCCTAAAGAGTGTCCGGCAATATCCATGTTGTCTTCGCCTTCGAAACGGTAGTTCATCAGTTCATGCAGCAGGGGTTCACTGTCTGAAAGAGCCACAAGTACATTGCGGATATCACCCATAGCCGGGATCGTATACCTTTTTCTTAAACGTCCGGTCGAACCTCCGTCATCCGCAACAGTAACAATAGCTGAGATCTGAATATCATCAATATCTCTGATTCCCTGCAGAATAGTCGATAAGCCGTGACCGCCGCCGATCGCTACGATATTTTTCATTTCAGTTCCCGATGTGCCAGATAGCACATGTATTTTTCTTTGTAGTGTTCATAAAGGTAATTGGTTATCGTAACACTTCGATGCTGACCGCCGGTACAGCCAATGCAGATGGTCAGATGTCTCTTTTCTTCGTTGTCATAGGCTTTAAACATGAAATCAAGATAATCGAGGGTCTTTTTGATGTATTTCTGCGTCGTTGCAGAGTTCAGTACATAATCCCGAACAGGTTTATCGTTGCCGGTCTTGTTTTTAAGTTTCTCAACATAGAACGGATTATCCAGCATACGTACATCCAGCACGACGTCGGCGTCATCCGGCACGCCGTTTTTGAAACCGAAAGATTCAAATGTAATTGCCAGATTGTTGAAGTCGGAATAGTTCAGGATCTTGTCCAGAAGAGCCTTGTGCTGTTTTGCGTTTAAATTAGTTGTATCAATAATGTGGATATTTCTTTTTTTGAATTTACTGATAATGCCTTTTTCGATCTCAACGGCTTCTTCTACAGTGGATGCTGCATTGGAAATCACTAAAGGATGAACTCTACGGGAAAACTTGTAACGGTTGATGATCGCATCCTTACTTGCGTCCAGAAGAATCAGTTTGGCATCAAAATCTGTATTACCCAAAAGATTGGAGAACTTCTCCAGATCCGTCAGACCGATCGTTAGAGCGACCTTGTCGTATTTCAAAGAATTATCGTTCTTGATCAGATCGATCAGATCAGGTAGCAGTTCTACGGGATACTGGTCGATACAGGTAAAACCCATATCTTCCAGAATATTGGATGCTGTCGTCTTTCCGGCACCGGAAATGCCGCTGATAAGTATCAGTCTTTTCATAGTTTCATTATATACCACTTTCTATGGTGTATCTTATTCAAATCGGATCTTTCGGATCAGTATGGAAGCAGATTCCATGCATTTTGGAATCAACAGATAAGTCAGTATAGTTCCGACTCCCACATGTCCATGCAACAGGACAGTCAACAGAAGAAAGATGGAATCACAGGCGTATTTTACGTTTGAGAACTTCCATCCTTTACGATAGACAAAAGAATAAATAAAAGCTTCATAGGAGCCCATACCGAGTTCGGCATGTACGATCAGCTCTGCACCGGCAGAGATCAGAACAATACCGGCAAGAACATAAAGGATGCAGATAACATTATTTTCTGTCCTTGGAACCGACTGATAGACAAAATCAACCGGAAACTGAATCAGCAGCATTGAAAGCAAGGAACCGATACCTACGGTTTCCCGGTCCATGACAAAAGCAAACATAAGCATGCACAGCTCCAGGACCGCTGTCAGCTGACCGATCGTAATGAAACCAAGTCTCTCTGAAAGAGCTTCGCAGAAACTCGCCATGCAGTCGCTGCCGATCTCTGCCGCCGTTGCCAGTCCTATGCCGGAGCCCAGAAGCAGGATCCCGCTTACTGTTACAAGCAGTCTCTTCATGTTAGTCTTCATCTCTAAGTTCATACAGGATATCCCTTAATTCCGCCGCTCTTTCAAAATTCAACTGTTTTGCCGCCTGTCTCATCTCCGCTTCAATCGAAGCCATCATTCTTTCTTTCTCAGCCTTGCTGTGTCTGTGTTTCTTGCGATACTTATCGGCCATTTCCTTGGTTTCTTTGGAATGAATAACCTCGTTGAGCTCTTTAACAATGCTCCTAGGAATGATATGATGTTCCTCGTTGTATCGGCTCTGGATGCTTCGTCTGCGGTTGGTTTCATCGATTGCTGTCTTCATCGAATCCGTGATCATATCCGCATACATGATGACCCTTCCGTTAACGTTTCTGGCTGCTCTGCCGATCGTCTGGATCAAAGAACGGGAACTTCGCAAAAATCCTTCCTTATCCGCATCCAGAATGGCGATCAGCGATACTTCCGGTATATCCAGGCCTTCTCTTAAAAGGTTAATGCCAACCAGTACATCATATTTTCCGCTTCTTAAATCATGAATGATCTCGCTTCTTTCCAGAGTCTTGGTTTCATGATGCAGATAAGCGACTTTAAAATTCTGTTTCTTGAAGTAATCGGTCAGATCTTCAGCCATCTTAACGGTAAGAGTCGTAACCAGCGTTCTTTCTTTCTTTTCAATATTATTTCGGATTTCTTCCATCAGGTCGTCGATCTGTCCGCTGGTCTTTCTGACCTCAACCAAAGGGTCGATCAGTCCGGTTGGACGGATCAGCTGTTCAATCGGTTTTCCCGCTCTTTCCAGTTCATAATCCCCCGGTGTGGCAGACATGTAGATCCGCGGAGCAGGAAGCTCTTCCCACTCCTCAAAGGTCATCGGGCGGTTTTCCAGTGCACTAGGAAGACGGAAACCGTATTCGACCAGAGTCAGCTTTCTTTGATGATCGCCGTTGTACATGCCTCTAATCTGCGGCAAAGAGACATGTGACTCGTCGACGACGATCAGGAAATCATCCCCGAAATAATCGAACAGATTGTAAGGCCTCTGTCCCGGCACACGGTGGTCGATATGCATCGCATAGTTTTCGATTCCGGAACACATGCCCATTTCTCTTAAGGCTTCAATATCATAGCGGCAGCGCTGTTCCAGTCTTTCATATTCCAGCGGCTTGCCTTTTTCTTTAAAGTAAGCCAGTCTTTCCTCCAGCTCTTTCTCGATATTGTCACAGGCGATATTGATATCTGCCTGATTTCTGGCATATCCCGAAGCCGGAAAGAATGAATAAACGGTATAGCCGTTCAGGACGGTTTTTGTAACGGGATCGATCTCGGTGATCCTTTCAATCTCATCATCGAACATTTCAATGCGGATGATGAATTTGTCGGTATGTCCCGGACAGACTTCAATGACATCCCCTTTTACCGAAAAAGTGCCTCTTAATTTATCCATGTCATTACGCTGATACTGCATCACGATCAGTCTCTTGATCAGTTCCTGACGGTCGATGATTTCTCCGGTTTTTAGAGAAAAAAACATTTCTTTGTAATCTTCAGGATTGCTTCCGGCATAGATACAGGCAACCGATGCAACGACGATGACATCTCTTCTTTCCAGCAGAGAGTTGTATGCCGACATCCGTAACATGTCGATTTCATCGTTTGTCACGGCATTCTTTTCAATATAAGTATCGGTCTTAGGCATATATGCTTCCGGCTGATAGAAGTCGAAGTTGGAGATGAAATACTCTACGGCATTTTCCGGAAACAGCGCCTTAAATTCGGAATAAAGCTGTCCGGCAAGGGTCTTGTTATGGGCGAAGACCAGGGTCGGCTTGTTTACTTTCTGTATCACGTTGGCGATCGTAAAAGTCTTGCCTGTGCCGGTAGCGCCAAGCAGGACCTGTTCATGTTTGCCTTCGTTTAATCCTTTTACCAGGGCATCGATCGCCTCCGGCTGATCTCCGGTAGGCTGATATTCGGATACCAGTTTAAAGAGCTTTTCTTCCATACTAAAATTATACCTTTATCCATAAGAAATCTTATATGTTTTTCATTCCTGAAATGATGGTGTTATATTATTGATAGAAAAGAGGGAATGCTTATGAGCAAGTTTAACGGAATATCAGAAAAGATGCTGAAAGAGTTCTCTGACCAATATCAGAAAAACGAAAAAGCCAGAGTTGTCAGAAACGCCCTAACCGAGAATGATCTGTCTCTTATTTCCAGAAGAATGGAAGGAAAAACGGCAAATCCGAATTTCTTCTCGATCGATATCAAGACACTGCCGGTCAACGACCAGATGCGTTCCGGAAGATGCTGGCTGTTTTCTTCTTTGACGATATTAAGAGAAATGATGGCAAAAAAATACAAGATTAAAGATCAGTTCGAGTTCTCCCAGAACTATCTGGCTTTCTACGATAAACTGGAAAAGATCAATTATTTCCTGGAATGCATGATTGCGGAAGCGGATGCACCGATGGGAAGCGAAACGATGCGCTATTTGCTGCAGACGGCGATCGGTGACGGAGGCCAGTGGGATATGATGGTTGCACTGGTCAAGAAATACGGTTTATGTCCAAAGACGGCAATGCCGGAAACATATCAGTCCTCTCACACTTATCCGATGAACGGGATCATCAATACCAGACTGAGGAAATTCGCGGCTGACATCCGTAAACTGGACAAGGATCAGATCGATGCAGCAAAAAAAGAATGTCTGAAGGAATGCTACGGCCTGCTGTGCGACTGCTTCGGCATCCCGCCAAAATCTTTCACATTTGAATACTACGACGAAAAAGGAAAATATCACGCATATCATGATGTAACGCCTTTACAGCTTTACCGGGATTATCTGAAAATCGACCTCGACGAGTATGTCGGCATTATCAACGGTCCTACGGAAGACAAACCGTTCTATCAGACTTATACGGTCAAGTATCTCGGAAATGTTGCAGAAACGGAAAACAAGGTCTTTTTTCTGAATCTGCCGATGAAGGACTTTAAGGATCTGATCCTGAAACAGTTGAAAGACGGCGAGATCGTCTGGTTTGGCTGTGACTGTGGCAAGAACGGAGACCGCAATTCCGGCCTGTGGGATGATCAAAGCTACGATTATGAAAACACCTTTGACATGCATCTTGATATGTCCAAAGCGGACATGCTGGATGCCAGACAGTCGGCGATGAACCACGCTATGGTTCTGACCGGTGTAAATCTGGTAAAAAATAAACCGACCCGCTGGAAGATCGAAAACTCCTGGGGTGACAAGGTCGCCAACAAGGGCTACTTCATCTGCTCCGATACCTGGTTCGATAAATATGTTTATGAAGCAGTCGTCAACCGGAAGTATCTGAACAAGAAACAGCTGGTGGCAGCAAAAAAGAAACCGGTCCTGCTGGATCCATGGGATCCGTTCGGATCGCTGGCAGATTAAAATCAAAAAGGAGGAACATCCTCCTTTTTCTTTACCACTTGTTGCTTACCTTCTCCGCAAAGCCCATGAAGTCCTTGATCTTGATCTTTGTTCCATCATCCAGAATACAGGCCCCGCTGAATTTCCCGAAGACCTGATGCTGGTCGGAACCAAGGATCACGAAATCCGTATTGGATGTCCGGTCCAGAACCGGCTTGAAGTCCATTTCAAAACGTCCGTCATCGGAACTGAAAGTCCATGGACTCATGAAATCGTCTTTTCCGTCTTTTACCGGGATGTTGAAAGTGACTTGGGAGAGCTTATGCGCCTTCTCGTCATAGAACAGCATATTCTCGCTGGCAGCAGAAGTATCTCCGAAACCGTAGCCGATGTTGAAACCGAACTTATGCCCATCTGCTATACCGGAAGCCGAACCCCAGTACCAGGTATTCTTGTAGGTCCAGACGCCTCTGCCCCAGTCCAGCGTACCGAAGCTGTTTTCCCTGTCAAACCGATATTCTTTTCCGTCAAAAACAGCTTTTCCCTCCGCAGGCATACAGTTGATTTTCTGGTTGTAGTAGAAGTGGACTTTACTTTCTTTGTAGGGAGTCACGATAACCATGGACTCGGATGGTTCGCTGTATAAAGTGATCGATCCTTCGATCGGTTTGCCATCCATGAAATTCTCCATATGGAAGTTCAGGATCCTTCTGTCTCCCTTGTTGAGAAATTCGATCCGGTATCCCTTTCCTTCCCCTTTCACGTCACCGGTAACGGAGGAGGATGGGAAATTGCGTTTTCCTAGAGTCATGAGCTTCATCGGCGAATTGGTATGTTCCCACGGGATCCTGAAATCGATCAGGGATATGGAATCCAGTGCCATGTAGGAATTATCGTCGACCGTCAAAGCGACCGCATAATCCTTGTTGTAGATCAAATAGTAGTCCCATTCCTTGATCCGCAAAGACGGTGCCTTGATCTTGTTTCGGTCATAATCCAAAATCAGACTTTTTGCATAACCCGGCTCAATCAAATGCCCCTTCTCATCCAGCAAGGGATGTTTTGTGGTAATTTCGTGCTGTATCATATGGATTGTTCCTTTTCCTCTGATTCCATTATAGAACAAAGAGATGACACAGGCGCTTTATTCGCGTAAAATAACATTATGGCACGACTGAGTCCGTGAAATTAAAAAAACAGCTAAAAATGTACGTTTTTGCTTGATTTCAGGATTCTATTCTGTTAAGATAAAAAGGCTGATCAGATCCGAAAGGATCTATATATAAGTCAGTAGATTGGCACACCTGTAAAAGTGTGCATGATAAAGAAGAAAGGAGAAATGAAATGCCAACAATTAATCAGTTAGTTAGAAAAGGCAGAACTGCGAGAACTTACAAGTCAAAGGCTCCGGCTCTTAACAAAGCTTATAACTCATTAAAGAACCGTCCGATCAATTTGTCTTCTCCACAGAAAAGAGGCGTATGTACCCGTGTCGGTACGATGACTCCGAAGAAGCCAAACTCGGCTTTAAGAAAGTATGCCCGTGTCCGTCTGTCAAACGGTATGGAAGTTACAGCTTATATCCCTGGTATCGGACACAACCTGCAGGAACACTCGGTTGTCATGATCCGTGGCGGACGTGTTAAGGACCTCCCAGGTGTACGTTATCACATCATCAGAGGTACTCTGGACTGTGCCGGCGTAGACAACAGAATGCAGGGCCGTTCACTGTACGGTGCAAAGAAACCTAAGTAAAACATGAAAGGAGATTAAAAATGCCAAGAAAAGGACATATTGCGAAACGAGATGTATTAGTAGATCCGATCTACAATTCCAAGCTTGTGACACGTTTAATCAACAAGATCATGTTAGATGGTAAAAAAGGTGTTGCACAGAACATTCTATATAATGCATTCGATATCGTAGAAAAGAAAACCGGTCAGCAGCCGATGGAAGTGTTTGAAAAAGCACTGGACAACGTCATGCCTGAACTGGAACTGAAATTAAGAAGAGTCGGCGGTGCGAACTATCAGGTTCCTGTTGAAGTATCTGATGAGAGAAGACTCACATTAGGCTTAAGATGGATCGTGAACTATTCCAGGTTAAGATCAGAGAAGACAATGGAACAGAGACTCGCTGCCGAGATCATTGACGCTTCTAACGGCGTAGGTCAGTCTGTCAAGAAGAAAGACGATACGCACAAGATGGCAGAAGCCAACAAAGCATTTGCACATTACCGCTGGTAATAAGAAAGGAGGAAATACGTTATGGCACGTCAATATACTTTAGACAATACAAGAAATATTGGCATCATGGCGCATATCGATGCAGGCAAGACGACCTGTACGGAGAGATTCCTTTTCTTTACCGGCAAAACACACAAGATCGGTGAAACACACGACGGTGCGAGCCAGATGGACTGGATGGAGCAGGAACAGGAGAGAGGCATTACAATCACCTCGGCTGCAACAACGACCTTCTGGCACGGATCGAAATCACAGCTTCCGGCTACCAGGATCAACATCATCGATACACCGGGTCACGTCGACTTCACGGTAGAAGTCGAGAGATCCTTGAGAGTGCTGGATGGTGCCGTTACCGTACTGGATTCCAAGGCCGGTGTTGAACCGCAGACGGAAACAGTATGGAGACAGGCATCGACCTATGGCGTTCCCAGGATCGTATTCGCAAACAAAATGGATGCGACCGGTGCGGACTTCATGATGTCCGTGAAATCGATCGGAGATAAGCTGGCTGCCAATGCGGCGGCAATACAGATGCCGATCGGCGCTGAAAACACTTTCCGCGGGATCATCGATCTGGTAGAAAGAAGACAGTATATCTATCCGAATGATCAGGGAACTGATATTAAGGAGATGGATATTGAAGATCAGTATGTTGATGAAGCAGAAGTACTGAGAAGTGAACTGATCGAGAAACTGTGTGATTATGACGATGAACTGATGGAAGTTTTCCTGAACGGAGAAGACCCGGATGTAGCCATGATCAAACAGGCGATCAGAAAAGCGGTCATATCAGCCGAATTCTTCCCGGTACTGTGCGGATCCGCATACAAGAACAAGGGAATACAGCTTCTGCTTGATGCAGTCGTTGAATACCTCCCTTCCCCGCTAGATGTTCCTTCCATCAAAGGAGTGAACCGCTTCGGCGAAGAAGCGATCCGGCACGCCAGCGACGAAGAACCATTTGCTGCACTGGCCTTTAAGGTCATGACCGATCCATTTGTCGGCAGACTTACCTATTTCCGCGTCTATTCCGGCGTAGCCAAGGCAGGAAGCTATGTGCTGAATGCCAGCAAGGATACAAAGGAGAGACTCGGCAGGATCCTGCAGATGCATGCGAATCACCGTGCCGATATTGATGAAGTGGATGCCGGTGACATCGCCGCAGCCGTAGGATTAAAGAATACGACGACAGGCGATACGCTGTGTGACGACAAGCATCCGATCATCCTGGAATCGATGATCTTCCCTGAACCGGTCATTCAGATGTCGGTTGAACCGAAGACGAAAGCCGATTCCGAGAAAATGGATGCTGCACTTGCTAAACTGGCGGAAGAAGATCCGACGTTCAAGACCTATACGGATGAGGAAACGGGTCAGACGATCATTGCCGGCATGGGTGAGCTTCATCTGGATATCATCGTTGACCGTATGAAACGGGAATTCAAGGTAGAATGCAATGTTGGCAAGCCGCAGGTAGCCTACCGCGAGACGATCCGGAAAGCGGCCGACTGTGAAGGCAGATTTGTCAGACAGTCCGGCGGTCACGGTCAGTATGGTCATGTATGGATCCGCTTCGAACCGAACGAAACCGGTAAAGGATTTGAATTCGTTGACGCCGTTGTCGGCGGAACTGTCCCGAAAGAATATATCAAACCGACCCAGGAAGGCGTAAAAGCCGCTCTGGAAAACGGTCTGATCGCCGGTTATCCGGTTGTAGACATCAAGGCAACGCTGTTTGACGGATCCGCTCATGAAGTCGACTCTTCAGAGATGGCCTTCAAGACAGCAGCCAGTCTGGCACTTCGGGAAGCCGCCAAGAAATGCGATCCGGTCATTCTTGAACCGATCATGGATGTCGAAGTTACTGTCCCTATCGAATATCTGGGAACCGTCATGGGTGATATCACCAAGAGACGCGGTCATATCAATGACCAGGAAGAAAGAGGAAATGCCGTTGTCATTCGTGCATTCGTACCTCTCTCGCAGATGTTCGGCTACGCTACGGACCTGAGGTCAAATACACAGGGCCGTGGAAACTACATGATGCAGATGGATCACTACAGTGAAGTTCCATCCAGCATCGCGGAAGAGATTGCCAAGAAAAACTCCTGATAGCAATTGCTAAATAGAGAGTTTTATCTTAAAATAATAATGTTAAATTAGGAGGAAGAAACTTAAGATGGCAAAAGAAAAATTTGACCGTTCCCTGGAACATGTCAATATTGGTACTATCGGTCATATCGACCATGGTAAAACAACTTTAACCGCTGCGATTACCAAGAGACTTGCTGAAAAGGGTCTGGCTGACTTCAAAGACTACAACCAGATCGATAGCGCTCCGGAAGAGAAGGCTCGTGGTATCACGATCAACACTGCTCACGTTGAGTACAAGACAGCTAAGAGACACTATGCTCACGTTGACTGCCCGGGACACGCTGACTATATCAAGAACATGATTAACGGTGCTGCTCAGATGGATGGTGCGATCCTGGTCGTTGCTGCAAACGACGGACCGATGCCTCAGACTCGTGAACATATCCTGCTTGCTAGACAGGTCGGTGTTCCTTACATCGTTGTATTCCTGAACAAGTGCGACATGGTAGACGACCCTGAACTGATCGACTTAGTCGAAATGGAAGTTAGAGAACTTCTTGATGAATATGACTTCCCAGGTGATGATACTCCAATCATCCGTGGTTCTGCATTAAAAGCTCTGGAAGGCGATCCTGAATGGACTCCTGCAATCGATGAACTGATGGACGCTTGTGACAACTACATCGCTTCTCCGGCAAGAGAAATGGACAAGCCATTCCTGATGTCAGTCGAAGACGTCTTCACAATTTCCGGCCGTGGTACTGTTGCTACAGGTAGAGTTGAGCGTGGCGTTGCCCACCTGAACGATCCGGCTGAAATCGTCGGTTTAAGAGAAACCAGAAACACTGTTATTACCGGTCTGGAAATGTTCCACAAG
>JAFRIE010000038.1 GCA_017432885.1 Erysipelotrichaceae bacterium | reverse complement strand
TTTAACGTGTTCTGATAGCGTGCAACGCCCGTAATAAATCTACAGCATGCATGCCCCAGTGATTATCCAGACCAAACCTCCATTCAAAGACAGCGTTGCCTATCCTGCCTGCTTCGTATTCTGTAATACCGCTTTTAAGATCTATCGAAATATCTGATAAATCATCGATCAAGTCACCACAGACAAGATCATCTTTCTTTAACGGGTCGAATACTTCCCAGTAGAACTGCGGTATTTGACTGCTGACCCTGACAGATGGGAATTCCGTTTCTTCTGTTGAATACTCCACAATTGTTTCCGGCTCTATTTCAGGTAAATTGACAGCTGAAATATAAAGTTTCATCAACAGTTCCATCAAAACCGGAATTGAATCATCTGTTATCTCGCTTTCGGAAATGAAACAACAGTACTCATCGGCCGTACTATAAAACTCTTTAATTACATCCATCTTTAGCACCTCACTAAACTCCGATTTCGAACTCTTTTCATCAAACTCTAATCCAATTGTAGCAACATACCACAGATTAGTCATCCACCCATACCTGATAGGATCTGGTCTCCTCGGGATGATGAACGGTCTTGTATTCCGGATCGTGCCATACCTGCTTATAGACTGCATCATGATGGATGTATTCCGTCCTGTATTCAAGACAGTGCTGTTCTCCCGCATTGACATACTCGTTGTGCCATCCTGCATGGCCGGTCTCAGAAAGATGCTGGTTTATCCCTCCCTGAAACTGCGCACCGCAGGTGTTGCACACTTCCACTTCCACCTGATCGTATCCGAAGGCGTAGCAATAGGTATCTTCCTCGTCCCAGGCATCGGACACCAGAACCGATTCATAGTATCCTGCCTTTACAAGGACCTCCTCGTCCCATGCCGGAATGGTCTCGTATCTTGTCTCCCAGTGCCCTTTCTTCTGGGAAACGGTATCGCCTGATGAAGAGCCATTTTCAGGTTTTTCTGGTTTTTGCGGATCCTTACCTGTCTCTTCGTTTTCTTCAGGTTCGCTGGCCACGGTATCAGCAGCATCTTCTTTTTTATCCATTACAGGTTTGCCTGGGATCTGGACAGTTTCTTCATTTTTTGCTTCTTCCTGTTCTTCCCCTTCTATTCTGATGCCGCACGCTTTAAGAACAGGATTCAGATATCCCCGATGATATGCATATGCTCCGATGCTGCCGATCAGCAGCAGGATGACAGCCAGAATGATCGGCCATCTTCTTTTCTTCTTCAGTTTTATCTCGCTCATAGATTGCCTCCTTAGGTTTGCGCCATTCTGATCCTTTCGATCAGTTCCTCTTCTGCGTATGACGGAGCGAGAATGATGAACGGATAGATATCCGTGCATTTCCTGTCTTCGTCGTCAAATCTGTATATGTAATTGTTTTCCCTGCACCAGGATCTGATTACCTTGCAGATCCTGTCGCTGGATGTGTTGTATCTGATCATTCTTCGTCACCCTCCTTTTTCCTCTCTTCCATTCTTCGATTGAATTCTTCCTCGTTGAATGACGGATTCTTCGAAGTGTCATATACCGGAATTATGTCCTCTCTTCTGTTTC
>JAFRIE010000004.1 GCA_017432885.1 Erysipelotrichaceae bacterium | reverse complement strand
ACGATTATTCAGTCCTCAGGCTATGTTTATACTGTTCCCGTGTGCCCCACGGTACAGTGTTTGAGATTGTTTTAGTTGATCAAACTGAATCAAGCATCTTCAAGGCTTCATTCAGAATATTGATCGCGGCATTGTGATCCCGGTCATGATGGCTGCCACAAACCGGGCAGGTCCACTTTCGGATCCTGAGGTCTTTGACAAGGGCGTTTTTGTATCCGCAGACATGACAGGTCTGTGAGGACGCATAGAATCTGGGAACTTTAATGAATACAGAGTCATATTCTTTCGCCTTACATTCTAAGAGCCTGTGAAACTCTGACCATGAAACATCGTTTATCGATCTGGCCAGCTTATGATTTCTGATCATTCCCTTCACATTCAGATCTTCAACAGCGATGATTTGGTTTTCTTTCACCAGTGTTGTTGATGCTTTATGTAAAAGGTCTGATCGGCAATCGCTTATCTTCTCATGGATCCTGGCTAATTTAACTCTTTGTTTCTGAATGTTCTTGCATTCGGATAAGGGTTTCTTATAGACAGGAACTCTGTTTGAGGTATAGTGATCGATATTCATTTCGATCATACGGGAAAGCTTCTTCTGTTCTTTCAGAAGCTTCTTGTCATAATTGGCAAGATATTTCGGATTATCAACGACCGTGCCGTTGGAATCCGTATAGAACTCTTTGAGGCCGACATCGATGCCGATGGCGCCACCGTTGTTGATCTTGATATCTTCTTTATATTCACAGCACAAAGAGACATAATACTTTCCGGTCTTTGTTCTGGAAATCGTGGCATTCAGTATTCTTCCCTTGATGTCTCTTGATAGCTTGATCTTGACCTTGCCGATCTTTGGGAGGATGAGCCTGTTTCCTTCAATACGAATGCTGTTGTTTTGGTTCCTTGTTCTGTAGGACTGTTTCTCGTGTTTGGAATGAAAGACAGGATAATCATTATTCTTCTTAAAGAAGTTTTGAAAAGCACGATCAAGATCTCTTAACGATTCCTGCAAGGCCATGGAATCAGACAGGTTCAGCCATGAACATTCTTCTTCTTTCTTAAGATCGGTAAGAAGCGATGAGGTCTTGTTATAACAAATGCTTTTATGATCGTTCTTCCATTCTTCTGATCTCATATTCAGAAAATGATTATAGACAAAGCGGACATTGCCGAATGTCTGTTCCATCATCTGTTTCTGGCTTTCTGTAGGATAGATGCGGTATTTGAAACCTTTAGTGATCTTAACAGTATTGTTCACATCTTCTTTATAGAGCACATGAAGCAACAAAACAAATGACAGAAGACATTTCCCCCGTTTCTGTATCCCACAGATAAATCAGTGGGTTTAAGAAACGACAGAAGACTATAACCTCCATTAAACAAGGGACCGCCCGTTGAGAACGGTCCCACGTCAATGGCTTGTCTGGATTTAATTGTCTTATATACAAGCCATCTGGTTGTTTCTGATACAGCAAAAAGCTGAAATCATTCTAATTATCTATACCGGTTACCGGCACATAAGGGAAATAATTCGAACGGTAGTTCTCAACTCTTTCGACCGTGTAGTCGTGTCCTACGGTCATCGTAAACGGCTTACCGTCCTTGACATATCCGGTAGGTGCGGCGATCTCGGTGAAGGTGATCTCCGTGTCTTCTTCCTGTTCCGGAAGGAAGATCGTTCCTTTGGCGATATACCACGCCTGCATCGGTCCGTCGCCGACCTGGGTGTAGTAGGTTCCGTCTTCCAGTCCGAGAATCGTTACTGCTTCCTTTTTTGTGACTTTGTTCGTCTCAGACTCGTATTCGCCCTTGAGAACTGGCTCTGTCGATGCGGGTGGTGTCTCCTCACCCGTTTCCGGGTCCACTGTTCCTTTCGGCACCTCGTAGAGTTTGACGGTGAAAGGTGCATCATTCTCTGACGGGATATAGATTCCTCCGGTGACATAGACTCCGAGATCCTTGTCGACTTCCCTTCCGTCTCTCTTGACGCGGTGCGTCGTGACGGTGAAATAGGCACCGGAAAGCTTGTGATTTTTGTTTCCTTCGGAAATCTTATACAAAACAAATGCTGCACGGTAGAGTTCATCCACATGCACGGTCTGGCCCTCGTCGTTGATATCCTCGTGATAGGTGACCTGTTCTTCGCCAACGATCGTCGTTGTCTCTTCGCCTGTTTCTTCATCGACAGTCGTTTCCGTTTCACAGACATAGAGATACTCATATACGACATAGTCAGTGTTGGCTTTGTCGTCAAAGTCGATGCCGTCGAATCTGACTTCAGCCGACCCGCTTTCGGTTTCCGGGACAAAGGTCGTCTCGGCTTCCATGACAAGTCCGGTCTCGGTCTTGGCCTTTTCCTTGACGGTTCCGACCTGTTCCTCGGTGCAAAGGCCGTTGTCGCAGTCTTCTTGCGTCCAAAGGACTTCCGTGACCTCGATCTGCATCAGTTTTGCCTTGAGTTTGTATGTCTTGCCGGGAACCAGATAGTCGTATTCGACAACGTCCACGATATGGGCGACGCCGTCGGCAACATACCTGTGCTCGCCGTTTTCCTCAAAGATTGCCGTCGTCGAAAGGATGACTTCACGTTCGGACTGCGTCAGATTCTCGTTCTCGACTTCCAGATACTCTCCGCCATTTATCACTGCTTTTGTTTCGCCGTCTTCTCTGTAAATGTGTCCGACATAGACGTTCGGGTCGATCTGGTACGTCTGAGGAGCTTTGGTTTCCTGAATGGTAAAAGTACCTAAAGGCAGATAGAACATTCCGGCTTCGTTTGTCGGCAGGCTGTCTCCTCTAACATAGTGCTCCTGGTCCAGCCTTACACGAGCAACCCCTTCCTCGACATATGACGGTTTAAATACCCATGTCTTTTTTGCGGACAATCCCGAAACGTCGTCTTCCTGCGTGTCGTAATACTTTACAGTAAACTCCGCTTCGTCAAGATATTTGACTCTGCTTGGATCCTTAGCGTTTCGTTTCGTCAGCAGTATGGTTACAGGGTCGTTGTACGGATCCTCTTTAGACGTAACCGTTGCTGTCTGTCCCTGCCGTACTCTAACAGGATATATGGTATCATCCAGCTTGAAGCCTTTGGACGCCGTGATCTCTTTAACATACAGATTGACGTCGTTATCGAATTCAAGAGTGTTGGAATTGCCGCTTGCATTGGTTGTCAGGGTTGCAACCTGGTCCGTACATGCCGCATCGGAATAGACCCCATATACAGCTCCGCCCAAAGAATAGTTGTTTGTGTAGTCGCTGT
>JAFRIE010000037.1 GCA_017432885.1 Erysipelotrichaceae bacterium | reverse complement strand
TCATGGATATTCCCTGCCTGGATCATGTAATCGTAGGCGGCAGTAATAGGGATATGTTCAGCTTCCGGGAGTCCGGAATGGTGGATTTCACCAGCGACAAGATCTCAATGACAGCGGAGGAGATCCTTCGCGTCAATGAAAGTAATTCAAGCTATAAAGGAGGAACTGAAACAATGCCCGAGAACGGTCGAAAAGAGGATCTGTTTGTACCTGACTTTGTAAAGGAAGCCGAAGAACAGATTGCCAAGGGAGTAAAGCTCCCGACACAGAGAAGTAACGATCAAGTTTGGAAAAGGCCTCGCAGAGCCTTTCCAGTCGAAGGACGGCAGGGAGTTTATGAGGACCCAACCAGGATCCGGCGGACAAGACACCCTGGGCAAGCTTTGTGCTCCCCGCAAAGGCCGTGCATGAAAACCAGTATGGCAAAGGTTTATGGGCGAAGATCCCGGCTGATGGAACGACCGTAGTGACGAAACCCACCCTTCAGGGGCAGGACGATAAGGGTAAGAACATCTGGCAGGATGTAAAGACCCAGGTGCCGAATACGGAGCTGAAGGCGATGGTGGAAGCCTACAAGACCAGAGCACCACAGACGAAGGAGACTCAACCCCGGGAATCCGCCATGGAAAAGCTTGATGCCCTGGTGAAGGATACGGCTGCAAAAGTATCTTCAGAAAGGCCTAAGGCCAAGACCAAATCTAAGAACGGTCCGGAGCTGTGAGCTAAGAGAGGCAGTGAAAGCTGCCTCGTACATATGTTTGTGTGGCCACAAAAACATTGACTATTCTGGCAACTAGTGGTATAGTTGCTTGGTGTTATTGTGCCCACAAGAATGGAGGATCTGACATGGCAAGACCCAAGAAGGCTGACGCTCGTACAATTACTTATAAGGTGCGCTTAAATGAAGAGGAGAATCGTATTCTGACAGAAACCAGTGAGTATGCTGCTGCCCCTAAATCAGAGGTGTTCAGATCAGCCTTGTATAACTATCACCAAAGCGTCAGAAAAGACAAGGAGACAAAAGGCATTCAGCTTGAAGCTCCGGACATGAGTGTTTCTTGCGGAGAAGGGATCATTAACATCCGGGTCGGGGCTATTATTTTGAAAAAAGGACGTTTCCTGATGGTCAAGAATCATCTGTCGGACTATTTCTATTCTGTCGGCGGACGAATTAAGTTTGGGGAAACAGCTGAAGAAGCTGTTATTCGAGAAGTGTTTGAAGAGACCGGTGTCAGAATGGAGATCGATCATCTGGGCTTTGTGCAGGAGAATTACTTCATTGCAGATGTTCCGTCCAAGCTCGGGAAAGAGGTCTACGAAATTGGATACTACTTCTACATGAAGGTGCCGGAGGACTTCGAGCCGGTCTGTAACAGTATTACGGAAAACGGTCAGAGAGAATATCTGGAATGGGTCTCTCCGGATGAGCCGAGGACGATCTTTCCGGAATTCTTCAGAAAAGGACTGGATATCACAGACATATCTGTGAAGCATAGGGTAAAGGATGACCGCTTCTATATCAGAAAGTTTACAAAAGATGACCTGGGATCCCTTCATGAACTGCTGTCTGATCCGGAAGTGATGAAGTATCTGGAGCCGCCCTTTACCCATAAACAGACAGAACGCTTTTTGAAGTCACAGGGACTGGCGGCATCACCCCGGATACTGGCCGTAGACGATAAAAATCACAGTTTCATCGGATATGTGATCTATCACGATTATGACGATACCGGCAAGGAAATCGGCTGGGTCCTGAAAAAGGAAATCTGGGGACACGGTATGGCAAGCCTGCTTACAAAGCAGCTTGTTGCCATGGCTGCAACAGAAGGAAAAGATGCCGTTATTGAATGCGTACCGGAACAACAGGTGACAAGGGTCATTGCTGAAAACCATGGTTTCCGGAAAGACGGAGAAAATAACGGCCTGTTGATATACCGGAGGGAAAGAAATGACTGATATCAGAGAATTGAAGCTTCACGATCTTCAACCATCGCAGTTTTATATCTCAGAAAAGAAGCTTCATGACATCCGCGAATGGTTTGACCCTCAGAATCTTTCCGGGTTTGAGCCTATACCTGTGAAAATATTGGAGGGCGTTCCTGTCATGACGGATGGCCATACAAGAGCTGTAGCGGCTCTTCTTTGCGGTCTTGACAGAGTACCGTTTTGCTGGGATGAAGATGATCTTGACTGGGAAATGTACAGAAGATGCGTTCAGGAATGCAGGAAGCGGGACATCTTTAGCCCTGCAGATCTGCTTGGTCGGATCATCCCGGAAAGCGAATATGATGAGAAATGGAACCAGTGGTGTGATCGCATGCAGGCAGAAGTTATAAGAGATCGTATTGTAATCAAAGAACAAGATCTGGATGATGCGCTTTTGGATATTCTGATCCGGCTTTCGACGGACTGGGAAGCAGAGAACAGCTGCAATGGATACCGGAAGAACGAGAAAGCAGATATAGAAGGCAACCGGATATTCATTGCCAAAGACGGTGAGAATTTCATTGGTTATCTGTTTGGCTATCTAGAGAAATCTGAACGATCCACATCCATCATGCCGGATGGAACGCCGGTCTTTGAAGTGGAGGAACTCTATGTAAAACCGGAATACCGCAGCAAAGGCATTGGGAAAATGCTGTTT
>JAFRIE010000003.1 GCA_017432885.1 Erysipelotrichaceae bacterium | reverse complement strand
GGAGAATCCGTTATCATCATGGATGTCAAAGGAGAGCACTATAAGACACATGCCCAATCCTTTATGGATGACGGATATGATGTTCTGAAAGTTGACTTCATAGAGCCAAAGAAATCGCTACGATGGAATCCCTTCGGAATCATAATTAAGAAATACAGGGAAGCCTATGACCGATATCTTGATCAGCTGAAACTGCCGGAGAACAGAAAGATCCTGCAGAATGTGTCCTTAAACCGATTCATGATAAAGAGACTGGAAGCTGAAAAGCAGACAGACAACGTTAAGAAAAAGATCAAAGAATTGAATGATGCGATCAATGAGCTGCAGGAACAGCTTCCAAAACCAAACTATTCCGAAGCTCAGGAACTGATCTCCGACATCGCCATGAGACTCTGCCATGAAGAGGATGCCAGGGATCCTTTCTGGTCATCATCGGCCACTACGATTCTGGAAGGATACATCAACTTCCTTCTTGAGGAACATACGAAAGACGAGAACGGAAAGATCGAATTCCTTGCTGATGAAATGATCAATATGAGATCGGTAAAGATGCTGCATGAACTGGGAAGAAAGAAGGATGATATCGCCAAAAAAGAAGGATACAGCTGCAATCTTGCATATTATCTGAGCAAATACAGGAAAACAACTGATATGTCATATATGAAACTCAACGAATATCTTTCTTCTCCAGAGAATACCAGAGGATCCATATCCGCAGTCTTTGCAGACAAGATCAAATACTTCCTTACAAATGAAGATATCCTCAGGATGACATCTGTTTCCGATTTCGATCTCAAGCAGCTGGGAGAAAAGAAGACAGCGATCTTCATTGCGATCCATGACGAGAAGGGGACCTATCATGAACTTCCTTCCATCCTGATCTCGCAGATATATGAAGAACTGATCAAGTCTGCAAGGAAAGAAAAGACATCCAGACTCAAGATGCCTGTACATGTCGTCTGGGACGAGTTCGCCAACGGAGCCAAATGGGACAATGTCGTCAACGCCTTGACTGCCGGCCTTTCAAGAGGAGTAAGATTCTATCTGGTCATCCAGGACTTTGCGCAGCTGATCACTAGATACGGAAAAGACAAGGCATCTACGATCAGGTCCAACTGCCAGAATCTCTACTATCTCCTGTCCGGGGAAAGCGAAACGCTGGAGGAGATCTCAAAGCTCTGCGGATCAAAAATTGTATGGAACCACAACCGGCAGGAGAAGGAGATCGTCCCTGTCATGTCTACAGATGCGCTTCAGAAACTCAATTTTGGCGAAGCGATCATTATAAGACAGAGAAAGAACCCATACAAGGCAAGACTGAAACCTTTCAACCGTTACGGGTTCAGATTGCTGGAAACTCCCGAACCGGAGGAAAGGGAGCTGCCGGAGACGCCGGCGTTCAATATCGCCGAAGCAATAAAGTCAAGGTATGTACCAGTTGAAGAGGACAAGCAAGAGCCTTTTCAGCAGAAAGAGCCTGAAGACGAAAAGAAGAAGTCCCAGGGCGTAGTAATGAAGAATATGTTTTCAGATAATAAAGAAACAAGGAGCCGGGAAAACGAGGTGAACATAAATGAACAATAGGATGCTCTGGATGCCCGTAAAGATCATGGGCATCTTTTTAATTGTCACACTGCTTATCGTCATACCGGTATGCTGCGTATTTGCACCGATCGCATGGCTTGGATCGATGTTCGGCAATTCCTTTGGAACACTAAGGGAGAACTTCGACAAAACATATGATTCGAACTTCTCCGATGAACTG
>JAFRIE010000036.1 GCA_017432885.1 Erysipelotrichaceae bacterium | reverse complement strand
TCTTAAGATATTACTTTCAGATTCTTAAAACTATAAACTTCTTTGACTTTGGTATAGAATAGTAATATTAGGAGGATAAATACAACATGAAAAAAACAGCGGGAATATTGAAATTCATCAGCACGATTGCGCTGATACTTGAGATAGTGGGAGCGGTTCTGCTGGCTCTGATCATGGTTTTCCTGTTAGTGGCAGGAAGCTTCTCTGATCTTGCGGCGAAAGAAAACAGCGCTATCACCATTGAGGGAGGAACCATGACTCCGGCAGAACTGGATGCCTTGAAACCGATTATTCTGATTGCCCTGGCTACGGCTCTGGTATCGGTGATCTTTACCATGTTCGGAACAATAAAGACCAGAACGGCATTAGGCGAATGCAAGGAAGAGAGACCTTTCTCCAAGAGGTGCGTCGATGCGCTTAAGGCATCTGCTAGTATTGAAGTCATCGGCGGTCTGTTCGGTATCGTTACCGCGATCGTTCTGTCTCTGATGGCTTCTGCCTTGACGGTAAACGGCACTCCTGTAGGCAAGACAAGCACGACTGCCAGCCTGACTTTCCTGTTCTATGCGGTACAGAAGTATCTGCTGTTCCACGTTGCACAATACGGTCATTCCCTGGAAACAGATCCGGACAAGAAATAGTCAAAAATTCCTGTCGTATAAAACCCGGCCATATGGACCGGGTTTTTTGTTGAAAGAAAGAGAGCTGTCTTGTTTTTTCGCCTCCCATTTGCACAGTGGTGTTGAACCATGATGTTTTGCCTTATAATTGAATTGGTCTGTTAGACCAGAACGCATGTTCAGGCAGGTGACAATGGCGTTCGGATCGGAAGTCCTCTTCATTGTCATCTGCCTGAACACAGAGGACTTCCGAAATGAAAAATCATCCATACTCTTCTTCGCAGAGAAGAACGCCCTGGGACGGTAAAGAAGATCTTTCACCTGTCCAGGCTTTTATCAGATCCAGGTATCTTGATACCTGGCAAAGCCATCATAGAATTTTGAAGGAAACCGATGAAGCGGAACTTTTGAATCACCTTGAAGCAAACTGCTGCAGATATTGCGGATCTGTATCATTCATAAGAAACGGCTATACCTCAAACGGTATTCAAAGATACAAGTGTAAGGACTGCAGCAGGACCTTTACCGTATTGTCCAATACGCTCTTCGATTCCCACAAGATATCTATCATGGAGTGGATAGAATATCTTCTGAATCTTTTCGGCTATGTGTCGTTTCATTCCACATCCAGAAACTCAAGGATCGCCGATTCTACCGTCAAATACTGGCTTTTCAAGCTGTTCGAGATTCTGAAGCACTATCAGGACAATATTGTATTATCCGGTACAGTCTATATCGATGAGACCTACTATCATGTGATGAAGAAAGATCTGATCCGGAAGTATGACGGGACACTCAAGGCTGCAGAGAATCAGTATTGCATCGGCATCGGATATGACGGAAGCAGAGTCTACTGTCACAATGAAGGACTGGGCATCAATACAAGTTATCAGAAAACATTCGATACTTTTATTAATCACATCAGATCTGGATCAGCTCTGATACACGACAGGGAAAGAGCGCACAGCATCCTGATCAAACCGCTTGAGCTTACGTCTGTTTCCTACAATTCATCAGACTGCAAGAAACTTCCTGACAAAGATAATCCCCTGCAGCCGATCAACGATCAGTGCAATCTGCTCAAGCAGTTTTTACGGGCACACAGAGGTTTTTCCAGAGAGTTTCTTCAGGACTATCTGAATCTTTATGCCTTCATCAGCAACCCTCCATACAACAGGCTGGAGAAGATAGAATATCTGCTGAACTGCGTGATCAACAACGTAAAAACCATCAGATACAGGGATGTAATGTCACAAAAAGCCGATAAATAAATGATCTGTCAACACCACTGTGCAAATGGGAGGCGAAAAAATGCGACATTACAGGTAGACAACCATCTACATATTCATGGAATACCCCTTATCCTGATTCAGGTACTGTTCGATCTCGTTTTCGATTTCTCTTTGTCTCTGAGCGAGTAGTCCGTTTATCACTCTTTTT
>JAFRIE010000035.1 GCA_017432885.1 Erysipelotrichaceae bacterium | reverse complement strand
CACGATTTCAGTTGGCAAAAGCAGAGTCCGGATGGTAAAATGTCTTAGATCAAAAATCAAGGAGGAAAACATTTATGGCAAATGATAAGATAACCAACGTGACCGACGCTACTCTCGAAGCGGAGATCCTCAAGGCCGACAAGCCCGTCCTGGTGGACTTCTGGGCCACATGGTGCGGTCCCTGCAGGGCTATGGCTCCCATCATCGATGAGATCGCCGAGGACAGAAGCGACATCAAGGTTTGCAAGATCGATGTGGACGAGAATCCTCTTGCCAGCACCCAGTACGGGATCATGAGCATCCCCTGCTTCATGGTCTTCAATAACGGGCAGGTCGTCTCTCAGAGAGTCGGATCCACCGGCAAGGCCGAGATGCTGGACTTCATCGACACAGCCATCGCGTAATACGGCTTAAGATCATTCAGGTTCAAAAAAGCAGGGGGCTGTCTCATTAAGGCAGCCCCTTCAAAAAAATAAAAACGATTCTTTTCTAACAAAAGGCCAGCATCTGGATAGGTGCTGGCTTTTGGCGTATAATAGTTCTGTGAAAAACAATAAAAAAACGCAGTTAGATTATACAGCGTTTGGGGCCGCTTATCAACTGCGTTTACCATTAGATATTGAAATTATTATCCCCAAAAATGATCCCGTCAGACTTCTGGACGCTGTTATCAGCAGTCTCGATCTTTCCTGCCTGTCCTCCACTTATGAGCGTATCGGCAGAATACAGTATCCTCCCAGCATCCTTTTAAAGGTACTGGTCTACGCTTATTCCAAACATATTTATTCTTCCCGCGACATAGAAACCGCCTGCAGGGAAAACATCAACTTCATGTTCTTACTGCAGAATAATCCTCCTCCTGACCACAACACGATAGCCAGGTTCAGACGTGATCACCTTTCTTTTCTGTCAGATGAGATCCAGAAAAAACTTACAGATCTGCTGATCGATCTCGGTGAGGTTTCCTTCAGTGATTCCGCTGTGTTCATCGACGGTACGAAGATGGAAGCCTGCGCCAACCGGTACACATTCGTGTGGAAGAAAAGTATTCTGAAAAACAAGGAAAAGCTTCTGAAGCGTATCAGTGATGAATACCCGGATCTTCTGAAAACCATAGGTATAAACTGGAAGGTTCCTGATTCGATAAGGGTAATAGATCTGAAACGTCTGATGGGAAAGATCTCCTCAAAGGTCGAAGCTGAAGGTATCGAATTCGTCTCCGGTAAAGGCAAACATAAAACCCAGATCCAGAGAGTCCTGGAAACCGTAGATAACGATCATTCAAAGCTCAAACAGTACATCAGAGACATTGAAATATGCGGCGATCGTAACAGTTACAGCAAAACAGACCATGACGCCACGTTCATGCGCATGAAGGAAGACCACATGCGCAACGGACAGCTCAAACCCGGATACAACGTGAACGTAGCCACGGTCAACGAATACATTATAGGCAGCTACATAAGCTCCGACAGGACGGATACAAAATCATTTATCCCACTCACTGAAAAGCTTCTTGGGAACGGGTATGACGTACACAGGATGATGCTTGATTCCGGATACGAGAGCGAAGAGAACTATCATTACGCCCAGGCCCATGAAAACATATCTCTGTTCGTAAAACCAGCCAATTATGAGCAGATGAAAAGGAAGAAGTACCGCAGCGATATCTCCCGCAGGGAAAACATGGCCTATGACAGTGAAAGCGATACTTATACCTGCGCAAACGGAAAGAAACTGTACGCGACGTCCGTAGAGAAGAAGAAATCGAGTACAGGCTATCCGACAGAGACGACGATCTACGAATGTAGGGAATGCTCCGGCTGTCCGCTTAAGGAAAAGTGCATCAAAAGCAAAAGCAAAGAGCCGCTTTCCGAAAGATCGAAACGACTGAACGTATCGAAGTACTTCCAGGAACAACGATCCAGAATGGAAGAGAAGATAAACAGCGAGGAGGGAAAACTACTTCGGATCAACCGGTCGATCCAGTCAGAAGGAGTCTTCGCCTATGTAAAGGAAGATCTGCTGTTCAGACGATTTATGATGCGCGGCAATAGGAATGTGGCGGTAGAATGGATGCTGCTGAGCTTTGCGTACAACATACTGAAGCTGCACAGTAAACTGGAGAAAGGACGGTTGGGAGAACACCTAAAAAAACCGAAGGCGGTATAGGTAATAAGACGAACAACAGACATATCTGGGAGGTCCCAGAAGGGCGGCCTCCTGTTAAGGTATGTCTGTTTTTTGACTCAAAAGAATCTGATTTAAGTTAAAACCGGAATAATAGAAGGGGTCGTCCCTTAAATGACTGAAAAGTCATTTTGAGACAGCCCCT
>JAFRIE010000034.1 GCA_017432885.1 Erysipelotrichaceae bacterium | reverse complement strand
CCGGTCTGGAAATGTTCCACAAGCAGCTGGATCAGGCGGAAGCCGGTGACAACATCGGTGCTCTGCTTCGTGGTATTAACAGAAACGAAGTTGAAAGAGGCCAGGTCTTAGCAAAACCGGGTTCTGTTACTCCTCATACTCAGTTCAATGCGCAGGTTTACGTATTAACAAAGGATGAAGGCGGCAGACATACTCCGTTCGTTGCGAACTACCGTCCACAGTTCTATTTCCGTACAACAGACGTAACCGGTATCGTCAAGGGTTTAGGCGGTGCTGAAATGGTTATGCCTGGTGACCACGTTGAAATGGAAGTTGAACTGATCGCTCCTATCGCCATCGAAGAAGGAACTAAGTTCTCTATTCGTGAAGGCGGCAGAACAGTAGGTTCAGGCTCTGTTACAAAGATCATCAAATAATTACTAACTGATAAATTGTTTCATGATAAATAACTCTCCGGAAACGGAGAGTTTTTATTTGTGAAAAAAGCTATAATGAAAGTATGATGATTATTGTTCTTTTGATTCTACTTTATCTGTATCTGATCTTTCCAAATCTTAAAAGGAAAGATTCCTTAGAACCATATACAAAAAGATATATTGCCCACAGAGGTCTTTTTAATAACCGTGATGTTCCCGAGAATTCACTGATGGCTTTTAGGAAGGCCGTCAAAAACGGATACGGCATTGAACTTGACGTCCAGCTTACCACCGATAACCGTCTGGTCGTATTCCATGATGCTTCCCTGTATCGAATGACCGGGATCGATAAAAACCTCACTGAATGTTCCTATGAAGAACTGCTTTCCTATAGGCTTTTAAATACCAATGAAAAGATCCCTCTTTTTTCAGATGTTCTGCAAGTTCTCCACCCGGATACACCGCTTGTCGTCGAAATCAAAGCGGAAGGCAGATATATCGAAACAACAAAACGAACTGTCGAGATGATGAGAAACTATAAGGGATTGTACAATATGGAATCCTTTAATCCGATGGTCGTAAGATATCTGCGTGTACATGAACCGCAGATCATCAGAGGCCAGCTGTCCTACAACTATCTAAGTGATAAAAAAAGTCCTCTTCACCCCGTGGTAAAATTTACACTCACAAATCTGCTGCTGAACTTTTATACCCGTCCGGATTACATTGCCTATGATTGTGTAAACTACCGCAATTTGTCTCTCCAAATTATTTCCAGGTTTTTTAATGGATTCTGTGTCGCCTGGACGGTCAAATCGCAGGAACAGCTAGAAATACTGAAAAAGCACTATCAGTGCTTCATCTTTGATTCTTTTATACCAAAACAGTAGTAGTTCTACTTTTCGTAATGTTCCTTGGCGTAATCCAGCAGACTGCTGAATCCATCCATGGATAAGGCTCCGGCAGCATATACGGAAAAACGAGTATCGGGATCCAGCACATATACTGTCGGATATCCCGTAATACGTAGATAATAGAACAGGATCCCGTCTTCATCAATGATCGTCGGCAAGACGATCTTGTTTTCTTTCAGGTAAGTTTCGATAGCCGTATCGCTATCCTCATTCAAAGGAGACATGACATAAAGACATATGACATCTTCATTTTCGGAAAACTCTTTATAGATCGGAATCTCTTCTTTACAGTATGTGCACCAGGTGGCACTAAAGTTCAGAAACAGATATTTCCCTTGATAATCACTCAGTCTTACAGTATTTCCGTCCTGATCCTTAAATTCATACGAAGTAAGATAAGCCTCGATATCATCAGTGGATTCGTTCTCATCATTGACACTTACCGGTTCTATATTTTTCAAAGCAACGATCGTTCTGGAGGCACGATATATCATATAGGACCCGAAACAGATCATAACGATTCCCGAAAGAATCAGAACTTTACGGAAAATGTTTTTCTTTTCTTTTAGCCAGTTCAGGAAAGCAGAAGTGAAGACCCCCGCAGCCAGAAACGGAATGATCAGACCCAAGGCATAAAACAGGATATATAGATACCCTTCTGAAGAACTTGCGGCAAGCAGGATGGCGTTCGCCAGCATCGGTCCGATACACGGGGACCAGCCAAGAGAGAAAACAAAACCAAGCAGAAAAGCTTTCAGGTAATTCATCTTCTCAAGATGAAGATCGGCCTTGATTTTAAATTCCTTTTCCAGAATATCGATATGAATCAGACCTGTCTGGTGCAGACCGAAGAAAATCAGCACCGTTCCGCCAACCAGAGATATGACTTCCGAATAACTGCCGATATAATCACTGATAAATTCAATTGAAAAACCCAGCAGAACAAAAGTCAAGGCAATTCCGGAAATAAAGAATAATGCTGATACGGATGTCTTTACAGGGTCATACCAGACATTGCCTTCTTCATTCGTTTTCTTCCCATCTCCTGCCAGATAGGAAAGATAAAGTGGCAGAAGCGGTAAAACACAGGGTGATAGAAAAGACAGAAGTCCTTCCAGAAAAACACCGGCTAATAAAGAATAATTCATCTTATCTCAAATAAATCAGAACGATAATCCCCATCAGGATCCTGTAGATTCCGAATATCGTAAACGTATTTCTTTTTACATAGTTCAAAACAAAACGGATCATGAACAGTGAGACCATAAAAGCACTGATGCAGCCAAACAGCATGATCATAATCTCGGCAGCCGAGAAAGCCATCCCGTACTTCAGGATCTTCATCAGGCTGGCTCCGAACATGACCGGAATCGCCAGTTCAAAAGTGAACTCCGTAGCTGTACTTCTGGAAATCCCGACCAGCAGAGCGGCAATAATCGTCGCTCCGGATCTGGATACACCCGGAAAAATCGCCGCTATCAACTGTGCCAGGCCGATGACGATCGCCTGCAGAATCGTGATCTTCTTAGTATTTGTAACCGTGAATTTCTTGTTTTTTACAATCATTTCTACAAAGAGGAAAACAAAGCCGACCGCAAGTAATGAAATGCCTATCACTCTCATTTCATTGTCCTCATTTACGAGACTTAACTTATCATCGAGAAACAGTTCAAAGATGATTGCCGGCAGACAGGCAAGAACGATCTTGATCCAAAGAAAGAACTTATCCTTCTTGATATCGGATAATGCACCCTTTCCTAAAGGATTGTCACTATGCCCGAATGGCCAGATCTTGTTCCAGAAAATCAGCAACAGAGCCAGAATGGCTCCCAGCTGGATCACAACTTCAAACACATCATAGAATTCACTGCTGACTTCCAAAGGAAAAAAGACATTCAGAATCTTCATATGGGCGGTTGAAGAAATCGGCATCCATTCTGTAATGCCTTCAATAATTCCGAATAAAATCGCTTTGATAAAATTCATCTTCCCTCCTTTAGTTGAAATTCACAAATTCCTCATCCGGTGCAGGAGCTTCCCTGCAGGAATCGACATCAAGGGCACACATTCTGATCCCCTCTTCATTTTCTATACAACGGACCGTTCCGCTAAGGTAATAGTATTTCTTTGTATCGATATCCTTTTTCTTCAGGTTGAAACAAGGCAAGGCAATATCCGTCGTATCCGCTGCACAGCAAACCATCGCTTTCCTTCCCATCATCAGAACATCCGGATATCCTTCAATATCGCCAACATACCGGACCTTGATGCTAAGTCTCTTTCGATCGTATTTCTGCGGATTATCGATCGCATCCATGAACCACAGACCGTAATCGATGTCGCTGATATCCAGATCCTTTGAAGTATCAAACAGCTCATCTTCGATTTTGTTGGTGACGTTGCCATCCTTATCTTCGTATATCAGCTCGATATACTGATTGATCGATTTCAGATTATTGCGCAGATAACGTTTGTCGGCATCATCCGATCGATTCAGGATCACCACTTCGGCATTCACGACATGGTTGTACATGAACTGACGCATATTTGTCAGATAGATATTGAAACAGGAAGCATCGATCGTCGTCAGTGTCTGGGCAAGTTCCCAATTGCGGATAAAACCCGTTTCATACAGAATATTGTCGTCTTCCATACCATTGAGTTCCAGAAAGATTCTTTCGACCCGGTAGTTGCGGTCTATTTCTTTCTGCTTTTCAATTGTTAGGTCTTTGATGGAATCCATATAGATGACTTGCGAATTGGTGGCTTTCAGAAATTTCTCGTCATATTCCACATCGCCCTGTTCAAAACAGATGATTAGGGAAGGTTCCCCTTCATTGAAACGCGGATTATACAGCGTTTCTTTGATTGCCTGCGTCTTTCCGGAATCCAGGAATCCGGAGAAGACATATACCGGTTTAATCATGGAAGAGCTCCTCAAAACGATCGTGATCGATCTCCGTGCCGATTACAGATACCAGAGCTTCTTCCCTCTCCGGTCCCGTGAATATGTGGTATTCATTCAACACATAATTGAAATACAGCATCCCCTGTTTCCCATGCACATATCCCTTGATTCGGATAATGTCTTCCGGAATATCACTTAAAGCATGAGCCAGATCCTCTTCACTGTAGGAATGCTTTGGATGGAGGATCATGTTCTTGAACGGCTCATCTTCGTCGTCATCATCATGGTGATGGTGATGCTCGTGATCATGATGATGATCATGGTCATGGTGATGCTCGTGATCAAGATGATGTTCGTGATGATCATGCTCATCTTCTTCGATTTCCGGAAGCAGATCTCCTCCGGACACGATGATATCCAGAAGCTCTTCAAGCGAATAATCGCTGACTGGATCGGAAACGATCTGTGCTTCCCCGTTGAGTTCTTTAACAATGGAAATCGCCTTCTTAACGCTTTCTTCATCTGTGACATCAGTATGTGACAGAATAACGGCATTTGCCGATTTGACCTGATCATCAAAATATTCCTTGAAATTCAGGTGATACTTTCTGCAGGTCTTAACATCAACAATACAGATATGGGAAACGATACGGAAATCTTCATCTCTTCGGATCACGTTGATAATCTCGGACAGCTTGCCTACGCCTGAAGGCTCAATCAGCAGATCGGTAACGCCCATCTCCTCGATTTCCTCCAAAGCATCTTCAAAATCCCCCTGCAGAGAGCAGCAGATACAGCCGTTGTTTATTTCTCTGATCTTCAGTGAACTGTCAAAAAAAGCGCTGTCAACACCGACTTCACCGAATTCATTCTCCAGAAGCATCACTTTATCAAATTTCTTTTCCTTTAGCAGTTTCTGAATGAAAGTTGTCTTTCCTGCACCTAGAAAACCGGAAACAATATAAACATTAATCATAATCTTCACCTTCCTTTTATTCTTGAAAAAACGATTTCATCGTATCCCGATTCGGGATCGAATTCCCGTTTTGTTTCGTATTCTTCCAGAATACCCAGAACCAGTTCGCAGGTCGTATTGATCAGACAGCCTTTCTCCAGATGACCGCCGATGCAGTTGCCGCTGTCATCCGCCAGAGAAACATGGATATGTGCTTTGCCTCTGGATACCGTACCTGTCAAGGAAACGATCTCGAAGTCTTCTTCTCTTTCCAGATATTCGACAGCGTTCGCCAGACGGATCTTCATCCGGTAGACGCATCCTACACCGCTCAAAACGACGGCGGTATTGATGTGCAGCTCTTTGCACTTTTCTTCAATACTCTGACGGAGATCGTCACCTCTTCTCAATCTGAAAGCCAGTTCTCTCATGGTTATATTCTATCATCTCTGGATAATGATGATAAGCAAATTACACAGCAAAAAGAAAGGAGATCCAATGATCTCCTCTTATTATTTCTGTGCACCGACCAGTTTCAGTGAAGTGTTGTTTTCGGCTCTGGCGATCTTCTTCTTGATCTTGGTCGAGAAGATGATTCCCGCATAAGGCGCCAGATCGATCGCAATGGAATTTGGCAGGCCATGTGCCTTGACTTTCTTCGATCTGACCGGCTTGAAGTTGCACATGTTGCATCCGGAATAGATGTCTTTTTCCGTATTGATCAGTTCACTGTAGGTTCCGGCAAATGGAACACCGATCCGATAATCGGTATAGGAGATCGGTTTCATGTTCAGAACAACCAGGAAACAGTTGTCTTCATCGTATCTGGTATAAATGTAGACGGACTGCTTGTAGTTATCGGCATCGATCCATTTGAACGACAGCGGATCGTAGTCGTAGGAATAGAATGCCTTGTAAGACAGGTAAATATGGCACAGATCCCTGAACAGCCTGTTGAACGAATCATGAGCCGGATACTGCAGCAGGTGCCAGTCCAGACCTCGGGATTCATCGAATTCCCGGTACATCGCAATATCGTTACCTAAGAAATTCAGTTTCTTTCCCGGATGAGTAAACATGTACAGGAAGAGGTTGCGGCACTGTTTGAACTGATCCTCGTAGTTGCCCCACATCTTGTCGATGATGGTCTTCTTGGAATGGACGACTTCATCGTGCGACAGAGGCAGAATGAACTTTTCGGAATAGAAGTAGGCCATCGAGAAGGTCAGCTGGTTGTGATGATACTGCCGGTATTCCGGATCCATCTTATAGTATTTCAGGGTATCGTTCATCCATCCCAGATCCCACTTGTAGTCGAAGCCAAGTCCTTCACATTCCGTCGGGACGGTGACTTTTGGGAAATCCGTAGAGTCTTCCGCTATCAGCATGATATCAGGATGTTCCTTCTTGATCGAATAGTTGAAACGTTTTACGAACGAAAGACCCGATTCATTTCTGCCCAGATTCTTGTTTCCGTCAAAGAAAATGATATTGGAAACAGCATCCATTCTTAATCCGTCAAAATGATATTCATTCAGAAAGATATTGGCCGAAGACAAAAGGAAGGAAACAACCGGTCCGGAACCCAGATCGAACTGGTAGGAGCCCCATTGCGATCTGGAAATCTTCGGATCCTTGTATTCATAGCACGGTTCGCCGTCGAAATTGCCTAAACCGAAAGCATCCGTTGCGAAATGTACATAGGCAACGTCCAGGATGACGCCGATGCCGTTAAGATGACATTCATTGACAAAATCCATCAGATCCCATGGTGTGCCGTAACGGCTGGTAGCGGAAAGGAAACCTGTTGCCTGATATCCCCAGGAACCGTCGAACGGGTGTTCAACAACCGGCATCATTTCAATATGGGTATAACCCATTTCCTTGACATAAGGAATCAGCTGTTCCTTAAGCTCCCTGTAGGTCGTAAGATCTCCTTCGTGTTTGAATCCGTTGACATGTACCTCGTAGATGTTTAAAGGATTCTCATAAGAGAATTTCCTTTTGCTCATGTATTCCTGATCGGTAAACTGATACTGGGACAGGTCATACATGACGGAGGCGTTGGATGGACGTCTCTCGCTGTAGAAAGCGTAAGGATCCGACTTGTCAGAAAAGCTTCCGTCTTTGTGATAGATCCTGAAACGGTAGGAATAGATACATTCGCAGTTCGGGATCACCAGATGCCAGATACCTCTGTCATCCACCTTCTCAAACGGATAGAATACCTGAAATCCTTCTCTGGACATGAACACATCGATTCCGGCGGCATGAGGAGCCCAAAGATAAAACTCGACGCCATCGCCAAGTCTGTGGCAACCCATGTACTTGTATGCCTGTGTATCAATGCCTAAGAAGAAATAGTCCAGATTCATTTGATCAATACCCTTCTATACAGTTCTTCGTATTCTCTAGCCGATTTTGCAAATGAAACGTCGTATTTCATTGCATTCTTGATCAGCATCTTCCATCTTTCAGGATATTCGTAATACTGCGTATAGGCATAGTTAAACGCATTCAGGAAATCATGAACGGAATAAGGACCGAATGTAAATCCTGTTCCTGTCATTTCATATTCATTCAGCGGTTCAACCGTATCCTTCAGTCCGCCTGTCTCTCTGACAAACGGCAGCGTACCGTAACGCATGGAGATCAGCTGTGAAATGCCGCACGGTTCAAACAGCGAAGGCATCAGCAGCATGTCCAGACCCGCATACATGTTGTGGGCCAGTGCCTCATTATATCCGCAGTAGTACACGAAACGCCCCTTGTTTTCGTTTTCCAGCATTTTGAAGGAGTATTCATGTTTGGATTCGCCTGTGCCAAGGATGGCCACCTGTACGTCTTTTCTCAGGATATCCTGAATGGCACCCAGTACGAGATCGGCACCCTTCTGGAAAGTGAGTCTCGAAACCATACCGATCAGTAAAGTATCCGGTTTCTCTTCCAAGCCCAGCTGATACTGCAGAGATCTCTTGTTTTCTTTCTTTCCTTTCAGATAGTTCCGGATGCCGTAGTTGTAGTAGATGCTCTTATCGGTCATCGGATTGAAGGAATCAGTATCGATACCGTTGACAATGCCAAACAGATCCGCTCCGCGGTAGCGCAGGATAACATCCAGTTTATTTCCGAATTCCGGCGTCTGGATCTCCTGGGCATAGGTCTTTGACACTGTTGTGACATAATCCGCAAAGACGATACCGATCTTCATAAAGTTGCAGTAATCGTTGTATCTCAGATCGCCGTTTTCGTAGTAATGATAATCGAAAGCAAGATAGTCGAACAGCACTTTCTTGTCATATTCACCCTGGTAAGCCAGGTTGTGAATTGTCAGGATATGTTTGATCTTCCGGATCGATTCGATCGCATTGTATCGGATCTTGCACAGGGCAGGCAGAACAGCCGCATGGTAGTCGTGCTCGTGGCAGATATCCGGATAGTAGTCCATCTTGATCATCATTTCCAGAACGGCACAGTTGTAGAAAGAGAACCTTGCGGCATCATCCGCATAACCGTAGACACCGTCACGGTAGAAATACGTGTCGTTTTCAATGAACAGGTATTCTACTCCTTCGTTGATATAAGAGTAGATGTTTGCTTCTTCATTGATATAACCGCTATGCACATAAATATGATCCAGATATTTCATGCCATCATAGTATTTCTCTTTAATACTCTTAAACATCGGCATGACGACCCGCACTTCAAAATTCTCTTTATCGAGAGCCTTAGGCAAAGCATAAACGACATCCGCCAAACCGCCGGTCTTCACAAAAGGCAGAGATTCAAAAGAAACAAACAGTACTTTAATCATTAGATCCGGTCTCCTCGTTTAATATAAATCGGTTCTTCACTGGTTCCACGCAGGTCTTTCACATGAGTAATGATCGTGAGTCTGTCAACGACCGCATGATCCAGTTTGACATTCTTATCGATGAATGTGTCCGGAAGGATGATCGAATCTTTGACTACGGCTCCTTCCTTGATGATGACGTTTCTGCCAATAACGGAGTTGATGACGGTTCCTTCGATCTGACAGCCGTTGGCTACGATGGAGCCGCTGACTTTTGCACCGGACTTGTAAAGAGTCGGGCAGGAGTCGTTGGTCATCGTATAGATCGGCCAGTCTTCATTGATCAGTCTGGTCAGTTCTTTTTCTTTCTTGATCTGCATATTGGCTTCATAATAGGCCCTTAACGTTGAAATGCAGGCACAGAATCCGCGATGCTGGTAAGCACCGATCTTCATCGCTCTGACACAGTCGGCAATGATATCAGACAGAGAATACAGGCTGGAAGTCGTACTCGCTTCTTCAACCAGCTGTTTGAATGTCAGTGTAGACATGACGTATGTTTCAAGCGAAACATTTCCGTTCTTGTATTTGCCGCGGTTCTTATGGAATTCGGTAACTCTCTTCTTGTCGTCAATCGTCAGAATATCACCCATCAGATAGGAAGTATCCGTATTGTTGGCATTGTGATACAGGATCGTAATGTCGTTCTTGGATTTTATATGATAATCCAGCAGTTCCGAGAAATCCTGCTTAAAGATGAAATGGGACGGAGCGATGACGACATAGGAAGGATTCTCTACGTCGACAAATTCCATGTAGGTCTTGAAGGCCAGAATATCGACATTGAACAGATCGTTGTTGGCGAAATTATTGTCACCGTGCAGAAGATGGATCTTTCCTTTCTTGGAGTTGATGTTGTAGCTCGTTCTGGTGATGTGTTCTACGGCAGAACGTTCTCTGTTCTTAATATACACTTTAATGGAATCAATACCGGAGTTGGTAAAGTTCGAAAGCATAAAGTCCAGAACACGGTATCTGCCCAGAATAGAAGTGGCAGAAATCGGACGGAAGTCTTCCAGTCCCTTGACATGGACATAGGAAGGTTCAAAGTTCAGAATACCTAATACTTTACTCATGCTATTCACCTGCCTTTGCAATCAGGGCTTTTGATACAAGCAGAACATCTGCCGAATCTTTCTTTCCTAATACCATGCCGTCAGGAATCCTGACGTCATCAGCTACAAGACATCTCGTTAATTTGGCGCCCTTACCAATAACGGCATTGTTCATGATCACTGACTGATCTACTACGGCATTTTCTCTAACTTCTACACCTGAGAAGATAACAGAATGGCTTACTTTGCCATTGACGATAGCGCCCTGAGTAATAAAGGCATTATCAATCAGTGCTTCTTCACCGATACACTGCGGTGTTGCGCTGGTATCGTTGGTATAGATCTTCCAGTCGGGATCAAACAGATCCAGACCGCTGTTTTCTTTCAGCAGATCCATGTTCGCTTCCCAAAGCGAGTCAATGGTTCCGACATCTTTCCAGTATCCCTTGAAACGGTAGGCCTGCAGTTTCAGTTTGTCATTCAAATAGGCAGGAATGATGTTTTTGCCGAAGTCGTGGGAAGATTCTGCGATCTTGGCGTCTTCCTTTAAATACTTCCTCAATGTCTTGTAAGTAAAGATGTAAACGCCCATGGAAGCCAGATTGGATTTCGGCTGTTTCGGTTTTTCTTCGAATTCGACGATCCTGTCACTCTTGTCGGTATTCATGATGCCGAAACGGCTTGCTTCCTTCATCGGCACTTCAATCACGGCGATTGTTGCATCGGCATTGGACTCGATATGCTTCTGAAGCATGCTTTCATAGTTCATCTTGTAGATGTGGTCACCAGAAAGAACCAGAACATATTCCGCTTCTTCCTGATCAAGGAAGTCAAGGTTCTGATAGATGGCGTCAGCAGTACCGTTATACAGACCCAGACCCGTCTCATCCTTTTCTCTCGGCGACAGGACATAAACACCGCCGCCGTTGGAATCCAGGCCCCAGGTTGAACTTCTGGCACTGTAGGAACTCAATAATATCGATTCATACTGAACCAGAACACCGACAGTCGAGATGTGCGAATTTGCACAGTTTGACAGTGCAAAATCAATGATCCGATACTTGCCGCCAAAGTGAACAGCCGGTTTCGCAACTTTTTTAGTCAAATCAAAAAGACGTGAACCTCTGCCTCCTGCAAGTATCATCGCTACCATATTATTCTTTTTCATTGGAATACTCCTTAATACTAATTTTATTATACATCATCAGATCGGCATATCACTATCGAAAAAGCTGATATTTCAATGCTTTGCGATCTTCTGCTGCATCTTCCCTGTTCATCAAAAATGATCTCATAGTTTTTACCGTCCGCAAATACATAATCATTCTCGAATGGATTGATGAAGATGATCAGATCGTTAAGGTGGTAGATCAGGCAGTCATCGAATTCTTCAAACCGGAAATCGGCATCATCATCGGTAAAACAGCTGTGCTGCTTTCTAAAACTGATCAGATCGGCGATATACCGGCAGTTTTTACTGTTTCTGACTTTCAGACTCCAGTCCAGCTGATTGATGTTGTCTAAAGAATTATAGGAATTTCTGACACCGTTCTTCGTCCGGTAGAATTCTTCTCCCGCATGGATAAAAGGAATTCCTCTTGAGATAAGAACAAGTCCTAAAGCCAAAGTACAACGCTTTTCGTTGATCCATCTCGGATCAGAAGATTTATACAGCATCATTCTGTCATAAAAGGTGTGGTCATCATGACATTCCACATAGTTGATGGACTGGTTATGGCTTAAATAGTGCATATCACAGCACAAAGACTTGATCACATTGGTCCGGATATCTCTGTTTCCGGAAACATAGTGGATCATCGTATCTCTGAAATAGTCGTTGAACATAGCCACATCCGGAAGTTTTCTGGCATTCGGGATCGATGCCCGCAATTCGGCAGGCAGAACATCTCCCATATCCCAGCCTTCACCATAGACGACAAAATCTTCTTTATAGGTACACAGAAGACTTTTGATCTGTTTTACCGTATCGATATCCAGGATTCCCATCAGATCCATCCGGATTCCGTCAATGTCAAACAGCTCCAGATAACGAAGCGTCATCTCTTTCAGAAACTCTCGGACAAAGACATCTTCCGAACGGATCTCGCTGCCGCAGAAAGTCCCTTGAGCCAAAGAACCGTCCTGGCGATATCGGAACACATGCCCTGGAAGCATCTTTTCCAGATCAAAACGGCGGGTACTGTAGACATGATTAAAAACCACATCCAGAACAACCCGGATATTGTGAGCGTGCAGAACATTGACTGTCTGCCTTAATTCATTGATGTAGGCATACGGATCGCCCTGGTCAAAGATGTAATCTTTCTTGACGTAGTTGTAAGCCAGGGGATTGTATCCCCAGTTGTAATCGGTTCTGTCGTTATCAAAATCCGTTACCGGCATCAGCTGCAGATGCGTGATTCCCATTTCCACAAGATGATCCAGTCCGACTGTTTCCCCTTCGTATTTCAAGCCTTCTTCCGTAAAGGCCAGGAACTTTTTTGGATACTTTCCGGTGTAGGAAGGACTGCTGGAAAAATCCCGAACGTTGCATTCGTAGATGATCCTGCTGTGGCATTCTGCCGGAAGGATCGTTTCTTTAAGGAATTTCGCCGGATTCAGGATGATCGAATCATTCTCGTCTGCAAGATAGGCAAAAGGGTCTCTAAAACAGATCCCTTTATCATTCCTGTAATGGTATCTTTCCAGTTCCAGATCCCCGCCTAGGGCGATTTCATAAACAAAACCGTTCCGATGCATCTGATAGGCGTGATTTCGGATGAGCAGTTCCAGATTCTCGCATTCCGGGGCAAAGACCCGAAAAACCGTTCTCTCCGGTTCATATATGCTTCCTAAAGTTCTAATATTAAAATCGCTGATCTTATATTCTCTCATTATCGATAATCTTCTAGTCTATTCTTGGCTTCAAGGGAATCTATAATTCCCATTACGATCTTCTCGATCTTGCTTCCTTTGGAATAATCGGCTTTAACCGCAAAAGTGGCCCTCTTATCCGTATACAGCTTCTCTGCCCGGTTCCGTTTAGAATCATCGCCAAAGACGGCAATCGTCGTCCCCCCGTTCTGCTGGACGACTTTCATACTAGGAACGTCCGTACTTCCGTCTCCAAAATAGACCATGTTTTCCAGCGGAATGTATTTCTGCGTATCCGGGGTCGAACTGTTCAGATCTTCATCATTGGTTTCTTTTAAAACACCTTTGTTGATGCGGAACAGATACTGCGTTTTCATCGTGTAGTTGACGGCTCTGGAAGGCCACAGTACCCTCCCCTTACTGTCGTAGGCATAAGTGCAGGCGTAAATCTTCTTGAATTCCGAAGCGATCTGCGTTCCCTTAATGATATCTGTCAGACCGGAAGAAATAATGTAGTGTTCTACGTCGACATGGTGTTTCTTTCCATACTCGTTGATCCTTTTGAACCAGGTCTTGACCCCTTTGTAGAGTTCTACATACTTGCCTTCATCGATCAGCTGCTGCTGGGTAAGATCAGGATTTTTCCGGATCATCATGTACATGTAGGAAAGGATGGAATCGCAGTTGTGTTTCTGCGAAAAGATGCCGCATTCATTCCAGAAATCGGCAGGATTATCATAGCCTAAAGATCTGATGTAATGGAACTCCTGCATGTCTTTGGGAGAAAGCGTTTTATCGAAGTCATAGATTAATGCTAGTTTTCCGTTTTTCATACGTCTCCATTATAACAAAAACATCGGTTCTTGTTGGTATACGATATAGGAAAAAAGAGGACTAGTCCTCTATTTCATTCAGGTTCTTGATCGCTTCAACATAGATCTCAACCTGCTTCTTGAAGTGATCCAGATTGAGACATTCATTGGCATCGTGAATGTGGTTGTCTTCTCCCGCAAATTCACATCCAAAAGCGATGCAGTTGTGGATCGCCTTGGCATAAGTACCGCCGCCGATGGCTTCCATCTTGCTCTCTTTGTCGCCGGTAACATCTTCATAGGCTTTCTTCAATGCCCGGATCATCGGAGTATTGATATCGAAATACAGCGGTTCCACCAGTCCTAAAACTCTCAGTTCATTCGTTTCGTCTCCAAAGTTCATCAGATCGCAGACCATTTTCGAATTTGCCATGACAGGAAAGCGCATGTCCAGACTCATCTTGATCTCATCGCCTTCCTTACGTATGACGCCAAAGTTGATCGAAGTATTCGACTCTTTATCTTTAATCGCTTCAAACCCTGCCAGTTCGCCATGAACCGTCAAGGCAAAATGGTCATGGAACCAGCTGATAAAACTGTCATTAAAGTCTGCCGCATATAAAGCCTCAAACAGATGAGAAATCGCATTCATCCCCAAATCAGGCATTGATGCATGTGCCGCTACGCCATAGACCGTGATTTTAACTTCTTCTCCTTTTTCGATCGCATATTCTACCCCACATTCATCCAGGAATGTTTTAAACTTGTCTTCATCAAAAGAATCTCTTGGCACAGTGGCATTCACTTTCTTGCATACGACATTGGATGCCTCACCACCGGAAATATCGATGATCCTGCTGCCGTGACCGACAACCATTGCCATATACATGCCTTTTTCTGCATAGATTCCCGGGAAATTGCCATCCGGAGTAAAACCGTAGTCGATCTGTCCCTGTTTTTCTACATAATGGGCGATACAGGCAGAACCGGTCTCTTCGTTACAGCCTAGAATCAGCCTGACTCTTTTCTTGAAGAGATACTTTTCATCAATCAGATACTTCAGAGCGTACATGGAAGCGACAGCTGCGCCCTTGTCATCCGATACGCCTCTGCCATAAACAAAACCATTCTCTTCTCTCATCACAAACGGGTCCGAATCCCATCCTTCTCCTGCCGGCACAACATCCAGATGAGCCAGGATACCGATCAGTTTGTCACCCTGCCCGGTCTGACCGTAGCCGCAGTAGTAGTCGACATTCTCCGTTTCCAGACCTTTGTCTTTCATCAGTTCTATCGTCTTTTCCAGGATTCTTCTATTTGTCGAACCAAAAGGTTTTTCATCATCGGAATAAACCGAGTTGTAAGATACCAGTTCTCTTAGGTCCGCCTTCATGTTTTCAAAATTCGCATCAATAAATTCCCTGATCTCCATACTCTATTCCTCCAATATCAGTCCTACCGGACAATGATCACTGCCCTGGATCTCATCATAGATCACGCTGTCAAGTACTCTTTTCATCAGTCTGTCAGAAACGACAAAATAGTCGATCCTCCAGCCTACTCCTCTTTCTCTGGCTCTTGTCCTGTAGGACCACCAGGTATACTTGATTTCCTCCGGATAGATCTTCCGGAAGGAATCCGTAAAACCGCTATCCAGCAGTCTGCCGAATTTCTCTCTTTCCTGATCGGAAAAACCGGCAGAAAAATGATTCTCGTCAGGATTCTTCAGATCGATCTCATTATGTGCCACATTCAGATCGCCCGTATAGATGACCGGCTTTTTCTGATCGAGTTTCATCAGATGCAGGCGAAGATCATCCTCCCAATGCATCCGGTAGTCGATCCTTTTTAGACCATCTTTGGAATTCGGCACGTAGGCACAGACAAAGTAGAAGTCCTGATACTCCAGTGTGATCACTCTTCCTTCTCTCGGATGATCCTCTCCTTCAATGTCATAAACAACCGAAAGAGGTTCTTTCTTCGTCAGAACCATTGTTCCGGAATAACCTTTCTTTTCAGCCGAATTCATATAACGGAAATAACCGTCAAATGGGAAAGTCAGCTGATCCTCCTGCATCTTGGTCTCCTGAAAAGCCATGATATCGGGATTTTCTTTTTCCAGAAAAGGAAGCAGTTCCCCCTTGGACATCACCGCTCTTAAACCGTTTACGTTCCAGCTGATCAGTTTCATATTTCTCTCGTCAACTTTCTTAAGTATTCCGCTTCTTCTTCATTCAGATAAGGAAGCAGTGTCTGATATACTCTCTCATGATAATTGTTCAATACCCGTCTTGTTCTTTCATCCAGATAACGCGGATCGATCAGATTCCGGTCAAACGGGATCATCGTCAGTGTCTCAAAGCGTAAAAACTGTCCATATTCATTGTTTTCCGCGTTTACACAAAGCAGCAGATTCTCACAGCGTATTCCGAATTTCCCTTCAAAATAGACACCCGGTTCGTCCGAGAATACCATGCCCGGCTTGAATTCCGCCAGTTCACTGCCGTTCTCCGTTTTTCCATAACGGACATTCGGAGGGGACTCATGCACCGCAAGATGATAGCCGACACCATGTCCTGTTCCGCAACGGTAATCGACACCCAGTTCCCAAAGATCTTTTCGGGCCAGGACATCGACCTGATTTCCGCTGAGACCTCTTAAGAACTTCAATTCACTCAGATTAAACATCGATTTTAGAACCAGCGTGAAGTATTTTCTGATCTCATCGTCTACTTCACCCAAAGCGACGGTTCTGGTCACGTCCGTCGTTCCCTCGTTATACTGACCTCCCGTATCAAACAGCAGGATGCCCCTGTTGTCAAGTCTGGCCGAGTTTTCTCTGTCCGGAGCATAATGCATCAGTGCGGCATTTTCATTGTAGGCTACGATAGAAGAGAAGCTCAGATCCTTGGCCTTGTATGTGAGACGGAAGCTGTCGATCTTTTCTTTCACGTCATATTCGCTCAGCGTGCTCTTATCGACGGAATCCAGCCACATCAGGAAACGCAGTACGGAAACTCCGTCATAAATGTGAGCTAGACGGACATTGCGCTGTTCAACCGGGTTTTTGATCGCCTTCATGTCTTCAACGATGGAGCGCATGTGCTGGATGACGTTGTGTCCGCGGCAGACCCGCAGATAAGTCTCGTAATTTACTTTTGTCTCATCCAGAAGGATTTTCTTGTTGCGGATTGTTTCCAGAAAACTGTAGTAAGAAGCGTAAGGTCTGATGATGACCCCGTCTTCATAAAGACGATCCAGGATCTCTTCCGTAAAGCGTTCCAGATCGGCAAACAGATATACTTCCTGTTCCACAAATACCAGATAGGCCAGAAATACCGGCGTATAAAGAATATCATTTCCTCTCAGATTCAGAAGATAGGCAATCGATTCCAGGTTGTTGATGATATGAACTCTATCTTTCAGACAGTAACGGATCATCTCGATCTTCCTGTTGCGGGTCAGCCCGGTATATTCGACAGGCAGTTCATAGACCGGATCCTTGCTTAGAGGGGGACGGTTCTCGATCAGATCGGAATACAGATCGATGCTGCGAATGGCAATGCCGCTGTCGACAAGTTCCTTCGCAAAGCGGATGCTTGTTCTTCTTCCATCCAGGCCGATCGTCTTGTCGGCATAGTTCTTTTTAATGAATGTCAGCGGATCTAAAGCTCCCTGCGTGCCCAGCTTAACAACCGTAATGCCATTGTTTAGGCACTGCTTATCAGCCTGCGTGTGATATCTTCCGTCTACGAAAAGATAAGCGTCTTCCAGAGTGACCAGAAGTGTTGCCAAAGAACCGGTAAATCCCGAAAAATAGGCAATCGTCTTAAAGTATTCCGGGACATATTCCGACATGTGATAGTCGGAAGTGTTGAAATAATAAAGGTCTATCCCTTCTTTCTGCATGGCAGATCTTAATGCTGTTAATCTTCTTTTTATCATAACTTTATCTTATCATTAATATTTTCATATAGTATAATAATAAATTGTATGAAACAGGAAATCGAACTAAACAAAACACAGGAAAGAAATCTGAATAAAGTCCGCAGAAAAGCGCAGAAACACCAGGAACAGCGTGATCTGAACCTGAATGAAGAAAACCTTCAAACGATGCCGGAAACTGTTGAGGAAAAAGGAACGGAAGCAAAAGAAAAAAAGAGTCTGACAGAACTTCTTCATTTCAAGAAAAGAGATGAAAAAGAGAAGCAAAGAGATGAGAAAAACGTTCTAAGTCCAGTAGATGTAAAAGAAAAGAAAATGGCGTCAAAAGAAGAAAAAGAAGAAGCGGTTCCTGTTCAGCCTGTGGTAAATGAAAACAAAAAGAAAAGCAGCATAGATCTGAAGGGTTTTTTCAGTTCTATTACTCAACCAAAGAAGAAAGAAGAGAAAACGGAAATAGAATCGAACACGGAAAAGCCTGCAGAAGAGAAAAAGAAAGAAACCGTCAAGTTTTTCAATTTCAATAAAAAGGAAGAAAAAGCGGCCGATGCCCAGGAAAAGAAAGAAGAAAAGAAAAATCCGTTAAAGGGATTCCCTTTCAAGAAGAAAGAAACAGCGAAAAAGACGGAGAAGACCCCTAGGCCAAAAGGAAAGACCGTCACTTTCGTCTTTGCGATCCTGACCTGTATCGTCCTTTTTATCGGTATCTGCGGTGCCATCGGCGCTTTTGTGTTTGCCTATAAACTCTGTGAAGACAAACCGACTTTGAACGTTGAAGATCTGGTATCACCGGATTCTACAACCGTTTTTGATAATGAAGGTCACAAGATCATGGAACTGGGAATGTATTTGCGTGAGAACATCGAATACAAGGACATGCCGAACTGTCTGATCGATGCCTTCTTGGCAATTGAGGACTCTCGTTTCTTTGAACATCCGGGTTTCGATATTCCGCGTTTTACCAAAGCGGCCATCGAAAACTTCAGGACCCGTGATTTCTCGCAAGGCGGTTCTACCGTTACCATGCAGCTGATCAAAAATACTTACTATTCTATCGATGCAGATGATGAATCGACGATTGCCGCTAGAGAAGGCATGTCCGGCATCAAGCGTAAGATGCAGGAAATCGTCCTGGCACTTGAACTGGAACTAAAGACCGATGTCAGTAAGCAGGAAATCATTGCTATGTACATCAATAAAGTCAACTACGGCAACAATATCCGTGGCGTTCAGAAAGCTTCCCAGTATTATTTCGGCAAGGACGCAAAGAATCTTACTTTGACAGAAGCGGCTTTCCTGGCCGGACTGATCAACTCTCCAAATACTTATAACCCATACAATGATTTATATAAGCAGGACAACTATTATCTGGATCCTGATTCTGAATATCTGGAAGCCGGGACAGCCAGAAGGAATGAAGTTATCGATCTGATGCTGATGCACGGCTATATTACTGAAGCGGAAGCCGATCTTGCGAAATCCGTCCGGATCGAAGACCTGCTGGTGGGCGTTGATGTCAGTTTCCAGGAAACCAACGAAAAGTATCAGGCCTATATCGATGCGGTTATTGATGAGGTCATCGAAACGACCGGTGAAAGCCCCTATAGCACAGGGATGCAGATCTACACTAATATGAACGCCTACATGCAGGAATACATCTATGACATGCAGAATGAAGCGGAATATACCGGGATCACTTTCCCGAATGAGCTGTGTCAAAGCGCGATCGTCGTCATGGACAATCAGAACGGTTCCGTTGAAGCGTTGGGTGCAGGAAGAGGCGAACAGGATTCGGCCAGACAGTTCAACCGCGCTACCAGCGCCTATCTGAATCCGGGCTCTTCTTTTAAGCCGGTCGTCGACTATGCATTATGTATTGAAGCGCTTGGCTATGCTACATCCCATACCTTTACCGATATGCCGTATTATCTCTATGGCGGAAGTGTTCTGATTTCCAACTATGATCATCAGTATTATGGAGATATGCTGATGACGGAAGCTCTTGGAAGATCGCAGAATACCCCTGCCGTTCAGGCTCTCGCAGCTGTCGTAGAGGAGAAAGGTGAGGAATACGTTATCGACTATCTGAATTCGATCGGATTCAAATTCGATTATTCCGACTTCGACCTGCAGTTTGCGATCGGCGGTAACCGCTGTACGGTTACGCCTATACAGCTTGCGGCTGCACATGCGATGTTCATGAATGGCGGAAGATATATTAAACCGCATACCATCAACTATATCGTCTACAATGACGGCAGAGACAATTTTGTTGCCGATACGGTTGGCCAGCAGCGTCTTTCCAAAGAAACAGCCTGGATGGTCGCCTATCTGGAAGAATACAACATGTCCGGATCCTACTCTTCCTTAATGTGGTACTGCAACAGATATGTGGACTATCCATTGTACGGTAAGACCGGTACAACCGACTGGGGCAATTCCGGAAGAGACTATGGCATTCCTACCGGTGCTACCAAGGACAGCTGGCTGGTCATGCAGACAAACAAGTATACGATCTCCTGCTGGACCGGCTACGACCAGCTGGAAAAAGGCGCCTATTTCTCTACTGCAGAGTATCAGGCCAATACAAAGAGTAAAATCGTTACCAAGATCCTGAATGAACTGGAAACCCATTACACCGGAGAATATGATCCGTATGTTCCTTTAGAGAGACCGGATACGGTTGTCCCTATTACTCATATCAGGGGTGCATATCCATATGCAGCTCCGGACGGTGCACATGCTACCGTTACCGGCTGGATCTCGGAAAAAGCTTTAGAAGAGCATCCTCTGGTATCGGCTTCAACAGCTTATGCCTACGGTACATCCTTTAAAAAATACATCAGTGGCGGTATTGCCAATCTGAACGGCATCTTTGACGGAATGGATGTCTATGTCACCTTTGGAACAGGAGCAGGAGAAAACGGAACCTGTACCGGAGATTCCTGTGACCTGTCAACGACGAATATCTATGGTCAAACAACATATGCTGCCGGCAGGATCTGGTTCCCTCACTGGACAGCTATCTATAGCGGTGCGGCTGCTCCTCCGTATTTCTATACGATTACAATGGACACTGGAGAAGTCATTTCCGGAGCCAGCAATGAGACGGCATTCAGCGAAAGGACCGGCGGAGGTTCAAAAGCCAAAGTCTGTGTATCTACCAGTTCCAACAGTTCTCAGGCGTGTATCACACTGAATGCCGCAGTTCCACAATAAAAGAAAAGAGATTCCTACGAATCTCTTTTTTATTTCTCCGGTTTTTTTCTGCAAATGATCTGAATCGGTACGCCGGAAAAGTCAAACGCTTCTCTAAGGCTGTTTTCGATATATCTCTCATATGAGAAATGCATCAGGTCCGGATCATTGACAAACAGGACAATTGTACATGGAGCAGTAGAGACCTGAGATGCATAGTAGATTTTCAGTTTCTTACCGTTATGCGGTTTTGCCGGATTTGCCAGTTGGGCATCCAGAATGACTTCGTTCAGTACGTTGGTTTTAATGTGACGGTTCAGATTATCGTATACCTGATCGATCAAAGGAAGCAGTGTATCGATCCTTTTTGCCTGTTTCGCGGATACAAACGCGATCGGCGCATAATCCAGATAGACAAACTGTTTTCTAATCTCCTTTGTGATATTTGCCATCGTCTTATCGTCTTTATCGACCAGATCCCACTTGTTGTAGACAATAATGACGCCCTTTTTCGCTTCGTGTGCCAGACCTGCGACATGTTTATCCTGCTCGATGATGCCTGTGGAACCATCCAGGAGCACCAGAGCCAGATCGCTTCTTTCGATGGCTGCCTTCGCTCTTAATACGGAATATTTTTCTACGTTCTCGTAGATCTTACCTCTTTTTCTGATACCTGCAGTATCAATTACCACATAATCTTTGTCATTGGCTTTAAAAGCCGTATCGATCGCATCTCTGGTCGTTCCCTCGATGTCCGAGACAATGACCCGATCCTGTTTCAAGAAGGCATTCGTCAATGATGATTTACCGACATTGGGTCTGCCGATTACCGCAAAACGGATCATTCCTTCGTATTCATCGATCTGTTTCTCCGGCATCAGCTCTACGACCTTATCCAGCAGATCGCCGATCCCTATGCCATGAACACCCGATACGGCAATCGGATCGCCGATTCCCAGACGATAATACTCGTAAATGTCATCGATCTTACTGATATCGTCAATCTTGTTGACGGCTAGAACAACCGGCTTTTTCGACTTTCTCAAAAGTCGGGAAATATACTCGTCATCTCCGGTCAGACCGCTCTTCCCGTCTGTCAGAAATATAATAACGTCTGCTTCTTCTATCGCGATCTCGACTTGGGCATTGATCTCTTTCTGGAAAGGAACATCTTCGATCTGAATGCCTCCGGTATCGATCAGACGATAAGTTTTGGATAACCATTGACAGTCTCCATAAATCCTGTCTCTTGTTACACCAGGGGTATCCTCGACAATCGAAACACGTTCCTGAAGCATACGATTAAAAACTGTCGACTTACCGACATTGGGTCTCCCAACGATTGCGACAGTTCCATCTATCATTTTATTCTCCCGTTTTCTCAGCTATGATCTTCAGAGCTATAGCCGTAACTTCCTCCAGCGTCAGATCAGAAGTATCGATCTCGATCGCGTCTTCTGCCTTTGTCAGCGGAGAATACTCACGGTGCATATCCTGATAATCCCTCTTACGGATATCTTCCAGGATCTGTTCGTAATCCGCTTCCAGCCCTTTTTCCTGATTCTGCAGCACTCTTCTCTGTGCTCTTGCTTCGGCAGTAGCGGTCAGGTACAGTTTTACCGGAGCATCTTTTAATACGACTGTTCCGATATCTCTGCCATCCAGGATATATCCGCCTTCTTCACAGATCTTCTGTTGCATGGCAACCAGAGCCGTTCTACATCCCTGCAGTTTAGAGACATCGGAAGCTCCCATAGATACTTCATTGGTTCGGATCGCATCAGAAATATCTTCTCCATCCAGAATCACTCTTCCATCCGGAAGCATCTGCAGATCCATATGATTGATCAGATCAACGATCCGTTCTTCATCATCCAGAGGGATCTCTTTCTGAAATGCATCACAGGCTACAGCCCGATACATCGCACCTGTATCCAGATGCGTATAACCTAAACGTTCTGCCAGAATATCGGCTATTGTCGATTTCCCGGCAGCGCTAGGTCCATCTATGGCAATGTTGATCTTCATTAGAATATTCCTTTTGTCTTGAAGATATAGAATACGATCAGTCCCAGTACTGCGACCAGAATGAGGATCAGAATAATCAGGATCACATTCAGGACGGTATTCGAACCTTCTTCTTCATCGTCATCCAGCATTTCATCTGCATCGGAAGCCGAAACAACAAACGGAATCGTCTCTGAAACGGTATCTCTTGTCTGTTCCTTTTCCAGTTCCTTCAGATTCTTGATTTCAATCACTTCTTCTTCCGGTTCTTCTTCCAGAGCCTTGGCCAGAACAGGATGTTCCTCGACCGGGCTCTCTTTTACCGGTTCCAGTTCCGGTTCTTCTTCAATTGTATCCATTCCGGCCATTTCATCCATAAGCTTATTGATTTCCATGGAAACCGTACTGGAGAAATCCTCGTCAGAATCCGGATATTCATTTACCGTTGGCTCTACAGCAGGCGCTGCAGGAATTTCCTGACCCGGATGTCTGACCTCGTTGATCATGTCATTCGTCAGCTGAGAAATCGTCTGACCGCCATTCGCACGGTTGTATTCCGCGACATCGTTCATCGTTTCATTCAGATAATAATTATCCGCATCCGTTCTATGATCGATCACATGATTATCGACCGGAGTCTGAGATGGATAATTTGGAACGTTCTGTGGCTGTACAGGCGTATTTGGATAAGGTATCTGTTGTGGATTTACTGTATTTGGATACTGAGAAGCCTGATTTGGCGTATTGTAGTAGTTCTGGCTCGGATAACTGTTTGTTAAGACCTGAGAGACTGTACCGTTATTCATCGGTATATTAGCCTGCGGATTAACATTTACCGGTTCTGCGAACTGGGCGATCTCCGGGCTTACCGGTGCGCTGTATCCGTTTCCTCTGTTGTCGTTAGGGGCATATCCCGGCTGTTTCGGAGTTTCCGGATAAGCAGGACGAGCGTTTGGATTGTAATAACCGACATAAGGATTCTCGGCAGGTTTTGCCTGAGGCTGCTGCGCTTCTTCGCTTTTGGGAGGCATTTCTTGCAGACTGTTCCAGACAAAGGAATTGCCATTGCTTGCGGCTTCATCCGCAAAAGAATTAACGAGCTGTTCAATCGGTGTCTCTTCAAAATCGACCCAGGAATACTTTGGATCTTCCGGTCTGTTTCCCTGTTTAACTTCCGTACCGGTATTCTGTCCCGTAATATTATCTAATCTGTCTCGATAGTTTGATAATTCGTTCGTAGATAAAGAAGACTCCTTATCATTTGTCAGAGAGTCTCTATAATCCGCGTATTTTTGTGTTCTTGTTAATTTAGCCATAACAAAACCTCCAAATTTTTACCTTAAGATTATATCATATATACCCGTAAATATAAACAGGCAAGAAAAGATCATTTTATATATTTTTATTTTAATAACGGCGATACACGCTTGTACAGCAGCATCGTCAGAATACCGACGATCAGTGCCTTGATCCCGTTGAACGGTATGACACACAGCAATACAAACATCAGTTTACCGTTGATGACCGGGAAGATCGCCTTGCCCATGTTGATAATAACGTCCAGAGGAATATTGTAGAGACGGACATAGAATGGGATGATGAACAGATAGTTTGCGGCTGCAGCTGTTATTATCATCAGGATCGATGCAATAATCAGGGCTTTTACTGCCTGTTTTTTATCTTTCTTCAGGCTATAGATGTACGCCGCAGAAACACAATAAACACTGGAAAAAATAAACGCAGCCAGTTCACCGACAAAAGCCGTAGATGTTGGTTTCAGCAGTAGCTTAATTAAAATCTTTATGATCTGTATCAGCAAGGCCGGAACAGGGCCCATAGAAAAAGCGCCGATCAGACAAGGAAGATCACCCAGATCCAGCTTATAGAAGTTTGGAGCTACGGCAATCGGAAAGTCAAACAACATCAGTACAGCACCCAAGGCGCCCAAAACCGCAATACTGCAGATATTCTTAACACTTAAATACTTCTTCAAAATAAAAAAACCTCTCTCATCCTGACTATACAGTCGCCACCTGAATCCCACAGGTTCTGCCTCTCGCTCGCGGGGTATACCGCCGATCAAGGAATCACACCTTGCCCTGATGTTCTATAACACAATTCTACTATAAACCGCTAGGCATTGCCACAAAAATACAATAGAATAAAAGTATGATCAACAAACTTCAAAATGCCATCGATCAGGCAGAAAAGATCGTCTTTTTCTCCGGAGCAGGCATGTCTACCGCATCCGGAATTCCCGACTTCCGTTCTTCGACCGGACTGTATAAAAACATCTACCGGGCAGAAGAAATGCTGTCACACACTTTCTTTAAGCGTTACCCGGAAGACTTCTACGACTTCTACAAAACAAAGATGCTTTATCCGGATGCCAGACCAAACTATGCACATGAATTCATTGCCAGGCTCCAAGATTACAAGGACGTATCCGTCGTAACACAAAACATTGACGGACTTCATCAGGCCGCAGGAAGCAAAAACGTCTATGAACTTCACGGTTCCGTTTTAAGGAACTACTGTACTCATTGCCACAAGTTTTTTGATTTGTCCTATATCATTAAATCGGAAGGCATTCCGAAATGTGATACCTGTGGAGCCATCATCAAACCAGATGTCGTTCTCTATGAAGAAGCCCTGGATGAAAACGTCATCAACGGTGCCTTAAGAGCGATCTCTCAGGCCGATCTGCTGGTCGTATGTGGAACTTCCCTGGTCGTCTATCCGGCTGCCGGATTTATCCGCTACTTCTCAGGAGATCACCTGGCCATCATCAACCGGGATGCTACATCCTATGACAGCAACTGCGATATCGTCATCCATGACGATCTGGTAAAAACCTTTAAACAATTAAAGATCCGGGATTAACCCGGATCTTTTTTAGAACTTCAGTGTGGCTTCTACGGCAGCGAGCCATCTGCCGTATTTTTCTTCGACTTCTTCATGCGACATCTGCGGCTCATAAACCAGAGCATCCTCATCTTTAAAGTCTTCACGCTGATAGAAACCGACGGCCAGACCGGCCAGTCTTGCGGCACCTAAAGCGGTCGTTTCTGCTAGCTGCGGTTTAATGACCGGAATCTCCAGAATATCTGACTGGAACTGCACCAGCATTTTATTGACACTGGCACCGCCGTCGACCTTGATCATGCCGATCTTCTCATGCAGATCTTCTTCCATGACCTTGATCAGATCCTTCGACTGGTAGGCCATCGCTTCGATACAAGCTCTGGCGATATGTCCTCTGCCCGTTCCTCTAGTAAGGCCGAAGATCGCCCCCTTGCATTTATCATTCCAGTATGGAGCTCCCAAACCGGTAAAAGCCGGCACGACAATAACGCCGTTGGAATCCGTTACGCTGGCAGCCAGTTCCTCGGAATCCTTGGCGTTAGCAAAGAATTTCATCTCATCCCTCAGCCATTGGATCAGGGAACCTGAAACAAAGATGGAACCCTCCAGAGCGTACTTCACTTCCTCGCCGATCTTCCAGGCGACCGTGGAAAGCAGACCGTACTTGGAGATGATCGCTTCTTCGCCTGTATTGGCCAGGATAAAGCCTCCTGTACCGTACGTGTTCTTGACGTTGGACTTCTCAAAACAGGATTCACCGAACAGTGCCGCCTGCTGGTCGCCTACCAGAGCGCTGATCGGGCAGGTATGGTTGAAGAAGTGACGCGGATCGATGTTGCCGAAGATGCCGGAAGTCGCCTTGATTTCCGGAAGCATGGTTCTAGGAATGTCGAAGATCTTTAGCAGTTCTTCATCCCAATTCAGGGTATGGATATTGAACAGCAGAGTTCTGGAAGCATTCGTCACATCCGTTGCGTGGACCTCACCGCAGGTAAATTTCCATAACAGGAAAGTGTCGATCGTACCGAAAATCAGATTCGGATTCTCTTTTACGCCCGGAACATTATCCCGGATCCACTTGATTTTAGATGCACTGAAATAAGGATCCAGGACCAAACCGGTCTTTTCCTTGATGAAAGGTTCCAGCCCTTCTTCTTTCAGTTTATTGACAATATCCGACGTCTGACGGGACTGCCAGACGATCGCATGATAGACCGGAAGACCTGTGTTCTTGTCCCAGACAACAGTCGTTTCTCTCTGGTTGGTAATGCCGATCGAAGCGATCTGGTCCGGTTTGATCTGACCGCCGTCAAATACCTGGGCTATAACCGCCAGTGTGGAAAGCCAGATCTCGTTGGCATCCTGTTCTACCCATCCGGGCTGCGGGAAGAAATTGGTGATTTCTTTCTGGGCAACCCGAATGACTTTCTGATCCTTGTCAAAAATGATCGCCCTGGTACTCGTTGTACCCTGGTCAATCGCTAAGATGTATTTTTCCATATTATAGCTCCTCACTCATCTAAAACTATTATATAATAAATACGGGTTTGGAGGATTTCATAATGAAAGAAACATTGGTAATTCTGGCAGCCGGCATGGGTTCCAGATATGGCGGACTGAAGCAGATCGACGGTGTCGGCAACCACAATGAACCGATCATTGAATTTACGATCTACGATGCGATCAAAACCGGGTTCAAGAAGGTCGTACTGATCATCAAGAAAGAACATCAGGAGATCTTTGAAGAGTCACTGGTAAAGAAAGTAAGACCATTCATTGAAGTGGAATATGCCTTTCAGGATCTGAATGATCTGCCGGAAGGGATCAGCGTTCCGGAAGGAAGAGTCAAGCCTTGGGGGACGACACACGCTTTGCTGTCCTGTAGAGATATTCTGAAAGAGGATCCGTTTATCGTCTGTAACGCGGATGACTTCTATGGAAGAAACGCCTTCGAAAAGACAATGGAATTTTTCCATAACGGTATCAGCGACGATACCTACTGCATGGTCGGTTATAAAGTGGAAAACACCTTGAGTGATAACGGTACCGTTACCAGAGGCTTCTGTCAGAAGGATGAAGAAGGATATCTTTCAAACATCAGAGAAATCATGAATATCAAGTGGAACGATACGCATGACGGTGTTCTATATGAGGAAAACGGCGAATATCTGCCGATGGAAATGGGTTCTCCTGTTTCCATGAACTTCTGGGGCTTTACTCCAAGTGTCATGGGCAAGTTCTATGAGATCTTTAAGAACGAACTTCCTAAAGGAATTGAAAACAATCCGTTGAAATATGAAGCATTGCTTCCGAATCATGTCGGATTACTGGTAAAACAGGGAGATGCCAAAGTAAAAGTTCTTACCTCGGAAGACTCCTGGTTCGGTGTGACCTATAAAGAAGACAAACCGGGCGTTGTAGCCAAGATTCAGTCGTTAAAGGATGACGGAACTTATCCGGACGAACTGTTTAAAGAATAAAGCTCAGAATCATCTGAGCTTTTTTATTTCCATACTTCCTTGTATACTCTTAGAACATTCCTGTGGAAAATCTTTTCCCGTTCTTCTTCGCTGTAATGTTCCTTTAATGCCTCATGCAGCAGCTGCATTCCTGAAGCGTCTTTCATCTCCAAATCATTGTCGATGCCATCGAAGTCGGAGCCCAATCCGATACAGTCTATTCCGCCGACTTCCACAATATGCCTGATATGTCTGACCATATCCTTGATCATCGTCATCTTTTCATTATGATCCTCTATAAATGAAGAACAGTAGTTTAATCCCATGACTCCTCCTCTTTCGGAGAGTTTTCTGATCATCTCATCACTAAGATTCCGGGCAACGCCGCATATGCTTCGGGCATTGGAATGCGAAGCAACGAACGGCTTGCTTGTGTGTTCCAGAACATCGTAGAAACCTTTATCCGACAGATGGGATACATCAACGACAATTCCCAACTCTTCCATCCTTTTCACATATTCGATCCCGAATGGAGTCAGGCCTCGTTCGTTATCAGTCGTATACAGGGATGGCGTTCTGCCATCCATATTCGGATATCCGATCCCGTTAGGAAAATTCCAGGTCAGGCCGATCATTCTCACGCCTAGGTCGTAATATCTGTTCAGATTCTCCAGATCGTTGTCGATGACAGACCCGTCCTCCAGGGTCAGTACGGCACTGATACATCCGTTTCTTTCATTCTCCAGAATATCTTCATAACGAAATACCGGACGGATCGTGTTCTTGTTTTTTTCCAGCTGGTCATAATAGTAATCTATGGCTCCTCTGGTAAAAGAAGAATCCTGAACATCGATCTTAGTAAAGACAGCAAAATTCTGCAGCAGGCATTGACCCTGCTGCATTTTACTGATATCAATATGGCAATCATTCTGAAGAAGATCTTTGTGTTTACGGTACAGTCTGGTCACTGTATCGCAGTGCATATCCGCATATTTCATAACTGGGAAATATCAGGAATCGACTGGGCTGCTCCTTTCCCCTGAACGGTAATGCTGGCGGCTCTGGAAGCAAGATCCAGGGCGGCCGCTACGTTTCCGTCTTTCAGCATCGACGCCAGGAAGAAACCGGTAAAGGTGTCTCCGGCGGCTGTCGTATCAACGGCTTCTACCGGATAGGCATCCTGATGAATCAGAGTATCCTGATACATGTAGTAGGAACCCTCTTCCCCTGCCGTCATGACGATCTCTTTGTTTGGATAGACGCTACGTAATCCTTTAATGATCTCATCCAGATCCCTGGATTCAACCTTGGCAAGACCGGCGCCTTCTATTTCGTTTACGATAAAAATGCTGATTCTGTCCAAAGGATAAGAAAATACTTTCTCATCCATCGGCGCTGTATTGAAGACGATCTTCATTCCCTTTTCAAATGCCTTGTTGATCAGATAGGTCATCGATGAGATCTCATTCTGAATCAAAAGCACGTCTTCGTTACCGAAGTGCGTCAGAACGCTGTCGATCTGCTTTTCGTCGATTGCCTGATTCGCTCCTCCATGAAGAATGATCCTGTTTTGTCCTTTGCAGACTTCAATGATCGCATGACCTGTTGCCTGGTCATTGTCCTTCATCAGGTAATCTGTATGGACGCCGTAACGATTCAGATAATCGATAAAATCCTGTCCGTCGTTTCCTACTCTTCCGGCATGATAGACTTCAAGACCCGCTTTGGCTAATGCGATAGACTGGTTTAAGCCTTTTCCCCCGTAATTACGTCCATAGGATAAAGAAGACTGTGTTTCTTTAGGTTCCGTAAAATGATCCATTTCATAGACATGGTCATAGTTCAGTGATCCAAAATTCAGTACTTTCATTCTATTCTGCCTCTGTCGATTCCAGCGCGATCTTGATCATATTCGTAAGGCAGCTTCTTCTTTCTTCGGCAGTCGTCTCGACATGAGATACGATATTATCCGATACCGTTAAGATACAGGCTGCTTTTTTACCTAAAGCCTTGGCTGTCGCGAACAGACCGAAAGACTCCATTTCCGCTGCAAGCAGTTTATATTTCATCGCCGTCTCCAAGGCTTTTCCCAGGACACTTTCATCATAATAGAATACATCGGAAGACCAGATCAGTCCTTCATGCATTTTGATCTGCAGTTTTTCAGCCGCTTCTCTCAGCCTGTCGTTGAGTTCCTCGCTTGGTCTCTGGATCATTTCCGTATCACCGATCATGCTTTTAGCATAAGTCGATTCGGAATATGCCCCTGTTGCCAGGATCGTGTCAAATACCTGCATATCTTCCGTATAAGCGCCGCAGGATCCGATCCGGATGATACTTTCAACACCATAGAACTTGTAGAGCTCATAGGCGTAAAGGCTGATGGAAGGAATACCCATGCCTGATCCCATAACTGATACTTTCTTGCCCTTATAGGTTCCCGTATATCCAAACATATTTCTGACAGAGTTAAACTGTACAGGGTTCTCTAAAAAAGTCTCCGCAATGAACTGGGCACGAAGCGGATCTCCCGGCATTAAAACGGTCTTTGCGATCTCTCCCATCTGTGCCTGATTATGTGGTGTAGCCATGATTCATCCTCCTATTAATGAATACTTGATTAATAAAATTATAACATAGTAAAAAACTCCCTTACAGGAGTTTATGATGTTCATCGATCAAGTACTGATATCGATCCAGGACTTTATCGATGATCTTATCCCATGAAACCGGGATCGTCTTCTTGGCGTTCAGACCTATCTTTCGGGTTTTTTCCAGGTCGGATAAAGCATTTATAAGTACTCCGGCAAGACTTTCGCTGTTATCTTCACAACAGAAGCCATTGACGCCATCTTCCATGATTTCCGCCGAACTGGATCCCTTGATCGTAACCGAAGGCGTTCCGGCATTGGCCGCTTCCCGAACTACCATCGGTGCATTGTCGTAAAGCGAAGGGAAAACGAAGAGTTCAGCCAGCTGATACAGACCGGAAAGAAGCTTTTCATCCAGTATATGGCCTACACAGCGACATTCTTCCTCGATACCGAGCTCTTTAATCTTTTTCTTGATCTCCTCTTCGTGAGGCCCTTTTCCGACCAGGATCAGATTGAATCGATACCCCTGGTCCTTTAGCAGTTTACACGCTTCCAGGACTCTCAGAATGTTTTTCTTCCAGTTCTGCTGACCGACAAAAAGCAAACAAGGATCATCGTTGATGCCGAAGCGTTCCTTAGCCAGAGCAATATTTGCCGGATCCGGCTCTTTAACCATCATACCGTTGGGAATCACTTCGATATGTCCCTTGTATCCGTAAGAACGCAAGGTTTCCCCTGAGCTTTCCGAAACCGCCCAGACCTCGTCGCAGTGATTGTAGAAAGCAATCACCATATCCGTTCCCAGACCGGCTATCCGCTTGGAGCCTGTAAGCTGAAGCAGATCATCGTAATATTTCGAATGGAAAGTGCCGACGATCGGAACATTGCGATCTCTGGCGTACTTGATTCCTTCGATACCTGCAATAAAAGGCGTATGCACATGGACGATGTCAAAATCAGTCATATCCATCCGGGCATTGTAATGAATGTCGAACGGAGGCAAGCCCGCATCGTAAGAAGACATGATAGGAACCTTTTTCGAATAATAATCTATGATTTCGAATGGGAAACGGCCACGATAACCGAACTTGTCAAGCGGTACGACCGCAGTACATTCATGCCCTTTCAGAGCAATCGTTTCACAGTAGTTGTAGACGACTCTTCCGACTCCATCGATGATAGGCAGAAAAGAGTCGGAGAATTCACCGATCTTCATAAGCTGATCCAATACCTTTCTAATGTTTCATCTGCAGGCGGATAAAAGATATCGTTCTCATAAACGCCTCCGTTATTTATTATAACTCTTCTGGAAGCTTCATTTTCTTTCAGACAGGTAATCAGCACTTTATCCAGATGGTATACTTCTTTGCAGACAGGAAGAAAGTCCCTCAGCATTTCTGTTCCGATCCTCTGCTTTCTTCGGGAAGGCCTGACACTGTAGCCGATATGGCCTCCATACTGTTTCAGAAAGATATGAGAAAGAGCTTCCGGTCGCAGATTTATCATGCCTGCGATTTCCTTATCATTCAGATAAAGATACTCAAAACCGATCGAATATCCCGGCGGAACACTGTCGGGCCTTTCAAAAAGCAGACAGTTCAGATGCCACTTTTCAATATCTTCATATTTCTCTAAAGAGCTGCATCCGTCGAAGCTTGATCCCGCCTTCAGCATCTCTTTTCTGAAATCCAAGATCATCCCGTAGTATTCAGGTCTGATCCGATCAAAATGATATACTCCCATAATTCTATTATACCTTGCAGAAAATGATAGATTAAGATAAAATAAGAAAGCACAAAGGGGAGTAGTATAGCGGTAGTACAAAGGTCTCCAAAACCTCTAGTGTGGGTTCAACTCCTTCCTCCCCTGCCATTTACAAAAGAAAACACTAATTCGTTAGTGTTTTTTTATTATTATATACATCATCTGATCGAAGTGTTTTTCAATTTCCGTCATGCCATATTCCAGGATATCAAAGCCGTTGTCCAGAGCTTCTCTCTTAAACCGGTCGGAATTCACGATCCTGCAGCTTGTCGCAGCAACCCAGACTTCTTCTGCCGATTCCTGATGTACCCTTTTTACATCATCAAAGGCTTCCGTTATCTCGCTTTGTATTTCTCTTCTACCATCTCCCATACTTAAAACCAAAGCATATCCTTCTTCTTCAAGATGGTCATAGATATAACGGTAGAAATCTCTCCGGTCTTCATCCTCCACAAGCATGTGCAAACAGGCAACGGAATAGATAAAACCGTATTTCTCTTTATTTCCTGTATCGGTCAGAATATCTTCGATCCGGTATTGTTCCTTATGTTGCGGATCTTTACGGATACAGTAATCGATCGCTTCCGATGATACGTCAACAGCTTTTACATCATAGCCTTTTTCCAGCAGATACCGGACATCCCTGCCTTCCCCGCAGCCGATTTCCAGCATTCTGCAGGCATTTAATTTATACTTGCAGATCATCTCCTCGACGATCGGAGTATTACCTTCTGTTGTCCAGGAAAGGCCCTTTTCATGAACCTGCCGATATCTTTTATCGTATGCTTCGTAATACTTCTTCATTTCTATCTCTTTATTCTTTCATTTATCTTATTTGAACAAAAATAAGGCCTAAGCCTTATTTCAGTTTTTCTACCAGCTTTTTCAGCAGTCCGCCTTTGTAGGCTTCGATGTTTCCTTCATCGGCATCGTTGGCCAGTTCCGGATCCATCGGCAGTCTGGCGACAAGATCCAGACCGTACTTTTCTGCCGTCTTCTCCGTTTCGTCGTTTTTGTAGATGTTCATTTCATAACCGCAGGCGTCGCACTTGATATAAGCCATGTTTTCAACCAGACCGGCAATCGGCTTATTGACCTGTTTTGCCATGTTGATGGCTTTTCCTACGACCATCGATACCAGTTTTGAAGGTGTTGTGACCATCACGAACTGATCGACCGGAATCTGCTGAATGACCGAAATTGCGATATCCGAAGTTCCAGGAGGCATGTCGATCAGAAGATAATCAAGTTCTCCCCAGTGCACTTCCGTATAGAACTGTTTGATCAGATTTCCTAATATCGGTCCTCTCCACAACACCGCATCGTCTTCGTTCTCCAGCATCATATTTATCGACACGACCCTGATGCCTAATGTGGTAACAGCCGGGAATATTCCTTCCTCGTCACCGTACAGCTTGTCGTTCAGACCGAACATCTTCGGAATACTCGGACCGGTGATGTCCGCATCCATGATACCGACACGATAACCGGCTTCCGCCAGTTCTACCGCCAGTAACGATGAAACCATCGACTTTCCGACACCGCCTTTTCCGGATAAAACGCCTATGATCTTATTTATTTTCGTATCGGCAGTTGGCACGATCGGTTCCTGTGTTCTAGAAGCACAGTCCTTTGCGCAGCCGCCGCAGTTTCCATTACAATCTGCCATGTTTCTTACCTCCACAAATATAATAGCACATTGTAAAATAGAAATATGAAAATAGGCATTTCCGCCTGTCTGACAGGAGAGAAGGTCCGTTATGACGGAACCGATAAGAAGAGCGAAGAACTCCTCGAGACCCTGAAAGGACACGAGCTTGTGAAGATCTGTCCGGAAATGGCGGCAGGTTTTTCTGTTCCTCATGATCCGATAGAGATTCGGAAGGAACAGGTCCTTTCCTTATCCGGAAAAAATGTCACAGAAAAACTGTACAAAGGCGCAAGAGAATGTCTTGAAATGATAATGGAATGCGATTTCGTGATTCTGAAAGAAAAATCGCCTTCCTGCGGTCTGCATAAGATCTATGACGGATCATTTTCCGGAAAACTGATCGAAGGTAACGGCATATTCGCCAGACTGTGCCAGGAACACAAGATCCTTGTTTACAGTGAAACGGATATCGAAGAAATCAGAAGAAAAACTGCCGGGAAATAATTCCGGCAGTTTTATTCAAACAGATTTTCGTTTTCTTCTTCTTGTTTATATTCCGGCAGATCCGGCAGTTCGTTCAAGGTATACAGCTTGAAAGAATCCATAAACTCTTCCGTCACTTCATAAAGGATCGGCCTCCCCGGGGCTTCGGAACGTCCTGCTTCTTTGATCAGATTTCTGGCCTGCAGCTTCCTTAACATGACTTCGGCGCTGACACCGCGCAGTTCTTCGATCTCGATCCTGGTGATCGGCTGTTTATAGGCAATGATTGCCAGGGTTTCCAAAGCGGCCTGAGACAGTGTGCCCGGTTTAGCTGTACCCAGCAGAATCTGAGCATAGGGAAAGACATCCTTTTTCGTAATGAATTTGTATACAGACCCGTAGCCGACCAGTTCAATACCGTAAAGCTCACTCGCATACTTGTGTTGGATATTTTCGAGAATGATTTTCGTATCTTCCAAAGACTTGTCGATAGCGAGCGCAAGCTGCTCCGCCTTGACGCCGTCTTCACCGACTACATACAGTAGACCCTCAACGATCGCTTCCATGTTGTCCGGCTGTTTTACTTCTTCTCTATGCGTATCAGAAACTTCTTCAATTTCCGTCTTTTCTTCCATCATTTCTTCTTCATTCATGATTTGTACCTCTAGTAAACCATATATTCTCGTTGTCATCGATCGTAAAAGCCAGATAATGATCCTTGGCCATATCCAGGATAGCCATGAACGTGATCACATATTCGTGCAGATCATCACAGTCTTCTATCAGCGTTTCAAAACTGAACGTCTCCGGCAGATCTTTCATCCTGGCCTTGATCTGCAGGATTCTTTCTTCCGGAGAAAGTTCTTTCTGGGTGATCTTGATATCCAGAGGTCTGGATAGCTGCAGCCTTCTCAGAACCTTGTTCATGGCCTTAAGAAGATCATACGGATCTCCTTCTACCTTCTGACTGTCCAGATCGCCTTCTTTCACAAAACGGTCCAATGACAAAGGCTTTGAAAGCTGGTCCTGTCTTTCCACAAAAGAATCATACAGCGCAGCCGAAACTTCCTTGTATTTCTGGTATTCCAGAAGTCTTCTGACCAGTCTGTCCTTCGGATCTTCGTAATCGTCTTCCAGTTCATCGCCGCGTTTCGGCAACAGTTTCTTGGATTTATATTCGATCAAAGTAGTCAGTTCAACCAGATACTCGCTTTCAACTTCCAGCTGAAGATCCTCCATCGCATGCAGATAGGCGATATACTGATCCGTAAGAACTTCCATATCCAGATCAAAAATATCCAGCTGCTGCTCATGGATCAGATGCAGCATCAGATCCAAAGGTCCTTCAAACTTCAATGTTTCAACTTCAAAACCCATACAACTCATTATAGCATTCTTTTTTATGTTATGATTGTGGTGAGGTGGAAAATATGAAAGTAGGAATTGCGAATGATCATTCTGCTGTAGAATTAAAAAACAGCGTACTGAAACATCTTCAGGAAAAGGGCTATGAAGTCGTAAACTATGGAACGGATACGACCGAGGCTTTCGATTATCCTTTGGCCGGTTCTACTATTTCTAAAGCTATTCTGAATAAGGAAGTTGATCTGGGAATCGCCATCTGCGGCACGGGTGTAGGCATCTCTATCGCCTGCAACAAGCACAAGGGAATCAGAGCCTGCTGCTGCTCGGAAGCGACATCGGCCCGTCTGACAAGAGAACACAATAATTCGAATGTGATCTGCTTCGGTGCCAGGATCGTTTCTACGGAACTCGCAAACGATATTGTCGACGCGTTCTTAAGTACGCCGTTCTCCAACGGAGAAAGACACAACAGACGGATCCAGCAGCTCGCTGAAATCGAAGATAGAAACTGACGGGTCGATGCCGTTTTTTCATTTAGGAGGAAACATGGAAAAGACAATGTTGGACTATATCAGGGAAACTCCTGAAACACTTTTACATATTCTGGACAGGCGGGAAGAATATACCAAAGAACTGCTGGAATTCTATCGCCGGAATCAATGTGAAGGTATCTGTTTGATTGCCTCCGGATCATCTTACAACGGATGTCTTTGTGCGAAGCCGTTCATGGAAAAGATCCTTCATGCCGGAATCACGCTGGTAACGCCTTTTACTTTCATACACCACGAGGCGGATACAATAAACAAGCAGATGGCAATTGCCGTATCCCAGTCCGGCTGTTCCACCAATACGCTGGATGCCTTAACAAAACTGAAAGAAAACGGACACAAATGTGCATGTCTGACCGGAAGAGATGACTGTGATGCCAGAAATATCGCCGACCTGACCGTCAACTGGAAAGTCGGAGAAGAAAAGGTCGGATTTGTAACCAAGGGCGTAACATCCCTGGCCTGTTTCCTGATGGCCTTCGCACTGGAATTAAGCAGATCGCTCCAGCGGATCGAAGAAGACCGGTATAACGATTATCTGGAAGAATTGTACAAGACCGTTAAGATCCATCCTTTGTTACAGAAAGAAACAGAAAAGATCTTTTATCAGAATCTTACTGATTTTACCGGAAGAAACCGTGTGATCCTGCTTTCCAGCGGTCCGAACTTCGGAACAGCCAGTGAAGGAGCGTTAAAGATCGCCGAAACTTCCTGCATCACTTCGATCGCCTATGAAGCCGAAGAATTCCTGCATGGTCCATTATATCCTTCCACACCGGACGACCTGATCATTGTCATTGACAACGAGGAACACTCCAGTTCTGAAAGGATCCTGAAAATCGCAGAAGCCTTAAAAGACATCACAGAAAAAGTCTATGTCCTGTCAGAACATTCCCCTTTGGAAGATACACACACGTTCCATGTCTCGCTGTCTGCAGATGCACTGGTATCGCCTTTATACAGGCTTGTCTGTCTACAGACACTGGCTTATCTGATGAGTGAAGCGACAAACCGCTATCAACCGCATGAAAACGTCAAAAAGTTCAAGAAGGCCAATAAAGTTGCCAGCAAGTCCCGGAACAATCTTTATCTGGATCTACAGAAAATAAAATGAGTGATATCACTCATTTTTACATTGGTACAGTCTTTCTAAAGCTTCTTTCTTGCTTTCGGGCATCGCATGTCCCAGAAAGTGATATTCATAATCCAGGGATTCAAAGAAAGCGATCATATCGTTAAGCTTTTCCTGATCATAAACGGAGCCGTGATAAAAGTCTTCACAGTCTGCATCCTGTACGATCAAGGCTTTCTCAGAGGGCAAATAGACAAATAGTGAATCACGGGAATGTGTAGAATCTCTTGGTATAAGGTCTATGACAATGCCTCCCAGATCAAAGGAAACACGCTCAGAAATGATTTTATCTGTACCGGTAACAGTTATTTCTTTTAGATCGGGATATTCGATCCGGATATGTTTGTTACAGAAAGGGATATCCTCTCCTGTTTCTTCCCTTTTCCGCATGGCTTCTTCATTCCATTCCCATTTCATGACTTCCTTTAACTTGTCCTGCGTTAGTTTTGAAGAATAGGAAACTCCATGGATCACGTGCAGACCAAAGGTATGATCCCAATGCCAATGAGAAAGAAACGTATAGTCAGGAAGCCGGAAGCCGGACTCTTGCAAGGCACGATAAAACTTCTTTACATGTTTTTCTGAATTTCCCGCATCCACGGCTGCAGAATACCGGTCTCCCTTGATGTAATAAAGATTCGGTCTGTCTGTTTCTTCCTCATAAGGAAGTACATACAGTCTTTCACTGAAACGGATCAGTCCGCTTTCTTCCTGTTTCATTCCTGTCCCTCCATTTGTTTGTTTTCTATTGTCGCATTCGCTTTACGGATAAACAATTCCAGGAATTCTTTCGAATCGCTCCAGCCTGCGCCATTGTTTTCCTGTGAAAAATCATAAGCGGATATCTCCTCTAAAGCCTTGCTGCAGATCCATTCGTACATTCCGGAACTCTTGCTTTGGTAGAGAATCAGAAACAACGGTTTCATTGCCGCTTTACCCAAAGACAGTACGCTCTTGTATTGTTCGGAATCCGTGGCATCACTGTACCATTGCCCCCTCAGCCAGTAATTCTCGTCCTTCTCTCCTCTATTACCAATCTCTGTACAGAGATTCTGCAGCTGTTGTGCAATATAATTGAGCGTCTCTTTATCGATGTTTTTTATCAGCAATTCTTCATCGATTCCGTTCTTATCGATTTCGTTCCAGATAATATCCTCTTCCTCTTCTACAACGCCTTCAAAATAAGCCATATCGGATTCCTTCTGTACCTTGCAGCCGATCAGGCTAGAAACAGCGAACAGCAGCAATAGAAACAACAATGATTTTCTTATTCCAAACGTCACTACAGATACCGCTTATCTTTCTGATTCCATCATATCATTCCTTTGGAAGTATCCACCCAACAAAAGACAAACACAACAAGGAAATACCGTTATTTCTCCGCGATCTTCTATGAATCACTATTGCATAAACCTTGTTTTTATGTTATTATTTTTAAGCGTTCACAATGATGTGAACGCTAATGTAGCCTGTGGAGAGGTAGCGAAGTGGCTAAACGCGGCTGACTGTAAATCAGCTCTCTACGAGTTCGACAGTTCGAATCTGCCCCTCTCCACCACTTTGGGATGTAGCCAAGTGGTAAGGCAACAGACTTTGACTCTGTCAT
>JAFRIE010000033.1 GCA_017432885.1 Erysipelotrichaceae bacterium | reverse complement strand
TATGGCGCTGACTACAGGATTCGAACCTGTGGTACCTTTCAGTACGCCACCTTTCCAAGATGGTAGGATAAACCGCTCTCTCAAGTCAGCGTTTCGTTTACCTACTACTATTTTGCTTCATCTTGGCTTTTTTTTCAATATCTGTTTTGCTTCGTCCTTTACAGCTTTGCGCCATACATGTGTTTCACCACGACTCTTTCAGCCGTTTCTTCACCGAAAAGCTTTTTGAATTGGTTTACCGCAGGACCTCCTTTTGTAAACAGTTCTCTCGCAAAAACTTCGACTTTCTGCTTTTTCTGTGCCGGATCGCAGCTTTCCGTCTCTTTGGCCAGCTTCAGATATTCTTCAATATATCGTTCACATACGGCATCAAATGCTTTTCCTTTCCCGTTTTTCTGGGCATAGGTAAACGGATACAGAATGGAGTCGTACCAGTGCTCCCCGGAAACATAATCTTCAAATTTCTCCGAAGCCTCTTTGATTGCCATGAAACGGTCGCATGTCTCTTCTTTCAAAGGAACGAGCTGATCGTCATAGAATTCCACTATCTGCGTGTTCTTTCCCATGGCTGTAATTCTATCCAGATTGAAAAGCGGAAGATCTTTCTCGGTCGCACTAAGAACACAGGTCTCCATCTTCATCAGTCCCATCATTCCCTTCATGGACATCGTGCACAGATGACCCAGTCCATTCACTTCGTAGGAAGCGATCTCGAAACGCAAGCCTTTCCTGCTTAATACGGCATCCTTTCCGATATCCAGCTGTCTTACTTCATATTCTTTCTTTAAACGTTCCAGCAGCAGTTCGTTCATGTTTATACCTTCTTTTTTTTCTAACTCTATTTTATTCTTTTTCAGATCAAAAAACCCGCTTTTTCTTCCTGTTCTTTCCCGTTGTGTTTCTTTATTGACAACAGTACTTTTTCTGTACTAAAATTTTATCGTATTTTATTTGTACGGCCGTACAAGAAAATAATGTTTCCATTGAATCTGTAGATGGAAGAAGGTTTTAAAACCCCTGACCGATAACATCGCTGACGATGTTGTTTTTATTTATTTTCTGGAGGTACCGTATGTCGAAATTCATTTTTGTCACCGGCGGCGTCGTTTCCGGATTAGGAAAGGGCATAACGGCCGCTTCTTTAGGAAGATTACTGAAAGCCAGAGGTCTGAAAGTGGCTTCTCAGAAACTGGACCCTTACATCAACGTGGATCCTGGAACCATGTCTCCCTACCAGCACGGAGAGGTCTTTGTGACGGAAGACGGTGCCGAGACCGATCTGGATCTGGGACATTACGAGAGGTTTATTGATGAAGACCTGAACAAGTATTCCAATCTGACAACAGGCAAGATCTACTGGGATGTCCTGAACAAGGAAAGACAGGGAGTCTATCTGGGAAAAACGGTCCAGGTCATTCCCCATATCACCGATGAGATCAAGAATTTCATCTATGCGGCAGCCGAGAAGGATGATCCGGATGTTCTGATCTGCGAGATCGGGGGGACGATCGGCGATATTGAATCCCAGCCTTTCATTGAAGCGATCCGGCAGATCGGACTGGAGCAGGGTGAAGACAACGTCTGCTACGTCCATGTGACACTGGTTCCTTATCTGGAAAGCTCTAAGGAGCACAAATCCAAACCGACCCAGCACTCCGTCAAGGAACTGCAGGGTATGGGGATCCATCCCAACATCATCGTCCTGCGTTGTGTAAAAGCGCTGGAAAACGATCTGATCGAAAAGATCGCCATGTTCTGTAATGTCAGCAAGAAATGTGTCATTGAAAACAGAACGCTGCCGTTTCTTTATGAGGTCCCTTTGATGCTGGAAAAACAGCACATGGCCGATACCATCTGTGAAAAGCTGAAACTCAGGATGAACAGGCCGGATCTAAGCGGCTGGAAGGAAATGGTAAAGAAAGCCAAGCATCCAAGCAGAGCACTTACGATCGCCATCGTCGGAAAATATATCCGACTCCACGATGCCTATCTGTCGGTCGTGGAAGCTCTGTCTCATGCGGGATATCAGCATTCATCCAGAGTAAAGATCCGCTGGATCGATGCGGAAACGGTAAACGGTCAGAACGTCAAGGAAAAACTGAAAGAATGTGACGGCATCATCGTTCCCGGCGGTTTTGGGGGAAGAGGAATCGAAGGCATGATCATCGCTGCGCAGTACTGTAGAGAGAACGGTCTTCCTTATCTTGGCATCTGCCTGGGCATGCAGGTGGCGGTCATCGAGTTTGCCAGAAACGTCTGTCATCTGAAGGATGCGAATTCCCGGGAATTCGATCCGGATTCCACACATAAGGTCATCGACTTCCTGCCGGACCAGAACGATGCTACAAACAAGGGAGGAACATTAAGACTTGGCGCTTTCCCTTGCCGGCTGAAAGAAGGTACAATGATAAAAAGAATTTACGGGGAAGAACTGATCAGCGAGCGTCATCGTCACCGTTACGAATTCAGCAACGATTACCGTGAACTGTTTCAGAAGAACGGGATGCTTCTATCCGGAACATCCCCGGATGAACATATCGTAGAAACGATGGAATACAAAGATCACCCCTATTTTATTGGGGTACAGTTCCATCCGGAATTTAAATCCCGTCCAAACAAGGCACATCCTTTGTTTGTCGGACTTGTCAAGGCAGCCTTAAGCTATCAGGAGGAACATTTATGACCGATATCATGAAAACCTTTGGATCGAGAGTCTTCAACGACAGGGTGATGAGAGAAAGACTTTCGGAAGATACCTATAAAAAACTGAACCGTACCATCCGTAACGGAGAATATCTCAACGAGGATATTGCCGAAGAAGTGGCAAGGGTGATGAAGGAATGGGCGGTTGAAAACGGTGCGACTCATTTTACGCACTGGTTCCATCCTCTAAGCGGAGCGACCGCCGAGAAACACGAGAGCTTTGTTTCTACCGCCAAGGGAGGCAATATCACTCTGGAATTCTCGCCTTCCAATCTGGTCAAGGGTGAAGCGGATGCTTCCTCTTTCCCTTCCGGAGGTTTGAGAGATACCTTTGAAGCAAGAGGTTATACCGCCTGGGATCCGACCTCCTACGCCTTTATCAAGGACAATATCCTGTGTATTCCTACTGTTTTCTGTTCTTATTCCGGGGAGGCTTTGGATCATAAGACTCCATTGCTTCGTTCCATGGAAGCCCTCAATAAAGAAGCCATGCGTATTCTGCATCTTTTCGGCAACGAAGACGTCCGTCACGTCAAGGCAACAGCCGGAGCAGAACAGGAGTATTTCCTGGTAGACAAGAAGTGTTTTGATCGAAGAGAAGATCTTAGACTTACCGGTAGAACGCTGTTCGGCGCCATGCCTCCAAAGGGGCAGGAAATGAACGACCACTACTACGGTTCCATCAAAACAAGAGTCTCGGAATTCATGAAAGATCTCAATGAAGAGCTGTGGTCTCTGGGTATACAGGCCAAGACCGAACACAACGAAGTCGCGCCTTCCCAGCATGAGCTTGCGAACAATTTCCTGACGGTCAACGTATCCGTCGACCAGAACAATCTGACGATGGAAATCATGAAGAAAGTGGCTAAGAAGCACGGTCTGGAATGCCTGCTTCATGAAAAACCGTTTGCGGGAATCAACGGTTCCGGCAAGCACAACAACTGGTCTTTAAAAACCGATACCGGCATCAATCTGCTTGATCCGGGCGATACACCGGAAGAAAACGCCCAGTTCCTGCTTTTCCTTTCTGCCATCATCAAGGCCATCGATGAATACCAGGATCTGGTCCGGATCTCTATCTCTTCGGCAGGCAATGACCATCGTCTGGGTGCTTCCGAAGCCCCTCCTGCCATCGTATCGATCTATGTCGGCGATGAACTCGCCGAGATCCTGGCGAGTCTGGAAAACGGAACCATCTACACCAGCAAAGAAAAGACACCGATGCAGATCGGCGTCCACGGTATTCCTTCTTTTCCAAAAGACAACACCGATCGTAACCGGACTTCACCGTTTGCCTTTACCGGCAACAAGTTCGAATTCCGGATGCCGGGTTCCAGCGCTTCGATTTCGACGCCAAACACGATCCTGAATACTATAATTGCCCAGGAACTGAAGGGTTTTGCGGATCGGCTGGAAAATGCCGACGATCTTAACAGAGCTATCCATGAACTGATCGTGGATACGCTGAAGAAACATTCCCGGATCATCTTCAACGGCAACGGTTACGATGAAGCCTGGATCAAGGAAGCGGAACAAAGAGGTCTAAGCAACTACCGTTCTACACCGGAAGCTCTGGCACACTATCTGGATGAAAAGAATGTCAACGTATTCACGGACAATCAAGTCCTTAGTGAAAATGAGCTGCATTCCCGCTACGAGATCTATCTGGAAAAATACTACAAGACCATCAACATCGAAGCCTTGACCATGATCGACATGCTGAAGAAGGACATTCTCCCTGCCTGCCAGGTCTATGAGAAACGGCTCTGCGATATCGTAACGGAAATGCAGAAGCTGACTCTGCCGCTCCGGGACAGTTATGAACTGCAGACGCTGATTAGGATCATGGAACGAGAGAAAGAGATCCATGCGGATCTGCAGAAGATGGAGGAACTGCTGAACGAAAGAGATGGTGCCACCAATCTGGACACGGCATTCTTCTACCGCGAAAGGATCATTCCTTTGATGGAAGCCATCCGTCGCAATACCGATGTCCTGGAACAGATCACCGCCAGAGATTGCTGGCCGATGCCTTCCTATCTCGACCTGCTGTTCGGAATCGACTAACCGTTTTCTTCTAAATCAAGGAGATGTTAAGATTAAGATATGAATACAAATAGAATTCCCATTATCATTGATACCGATCCGGGTGTAGATGATTTCTTCTGCATCGCGATCGGCTGCGCCTTTCCGGAGCTCTTTGACTTAAGAGCGGTTACGACGATCGGCGGAAACAACTCCACGGATGTGACCACCGGAAATGCTCTGGACATCCTGAAACTCTTAAGAAGAGAAGATGTTCCGGTTGCCAGAGGAGCCGATTCCTATCTGGCAAACGAATTTGATGAACCGGTCGCCAAGTTCCACGGAACCAACGGACTGGGAGACGTCGAGATCCCCCACAGCGACAGAGCGGTCGATCCGCTGCCTGCCTGGGACAAGATCTATGAAGAGGCGAAACTCTTTCCGGGAGAACTCGTTCTTGTAACGGTAGGACCGGAAACCAATCTCGCCATGGCTTTTCAGAAATATCCGGAACTGAAACAGCTGGTCAAAAGAATCGTCGTAATGGGCGGATCTTTGGACAGAGGCAATGTCACGGAATACGGTGAAGCCAACATCTGGCACGATGCGGAAGCTGCCAGGATCGTCTTCGCTACCGGCATTCCGATCGACATGGTCGGACTGAACGTCACCCGTACGGCACCTTTAAAACAGAGCATCTTCGAGGGAACAAGCGATAAAGTCCGGGAAGATGTCAAAGATGTGATCCGGAAACTGATCGATTTCCGGAACGGTGAAGCGATGCACGATGCGATCGCGATCTCCTCTCTGGTCTCCGATGATGTCATCCTCTGGAAGGATGCCTATACTTATGTCGTCGACGGGGATGTCTACAACAGAGGGCAGACAGTCGCCGAATATGATGCGGAAAACAAGAATTCCCGGGTTGCCGTGGGAATCCATCTGGATACCTACTATCAGGTCATGAAAGACATGATCGACCGTTTCCAGTAAATACACTAAGATTTTTCTTTTACTCTCATTAGAAAAATGATTTACTGTGATGCGCATTGTCATCTTGGATCAAGGCAGTTTGAAAAAGACAGGCAGCAGCTGCTTGAAGCCATGATGGAAGCAAACGTCCGAAAAGCCATCCTCATCTGCTGCAGCAGGCACGATCTTGATCGGAGCATAGAGCTGAGAAAAGCTTATCCGGATCTCAGACTTGCCATGGCTATTCATCCTCAGGATCTTGAAGAGGATCATAGCCTTGACAGACTGAATCGACTTGAGAAAATCATCGATGAAGTGAAACCGGATATGATCGGTGAGACGGGGCTTGATTATTATTCCCATCCGCACACCAAAGAATACCAGCAGTATTTCTTCAGGAGACAGCTGGAGATCGCCTGTGAAAGAGATCTTCCGGTTGATATCCATAGCCGCAAGGCCACACAGGATACGCTGAACATTCTGAAACAGTACAAGGTCCGGGGGATCATCCACAGTTACAGCGGTTCCGTTGAAACGGCCGATCTATATCTGAAACAGGGTTATTATCTCTCTTTTGGAGCCAGCATTCTCTTTAAGGGTGCCAGAAGACCCGCGGAAGTAATAAGACATGTCCCGTTGGAGAGACTGCTGATTGAGACAGACGCGCCGTATCAGAGTCCGATCAAAGACAAAAGACATGAACCATGGGATGTGATCAGGATCTATAAAGCGATCGCGGATATGAAACAGGTTCCGCTTGCAGAACTGTGCAGGACTGTGGAAATGAACTTCGACCGCGTATTTCGCTGAACGACATATAAAAAGGAGCTGGTATTCTCATTTCGCAACAGCTCCTTTTGTTTTCTTTTTTGGAAAATGGAAATTCTCCGTATCGACGCCTTCCAGTTTCAATAGAGCCAGCTTGTTTTCCAGTCCGCCTCCGTATCCGGTCAGATTGCCGTCTTTCCCCATGACCCGATGGCAGGGAATGATAATACATAAAGGATTGGCGCCAACCGCATTTCCTACCGCCTGGGCGGACATTTTTTTGATGCCTCTTTTCTTTGCCATCGTCTCTGCCAGTTCCCCATAGGTAAGCGTCTTACCGAAAGGAATCTGTTTCATCTGTTCACTGACTTCTTCCCGGAATGCGCTTCCCGCAGAAAGTCTGTAAGGAGGCAGAAAATCCGGTTCTTTGCCTTGGAAATAAATATCCAGCCACCGGACTGTCTCTTCAAAAACAGGAAGATCCTTTTCTTCCCCGTGGGCATCCTTTGAATCCTTTGTTCCTTCAAAACACAGACCGGTAAGACAGGATCCGTCACTGACCAGGATCAGATCGGAAAATCCCTCCGGTGTATGGTATCTTTTTATGTAATTCATCTTTCTGTCTAATTATAGCATATTTCTGTCATCTATTTCAGCCATAGAAAAAGCAGCTTCATGCTGCTTCGTTGCGATTATACGGCTGTCAGGTTGGCTCTCTGCAGTGCCCTGACGACGACCGGTATGATCAGCAGATGCGTTACGATCCCGGCTATACCTCTGACAAAATAGGCCGTGACCCACATCTTCAGCGTATAGTTCCCGGCATTCAGGATCAGTCCGTTGACCAGACCGCCTGCGATCCTGCCGCACAGCATCGCCACGACTAAGGCAATATAAATCTTCTTGAATGATTTGTTGCTTTTCATCAGTTTCATCATCAGGCCGCTCGCCAGACCATAGACACTCAATTCTACAACCATCCCCGGAAGCATCGGTGCCGGAGGCATGCCTGTCAGAGTTGACGACAGAAGCGGCGTTGCAGCACCGGCGATCAGTCCTGTCACAGGTCCCGTGACCAGACCACAGATCAGTACCGGAATATGCATCGGTGAAAACAGCGTTCCGCCGTTTGGAATGGCATGGAAGGCCATCGGCAGAACAACACCCAAGGCGATAAATAAGGCTGTCAATACCAGCTGTTTTGTTTTCATATTACTTTCCTCCACAAATAAAAGGTATCTTTCTTCCTTGCCGGAAAAGTGATACCTTCGTGATATCGTTAATTCTTACTTCTACTAAGACTTCAGTCCGATGTTCCTTCTTCCTGAAAGAACGGTTTTATTATATCACATTCCGTGATAGATCAGGGAAGAAGGAATCAGGAAGAGATATGGAGCCGTAAAGATTGCCAGATTCAGAGCGATCCTGTGGATCTGTTCCTTACCAAGATCCGTATCCTTTTTGAACATCCACCGGTTCAGCAGATAGATCAGTACGCCCGCAATTGCAATCGCAATCAGAATGATGAGGATGGAAAACAGATTCGGTTTCCAGCTTAATCCGTAAGAAATCGATTCGCCCAATTCATTCGGCAGTATGATGTCTGTCAGATAAAGAAAAGCCAGCAGAAAAGCCGCAGCAACAAAGTCCGAAAAGAAACCGATCAGACAGACTTTCCAGGAATGATTCTGTGCCTTCTGCTTACAGTCCTCGATCCCCAGTTTTTTCATCGACAGATAAGTCACCAGGTAGTCAAAAAGATAGTTTGCCGGAATCAGTCCCAGCCAAAGGTAGCTTGGCCACCATATCAGTAGCCAGATCGGCAGAATGATATTGTACAAACGGATCGTTTTATTTGTTTTCATCTTTAAACAGGGACAGGTTTTTGATAAAGTTTTGGATCTCATTAAGATCAAAAGAAGAGACCATCCTGCCGTCATGCGGATCCAACAGACGGTAATGCCCGGAAAGGATGTTCTGCTGCAGACGGTAGCCGTTTTTCTCTTCGACGATCTTCCACCAGATCTTTCCTCCCATGGTCTGCGGATAGACGACATCGGTATGGTCAAAAGCAAGCGCCCGGATCATGTCAGATAACTCTCCCCCAAACTCATTCTGCAGAAGATTGCTTCCGGCAAATACGGTTGCGACCGTTACCGCTTCGTTCCAGCCCAGCAGTCTTCTTCCTTTTTCTGTCTCTACCAAAGACTTCTTAGATACGCCGATAGCCAGGGACATCTGATCTTGCGAATAGCCGTATTCCGTACGGATCAGCTTGCAGTTTCTGGAAACCCTTTGAATAAACTCCTTCCTGTCCATAGTCCTCCTTATAGTGTAATTTTACACTATATCATAACTATTTACAATTAATTTGAATATAATTGAATAACATCCGGACAGAAAAACGGCTTCTTCAAGCCGTTTAATCTATTTTTCTATCTTCCTGAACGCCAGTCTCGAATAGACGGGGAACAGTCTTTTAAAGCAGGACTAAGAATTACTGTTTACGATGTAGAATGTAGCAATTCTGCTATCTCAGTATGACACCGAGAATCATGGACTGAGATGTTGAATGCTGCGGTTGGGCAAATACAGGATGATCAAAGCCGATAAATGCCTTGACCTGTGCCCCTACCGGAAACTTAATATTCACCCCCGGGTCATTGATCCATCCATCTTCTCCGCACATGCAGAAGACGCCGTCATAGACATACGCAACTGTTTTGATATTCGGTTCTCTCGGTGTAGGATAATTGGCATTATGAACAATCTGAACCAATTCTTCCAAGGATTGTGAACTCGCTTTGTCAGCGTTCAGGAATCTCAACCACAGGCCGCCGCCCCTGTAAACATACTCCGTAGGATCGACCAGATAATACTTATCTCCCGACAGGATATAAATCATCGCATGACCATTATTGTTCTGAGAGATCTTGATATAACCCAATTCGTCATAGTCGCCTTGCAGGAGGTATTCCATCAGAGAAGTGCTGGAAGAGCATTGTCCTTCATTCACCAGCAGTGATTCGGCTCCCGGAATCGTATAAAGGAACTCATCATCGGAAAAACCGATGTTTCCGACATCCGGTCCGAATATATCGGCATTAGCCAGACCTTTATTTGTGAAAGAGAATTTGGCCCTCTGCAAATAGCACGCCGCATCCGCCAGGGTCGTGATCCTTGCAGCCACCTCATCCAGGACACTGATATCCACTTCTTCAGGAGAGAGACCTCTTTGGGAATCAACCATGGCGATCAGCTCATCGATCTGTGCATTGGACAATGTCGGGGTACCCAATCCGGCAGGGATCTGCGTATTACAATACGTATAGACTTTTTCGCCGAATCTGTTTTTGATTGGGAGCTTCTTCCCGTCAGGAGAATAGATGTCCCATAATTCGTTCTGATTGCTGTCCTTTGCGACACGGAAGACGATCGTATCGGTTCCGTTCTCGGAAACAAGGTTCTTGATCGTTTTGTTTGCTGCTACGGTTACGGTTTTCCCGTTCAACATATAGGTATACTTCTGTACCTTCATACCAGGGACATGGAAGATATCGTCCGGAATCCTGTAGGACTGATCATATTGGATCGTGACCGGTTCCGATTCATACTGATCGGATACAAACTGAATCCTATAAGTGATCGGTTCCCATTTTGCATAAATAGCCGTATTCCTCAGTTCCAGATCTTCAATGGAAACATAAGGTACAGTAAGCTCCTTATCCAGATACCATCCCTTGAAAATATAACCCTTTCTGTAGACCTCTTCAGAAACAGGAAGATCCAGCGACTCCGTTTCTATCGAGAATGTCGTATCATAAAACTTCTCCGCCTTGGTGTTCTTCACCAGGATCTTGCCCTTGTTTGTGTTATAGGTGATCTTGTAGGAAACAGGCGTAAAGTTCGCATACAGATCCTTGTTTCCTATTGAACCCTTGGCAACTGAACTAACTTTCTTTTCCGTCTCATGATCGTACCATCCATTGAACTTGTAGAAATCCTTCACAAGCTTCGGAAGCTTGTATGTCGTATCCGTTACGTTGTAAGAACCTGTATATGTTCCATCATTCTGCAGTATCAGTCTGGCATCGTAGGACTGCTTTGCCGCAAGCGTTCCGTCCATCGGATCGAGAACGATCTCATACTGTGTCGGTTCCGATGCAAACGTTGCGGTAAGTGTCAGATTCTCATAACGTCCTTCCGTTGTTGTAACTGCATTTCCATACTGGTCTGTCCATCCAAGGAAAGCATATCCTTTTTTCACAGGATCAGTCAGATCGAAACAGGTTTCAACCGTATAGGAAGTCTTGTTTGCTTTATTGTTAGTACCTCCGTTAAGTATATACTTGATCGTATATTTGATTGGAGACCACTTGGCGTATACCGTTACCGGCTCTTCCAGATTTCTCTTGATTGTCTTAACCTGCGTTCCCCATTTGCCGTTTGTTCCGTCAAGCGTAAACCACCCTAGGAAGTTGTATCCGTTCCTGAAGGCATTTTGAAGCGTTATGACATCAGTTTCATCATAGATATAGTATTCAGGGTTGGGATTCTCATCACTTTCTAGCATGTTCCCGTAAGTGATCGCAAACTTCACATTTTTACTGATCGTTATCTCTAATGAATCAACATATTCATAACCTTCTACCTGCATGTTGAGATGTACCGTTCCGGCTTTCTTGGCCGTAAGCAGGCCGTTCTCATCGACGCTCGCCACATCTACATCATCTGTTGACCAGCTTATATTCTTGTCTGTATTCACAGTATACTGCACAGAATCGCCAACGATGAGATTTGTGGCGAATGATTCATTGATAAACGGCAAGAAAATCTCCAGATTTATGTAATCGTTGTTGGCCTTGTATACTGATCCATATCCCGCAGAAAAAATACTTACAATATGATTTCCGGATAAATACGGAAATTTATACACACTAAAACGAACTCTTGTTATGTTGTTTTCTTCATCATAAACGATCATTCCGGGTTGCCGCGCGTTTGATATCCACTCCTGCACATTATTGTTTTTAAGAATCACCTCTCCACCGACTTCTATCGGTTCGTTTCCGTCATATGATCCCTGCTTTGCAATATTCGCAAGATACTCTTCGTCTTCTCCGTTTTCTAAATAAATGATCAGATCTCCGTTTTCATCAAGTCTGACAGCTATGTCGTCTGGTTTTTCTTTTGTACCGACAATGGTAATTTCCAGTTCGGTATCCAGATCCATATATCCCTCCGCAGCAAACTTCAGTCTATACGTCCCGCTAGGAATGCCGCTGTGAATCAGCTTGTCAGCCTCGAGAACAACCTTTTCTCCGTCAAAATAGTAAAAATAATATATCAGCTGTCCCTTTTGTTCATATCGCTGATTTCTTTCATCGAACTGCAAAAGAATAATCTTTCCGAAAGAAGAATAATCCGGTTCGACTGAGTATTCACATAGCTTTTCGAGCCAATCCTTGTTGTTCTGGCTGTTAATTATAAAATCACCGTTTGCATCGATTGTTACTGAAACATCATCCGGTACGTCTGTTCTACGCACATTTCTAATGATTACGTTTTCTATTACTACCGGCTGGTAACCATAAGCATGAATCTCAACTCTTGCCGAATCGGTATTATGCAGATTGGTTGTTTTTAATCTTTTGTTACTTACAACAACAGAGTTATTCACTCTGCTGAGTTCTGTTCTTTCATATGTTCCGCCATCATCATATGTCTTAACATTATTGAACGGCGCATAAGCGGAATACAGATACCCTGATGAATTATCCGGATTTTGAATAAAAACGTCTACAAATCCACCTGGTATCCTCTTTTGTGTCTGATTATAGTATTCGGTATATTTTTCGATACCCTCTAAGAAATCTTCGTCATAGCAAGTAATCACCAGATCTCCGTTTTCTGCCGTAACACTTACTTCTTCCCGCAGTTCTTTCATAATACCCGTAACTTCAATATCTGCATCTAGATGAAGAACAGCATATCCATATAGATAAAAATCCAAATCATAGATTCCATCCGGAATCGCTGCAGATACTAAAAGATATTCAGGAACCGTTATTTGATTTTCTTCAAGAGTTGCATAATACTTGTTAATTTTTATCATATAACCATAACTTCCGGAACCGACCAGATCGATATGATTGGTAAAATCACCATATCCATCCCAGTTTACCAGCCGATCTGCCCATTGTGAATCACCGGGTGTAATGATCAGGTTGTTGTTTTCGTCAAGATGGACCCGCACATCTTCCGGCGCATCTTCACAGGCAACAAGATTTTCGATTTCGATCGAAATCCCAGGAAAAGATGCTGTTCTAGGCAAGAACAAGGTGCTGTTTCCGCTTTCAACATTGCTGTCTAACAGAGCATTATACTTAATCGTAATGCCGTTTACACCATCCTGATCCCTTGTATAAACGATATTGGTAAAATTGTCGGAATATCTTCCGGTATAGGTAATGATCTGTCCGGTGGAAAATCTGAAATCTGATAAGCTTGAACCGCCAGGCCGATCAAGCGACAGTTCATACATCTCGTTCAGCCATTGCCTGTTACCTGAAGTAATCAGCAGATCATGGGTATCTTCGTCCTGAACAACCGATACCAAAGGCGAACCTTCGCTTCTTATATTTCTGATAATAACATTATTGATTGTCTCTTCACTGTATCCGTAAGAATGCACTCTTACTCTTGCTGAATCGGTATCATAAAGATTACCCCAATTCTTAAGCGTTTCATTATAAACAACTATCGTATTCCCGTCTCTGTGAAAACTGTCGTTCTCCCAGGTGCTACCATCAGGTCTATGACCTCTATCGTTCCTCAATTCCGCACTACCATTCTCAAGATCAATATTTACTCTGCCGCCTGGAACATATCTGATCTGATTGCCGTTCTCATCGGAATATCTCTCGTTATATCTCATAATCCCATCCAGAAAGTCCGCATCACCACAAGTGATCACCAGATCTCCTGTTTCAGCAGTCACACTTAGTTCAGCTGTTCTTTCTTTAATAATTCCCGAAATACTCAAATCCGCATCCAATCGATAAGGCACATAACCATAAACATGGAAAATCAGGTCATATATCCCATCAGAAACCCCTCTAGAAACCAGTTCGAAATTCTGAACTGTAACAATACCATTTTCATAAATAAAGCTATATCCATCCGACCAGATATCAAAATGAGCTGATGAAGAATCCAGACTGATATGGTTATTAATATCCTTCATGTTGCTATCCCATGTAGCCATCTCTTCAGCCCATGCACAATCATCAACTTCAATGATCAGATTTTTCTCATCGTCCATATGAACCGCAACATTATCGGTCATTTCCATGCATGCATCAAGATCCTGTAACTCTAAAGAAAAGTTCTCAAACGAATCCGTCGCCGGAAAAGTAATCACAGTATCACCGCTTGCTACTTCATGGTACAGCAGTGCATCATGTGTTATTGTGATACCGCATATGCCTTCATCATCCGATTCAAAAACAACAGGCGACCAGCGGTTGTTATAGTTAATCCTTTCTCCCGTAGAGAAATAGATCGTTTTGCTCCAGTCATAACCGGCATTCTTTAACGCATAGATCTCATTCAGCCATTCTCTGTTTTCAGATGTTATCAGCAGATTTCCGGTAACAGGATCCTGCTCAACAGTCGTAATCGAAGCAAGATCTGTCTGGTCTTCTTCCGCATATACGATCCTTGTACTGATTAGAGAAGAACAGAATAAAAGAATACTTAATAATCGAATTATGCATCGTTTCATGATAGGCTCTCCTTGCATATTTTGTCCTCTTCTATTATACAATAATCATTTTATTGGAGGTCTGACCCGCTAAAAGAAAAATCATCCGACTGGATGGTCTTTTCTTATTAATGTTTAATTTGACTTCTTGAATATCAGCTTTGTATAAAACGGAGTAAGCAGAAAACTCAGAATAAACGCCGCTACAAAACTGATGCATTCCGATTTCAGAAGCATCGGTCCAAATGGGATCTTTGCCCCATGTGACGTGGCCTGAGAGTAGGCCAGGTAAACCATCACGAAAGTCATGATCGGTGAATAGACCAGATCGGACACCAGTGCTTCCAGCAGTCTGGCTTTCCGTGTCCCTGGCTGCAGCCCGTTTTTCCGGATCAGCGTATCGCCGATCTTTTTGATCGGAATTAGCAGGCCCAATCCGAAACCGATCAGGAAACTGATCAGGAAACTCAACAGAAATCCGCCAAAGGTAAATCTTCCCGAACTCAATGTCCCGACCAAAGAGTTGACGAAACTGATCGTTCCGCCTATCATCAGGCTCATTTTGATTCCCGCTTTTCTTGTATCCATCATTTTATCTTTCTTCTCTGAAATAGCTCTGACCCAGTGAAGACGGTGCCAAGTTCTCCTTTTTCTTCCGTTTCGATACCGCACACAGTACGACGATGGTTACGATATACGGAAGCATCTTGTACAGGTTCTGCATGTATGTGGCGCTCTGCAGCTTCATTTTAGCCGCCAGAAAACGCGAAATCTCCATCGGAATATAAATGTATGCCCAGTAGCACAAACCGAACAGATAAGCGCCCCAGGTGGCGTTCTTCGGCTTCCAGCTGGTAAAGATGACCAGTGCTACCGCCAGCCAGCCCAGCGCTTCGATTGCCGAGTCGTTCGCCCAAGTACCCTTGATGTAGTCCATGACATAGAACAGACCGCCCAGACCGCAGATCATCGAACCGGTCAGAGAAGCCAGATACTTGTATCTCGTGACATTGATGCCTGCTGCATCGGCTGTTGCCGGATTCTCACCGACCGCCCTCAGATTCAGACCCGTTCTGGTTCTGTTCAGGAAATACTGGATCAGGAAAGCCATGATCAGTGCTACGTAGACCATCCAGCCGTGGGAGAAAAGGATGGAACCAACGGTCCCGAAGCGACCGAACAGGAAAGGCAGCTTGGCCCTGAAAGCACTGGAAGTGACAGCGACCGAGATCGTCCCGACCCCTCCGGAAAGCTTCATCATGTTTCCGCCGAAGAAGTTCGCTACGCCTGTTCCGAATATCGTCAGTGTCAGTCCTGTGACGTTCTGATTGACCTTCAGCGTAACCGTCAGGAAAGAATACAGCAGTCCGGCCAGTGCCGATGCGATCAGCGTGCTAAGCAGACACAGGAGCATTCCGACGATCGGACTTGGGTTGGATACGGAACTCTCGTAAAGAAAGGCACAGGCCAGGGAAGCGATGCCTCCGATCTGCATCACGCCGGGAACGCCGAGGTTGAGTCCTCCGGCTTTCTGGTTGATTGTCTCGCCGATACAGCCGTACATAATCACCGTACCGAACGTGATCGCCGCCACGAACCAGGAAATGATCTGGGAAACACCCATCCTATTCACCTTCCTTTCTGTTTTTATGAACCGTTATTCTGTAGTTGTTGAAGAACTCCGAACTTAAGATAAAGAACAGGATAATACCGGTAATGATGTTCGAAGCATATTCGTTCAGACCGAAGTCGCTGGAGATCTGGGATGCACCCTTATCCAGGAAGACGATGAAGGCCGAGATCAGGATCATCGTAAACGGATTGAACTTTGCCAGCCAGCACACGATAATGGCGGTAAAGCCTCTTCCCCCGGCTGTTTCATTCGAAATAGTGTGGGAGATGCCGGCTACTTCCACAAAACCCGCAATGCCGGAAATCGCACCCGAAAGCAGGACATTGTTCCGGATGACCTTCGGCACGTTGATGCCGGCATATCTGGCTGTCGCGACGGATTCGCCGACGACCGCATCCTCATAGCCGTGCTTAGAATAGCGCATGTAGATGTATACCGCTACGGTAATGACGACGACGATCAGCACATTCAGAATGTACTGCTGACCGAAGATCTTCGGGAACCATCCGCCCATCGTATTCATGTTGATGATGCCGACGGAGTGGGACTGTTTCTTGTCCCAGAAATCCACGAAGAACTCGACGATCTGGATCGCCACGTAGTTCATCATTAAAGTAAATAAAGTTTCATTGGTATCGTATCTGGCCTTGAAGACCGCCGGAAGCAGGGACCACAAAGCGCCGCACAGTGCCGATACCACGAACATGATTATCAGCAGCACTGCCGTAGGGATCCGGTCTCCCAGATAGATCATCAGCGCGGCCGTGCTTAAACCGCCGATCAGGATCTGACCTTCCGCGCCGCAGTTCCAGAAACGCATCCGGAAAGCCGGTGTCAGAGATACGGAGATCAGCAGCAGCAGGCAGGTATCTCTAACCGTGATCCAGGTCCTTCTCGATGTACCGAAAGCGCCCTTGAACATCGACTGATAGACGCTGATCGGATCCAGTTTCGTTACGAAGTTGATGAATAAGGCCGATACCAGCAGAGCTGCCAGTACCGTCAAAGCAACCGTAAGCATTTTAAGAGGAAGACTTGCTTCATCTTTTTTTACGATATGGAACAGAGGTTCCCTGTGATTTTTCTTTTCCATTAGGCTTCCTCCTTCAGATGCGTCATCAGATAGCCGACTTCTTCCTTCGAAGCGCTTCTGCCATCCAGCATTCCGTTGAGTTTACCGGAACACAGCACCATGATCCGATCCGACAGGGCAAGCAGGACATCCAGGTCTTCACCGACATAGATGACCGCTACGCCTTTTTTCTTCTGTTCATTCAGAAGATTGTAGATCGCATAAGATGTATTGATATCCAGACCTCTGACCGCATAAGCCGTCATCAGAACAGTCGGCTTGTTGTTGATCTCTCTGCCGACCAGAATCTTCTGCACATTGCCGCCGGAAAGTCTTCTGACCGGATAATCCAGATCCGGAGTCAGGACGCCCAGTTCATCTTTGATCTTCTGAGCCGTCGCTTCCGGCTGTTTCCGGTGCAGGAAAGGACCGCTGCCCTTCCGATACCTCTTCAGCATCACATTGTCCGTCATACCCATATTTCCGACCAGACCCATGCCCAGACGGTCTTCCGGAACGAAAGCCAGATGCAGACCGAACTGGATGATCTCCTTGGTGCTGAGACCGACCAGTTCATGGACGCCGTGGGCAGTCGAATTGTAGATGACGGAAGAGCCTTCCTCGCATTTCTGCAGGCCCATGATCGCTTCCAGCAGTTCCTTCTGACCGGATCCGGAAATACCCGCGATCCCCAGGATCTCGCCGCTGTACAAATCAAAAGAAATATCATCCACGACCAGCTTGTCTTCTTTATTCTTGACCGAAAGGTGTTTCACTTCCAGACGCTTTGCCTTGTCTTCCACCAAGTCTCTGGCAATATTCAATACCACTTTCTCACCGACCATCATCTCGGTCAGCTGCTGTTCATTGGTTTCTGTTTTCAGGACAGTACCGACATTTTCCCCCTTACGCAGTACCGTAATGCGATCTGAGATCTCCATGACCTCGTTGAGCTTGTGCGTGATGATCACGATCGCCTTGCCGTCGTCTTTCATGTTTCTGAGGATCTCAAAAAGCCTGCGGATCTCCTGCGGCGTCAGAACGGCCGTCGGCTCATCTAGGATCAGCACATCTGCACCGCGGTAAAGCGTCTTGACGATCTCCAGCGTCTCTTTCTCCGATACCGACATGTCGTAGATCTTTTTGTCCAGATCCAGTTCAAAACCGTACCGGCTGCAGATGTCCTCGACTTCCTTCCGGCACTTCTTTTCACTATTCTGTTTCGGCAGACCGATCAGGATATTCTCCAGAGCCGTAAACACGTCGATCAGCTTGAAGTGCTGGTGGATCATGCCGATGCCAAGATCGTAAGCATCCTTCGGAGAAGCGATACTGACCGGTTTTCCGTCGATAAAGATCTCTCCTTCATCCGGATAATAGACCCCCGAAAGCATGTTCATGAGCGTCGTCTTTCCGCTTCCGTTCTCCCCCAGAAGCGAAAGGATCTCCCCATGATAAATATCCAGATCGACGTCTTTGTTGGCCAGGACCTTCTTGCCGAAAGCCTTGCTGATATGACGCATGGAAACAGCCGCTTCACTCATAATTACCCTCCTGAAAACAGAAAACATTACAGGCTTCTTTCAGGAAGCCTGTAATGTCTTGAAACATAATATAGAACTTGAATTAGTTGGAACTCAGTTCAACGATACCGTCGATTCTGAATGAGAAGTAAGGAGCGCTTCTGAATTCAGACTCGTGGAAGTAGCCGTCGATCAGAGCTTCGGTATCCGGCGTGAATGCAGGATCCGAGAAGGCATCCGCAACCATGGAGGTCGGAGTCTGACCGTCGATCGTGAAGGTCGAAGCATCGAAGACATGGAGTGTTCCATCCTTGATTGCAGCGACAGCGGCGTCGACAGCTTCTTGTGTTCCGGCAGCGACAGCCTTGCCTAACGGCGTGATTTCGACTGCATCCGTCTTGTAGCCTTCCGACCAGTCGGTCATGATCTCTTCACCGTTCTTCCAGCACTGGAAAGCGTAAGTGTAGTATTTCTCCCAGACGTTGCCTGCAGAAGTCAGCGCTACATCCGGTGCAACATCCAGCATCGATACGTTGTAGCCGACGGAGTAGGCAGTGAATCCGTAGGTGTTGTTTTCCATGTTGCCCTGCAGTCTGGAAGGAGCACCCGTGGAGTCTGCGTGCTGACCGATGATGACACAGCCCTTGGACATCAGATCGTCACCGACAGTAGCTTCCGCAGTCAGATCAAACCAGGAGTTCGTATATTCGACATACATCGTTACATCAGGATAAACGGAACGGATACCCAGATAGAAAGCGGTATAGCCGGAAACGACTTCCGCATAAGGGAATGCACCGACATAACCGACCTTGACTTTGCCTTCTTCATTGAAGTTGGCATCGACCAGTGCACCGTTGTCAGCCAGTTCCTTGATCTTCATACCGGCAACAACACCGGAAACATATCTTGATTCATAAGTCTGCGGGAACGCGTTCTTCAGGTTGTTCAGTCCGGAAGGAGCGCCGTTGTCACCTGTCAGAGCGACGAAGGTAACTTCAGGATTCTCGCCTGCAGCCTGCTGCATGAAGGACTGATGAGCGTAAGAGTTGGAAATAACCAGCGTGGCGCCGTTTTCGACCAGGTCGATCGCCATGTCGTAAGTCGTCTGATCTTCCGGAACGTTGTACTTCCAGATGATCGCCTCATCAGGGATCTCCAGCTTTTTCGCAGCTTCCCGGATACCCAGAATATGCGCGTAGGTATAGCCTTCGTTTTCATCACCGACCAGGATCACACCGATCTTAGGTCCGTTGTAGCCTTCTTCGCCGCCTTCTTCCTTCTTGCCGCAGGCAGTCATGGAGAAGACCATCAGAAGAACCAGTAAAGCAGTAAACAGTTTTTTCATCTCTTTTCTTCCTTTCTTTGATGAAATGCAAAAAAGCTTCTCAAACAGTGTCTATAAATGATCACTTCAAGAAGACTTCTGCGGGAGCTGATGATACCTGCTCCTTCTTTTGTAATCCTATCGTCTTATCAAGGATTACCTAAGAAAGGGAATCCTATCATAGTCCCGGTCTTTACGGCACCGGGGTAGAGACTCCTTCACCATATCTGAAGGATTATACGATAAATTACTTCTTCAGTTTAGCACAAAAAACCGTTCCCTTACACACAATCGAATGAGAATTCAACTGTAAGCGTTTACCTCTTTACAAAACAAAAGGCCTCTTCATTTAGGCCTTCATTTCCTTTCATGGTTCTTTAATGCAGCCTTCAGATAAACATAACGCAAGCGCTTCTCTTCCTTGGCAAAATGAACATCTCTGGACTGCCGTATCGCGTTCTCGTAGCATAGCATTTCAGGCAGAAACTGCTCGCTGGTCAGATCGAAACTGCAGCCGTTTACCACATTGAAGCAGTGGAAGTTCCCGTCCTTCAGATCGACACCGTAGACTTCACCCCCGAGAATATCCTGAACCAGAAAGGCCGTGATGGAACACTGACCCAGAGTCCTGTTTTCTTCGCACCAGTCTTTCCTCATTCTAGGCGCACAGGTCTCCCTGCACCAGAGTTTACACAGAACATCGTACAGTTCCCTGATGTCGTGAATATCCGGATATTCGGGATGATCGATTCCGATATCGTGATCCGAACCGTAGAAACGGTAAACCTTCTCTTCCATGTCTATCGTGTGATCCTTTCGAGGAAAAGATCGATCTGTTCCTGACTCATGCCGGCGTTTTCCAGATAGCCTCTGGCATAGAAAGACAGGTCCGCAGTCTCAATATCGCTACCGTCGTAGACCAGGAATCTCAGCATCTCGTCAATGTTCTGTTCCTTAATGATCCGGTACTTCAGCGGTTCTTTCGTTTTGTTGATCTTGTAGTAGTTGTCGTATGTCAGCATGTAGTCGTCCACGATGGACCGGTAGTCCGCGTCTGCCAGCGCTTCCACCAGCATGCATACGAATCCCGTTCTGTCCTTTCCCTCCGTACAGTGGATCAGATAAGGCCCTTCCTTTTCGGAAATCTCAATGAATCCTTGAGCGATCTTTTCGGCGAATTCCTGCGAGAGATAGTTCATGTTCAGGGCGATTGGGAAGACATTGCCTTTTTCATAGAGTTCCAGAAAACAGTTGCAGGAGAAATCTTCCTGAGCGATATACTTCTCGATCTTTTCTTCGTTGTCTGAAAGATTCAGGATCGCATTGATCCCCGCTTCCCTGATCAGATCATTCACATAAGTGGCTCTGCTGTGCTGGTTGTCACAGGGAGACGCGGAACGGTAGATCCTGCCTTCTTTAATATTGCCCACAGTGATATTGCGGAAATTCGCAAACACTTCATCGCTCGGATAGTCCTTTCTGAAATCCGTATAGTGGATGTCTCTGGCAAGCTGGTTGTCGTAGTATTTGCCTGCCTCTCTTAATATGACCGTAGCCGTGGAGTGTTCATTCAGATCGGCCGCCAGCCACAGGCTTTCTCCCCTGGAAGCTTTTAGTCCCGCCTTCTGCCACAGATCGTCTCCGTAGTTGATCGCCGCCTTGATGTAGTCGTATCCCGGATAGGCAATCAGCAGCGCATCTCCTGCCGGAACATAGTAGCCGTTGTAGTAGGGAATATCCTCCAGCCGGTAGCCGTTAGAAAACAGAACATCCACGCTGTCTCCGTATTGAAAACCCAGATCGTTAAAATCATCGATCTTTATTTTCAGATAAACTCCGCCGAATTCCTTTTCATGTTCCGTAGCGAGATCCTTGACTTCAAGTGTATCGGATCCTACCGGCTGCGTATCTTTTTTCTGACATCCTGCGCCCATCAGAAGACACAGACACAGCAGAACGATCGACAATTGTTTTATCATACTCTTCATCGGATATGCTCCTTGTTTTCTTACAGATAATTATATCTTCTATTCATTCTTTCTGTCAGTTCATTTTCCTAACGCATTTTTCATAAAAAGTGTATAGTATAGACAACAATGAAAGATAAGGTCATTCTCCGATATCTGTTTGCCTTAACGTTATATGGAACCATCGGATTCTTCCTGCATTTCACGGTCTATTCCAGTGAATTCATCGTGCTGTGCAGAGGTCTGCTGGGTTCTTTATTCATTTTTCTGGTACTCCGTTTCCAGAAAAAGAAGATCGATAAAAACGCCATCCGGAAGAACCTCATCCTGCTTGCCCTGTCGGGTATCGCCCTAGGACTCAACTGGGTCTTCCTGTTTGCGGGATACCGCTACGGCATCGCCATCTCTTCCCTGTGTAACTACATGGCTCCGGTCATCGTCGTCGTCATCACTTCCCTGTTCTACAAGGAAAAGATCAATCTAAAACAGATCCTGTGCATCGTCCTGGCTTTTGCGGGCATGTTGATGATGATGGGCATATTCGAAACAAACGATACGGTCGACATGCGCTGCGTCATCTATGGCTCTCTGGCAGCGATCGGCTTTGTCATCCTCGTTCTGTGCAACCGCAGGCTGCAGGATATCCGTCCACTGGAAAAGACTCTGGTACAGCTTCTTTTTTCGGCGATGATCGTCCTTCCTTACGTCTATTTCAATGACGGCTTTCCGAAACAGTTTGATCCCCTGTCAACGGCTATCGTTCTGATGCTGGGCTTCCTGCATACCGGCGTGGCCTACATCTGCTACTTCTCTTCCATCGATACCCTTCCTGCCCAAAGCATTGCCGTATTAGGCTACCTGGAGCCCGTTCTGAATCTCCTGATAGGAGCACTCATCCTGAAAGAAAAGATCTCCCTGACCGGCATCCTAGGCGCCGTGATGATCATCCTGGCTTCGGTAGGAAACGAAGTCTTCGCAGACAAAAAATAAAAAAGCACTATTCCGATAGTGCTTCATTTTTCTGATAGATCGGTTCGGTAAATTCCGGATCGTTTTTCTTCTTGCGGATGAAGATGATCATGTATACGAGGAAGACCGTCACCAGGAAAGTTTCTGTCACGACGACGAAGGCAAAGACGTCAGGTAGACCTTCCCCTAAAGAGAAGTTGTACAGACCGTGCAGGAGGATCGGGATCAGTAAACCCAATACCTTGTAAAGTGTCTTGTCTTCCTTCATCCCCTTGCCGTAGAGCCTTCCCATGACCATTCCGTATCCGACATGTCCCATCAGAAAACCTCTGACCAGGATCTGTCCGATATTCGTCTCAAACATATAAAAAATATCCTCAAACAGTCCGAACGCCATCGCCGCGATCGCCATGTAGGTGATCACGTCGAGTCTCGAAACCTTGGCCAGATCCTTCTTGATGAATCTTTTTCCGGTCAGAAACTTCATCGTTTCTTCCACTGTCGCATTCACAATGAACGTCCTAAAAAGCAGATCCACGATCACATTCTTCTGCCCAAGACCGGTCAGTCTCCAAAGCAGAACGATGACCGCATCGGCAAGTCCGACAGCGGTAGCGATCAGAAAACCCTGCCAGAACAGTTTATCGCAGGTCTTACGGTAATCCTCATCGTCCTTGTTTTTTCTGAGAAACAGAAACAGCAGGATAGAAGGAATAAACGATGCCAGCAGTACCAGAACCATGATTGCCATAAATATACCTCTTTTTTACTTGGGTAGAATACCTAGTATCATTTTAACGAATCTTCTCAGAATTCTTTTAATAAATCTTATTTCTTTAAATGAAAAAAATACTATCAAAAAAAGAATAACCAGAAAAAGAATTTTCATAAAAACGCTGAAACGCTGCTGATACTGATTACGCATACTGTAATCATTCTGTGTCGCTTCTCTATAATCGACGTATACATCCGGCTTTTTTCTAGCCGCACACAATTTAGCCAACGGATCATCCATACTTAACAGACGATCATGAAAATCATACGCAAAGTCCAAATCAGATTCCGTGCAAAGAGAATCCCCTTCATTGTGCATGATCCTGTTTCTAACATAACGCATATGTTTCAGCTGCCTGTAGTCGCTGTTCCAGCCGGGAACAGAATAAGAAGCTCTTTGATTGCCATCCATTCTTGAGATGTATTCACTTACTCCTGTTTCGGAATTGAACATGTCCTTAATTAGGATGTCTATTCTTTTATATTCTTCAATCAGCTCTATTTCTAATTCATTCATCGATGATTTCTTCCTATACCTATCTTACACTTTCTGAATCCGTAATGATTCATAAACCAGCACTGCAGATCCCGGAGGAAGAACGTTTCCTTCCGTTCCGGTACTGAAAATAAGCTTCCCTTTAAAGATGTAGTCCTTCTTTGATGTGTTTACGATCAGCAGATATCTCCCTCTTGTGAAGAAGAACACTCTGTTCTTTTCCTTGATCTCCACATGGGGATCGCGCAGATCCCTGATCCGCTTTCTTAATGAGATCAGTTCACAAATGAAATGATACAGGGAATCTTTGTCTTTCATCGCCTGTTTCACCGAGACTGTATTCTCACGATTGAACGGAAGATAAGGATCCTTGGCGGATGTGAAACCGTGATATGGCTCTTTATCGTCCCAGATCATCGGGATCCTGGTCCCGGTCCGCTGGTAGCCGCCATCCTTTGACGGAAGATCCGAGGTCTTCATTTCGATCTCGTCTCCGTACAGGACAAAAGGGATCCCCGGCAGACAGAAAAGCATCATATAAAACACCTTAAGTTCCTCATGACTGAGATAGTTTGCGATCCGCCAGGTGTCGTGATTGCCGCTGATCAAAGCCAAATGGGCTTTTTTCTTTTCCGCAGCAGAAAATCTATCCCTCATATCTTTCAAGGTAAAGCTGATGTCGTTATTTCCATGAAAGATGGAATCGCCTCTGGTACTTTGATCGCTACGGAAAAATCGGTGGTAAAAGTTGTCCCAGTGATCCAGGACAAAGTCCGCATCAAAGCCCGCCTCGAAAGAACGTTTCGGATAAGACCACTCACTTACAAAGAAAACATCCGGATATTCCTTCCGTATCTTTTTAAACATCCACTTCCAGACCTCGATCGTCGCCGACTTGTCTTCATCGTTTTTCACCAGCGAATCGGCCATGTCGACACGGAAACCGTCCGCTCCGTTGTTCAGCCAGAAACGCATCACCCTAAGCATGTATTCCCTTGCCAAGAAGGTCCTTTTGTCTTGATAGGACATCTGCCACTCCGGATGGGTGATCTGCTTAAAACCGTAGTTAAAAGCCGGCTGGTGAGCAAAGAAGTTCACCATGTAGCAGCCGTGCCGATCAAACATTCCCGAGATCAAACTGTTTCCCTTGTCCCAGGGATTGTCGTTCCAGATGAACAGATCGCTGTATTCGTTTCTTTGTGCCTGTGCACTCTTCAGGAAATCGGGATTCCGGAACGAGGCATGTCCGGCTACCAGATCGACGATGATCCGGATGTCTTTTTTGTGGGCCTCTTTGCTCAACTTCCGGAAATCCTTCAACGTACCGAATTTCGGATCTACGTCAAAGAAATCCTCGACATCATAGCCCCCATCCAGAAACGGAGACTTGTAGAAAGGATTCAGCCAGACCGCATTGAATCCCGTTTCCTTTATATAATCCAGTTTCGATGTGATTCCCTTCAGATCGCCTACCCCATCCCCGTTACTGTCCTTAAAAGAAGTCGGGTAAATCTCATAAACGATCAGATCCCTGAATTTGTTTTTACTCATAACATCACCATTAGTGTTCTTTCTCTATCGTAATCGTCGCTTCTTTGCTTTTATCATTATTACGGTCTACGACAAACCAGTAAGAAACACTCTTTTCTTACTTTTATTCTAAAACAAGAAACGACGATTCGGAAAACATCCGTCAGTGATGTTATATAATACTCGTAGAGGAAAACGCTTATGAACAAAACTGCAAAAAAACTAATAAAAATCGTACTGTGTGCGATTCTGTTTACGGGAGTATTTGCCTTCTCAACAAAAAAAAGCGGAAGCCCTGGATTATGATATGGAACTGAATCTGTATGACAGCGACGATTACGGTGAGTTAACATTCAACGATTTCTCCACAACAAAAATCATCAGACTGATTATTAAATTCGGCGAAGGAACACTGTCGAATGATGAACTTAACAGGCTATCGCACGGTTTTTCTTTGTTTAGTAAACATTTGGAATGGGAAGGAGATTACTGTTATCAGTATATAAAAGTCAGTCCCTATTACGGCGGAATAGATACCGTTGAATTAATCCCTTCCGGATCAGAGAGAAAAGCCACGTTAAAGATGACCGCTCCGATGAAAGTGAAGTTCAATCCGAACGGCGGAATGTTCGCGGATCAAAGCGCTGTCGGGGAAGACAAGGAGATTACTTTTTCTTTCCCGATAAACAGCAGCACAACACTTCCTTACATTCCGGAAGTCAGCTGGGAAAAACACGAATTCCAGGGATGGTACGATCTCGACGGAAACGAAGTCAAGGCGGATACCGTATTTACCGTCGGCAATCACATCTATGCGAGATGGACCATCGATCTTGATATAACGAAAGTCTGGGATGACGGCGATGATTACGAAGGGATACGGCCGGAATCCATCGATCTCATTCTGAAAAACAAGGGCAACGACAAAGAGGAAACTTTGATATTATATGCGAAAGACGGCTGGAAGCTGCAACTCAAAGACGTAAGAGATGAGCCGTATTATGAATTCGTAGTTTCTGAGATACATAACAATGTAGTCACCGGACAGGACGGACCGGGCACTTATGCCGACAAATCGGAAGGGGACAAGATGAAAGGTTTCGTCATCACCAACACCCATACTCCTCGCAGAACGATCAACGTGCAGAAAGTCTGGGACGACAACAACGACAAGGACAAAATCCGTCCGGAATCCGTAGAGATCGCACTGTGCATCAGGGGAGATGAGATCGACAGGATCACCCTTTCGATAGAAAACGAATGGAGAGGCGCATTCGAAAACGTTCCTGTATTCGAAGATGAAAAAGAGATCGATTATACGGTCAAAGAAATAGAAACCGACGTGCTTAACGGAAACAACGCCGAAAGAAGCTACTCCGTTGCGATTACCGGAAACATGAACGACGGCTTCATCATCACCAACATACACAAGACAGAAACGACCCCAAGCTACGAGATCCCCAAGACGGGAATCGAATAAACCGATATTAACAAAAAAGAACACGCAATGTGTTCTTTTTAATCTGCCATTACAGTTTTAATCCGTTTATTCGATCATGATCCGGTTCTGGTGTTCGACTTCCTTTTCTTCCTTCTTCGGAACATGTAAAGTCAGTACACCTCCCTCGTACTTGCCCTGGATCTCATCCGAAGTGATCTCATCACCTACATAGAAGGACCTTGACATCATACCGGAATATCTCTCCTGACGGATGATCTTTCCGTGTTTCTTCTCTTCTTCATCATGACCCTTGGAAGCGCTGATCGTCAGATAACCGTCATTCAGTTCTACCTGAATATCTTCCTTCTTGAATCCCGGAAGATCTATCACGACATCGTAATGATCCTCGTGTTCCTTGATGTCTGTCAGCATTTCTCTGTTGGAACGCTTGCCGTAAAGCTTACGGTTCAGCTGCTCCATTTCACGGTCCATCAGATCATAACCGTCGAACCAATCATCAAACAGATTCTCTCTTCTAAATACTTTCGGCATTAACATAGTACATTTACCTCCTTTACTTTCATCATTGTTCATCTGAAATGAACTATGTATCAGTAAGGGGAATGGAGGGTTTGGATCCTAAGTATTGCCTTAAGGAATCTTCTCTGATTTCCTTTACATCTTCGTTATAGTTCTTTCTGTTAGCACTGTCAATAGCTGAGTGCTAAATTTAGCACCGATTCAGCACTCTTGTCAGGATAAGATCTCCATAGTGTTTTATCCTTCCATAGTATTCTCCAGCATAACAAAAGATCTCCTGCGAGATCTTTTTCTTATCCGTTCTGCTTTGAATCTGCGGGCATGTACCAGAATGAATTCGTTCCGTGCATGTAGGTCCTGGAACCTTTCGGCATCTGCGTCAGGACATTGAAAACATTGTAGTAGTCTCCCGCTCCTCCGGTGATGGCAACGGCTCCCAGGGTTCCCAGGATCGTATGGGAAGGATCGGTCAGAAAGATCAGGAAAGGGATAAAGCCGAAGACGAGGTTGGGAAGCATCGACATGAAGATGAACTCTCCTTTGCTGAAGGTTCCCGGTCCTACCACAAACAGCATTCCTTTCCTCAGATTCTCGTACATGTAGACATCGCCTTTGAAACATAGGGCATGCAGAAACTCGTGGGGAACCAGGGAAAGAATGAACAGGACCCAGCCCCAAACTTCCAGCGGTTTTCTGGCAACGACGAGATAAATCCCGATGGTGATCACGCCGATCACCAGAGCCAGAATGTTCATGACCACCGCAAGCTTATTCATATTTTGCACTTCCTTGAACGGAACGTAATCCGGTTCATGGGGATGAGTGATCAGAGATTCCGGATCGTCGTTGTATCTTCCCGCAAAATGAAATTTCGTCATAATAGATATTCTCCTTATCTTCTATGTTCAATTTTACATATTCCTGCCTGCGATGGCATCCGGATACGCTTCTTCCGTCCGCAGTATAGGTCTTTAGACATCTATAAGTCCGGCTTCTTTAACCAGTTCTTTTAACGGTTCCTCATCCAGGAAATCCAGATCATACAGTTCCGGCAGAGCTTCAGGGAAACCGTTCACAGCGGCAGTACCGTAGTAGGATCCCAGCTTTTCCAGCAGTTCTTTTCTATCGGGATCCATTCTCTTTCCTTTTTGCGTATACCGCTTCCTTAGGCTTGGCATCCCATCTTACCGCATCGGCATAGGCATCGCACAGCTCCAGATGTCTGTCATCTTCCTGGCAGGCATACAGGGCATATTCTCCTGAAGTCTTCTCCGGCGCTTCGTCCGTCAGCACCACCCAAGGAATGTAGTTTTCATCGTTGGAGCGATAGCCTGCCGTAGGATCGGCGGCATAGAAGTCGGAAGCTTTCAGGTTCCTGTAGTCGGCATCTTTCCGATACCCGATCAGCAGGACGTAGTGCTGCCAGGCACTTCTCGAATCGGGCTTTTCGGTTGCCGTAAAGGCGTAGGTATCGCTGACGTAGAAGATACACGGTCTTCCTGCGCTGATCTCGTCGTAGGCTCTTTGAAGGACGGTGTCCAGAGGATCCGACAAAGCGATGTCCTCAAAGCCTGCCCATCGCCATACCGCTCCCTCGCCGTCGTAATAGTCGTAAGGATCCGCTTCATAATCCTGATCCAGGATGGCTCTTCCGTAAGCCAGACAGAAGATGCTGCAGATCTCCGGATCTTGCTGTCCGACATTCAGGATCAGCCTCCGGTCGAAGTCCAGCATCCTGTAGACCGGTCTGTCCTCCGTTTCTTCCATCTTTGTTTCTGGGACATTTTCAGGCTCTTCAGGCTCTTCTTTCTTCTCTACGGATAGATTCTCCTCTTTCACTGTTTCTTCCTTCTGTTCCCCGTTTAAAACCTCACTGACATTATTCTCAGCGACAGGATCCTTGTGATGATCCAGATATAACTTCTGCAACAGAAGCATAACACCGATCACCGCAACAGCAAGAAACAGATTCCGCAATTTCCTTAACATATCTCTTTTTCTATTATCCTATAAAAAACGTTTATGATTCCAGTCATAAACGTCATGAACCTCTCCGATCTACTTATTCCTCGATGATCGTCACTTTGATCTGATCCGGTCCCTCAAAACAGAAAGTTCTTAATCCTGTATAAGGATCCTCCTGATAAACAGATACCGGGATCTGATGCTTCTCCAGTCTCTGCTTCAGGTATTCCGAATTGTTGCAGGCAATGGTCAGATTCTGCTGCGGAAGCTTTTTGTAGTTTCTGCTGCAGCGGATCTCCAGCTGCGTCTTGCCGAACTCATAAAGATAACCGATCTCCTTTTCTCCTTCGACCGTCTTACGCAGATAGAAACCCAGACGATCCCCAAAGAAATTTCTTACCGTCTCAGAATCCGAAGCAAACAGCGTCGTTCTGCTCACATGGATCTTCCGGAAGAACGGAACCAGGGCGCGGTCCTTGTAGTGGGACTGCCACCGGTTGAACTCTTTCAGATCCTGTCTCCAGTTCGGATTGGTGACCATGTAGGCAAAGGCTCTGAAAAGCAATACGCCGATCCATCCTCCCAGAGTATTGGTAAACAGATCATCGACATCGTAGTAACCCATCTTGGAGACGAGCTGAATGTTTTCAATGGCCAGAGAAGCCAGAAAAGAAGTAAGCACGACCTTTCTTCTGCTGTTTTTCCGATACCAGTCAAAAACATAAGGAAGCAGGAATCCCAAAGGAATAAACATACAGATGTTCAGATAGACCTGGTAGATGTTTTCAAAACCGGTGATCCGGACATGGGAGACGGCTTCCGGAAGACCGTTTTTAAAGATCATGCGGAAGAATCCCAGAATGCCCAGATCGATATCGAAAGAACTGATAAAACCTTCCATGAAGGTCGTATGCAGAAGATAGTCCTGGGAAGCGTTACGGGAGAAGAAAGTCACATAGCCGACACCCAGAAGATAGAGTATAAAAATAAAGATCAGCAGGTATTTGCGCAGATGCAAGAGTCTGTCGGCAGACGGGTTGGAACTTAAGCGATCGCTCAGACTGACGCCCAGTCTTTTACAGATCCAGGCATCGACAGCAGGAAAAACGATGACCATCAGGATCATCATAATGGTTACCATGATATTGGTTGATAGTTTTGAAGGATTCAGCATACTCTTTATAAACCTGTTTCTTTTATATCACTCTATTTTAATTTATTCAGCACTTCCCGGATATCCTCGATACCCATCTTTCCGTACGTATTCCTAACCGACTTGTTGCCGTCATAACGCGGCAGAAGGGCTTCGATCTCCTTTTCGCTCATCCGGAAATCCAGGACCGGAAGCAGCTTCTTCACCGTCTCCTGCAGTTCTTCTTTTTTAATCTGTAATGTCGCATAGAACGGATCCGCGTATTCCGGATGATGGACCGCTTCATAATCCAGCAGATCGTTCATGAAGATCGCACAGGCAAAACCGTGCGGAAGATGATAGTGTTCCGTAAAGTAGTAGCCCAGTGTATGACAGAAGACCGTACCGGTACTGTTGATGGCTAGACCGCCCAGAATGGAAGCATCGTATACCGTCTGTCTTTCTTCATCGTTTAGTTCTTCTCCTGCCGCCATCTTCCTCAGCATCGGATACAGAAGACGGATCCCCTGCAAGGAATAGCCCCTAGAAAGATCATCGGCACTGTTGCTGAAGTAGGACTCTACCAGATGTGCCAAAGCATCCACAGCCGTGGAGTTCCGTACCTTCGTTGGCATGGACTTCGTATAGGCGGGATCGCCAAAGGCATAGAGGGCGTAGAGATCGTCGTTGTGGATGGACTTCTTCATTCCCTGGGCGTTGGTCATGACCGATACGTAAGTCACTTCCGATCCCGTTCCGGCAGTTGTTCCCACCAGGATCAAAGGCAGAGGTTTGTTCTGCCAGTCCTGCCTGTAGATGCCTTCTTCATCAAGATCGGGATTCCTTGCGACGACCGCTGCCGTCTTGGCTGCATCCAGGACCGAACCGCCTCCGACACCCACAAGAAAAGACGCCTTGAAATCACAGGCACAAAGACCGGCTTCGATACAGGAAACGACAGTCGGATTCTTTTTGATCCTATCGTAGATCTTATAATCGATCCCGTATTCTTTGAAGATCTCTTCCAGATCATCGATCGCTCCGGAAGCTTTTCCGGAATGTAATGAAGTGACGATCAGACAGCGTTTTCCCAGACCCTCAAAAAACATCTTCTGTTTCGCTAAAACACCGGGTCCTGTATAGACCCTCACAGGCATGTAATTCTTCATAGACGTACTGTTTTTCCTTTATAATTTAATTATAAAACAGGTACAGCAGCACAAGGAGGACAATATGATCATCAGAAAAGAACAGAGGAACGTAAAAGTCAGGGAAGCGATGCGGGAAGGTCCCGGTCAGGTCGTCATTACGGATATCGCCAGCAGGGAGCAGATGTATGACAAAAGCAGGACGTATGCGCAGATGTTACTGAAAAAGGACTGCGGCATCGGTTACCACATCCATGAGAATGAGAAGGAGATCTTTCTTATAAACAAGGGGAAAGCCATCTACAATGACAATGGAACGGAATATGAAGTCAAGGAGGGTGATGTCCTGATCTGTGAGGATGGGGAAGGACACGGCATTACGAATTATTCCGAGGAAGACTGCGAAGTAATCGCAATGATCTTACTGAAATAAAAGGCCGGAAGGCCTTTTCTTATTTATCTGTCTGTTTCTCGATCCAGGCCATCAGCAGGTTTACGATCTTCTCCTGCTGTTCCTCGGTCAGTTCTTTGTGTAGAGGGACTCTGTACCACTTGTTCAGGCATCCTCTGCAGCAGCAGGCTGTAGCATGCATCGCCTTGAAGACGGGATGTCCGTGCATGGGTGTTTGTTTCCCGTCGTTGAGGGGATCTGCCGGAGCGAGTTTGGTCCGTACGAAATCACAGGCATGTTTCCGGATGAGGGGCATGCCTTTTTCCGTGAGATACTGCTGTTCTTTCTTTGTGAGTTTAAAGCTGGAACGGAATTTGGAATGGTCCAGTTTAACAAGAGCATCGGAAATGGATTGCATTAACTTTTTCTCATGCTAATCAATAGTTATGTGTTAGATACTAAAAACGAAATATTGTTGAATCATTTCTTGAATGATTAATAACCGTTTTGTTCTGCTCCATATACAGCTTGATCGTGTGTAAATCCCTCAAACTCAAGCTGGTTAATCAAACTTGATTTTGAAAAAGATGAATAGTCTAGATAGTTTTTGGCACATTTTGCAGCCTGCTCATACCAATCAGCTCCACAATTATCTACTCCATGTGTTGCCTCTTCTGAAGTAAACCCTTCAAATTCAAGTTGTCTGATTAATCCATCATAAGAGAATGCAGTGTAGTTCAGATATGATTTAGCGCATTTTAAGGCCTGTTCCATCCAATCGGCTTCACAGTTGTTGACAGCAAAAATAGCTTCGCTTTCTGTATATCCCTCAAATTCAAGTTGTCTGATCAATCCGTCATAGGAGAACGCGGTATAGTTTAGATATGATTGAGCGCTTTTAAGGGCATTTTTTTCACCTGTAGTTGCTGAATTGATTGCTTCAGCAACGGCTTCTTCTACTGCATCATAAGCCACAACACCGCCTTGAACGGTCAATAAGTATTTTGTTGTATCTGTTTCATCTACAACATTATAAGAAATTAGTGGATTATCAATGCCAGATTCTTTTGCTGCACTAACAAGTTTCTTGTAGTCAGAAAGAACACTGTCTCTTAAGATATTCCAACTAGCTCTTGCCTCTTTGTTTCCTTCTATAGCAGATCTTGTTTCGTCCGCAACTCCATTGTTTGATACTTCAAGAACTAAATACCCTCCTGAAGAAATCCAAGAATTATAATAATCGTTGTTTAGTTCCTTCATCATTTCATCGCACTTTGCTTTAAATGACTCCATATTTGGTTTGTCTTCTTTTGTTGTTTCTTTTTGTTCAGGTTTCTTTACTGAAGAACTATTTCCGCTTTTACTTGGATTTGAAAAGAAACTGAACACAATCAGCGAAAGAATTGTCACCGCAAGACATATCCATGCTTTCTTTTTGTTGTCTGAATAGTCTTCATTGTTCTTTTTTTGTTTTTTCGCTTTCTTAAAAAAAACAATACTTGCAATTAAAGCAACGAAAAATAAAACCGCTAATATACTTTCCATTTTAGTACCCTCCTTCGTATTTTTCTGTCATGCTTTTTACCTATCAGTAACATTGATTCCCAGATCCCAGTACCTGTCAAAGAATTCTCTTAGTTTCTCAATGACTCTTTCCTTGACAGATGCTCTGTTTTTATTAAATCGGGACATCGGCGGAAGGATCTGATTCATTGCCGTTCCGGATGTGTCAAATCTTCCGTTCTCCAGACTATCATGAGTGAACTGATACGTTTCAGCAGCGTTCAGATTCTCGCTCTGAATGATCTCTTCCAGATCATCTACAATTTTCTGTTTAATATAAGTTTCCCAGGATGCCCTGACATCTTCTCCACCCAGTGTTTCAATGAAGTTTTCAATCAGCTTTATTTTAGACCTTAACGCAAAGGATGAGTTCATCGCAGAATTAAGAGATGCGACGATCTGCTTGTTGGTAGCACCCTCTTTTTTCTTCTTTGCAATCAAAGCCAAAATATAATCGATGTTTACTTCAATCTGTTTTACCAGTTCCACTTCAAAGACAATATCGTCGTTGATGATTTCTTTTTCGTCATCGCTCTTCCTGCGATACTTGTCGTACAGATCATTGTACTTGCTCAAGTAATCCTGCAGGGTGATCGGTGTAAGAATATCTTCAAACTCATCAAAAGCCGTCAGAATATTTCTCAGTTTCAACAGTACACCCATCAGACGAATGAATGTCTTTTCTGCTTTTTCACCGAGAACATATTCCTGCCACTTGCTGAGCGGGAACTCCTTTAGAAGCCTATCAACGATCTCCAGATATCCTTCAAAGTGCCTGCCGTTTTCATCAAACCCTTCAAAGTAATCCTTGTACGGTTTTAACAGGATAATGCCTCCGGCTTCTTTATCCGAGAACAAAGCCAGAGCTTCATCTGTGGCCTTTTCCAGGTTCCTGAAGCATACAATGTTGCCAAACGTCTTAATACTGTTAAGAATACGATTCGTTCTGGAGAAAGCCTGTAACAGGCCGTGATATCTCAGATTCTTATCCACCCACAACGTATTCAGCGTTGTCGCATCAAACCCGGTCAGGAACATATTCACAACGATCAGGATATCGATCTCCTGATTCTTCATACGCATCGATACATCCTTGTAGTAGTTCTGGAATCTATCGGATGATGTATCGTAGTTCGTATGGAACATCAGGTTGTAATCCTTGATTGCGCTATCCAGAAAGTCTCTGTCTGATACATCCAATCCGTTCGTATCATCGGAGTTTTCATCTTCAACAAAATCACCGACTTCATCGTTTGCTCCATAAGAATAGATCAAAGCGATCTTCAAAGGCTTTTCAGAAACCTTAAGCTGTTTCTTGAATTCGGCATAATACAGCTTTGCGAACTCAATGGAAGCCGTAGCAAAGATGGAGTTGAATCCTCTGATTCTCTTCTTTTCCTTTTCTTCCAGAGCCTGTCTGATCGCAACATCCGTTACATTGGATATCAGCGTATGTACATAGGTGTCCGCGTTCCTCTTGGTCTTCTGATCGAAATGCTCCAGGATATAAGAAACAACCTCGCTGACTCTTCGTGGATCCTTCAATGCTCTTTCTCTATCGATGTCGGAAACATCCTTGTCCTTGATCTCTTTTTCCTTGATAGTCTGAATATAGTCAACCTTAAAAGGAAGAACGTTTTCATCGTTGATTGCATTGATGATCGTATAGTCGTGCAGACATTCACCAAAGACCTGCGGTGTCGTCTTTAACACGATTCCATTCTTATCGACGAATCCTTTTGTCAGCGTAATAGAACCGGCATTCTCGGCAAAGATCGGCGTACCGGTAAATCCGAACAGATGATACTTCTTGAAGGAAGAAGTGATATTCGCATGGAACTCACCGAACTGCGATCTGTGACATTCATCGAATATCAGAACGATATGCTTGTTAAACGCTTCAGAGCCTTTGTTCTGTTTACAGTAGATATCCAGTTTCTGTATCGTAGTAATAATAATCCTTGTTTCAGAATCTTCGATCTGAGCCTTTAGTATAGCTGTAGATTTATTGGAATTCGCAGCGCCTTTCTTGAACTTGTCATATTCCTTCATCGTCTGATAGTCCAGATCTTTTCTATCTACGACAAACAGTACTTTATCGATATAATCGAGCTTTGTGGCAAGCTGGGCTGTCTTGAAAGAAGTCAATGTCTTTCCTGATCCGGTGGTATGCCAGATGTAACCTCCGGCAGCAGGGGTAGAGAAGATTTTATAGTTGGTGCTGATCTGTATCTTGTTTAAAATCTTTTCGGTTGCGACGATCTGATACGGACGCATCACAAGCAATAAATCATCAACCGTAAATACACAGTACTTGGTCAAAATATTAAGCAGTGTATGCCTAGTCATGAAGGTTCTGGTAAAGTCTACCAGATCCGGAATGGTTCTGTTCTTGGCATCTGCCCAATAAGACGTGAACTCGAAAGAATTGGAAGTCTTCGACTTGCTTTTTCCGTTCTTGTTTTCCGTATGAGAATACCTGGTCGTATTGGAATAATACTTGGTATGAGTACCGTTGGATATGATAAAGATCTGTACGTACTGGTACAATCCGCATCCGCTCCAGAAGGAATCTCTCTGGTATCTGTTGATCTGGTTGAATGCTTCTCTGATCGCTACACCGCGCCTCTTTAGTTCAATATGTACTAAAGGCAAGCCATTTACCAGAACAGTGACATCATATCTGTTCTTGCGGCTTCCTTCTGCTTCGTACTGATTAAGTACCTGAAGAGAGTTATTATGGATGTTTTCTTTATCAATCAGTTTGATGTTTTTTGTAGAACCATCATCAAGTTTTGTAGGCTTAACATAGTCTTCCTGAATGGTTCTGGTCTTCTCTTTGATTCCCTCGTTGGCGTTAGCCAGGAAGGTCTTGAAGAAGTAATCCCATTCAGTGTCAGTGAACTCATACTTATTGAGTTTCTGGATCTGTATACGCAGGTTGTCTATTAACTCTGCTTCAGTATGAATGTTTAATCTTTCATATCCCTGTTCACAGAGCATCCTGATAAATTCAGCTTCCAGTGCCGCTTCACTTTGAAAAGCGTCAGACTTTCTGGCGATTGGAGTATATTCGGTGACCACTGTCGATTCAGGGTTCTGTGAAATGATGTTATAATTGGCCATGGTTTGCAATTATCAATCTAAAATGGAGTGGGTTCTCCTGATCTCCCATACTGTTTTGCCGTTGTATGTAAAGTGCTTTGCCCCGTTTACCGGGTAATTGAAATTATTGAGCTCTTTGGCAAGCGCAGAAAGGGATGTCGTCTTTCCCTGATACTCGACATGCCTATCATCAACTACTTTCACTTCAACCTCCGGTTTCCCCAACAGTTTTAGAATACTGCCGACAGGAATGCCAATATCAGTAAATCTGAATTTTCCGCGAAACTCGTTCTCCTGAACTTCTTTGGCGATCTGCATATCCAGAATCTCGTGACCTTCCGGTTTCATCCTTTTCAGTCTGTCTTCAGTGCCACTTATCCTCGCAATGCACTCCAACAGTCCATAAGCATCTTCTGCAGACATTGCATAGAATTCTTTTACTCTAGCTCTACCATCAAACGTTTCTATGGATCTTAGATCTGGGTTGAGTGTGTCAATAAGCTTATGCAGTTCCTTGTCGGTCAGGGATTTATCGACTTCATAGACTGCATAAACTCTGAAAGCAAACGGGATTGTTTCACTCTTATTCAGTTGTTTCAGTCTTTTCTCGATATCAGCAGCATACCCAATCTTGACATAGTCAGGAAAACTGGGATTTGTCAAGATATATACAACGCCTTTTACCATAAATTAAGCCTCTTTTCTTTCAAAACTCAATAATCTATCGCGATAGTATTCATACTGTTTTTGTCTTGCTTCGATTTCTGCAGGAAGACCTTCGTTGATATCATTGGCCAAGCAATCAAACTTCTCAAGCAAAGAAACAACTTTCCTCTGTTCGTCAATTGGAACAATAGGAAATTTGAACTTAGCGAATTGTGTCATATCAACTGATGCAAAGTTGCCTTGATTGAGATTATTCAAGCAATACTCATCAAGCTTAAAGCAATAATAGAACAAAAACTTCATATCAAATTGTTTTTTATATTCGTCTTTAATCGTCAAACAAGTAAATCTCTGGTTGGATAGAAAATCTGTAGTTATTAAAGCGTGCTCCCCTATGGTTGCAGATGTAGAAACAATAATTGAGTTAGCTGGGAACGGTTTATTTTTAGCTGCCTCCATTGTAATATGCTGTATTGCATCAGATAGTATTCGACCGTTCTCTCTTATATCTTCCATTCTGAACCATGGCAATGTTCCGTTAGTCCAGTAGTCTGGATTACCTTTAGACGGCGTGAATCCGTTTCTTGTGTTAAACAATTCGGATAAAGTGATTGTTTCGCATTCAGGAAATTCCAATAGCTCGTTTTTATAATATTCATATTGTTGCTTACGAGCTGCAAGCTCGGCTGCAAGCTCGGCTGATAACAAAGAGAACTCATCCAGTATACGGACGATTTCTCTTTGTACCGGCAAAGCCGGTAGCGGAACTTCAATACCTCGGATATCTTTGTCAAGTAAGTGTTTTACTGTCCCGCTTTGTTTACTATCTTCTATTTTTTTCATTATCGGCTTCATTAAGTGGGACAAAAAACCATTTAAGATTTCTTGTTCATTATTTTTGGCGAATATTTTACAAACACGTTGGCACAATATTCCTCCATCTTGTTTCCAATTCCCAACATGGAAATTTCCATCCATACCTACTAAAAGATCATTTTTACTCAGTTCATATTTTACTGGCACTGGCTCAGTGGTATAAGTCCCCGAATAACCATTTAGCACATCTCTTATTCTTGCAAGCGGTTTTCCATTTCCGTTGGTGTTAAACTGTGAAGCATCACAAGGAAAACCATATAACACCTCAGCCACATCCAACAGTTTTACGTATTTTACACCATCAGGACAATACTGTTGAATCAATTCTTCTAACTTACTCATCAGTATCTCCCTCTATTTCTGCAATGATTTTATCTATAGACGCTCTGAGCTCGTTTTCTCTTGCAACGATCTCTTTGATCTGCTGGTTAAGAACCTTGATATCTATCTTTTCTCTTGTATCTTCCTGTTCAACATAGGTCGATACAGAAAGGTTATAGTCGTTCTCCTTAACCTCTTCATAAGATGTCAGCTTGGTCACATGCTGGATGTCTTTACGATCTGCAAACATCTTAAAAACGTTCTGGATGTTGTTTTCTGACAACTTGTTGCTATTGGTTACCTTGACACATTCCTTTGATGCATCAATGAAAAGAATGCTGTTATCCTTTTTGTTTTTCTTTAGAACCATGATACATGTAGCAATAGAAGTGCCAAAGAACAGATTGTCCGGCATCTGAATAACGCAGTCAATGAAATTGTTATCAACCAGATACTGTCTGATCTTCTTCTCTGCTCCGCCTCTGTAGAAGATGCCAGGGAAGCATACGATCGCTGCCGTTCCCGTTGAAGACAGCCAGCTTAAGGAATGCATGATAAAAGCAAAGTCTGCTTTTGATTTTGGAGCCAGTACACCTGCAGGAGAGAACCTTTCGTCATTGATCAACGTAACGTTGTCATCACCTTCCCATTTGATGCTGTAAGGTGGATTGGAGACGATGACATCAAAAGGCTCATCATCCCAATGTAACGGATTTACAAGTGTATCACCATATGCAATATCAAAATTGTTGTAGTTGATATCATGCAGGAACATGTTGATCCTGCAGAGGTTGTATGTAGTGATATTGACTTCCTGACCAAAGAAACCGATCTTGATGTTTTCTGGTCCAAGTATCTTGGCTGCCTGCAAAAGCAGTGATCCTGAACCGCACGCCGGGTCATATACTTTATTTACTTGTTTCTTGTCTCCTAAGGCTAGAAGCGTTAATAGTCTGGATACTTCCTGCGGAGTGAAGAACTCTCCGCCAGATTTTCCGGCATTGGATGCATACATGGTCATAAGGAATTCATAGGCATCGCCAAAAGCGTCTATGGTGTTATCCTGAAAGTCTCCAAGGTTCATATCGCCAACGCCATTAAGAAGCGCAAGCAATCTCTTGTTTCTTTCTTCAACGGTCCCACCAAGCTTATTGGAGTTGACATCATAATCATCAAAAAGACCTTTAAAATCATCTTCTGACCCTGTACCTTTTGCAGAATCTTCAATGTGATTAAAGGTCTTCTCTAATGTTTCATTCAGATTAGGGTTGTTCTTTGCTTTTGTACGGACATTACAGAATAATTCAGAAGGTAGAATAAAGAATCCTTTCTCTTCTACAAGATCCTCTCTCGCTTCTTCTGCTTCTTCATCAGACATCCTGGCATAATCAAAATCTGTGTTACCGGCTTTCCGTTCGCCTTTGTTGATATAGGCGGTAATGTTCTCACTGATATATCTGTAAAACAGTGTTCCAAGAACATACTGTTTAAAGTCCCATCCATCTACCGCTCCACGTAAATCGTTGGCTATTTTCCAGATTGCATTATGTAGTTCCTGTCTTTGAAGTTCTTTTGTATTGTCCATATTATGCCTCGATTATTATCAAATAATTCTCAGATTTTATCATTATTATTTTAACAAAGGATTGTTCAAAAAATACGACTAATTCAACTTGGCATATAATAGAATACTATTTCTTCCCCAGGCAAAAAACTACATTATTTTTCTTGTAATAGCATTATAAAAAGAGAGATAATATGAACTCTGCTTTTTTATAAAAGTTGAAAAAAACTTAATCTACTCCTTTTTGGTAGGAATTTTTTCTATCAATGTTGGAACAGTTTTCAAAACAGTAGGAACTAATGCGATAACAGCTACCGTTCCCTCGCCTATCTTTTTTGCAGTATTAATGATGTTTTCTTTTCGATCTTCCCTTTTTGCTTCGCATTTTGCACAGATTTTCTTTTTCTGATCATCGTCGGCAAGCGGGGTCCAGCATTTGCTACAAACAAAAATCAATTCTGATCCACAGGATTTGCAAAATCTATCTTCGGCTTTGTATCTTATTTTCTTGTAATCCTTACAATTCTCGTTTGGGCATCCTTTTACTCTTTTGTCTGACATACTTTTTCTTCCTCCTTGTATTCAATCAAATAATGATCTGCATGCATTATCTGCTGATTGATCGTTTCAGCGCATATTAACGTATTTGCCCGCCTATCCCAAACGCTGTCCTTCAGTACAGTGACATTTTCATCAAATTCAATCAGTTTTGGTGCAACTGGCATAATGACCTTTTCAATAAACCGCTTGTATTCATTCAAGACCATCATCATTGACTGTAATTCGTTTTGATCATAATATATCCCGGCTTTTAACATTGCCGATTGATAAATGATCTCAAACGCTTTATTAATGCTCTCCATCCTGGACTGAAGTTCATCATAGCTTTGTCCTTTTTTCTTTTTATAATTTCCGTTTAACAGGTAGTTTCTATCGGTCTGAATCTGTTGAATCAACTGTGCACTGGCGTTGCTTATTGATTGCAAAGCCTGGGATGTGACATATTTCCTTAATTCTGGATCCATGATAGTTTTGCCTTCTAAATACATGTTCATGCCGCTGTAGAAAAGACCAATCCTATCATCCTGCTGACCTTGTTTGACCTCGCTTACAGTCTGTTCGATGCTTTCAAGAGTAGCAGCCATTTCTTCAAGTTGACTTTGTATTGCTTTGACCTGAAGAGCACCAGTTAATTCTTCAGGTTTAATTCCCTCGTCTTTCATTACTTTATCGATTGAGAGTTTCTTGCTGTATTTTCCATTTTCTCTCAACTGCGCAAACACCCTTCCATCTTTCGCTACATCAAACTTGATAAGACCTTTCTCAAGAGCTTCTTTTGTCTTGTCGTCCATCTGTACTACATATTCATATTCCGGACTGCCTTTCTTCTTGACCTTTTTTGCAATATCCTTGTCAACAAGGGCTGCAGTTATTCTTGAAATGATTTTGTCTGCTTCTTGTTGCTTCTGCTCGTTGATCTTCATTAATGATAAAGAGTCAAACTGCGCATCATAAAGATCAAGCTTTTGATTCTCTGGTTGATTTTCATTTCTTTTTGTAAGTTCGTTCGCCATATCAATACCTTCGTTATTATTAATGTCTCTTGACTGTGCTTTTTATACTTTAATTATAACAATCCATCTATTCTTCTCCCAGTAATATGGCCGTTTTTTAAGTTCATTATTCCGCTTTCTTTCCTTAATCATTCTCTATGTTTCTTTCTTTGTTCAATTTGATCCAGTTGTACAGCCCAATCACTGCCATGATCAGATAGATACTCTTCTTTGTCAGATAGACCGGATCAAAGTGAACAATATACATCGCTACCGCTACTATATCCGTAATCAGCCACCACACATACTGCTCCGCATACCTGAACATCTCCAGTATCGTAGCAATAATCCCAATGCTCAAAGTGAATGCATCCAGCCATGCTACCTCTCCGCCAAACCTTACCAGGATCATGTGATACAAGACGGCGGAACAGACAACAATCATTGTGCACACTACATTCTGCAACACCGTCAGTCTCTTTGCTTTCGTCTTCTGACTGATCATCTCATCCCTGTGTTTTGCCCAGTGATACCAGGAAATGAAATTGGTCGGAATGTAGAAGAAGATTTCCAAAGCGGCCGTGCCCCAGATATGCCAATAGACAAGATATATGGCATAGACGATCGTATTGACTGAAGCGAAGATAAAGTTCGAGATATTGGCTTTAGCCGTAAAGAAGATGCATATCACTCCACAGACGGCACTGATGAAATTAATGACGGTCAGCCATGCCGGATTCCCATTGGAAGAACCTGTCGCAAAGCCCTCAATCATTGCCTTTGCAGCAATGACAATCATCACAATCCCCATCAGATATTCGTACCATGTCAGTTCCTTAAAACTCTTCCTTAGATTCTCCATTCTCATATCATCCATTCCTCTCTTTCTTCTTTATCTTTCATCTCCCTGATCCTGGTGCTGCTGATCGGAAAATGAATCCTGGGAACATCCACCAGCCTATGATCGGCTTCCGGATAAGCTCTTCTGAAATAATCTTCATAAGAAGGCTCACTGCTGTAGACCGCATTAAGATGCGGTCCCAACAGGTCTCTGACCAGAGGCGTTTCCGCATCCCAGTCCTCTTCTCCTTCTGGCGTACGCAGTTCTGATACATCGATTAGTGCCGGAATGATCCTGGCCCTGTCTTTTGTGTCATCGTATATTTTCATCAGCTGTTTCTTTCTCTCTTCCAGAGACAGCCACCATTCGGGATGTTCCTTTAGTATTTTTTCCTCATCGGCACAGCCGTAAAACAGAATCACATATACCGTTTCGCATTCATCAGCAGCGAATTCTACGCAGTATCTGTGTCCCTTGTGGAAAGGCAGAAACTTGCCTCCGTACATTCCTATCTTGTATTTCTTATTCATCAGTCCTCCCTGTATCGATCATGCAGAGGATCTCTTTCAGCTCCTCTGTAAGGTATTCCTTTCCCTGTTTGATCATCTCTTCCGGAATCTCATAATACCCTTCCGCCATACCTCCTGCGATCGCCCCCAAAGTGTCGGTATCTCCGCCCAGAGACACGGCATTCCTGATAACGTCTTCATATGAATTTCCTTCCAGGAAAGATACCAGGGCTTTTGGAAGAGAATCCATGCACGATTCATCATGACGGTGTCTTTTTCTCAGTTCTTCAAGACTTTCATGAAGATCATAATCAAACTCTTTTATGACATATTCTCTGATTTCTTCTTTCGTACTTCCTGTCCTTGCCAGATAGATGACCGCTGCCGCACATTCCGCTCCCTTGATTCCTTCCGGATGATTATGAGACACTTCCGCGGTCCATCTGGCAACCTCCCTTGTTCTCTCCAGGGAATCATAAAGCCATCCTGCTGCTGATACTCTCATGGCCGAACCGTTTCCCCAGGAATTATAAGGCCTTGGTTCCTTGGCAAAAACCCAGTGAATGAATCTGCTTCCATATCCGGCATAGGGATAACGTCTTCCCAGTTTCTGCATGTTTACGATCAGCGCTTTTTTTAATTCTTCTTCTGAAGCGTTTCTGTCTGTTTCCAGAAGGGTTTTCGCTACCGCAACTGTCATGACCGTATCATCGGTAAAACTGCATCTCTTTGTAAACAGCTGGAACTCCTTCGTATGATTGCCTCTGTCAAATTCAAATCTACTCCCGATAATGTCTCCTAATGTAGCTCCAAACATGTTATTCTCCTCCTTTACTGCGACTTAATGCATAGGCGAAAGCCAAAACTCCACTAATGACCGTTTGAGCCAAGATTAATTTCCCTGCAGGATCAAAATCACTTGTCAATTCCTTGATTTGTTCTCCTATTGTTTCAATTACCTTAATCAGATCCACCTTTGTCATTTCTTCAACTTCTTTAATCTGTTTCATACTATTTTCCTCCTTTACTGACTAAATAATACAGGCGAAAAATATTATTCTTGTCTCATTTAATGAGACATTTGTATAATTATAAAAGAGGTGATTTTATGGCGATTAAATATGTTAGAGCGGATATTACAACACTGAAGGTTGATGCAATCGTCAATTCAGCCAACCCTTTACCGATAATCGGAGGAGGCGTTGATTCGGCTATATACAAGGCGGCCGGAGCGGAACGGCTTCTTGCCGAGAGGAAAAAGATCGGAGCGATCGATGTCGGCGATGCCAGGGTGACATCGGGGTTTGATCTATGCAGAGTCATTATTCATACGGTAGGACCAAGATGGATAGACGGACAACACAACGAACTGGAGAATCTAAGAAACTGTTACCGTATCTCTCTGGCCTTGGCATTAAGGGAACAGTGCAGATCGATCGCCTTTCCTTTGATCTCTACGGGAGTATATGGCTTTCCAAAAGACGAGGCTCTGAATATCGCTACCAGCGAGATCAACGAATTTTTGATGAAGCACGGAAATGTGAAAGTGATCATCTGTATCTTTGATGAAGATTCTTTTATGCTTTCCGGCAAGATCGCCGAGAACGTAGAAGAATTCATCAGCAGGCAGAAGGCGACAGAGAAACTTCAGGAAGAATACGGTTCAAGATATGAAACGGTCATGGAGAGATCGAAGAAATCGAAACTGATCAAGGTTCATAAAAGGGTCGGGACTTCTTATCGATATGAACTACCGAATGATGTCTCAACCTTTGCGGATAAACTCTATTACTATGTTGATCTTCTTGATGAAAAACCATCTGCGATTTACGACCGCGCATGGCTTCCTAGAAGGACGTATTCCCGGATCATGTGCGGTAACTACAGTCCGCGAAAAGACGCGGCTATCGCTCTGTGTCTGGCTTTAAAGCTCAATGTACAGCAGACTATGGACCTGCTTTCACGCAATTCCATGGCTTTTAATCCGTCGGATAAGTCGGACCAGTTTATCCTGATCTGTATAAAAAACAAGACCTATGATCTTGAGAAGATCAACGAAGGTCTTGTGAAACTTGGACTGTTTGATAAGACTTTTATTGATAGGAGAGATATTTAATCAGAACAGATGTAGCAGACAATCGAAATCTATGCCGGTTCATCCAGAGCAATTCCATATTCCTTCAGTATTTCATGGATTGAATCAATGATATTCATGATCTCTCCTGCTTTTGTATCCTTCGACATTTCGGAGTATATAAGACTGAAATTGTCTTTTTTAATTTTGGCTTTCTTATTTCCGGATCGGAAGAAATACTCTTCCTTGCAGCCATCTAAGACAAAATAGTCACATTCTTCAAGAGGTTCATCATTGAAAAGATATCTTGCATTTTCGATCCGTTCTTTGATCTTATCAATGCCCTCTTTGTTCAGATTATAACTGGCGGTCTTCTCCGATTCGAAATCAAGCAAGTAACAGCTCGTCAACACGACCAAAGGAGTTTCTCCGTCTATGATCTTCATCGAGTAACGTCTTGGATTATAAGATCCGGTAATTATTTCTTTATAAATCACATCTTTATCGGAATGTTTCTTATTCATGCTTTCTCCTTCATCCATTCATTATTATTTTACTTTATGCTATGTTAAGGATCATGCAAAAAACACGACAACGGTCAAGCTAAAAGACGAGGTCTTATAATCGACACAACCCCGTCTTTTTATTCTCTATCCACCTTTATTTCTACACTGTCTTCTTCAAATACCTTTCTGATCTCTTTACACAGTTCCTCTTCATTTACCTTCAGATCATAAGGGATCACCACATCCAGAGAATAACTCTTACTCATCCCGTTGTACTGCAGATCGTGGTAGGAGATCCTCTCGTCATATTTCTTCAACGCATCACTGATGATCCTGCCGTATTCCTTGATCTTCCTGCTTGTTCCGATCGGATCGGGATGCAGAGTCATCTGCACACCCGTGTATTCGAAGATCCTTTTCTCTATCACATCCAGAAAGTCGTGGATCTCAAACAGACTGTCATCCCCGTTGACTTCTACGTCACAGCTTCCGTACACATTCCCTGAACCGTAACTGTGCAGCCTAAGATCATGATAGCCTCTAATCTCCTTGTCCTGTTTCAGGATCTCTTCGATGCTTCTGTACAGTTCTTCATTCGCCGGCTGTCCCAGCAGAATGGATGTCATTCTAAGGAAGATCCTGGAACCGCCCAGAATGATGATGACGGATACGACGATACCGATGATGGAGTCTACCGGAAGACTTATTACCGATCCCATGAGATAACCCGCAAGAATCACTCCTGTTCCTGCCACATCCGACAGGGAATCCGCTTTCTGTGCCTGCAGCGGTGTTAGCTCGCTCTTTCGGTACATCCTGTCGTACCAGAACGCCAGTCCCAGTTTCACAAACAATGATACGCCAAGTACGATCACCGCATATCTGTCCATCAGAACAGTCTCGGGACGGATCAGTCTCTCCACGCAGCTCCTTAACAAAGAGATCCCCACATACATCACCATGATGGCGATGAACTGTGACATCATGTATTCGAAACGTCCGTGACCATAGGGATGTTCCCGATCCGCAGGCTTGCCCGTAAGACGGTAACCCACGAATACCATTAGGGCATTAAATACGTCACTGAGATTATTAAAACCGTCCGAAAGAATCGAAATGGAGTTAACCTTCTTTCCGATGATCAGTTTCATCGTACACAGGAATACGTTGATTACGATTCCTGTAATACCGGATATCTTCGATATCCTGTCTCTTTCTTCCTTGACGGTCTGATTCATATTCTATCCTTCCGCTTTCAGCTGATGTTCCTCTACCCAGGTCCCGTCACTGGCGATCCAGTGTTTCTTTCCGACTCTGTACCAGGTATAGCCGTCGTTCTCTGTCTTCTCATACAGAAAGAACCTGAACCAGAAATCGTTCGTGCTGTAGGCTTTCAGTACACCAAGCTTGTTGTCATCGCGGATCTCCGGCGTACTGCGCATTCTGACGCCGTTTTCTACCAGAGCGATGTAGGTATACTCCGGAATTCCTTTCACCGGATCATAAACGGTCACATAGCCCTTGTAGTCATAGGGCCTGGATGCGAACGAATCCGAGTAGGCAAAACTCTCCGTTGCCAGCAGATCCCAGTCGTCTTCTTCCATCTTGGAATAGTCGATCACATAACGGTCATTGCCGTAGTCCATTTCAAAACTCAGATTTCCCGGAACCCAATCCTGTTTCTGCTGATCGTAGACCGTCTCCCGATCACTGCTGTACTGGTGGATCGTCAGGACCTTTGCTTCCGGATCATCTTTCATGACCCAGAAATAATTTAAATAATTCTTCTCCAGATCCATCTGGTCGTATTGCAGGTGTCTGTCTGATTCTATCATTTCACTGACAAAGTACAGCTCTCCGTCCAGCTGTTCCTCGCTGAACTGCTGCTTCATCGTTTCATAGAACTCGCCTTCTTCTTTCAGCGGTACAAGCCGGACCAGCCTGCTTACCGTATAATCACTCGACTGATCCCGTTCCACGATCACGCTGTATACGATGTTGATGGTAGAATGGGCCAGATAGGGAATGATCCCGTCTTCCAGCGTATAGACTTTCTCTTCTTCCTTGGGTGTGCCGCTTCCTTCGTTGGCAGTTCCCGTACATCCGCACAGCATCAGCGTGACCATTAGTATTATCAGCAGTTTCTTCATCTTCCTGTCTCCTGTATTTATTTTAATCTTATCGCGCTTTTATTCTTTTGTCATGGGAAACAGGGGGTGTTGAAATCGTCCGGCAGGTCTTATAATAAAGTCATGGAAAACGAGAAGAAATATCTGCCTGAAAAGGTGGAGACTTATGAAGCGTTGAGAAGGGTCTTTGAGGAATTCAAGATCGATTCGGAGAAGACCAGATTCTATATCGGGGACGACTATACGGATCCCAAGGCTTTTGTTATCTATCAGGACGACTTCGGGGATTTTGTCGTGTACAAGATGAAAGCCGATGGAAGCAGAGCTTTGCGTTACAAGGGCAAAGATGAAAGACACGCGGTCAGTGAATACTATCAGAAGTTCCTGGAGGAAGTAAGAAAGCGTCCGGCTTTTGCCAGGAAGCTTTTAAGACCTTCTACGATAAGAACAGGGAAGAGAAGGAAAACAAAGATGGATCCCGACACCAAGTGGTTCCTCGGAATGCTGTTTGGGGCGATCGGTCTGCTTATTTTATCCATGTTCGGACTGTTCCCGATCTGGGCAGCCGTCATCCTGTTCCTGCTAGTAAATCCGGGTATTTTCCTCTGGAGCTGGATCGCCGACAAGAGCGGAAGAAGCACCGTATTCCCGCCGAAAGCTTTTAGCATCGTCGCCCTGGTTCTGGTGCTGCTCTTCGGTTCCGGTTCGATGGTATACAAACGTTATATCCATAAACATGACGGCTACTACGTCACACCGTACGGCGCTTACTACGCCCAGGGAAACGATGTCTACTACTACAACAACGACGACTGGTACTACTACGGCACCTACGACCATTTCCACAGCAGCTACGACGATTATACCTACTACGACGATTACTACTACAACGAAGACTACGACGACTTCACCTACTCGGACTACTACGACGACTGGACGAGTTCCGGCTGGGATTCCGACAGCGACTACGACTCCGGCTGGGATTCGGACTCCGATTCCTGGGACTCCTGGGATTCCGGCGGATCCGACTGGGATTCGGACTGGTAATAAAAAAGAAAGCTCTGAAAAATCAGAGCTTTTTTATAGGAAACGGATCATTTATTCCTGATCCGTCTGAACCTTGTCGATCAGTTTGTCCAGAAGATTGGAGAGCGTCTCTTTCTCTTCTTCCGTCAGTTTGGAAAACAGTCCTTCCAGCATTCCTTCCCGCTCGTTTCTGACTTCTTCCGCCCTGACCTGGCCCATTTCCGTGAGCTTCAGGATGGTCGCCCTTCTGTCGTTAGGATCGATCTCTCTTACGAGATAGCCGTCATCCTCCAGCCTGCTTACGACTTCCGAAGTCGAAGAGGCGTTGATGTTGGCGTGTTCCGCCAGCTGTTTCTGATTGACACCCTCAGGGAATTCACTGATGATCGTCAACAGTCTTTCCCTGGACATGCCTCTTGGTCCTCCATGGATCCTTCTTTCCCCAAACGGATGTTTTCCTTCTTCCGGCATCCTCATCCGATGCAGCGGATGTCTTGGACATTCTCTCTTTTCATCTCTTCTGAAGGCATTCCTTCTAAGACCGTGGGATACGATCATCATCTTTCTGAATAATTCTATATTGCTAGGCATAAACATCACTCCTTTCATTAATTCGGTTCCGAAACAATTTCATTATATTTCGGTTCCGAACTATTGTCAAGAGAAATGATGTGAAAATATGAAAATAGGGTCTTATAATGGAATTATGGAAAATGAGAAGAAATATCTGCCCGACCGGGTAGAAAGCTATGAAGAACTGAAGAATATTTTTGAGGAGTTCCATATCGATTCCGAAAAGACGCGATTCTTCATCGGGGACGACTATACGGATCCCAAGGCTTTTGTCATCTACCAGGATGATTTCGGCGACTATGTCGTATACAAGATGAAAGCCGATGGAACCAGGGCTTTACGTTACAAGGGACCGAACGAAAAGATCGCGGTCAGCGAATACTACCAGAAGTTCCTGGAAGAAGTGAGAAAGCGTCCGCTCTTCGCCAGAAAGCTCATACAGCCGGAGAGGACAAGGTCCTACTATACCGACAGCCGCGGCCGAAAACACAGCACACTGAAGGTAGCCCTGATCGGGATACTTGGATCGTTCCTGGTCACGACCGGTCTGATCTTTGGCGTCGTATCCTACCAGCGCCGCCTGCATAAGAATGACGGCTACTACGTCACGCCTTCCGGAACCTACTACACCCAGGGTCATGACGTCTACTACTACGACAACGACGACTGGTACTACTACGGTCCGTACGATACGTTCTACGACGACTATTACGACGACTATACCTATTACGACGACTACTACTACAACGACAGCTACACGGACTTCTACGATTCACACTACTACTCCGGCAGCAGCAGTTACAGCAGCAGCGACTACGACGATGATGACTATGACTACGACGACTATGATTCCGGCTGGGACGACGATGACGACTGGGATTCCTGGGATTCCGGCGGATCCGACTGGGATTCAGACTGGTAAAAACAAAACTGCCTCTTAGGCAGTTTTTTTATTCTTCTTTGATAATATCGCACATGGTCTCGATGGCCTTTTCGGCCTCCGGGATCGGAAAAGCGGGATAGACGTGGTTAAGTCCTTCCCCGACATAGAGTCTGGTTCGGATCCCTTTGTCTTCCAGGATCTTCACAAATTTCACGATATCCGGATAGAAGAACTCGTGGGTCCCGGTAAACAGAGTCACGTCCTTCAGGCCTTCCATGTCTCCGTAGATCGGCGACAGACGGTAATCATGCAGATCTTCCCCATTCGCCCAATAGAAGGCCTCTACGCTGAGATCATCATACTTCAGGGTCGGATCGACCTTTTGGTATTTCTTTATTTCCGGATTGTCCATGATCAGATCCACCCAGGGAGACATCAGGATCAGCTTATCGGCCGTTCTTAAGCCCAGTCTATGAAAATACATGTTCAGTCCGAGCGCCAGTCCGCCTCCGGCCGAATCGCCCATGAAGAGGATCTTTTTGTCCGGATAGTACTTCAGCACCTTCTCGTAGAAGACCCGCATCTTCTCGTAGCATTCCCGGAAATCGGAATAGGGAGCCAGAGGATAGTCGGGAATGATGAAGGTGGAATCAACTCTGGAAGTGATCTTGTCCAGCATCAGCCAGTGGAACGGCAGCATCTCTTCGACGTATGCCCCTCCGTGCAGGTAGATGATCAGCCGGTCGCTTTCACTTTCCACGTTCATGTAGAAAAGACGCATGTCGGAAGAGACATCGTCGATCTTGCCTTTGTCCCTGATTTTTACCAGTAAAGGAAGTCTGTACTGCTTCTTTCCTTTGGCGCGGCGGAAAGCCAGGATGACATCGCTCATCGTCTTTCCCTTCGGCACCACCGCCTTTCTTGCGATCCTCTCGCAGATCGCCGCCTGTTTCGATCTCTCCATCTTCTATCTCTCCCCGTTCAGTTTTCTTTCGACCTTATTCAGTGTATCAAAAAATCTTTGTGTCGCAACAGCCGGTCCAAACAGAAGCAGTCCCAAGGTGTTCCATCCGAACATGTGCCGGAAGGAAGTGTAGGGTCCTTCGATCCCCAGCTTGATCGCCTTGTCTTTCAGTTCTTCGGCGATTCTCGCCATCCAGACCAGGGTATAAAGAAACAGATTCGGAATGCCCAGCAGATAGGCTTTCCAGTAGTCCTGCAGCTCATGGCCGAGGATTTCTTCCAGTTCCTTCTGCAGTCCGGAACGTTTCATGTAGAAAAGCAGGAAGATCCCTGCCGTAAAGAAGTCGATGAAGCCGATCCAGAAACCCGGACGGTCGGTATGTTTATATTTCCTATGCACTATCGTTTCTGTTTACAGAAGCTTTTCAATAAAACTTCTTTTCCATTCCGTATAGATCTCTACGTCTTCCGCTTTGGGTTCTTTTCCTTCATTCAGGGCTTCGTATACTCTCATCCCGCTTTCCGGTCCTTTCGTACTGCAGATCGGCAGGGAAAGATCTCTGTTCCGGCTTGTGCTTTTATCCCTGACAAAGACTTCACACTTCACGGTCGGGGGATTCCCCAAAGCATCCCTGATTTCCAGGTCTTCTTCCTGTAGAGGGATCTCTTTTAGCTCCAGAGAAAGCCCCGGCGGAAGCAGGATCTCGTTCTCCTGTACTTTTAGATATCCTTCCTTCAAAACCTCCTGAAAAGGCAGACAAAGGCCTCCTGCGGGGATATGAAAGACCAGCAGAGCGATCCCGATCCTGTCTCCGTATTCCTTCAGGAAACCGTCTTTGGAAGTCGAAGTAAAAGATAGGGTCTGACCCTTTTTCTTCATTTCCAGATAGTCTTCGTAACGCTCTACCCGGTAGGTCGTTCTTTCTTCCCCCGATTCCTGAAAGGCGCTTAAAAGATCCTTCAGAAGGGCATAGAGTCTCACCGGATCTTTGATGATCTCGGGGTTGAGATATTTCTTCTCCTTCGCTCTTCTTCTTTCCGTTTCTATTCCGTCAAAGAAGAGGGAATTGATGGTGACGTAGGCTTTGGGATCGGACCAGAAGGGATCTTCCCCAAAGACGTCTCCTTCGTAAAAGCGTATCGCTTTGAGCTGTTTCTCGTTCATTCTATTGCACCGTGTAATCGATCACGACATCTTCCAGTCCGTCAGCGTGGATCGTCAGTTTTCCCTTCCCAGTCTTTCCTGTCGTTTTGACATAGGTTCCGGTCATTCCGCCTTCGGCCGTAGAGACGTCAGGTCCTACGATCTCAATAACGCCTTCCGTCCTGTACTGTACAGGAAGCTGGGCATACGGTGCGATGTTTCCGTTGGCATCCACGACCCGGATACGGATGGCGGCCATGTCGTAAGTATCGCCTTCTTTCAAAACACCGGAGCTGTTTCGGACCTCAAGATGCAGATCGGCACTCGGACAGAGTCTTCTTGTCTTGACGATTTCATCCCCCTTGATCGCATCAAAGCGCCATACCGTCGCCTCTCCGCCCCAGTTGCCGACATACTTGCCGTAGAGACGGTTGGCTTCTTCATCGGACACTTTGTATCTCCTGATGGTCGCGGCCAGTTTCACTGCCTGTGCCGGAGGGAAGTGTTCGGTTCCGTATTTCTTCAGGATCTGTAGGGCATCGTGAATGTCTTTGGCTTTTTTCTTGTCGAAGCCTTCGTTGTGGATCAAAAGTTCGCCGATCGTATCGTCGATACGCATAGGACCGTGATTTAAGGCCGTATAACGGCTGTTTTGATACTCCTTGACGAAGACATCGTTCTTGTACAGACATACGCTGTCGGCGTTGGAAAAGACGTAGAAATCGCCGACTGTTCCGCCCGGATAATCGCCGATGTCCATGGTGGAGGAGACTTCCAGCACGTCTTTCTTGTCTCCCTGTATCGCATAGACATAGGAAGCCAGTTTCGGGTTGCGGAAGGCATCCATGACACCGTGGTAGCAGATGCGGTCGCCGCTGCCGAAGTCCTTGTGGGTCGCATAGTCGAACATGCACCACTGGAAGACACCGGCATGTTCCCCGGAACCCAGTGCGGCATTCATGACGGTCGCATGTCTCAGGGCGTGATCCTGTCGCAGAGACCATTTATCGAAAGCCTTCGTCGGGAACATGTGTCCGTTGGCTTCGGAGATCAGAAGAGCCTTATTCATGTCGGTGGTGACATCCTTTTTCTTCCGGGCACCTGGATTGTTTCCGGTATGGGAGAAGTCGTTGTAGGCGTAGACGTCTTCCAGCAGAGAGGATTTCAGCAGATAGCGTACACCCGAAGTCGGACGGCTCGGATCGAGTCTGTGGGCGATCGCGTTGGTTCTGGTGTAAAAGGCGTCATCATCCTGGGATTCATTGATCCGCACGCCCCAGAGGACAATGGAAGGATGGTTGCGGTACTGCAGAACCATTTCTTCGACATGTTTGCAGGCGATGTCTTTCCAGGCTTCGTCACCCACATGCTGCCAGCCCGGGATCTCGGTAAAGACCAGAAGACCCAGTTCGTCGCAGGCGTCGATAAAGGCCTGGGACTGCGGATAGTGGGAGGTACGCACGGAATTGCAGCAGAGTTCCTCCTTGAGGATCCTGGCATCTTCTCTCTGCAGCGAATCACTTACGGCATAGCCGACATACGGATAGCACTGGTGTCTGTCCAGACCCCGCATGACCAGACGGTTGCCGTTGAGATAGAAACCGTCTTTCTGGAAGGCGATGGTCCGGAAGCCGAAGCGTACTTCTTTCCGGGAACCGTTATCTAAAGCCACTTCACAAAGGTAGAGATTCGGATCATCGACATCCCATTTCCTGACATCTTTGACCTGAAATTCCAGTTCGTTTTCTTTCGTTTCGGTTTGATACAATACCTGACCGTCCGGGGTCTTAACCGTTACGGTCTTTTTCTGTTTCGGATTTCCGTCTACGCTGATCTGCAGATGTACCCTGTCGGTTTCCGGTGTCGTGACAAAGACATCGGAGAGGTATTCTTTCTCCTGAATGTCCAGCCATACCGGACGGTAGATCCCGCCGTAGGTGAGGTAGTCGATGACGTAGCCGAAAGGAGGGACTGTCTTGTTTTCGGTGGAATCCAGTTTTACGCAAATATCGGCTTGTTTTCCCGCTTTCACTTCGTCGGTGATCTCAACCCGGAAAGCCGTATAGCCTCCCATATGGGTGCAGAGTTCTTTCCCGTTGACGTAGACTGTGGCGATGTGTCCCGCGGCATCAAACTGCAGGAAGATCCGCTTATCTTTGGCTTCCTTCGGGATCCGGATCTTTTTCCGGTAGCCGCTGATCATCTGGTAGTCCTTGTCGTCCGCATAATGCAGCGGAAGCATCTTTACGGTGTGCGGAATACGTACCTCTACAACATTCCTGTCTTTTCCGTTGAGAAAATCTTCGTTCCAGTTTTCTGTGAATAACCATTTATCGTTCAGACTTATCATGTTCGTTCTCCGTATGTTTCTCTCTCTCATTCTATCATGCATAAGAAAAAGGAGTTTACGCTCCTTTCTTCTTTTTTGTTTTGAGAATCAGTCTTCTTTCTTTTCCTCTTCTGTTTCTTCTTTCTTGAAAGAGAGACGGATCCTTTCGGTTTCGGCTCTGGCTTCTTCCGCTTCAGCCTTGGCGTCCTCGGCTTCTTTTCTCAGCTGGCGTTTCAGTTCGTCGGCCTCTCTTTGCTGCTCACGAAGCGCTTCTCTTTTTTCTCTTTCATTCCTTCTGACGACACCGCCGATTTTCAAGGAAATAACGAAGAAGATCAGTCCGACGATGATGGCAATGACAGCCAGACCCATGGTCTGCAGAACACGCATAGAACCTTTGACGATGGAATTGGAAAGCAGTACGACAAAGAGCTGTTTATTGCGGAAATATTGCCATGCCAGGACACAGGCCCCTCCTGTTACCAGAAGAAGGGCTATAGAACTGAATAGGTTTTTTAATAGTTTCATTTTTGTTACCTCACTACAGAATCATTGTAGCACAACAAACGTTTATTGATCATTTGTTTTGCGGATGGAGAATAGAGTAAAAACGGCCTTGCATATGAGTCTGTCGTTCTGGTTTTTCACGCTGATCTCTGCGACTTTTGTAGTCTTTCCGTTGTGGATGCATTCGCCGGTAACGGTCAGGGTATCTTTTAAAGCGGCAGAGGAGGTGTAGGAAATGCTGGCCTGCTGGGTGACGATGTAGTCGCCCAGGGAATAACCCAGAAGTCCGGCGGCAGAATCGCATAGCGTGTAGAGATAGCCCCCGTAGACAAAGCCGGGAAGTTCATGCCCCTGTCAAAAAGAGATGCGAATATTCTTTCCATAATCATCTGTCTTTCAAATCTTTGATGATCGCTTCATGACGGCCCTTTACCATTTCCGACCACTTCGGTCCGCTGCGGTAAAGTTCCGCGAGTTCCGCCAGAGCGGCAGGCACATCGATGTGCTGCGGGCAGGCGTGGGAACACTGGCCGCATCCGATACAGGCGGAAGGCTTCTTGTCTTCTTCCAAAGCATCCAGCCGCATGGAAGGAGTCAGGGCTGAGGCATACTTGTAGTCGTTGTAACATTCCAGCAGATACGGGATATTCAGTTCCATCGGACATCCTTCACAGCAGTATCTACATCCGGTACAAGGTACGCCTTTCTTCAGGGATTCGGCGATCTCGTAGAGTGTATCTCTTTCCTGATCTGATAGAGGTCGGTGTTCCTTGAAAGTGTCTAGGTTGTCTTCGACCTGCGTTACTTCATTCATACCCGAGAGAATGACTTTGATGTTGTCGAGATCCTGAAGGTAGCGGAAAGCGTAGGATGCGTCGCTGGCATTCGGATCAAGAGTTTTCAGTTTTCCGGAGTTTTCTTCCGAAAGGACCGCCAGTTTTCCGCCTCTGCACGGTTCCATGACCCAGACGCCCAGACCGTGGGAAGTGATGATATCGTATTTCTTTCTGGCGTCCTGCAGAGTCCAGTCCAGATAGTTACACTGGATCTGAACGAATTCGAAGATGCCTTCGTGCCGGTTCAGGAATTCTTCCAGCAGCTGAGGTCCGCCGTGGAAGGAAAAGCCGAGATGCCGGATCTTTCCTTCTTCTTTCAGTTTTATAACATCGGGAATGATGTGATATTCTTCGCTCTCGTAGATTTTGACTGACCATTCGGTGATATTGTGGAGAAGGTAGAAATCGAAGTAGTCCGTCCGGCAGCGCTTCAAAGAAACGTTGAAAAGAGCGAGGTTATCTACCGGTCCCGGAAGGGAATGACCCGGGAACTTGTCGGCCAGATAGTAGGAATCACGCGGATACTTGCTTAGGGCTTCCGCCATGGCTCCTTCCGATTTTCCTCCAAGATACGGATAAGCCGTATCGAAGTAGTTGACGCCGTTTTTGATTGCCAGATCGAACATGGCATTGACCTTGTCCTGATCGACTTCACCGGTGCTCGGATCGGTCGTAAAACGCATACAGCCGAAGCCCAGACGGGATAGTTTTAATCCGTGAAAGTCACTGTAAATCATCTCTATTCTCCTTTTATTTCAGATAAGACCGGAAGAACGCACATTCTTCATCGTTGCATACGGCGGCATCCTTCTGTTTTATGTTGACATGAAAGACGTGTCTCAGTACGTTGTCTGTATCGCCGTAGATCTTGACGACGTGAGGGATCCCGTTTTTCTTCAGTTCCGGTACGATGAAATCGACCTGGTCCTTCAGGAAATCTCCGTTGGCACTCATGACATATGTCGGAGGATAAGCCGGGCTGATCTTATCGGCGCTGTTCAGCATTTCCAGATCTTCCCTGGTCCATCCTTTTGGCAGCAGATCGTTGAGCAGCCGGATGGTCATTCCTTTTCCGGTATATTCCTGATGATAGACGCCGCAGTTTAACGCAATGGCATTGAATCGGAAATCTTCCGGCGTATCGATCCTGTAATGCATTGCATAGGCCCTGTCATTCAACATGGCTGTATAGACGGACAGCAGGTGTCCTCCGGCAGAATCGCCGAGAGCGAAGATGTTGTTTAAATCAAAACCGTAACTCTCACCGTTGTCCAGGATCCATCTGATGACCATATTGGTGTCTTCGATCTGGGCGGGATACTTGTATTCCGGAGCCAGTCGGTAAGAATAGTTGACCACCGCAAAACCTCTTTGCGCCAGAGACATGCAGTAGAATTGGTAGGTCTCTTTGGTGCCGTAGACCCATCCTCCGCCATGGACGGAGACGATGACCGGGAGCTTTCCTTCTGCATCCTTTGGCCGGTAGACATCTAGCAGCTGATACTTTTTGTTTGGACCGTAGGCGATGTCGTCAAAACGTCTGACATCATCCGGCGTTTGAAGACCGGCATCTCTTTTCCGGTCGCCTTTACCGAAGTCGTAACGGATATACATGCTTAGAAGCGACATAAGGATCCTCCTTTATTCCCAGCAGATGATCTCTTCCAGAGTTCTAGCGAAATCGCTTAAGCCTTCTACATCTTCCACAGAGAAACGGTCGAACATTGGAGAATCGATATCCATGACGGCGACTACTTTTCCTTGCGTATGCAAAGGAATGACGATCTCGGAGTTGGATGCGCTGTCACAGGCGATATGTCCCGGGAACTGATGAACATCCGGTACTACCTGGGTCTGATCTGCCGCATAGGCTGTGCCGCAGACTCCTTTTCCTTTTTCGATCCTGACACAGGCAAACTTTCCCTGGAAAGGTCCCAGGATCAGATGTTCCTCTTCTACCAGATAGAATCCTGCCCAGTTGAGGTCAGGAAGGGCATCATACAGGATGGCACTGGCATTGGCCAGTACAGGAAGACAGCGGTTGGATATTTCCGCCAGAGAAGTGATCTGTTTCGACATCATTTCGTAATCTTGTTTCATGGCTTTTTCCTCATTCCTGTTTCAATTATAATACATGTGTAGGAACTCTTGTTCCCGATAACTTATGATCAATTCAGACAGCAGGACATTTCATTATCCGGATGGAAATATTCAGCGTGTTCAACGCGTTTCTTTTGACAGTTGGCAGGATCTTGAGTTCCTGATTCCGGAATATTCCCAGAGGTCTTTTCAGGGACTTGTAGGGCTTTACCGGGATTTCTTTATGCCCAGACTATCACTGATCGAGGGAAGGGTGGTTCTGTTCCGTGTTCCAGAAGATCTCATGCTTCCGGTTTCTTTTCTGAGGCAGGAAGATGAAATATTCTACGACCGGACGGCAGCCCTTGTTTCGATGTTTCGGAAGAATGTTTCTTTTAAAAGAAAGAAACTGTCTTTTTCGGATCGGGATACAGAAGAGATCTATCGGCAGCTGAAACAAAGAGGCTGTCTTTATGAACTGGACGGAAAACGTTCTTCGATCCGTTTTCTTCCGGCAGGAGATACCATGGGTTATCTCTCAGAAAACAGTATCAATGCATCGCTGAAACTAAACGCATCGTTCTTTCTGTTTGACCGGCTGGACTGTCCATCCGTCTATGACAAAATCGGTATTCCGTTTGGTTTGTGTGTGAAAAACGGAAAGATCCTGCTGCCGCCTCTGTTTGAGCGGGAAGTATTGACGGTCGATAAAGAAGGCAGGGTCTCTGTGTCCCGTATATCTTTAAAAGAGATCGGTGTCGAGATCGATGGCAGGCTCTATCAAGACGGCAGCAATTCCCGCTTTTTCTCACGTCCGCAGAGAAGCAAAACACCGGCGGGTATCTGTGACATCGTCATAGAAGGAAACCGCGTTGTCGCTGTCCGAAAAGGCGGAAGAACGACGATTCCTTCCGCAGGCTTTGTGATACAGACGGAGCATATGATCAATGAGATTCAAAACAAGAAAGTACTCTTCCACGATCTGGAAGATATCGCCTTTGCGATACAGGCAGGCAACAGCGCCATCGTAAACGGCAGAAAGACAGAACGCTTTATTTCTCCTTTTTATCATTTCCTAAGACCATGGGCTGTTTCTTTTCCGCCGGCCATGTATCCTCTAAACTACAAAAAAGACCGTGCTCCACGTATGGTTCTCGGTGCAGACAAAGAGAATAGACCGGTCCTGCTGTGGCTGGAGGGAGCAGGCAAGTTCGGTCATGTCAAGGGAGAAGGAAGCTGCGGAGCATCGCTTTCGGAAACGGCAGACATCTGTAAAAAACTCGGCCTATATCATGCCGTTCATCTGGATGGCGGAGGATCGGCTCAGATCCTGATCAACAACCAAAGACAGCTGATGATCTCGGATCGGGATCCGGAGAACTTTCAGGAAAAAGAAAGAGCGGTTGCGATGGGACTGTATATCAAATAAAAAGGATCCGGATGGATCCTTTTGTTTAACGTCTTCTGTCGTTCCTACGTCCATAGAACAAGATCAGTCTTAAGATTTCCAGCAGTGTGGCGGCAACACCAGCGACATAAGTCAAAGCGGCGGCATTGAGCACTTTCTTTCCTCCCTGCAATTCGTCTTCGTCCAGCAGACGGATGGATTCGATCTGTTTCAGGGCTCTGGCACTGGCATCGAATTCGATCGGCAGTGTGATGACCTGGAAAAGCAGGATCACCATTTCCAGTACAATCCCGATCCAGATGATCTGCAGCATGCCCAGCAGTGTTCCCATCATGATCGCAAAATATCCGGCATAGGAAGAGATATTCACGGCAGGGATCAAAGCGGAACGGATGTTAAGCAGACGATAGCTTTCGGCATCCTGTATCGCATGTCCGCATTCGTGGCAGGCAATCGTTACATTCGCCAGGGAAGTTCCCTGGTAGTTGTTTGTGGAAAGTCTTACTTCCTTGCTTCTTGGGTCGTAGTGGTCGGTTAGAAAGCCATTGACCTGTCGGATCCCTACCTCGTACATCCCGTTTCGATCAAGCAGTTCTCTGGCTGCCTGCGCGCCGCTGATGTTTCTTCTGGCGCCGGTTCTGTCATATGTACTGTAAACAGATCTGACATAGAACTGTGCAGCCATGGAGATGGCGAACGCCAGGAATGTCAATCCGTAATAAATCGTATAGTCATTCATGTTTCTGACCTCCTTTTTATCACTTCTATTATAAATGATATTGGAACGCGATAGGGCACAATGCTTCTGTGAAACGCAGAATCCTATATAATAGAAGAAACAGAAGGAGGTATTCTATGAAGAAGATCTATCTGGCCGGAGGCTGTTTCTGGGGTGTTGAACATTTTCTTTCTCTGGTAGAGGGGATCGTCAGAACGACAGTCGGATACGCCAACAGTGACATCGATCATCCTTCCTATGAAGATCTGAAAGCGCAGCGTTCCAGCGCATCGGAAACGGTAGAAGTGGAATACGACGAAAATGTGATTTCCTTGAAAGAGGTCCTGGATCTTTTCTTTGTGATCATCGATCCGACCCTGATCGATCAGCAGGGACACGACATCGGTCATCAGTACCGTACCGGGATCTATTACATAGATGAAAAAAACCTGCCGGTCATACAGCAGGGCTTAAAGGAACTGTCTCTTAAGTACAGCGAACCGATCCGGACGGAACTGCTTCCGCTGGAAAACTTTACGGTTGCGGAAGAATATCATCAGGACTACCTGATCAAGAATCCGGAAGGCTACTGTCACATCGACAGGAAAATGTTTGAGATTGCCAGAAACTACAGGAAGAATTAGATGATCTCGATCTGACACATCTTCATCGTCAGTAGAGCGGCCTCGTGGCTTTGCGGCGTTACCCCTGCACAACAGTCCGCTACGACATGAATCGGAATTTCCGGAAAGGCCATCTTTACCGGCAGGGCGTTGCTTACGACGCAGATATCCGTACATAGACCGATCAAAGTGATACTTTCGATCGGTTTTTCTTTATCATATTTTTTTAATACATCTACGAGTTTTTCTGAACCGAAAACCGGTTTATCCAGGATCACAAGATCCTCTTTTTCTTTCAAGGCTTCCTTTATCGTATCGGCGATCTGCCAGCCTTCACTATCCTTGACGCAGTGAACGACCGGAAGGTGTTTTCCTTCGTTGGTATTAAGATAATTCTCGCCATGCGTATCTCTTGTCGCCACGACAAAATCATAGTCTTTTCTGATCTCTGCGGCTGCGTTGGCTATAATACTCTGCGCTTCCTTGCTTCCTAAAGATCCGTCGATGAAGTCGTTCTGCATGTCTACTACAACCAGCACTTTGTTCATGTTTCTACCTCCTGATCCATCTGCCTTTTTATTATATCCCTTCTCTCTGTTAAAATTAATAGAGAGGCCTTTATGTGGTTTAAGAAACTGGTAGACTACTATCTGAAAAATCAAACAGATGTGCTGGAACTGCTTATCGCTTTTCTGACCGCTGTACTGCTTGTACAGATCGCTAGACCTTTACCGGATCTGTTCTCCGCGGATATCCGTCTTTTTCTCACAGATCTGAAGATTTCCGGAGGTCTGACTAAATCCAGACTTTCTATGATCGGAATCATCGTTTCTCTTTACAGTCTGATCGTGATCCTGTCTTTGCAGATCAAAGGTTTCCCGAAGATCCTGGGAAGGATCCTGATGGTCATCGAAACTTTGATCATCGTCATGATCGTCGGAGTACTGTGTATGTACTACGACCGTTACGAGTTTTTTGACCGGCTGATCCTTTGTCTGTGTTACACTTATCTGATCGTGATCGGAATCAAGACCGTGAAAGCAATCCGAAAGAAAAAACGTTATCATTCTTTGAACAAAAATAGTTAGGTATGTGATGAAGGAGATGGGACATGGATATTGAATACCTGCTGTGGCTGCAGAATTTCCGTAACGCGATCAACGATGCGCTGACGCCGTTCATGGAATGGATCTCACATTTTGCAGTTGCCTATCTGGTGGCTGTTCCGGTTTTTGTTTACTGGTGTGTCAGCAAGCGGAAGGGACTCTTTGTTCTTGCTTCACTGGCACTGTCTTTGAGCGTCAATGCCGTCATTAAACTGACCGCCTGCATTTACCGTCCCTGGATCAAGGATATTAGAGTCATTCCTGCGGGAGATGCCATGACAGAAGCGACCGGTTATTCCTTTCCCAGCGGGCATGTAGCGACTTCGGCACCGATCTACGGCGGTCTGGCCTATACTTTTAAGAAGAGGTGGCTTACATATCTCTGCGTTTTCCTGATCCTGATTACTGCCTTTTCCCGTAATTATCTGGGTGTCCATACACCGCAGGATGTACTGGCTGCACTGATGATCGGCACAGGATCTCTTTATCTGATGCATAAGCTTTTCCTTTATCTGGATAATCATCCGGAGAAAGAGGATCTGTTCCTGTTTTTCGGTTTCGCCTTCGGCATCTCTGCGCTTTTCTACATTACTTACAAGCAGTATCCGACGGAATATGTGAACGGAGAACTGCTGGTAGATCCGCACCGGATGATGAAAGACGGCTACAAAGATATCGGCATGTTTGTGGCATGCTGCGCTGCCCGTTTTCTGGAAAAACATCTGATCAGGTTTAAAGAAACCGGTTTAAACGGCAGAGGTATTGTTCTATCGCTGATCGGGATCGTACTGATGTCTCTTATCAGCCAGTATTTTCCGATTCTGCTTTCACCTTATCTGGAAACAAACATCTGCGCCATGGTATCCCAGATGTTCCTGGCGTTCTTTATCATTTTTGTATGGCCTGCAGTAATCAGGCTTTTCCAGAAAGACGATCAGAAGGCGGAAGACAGACAATAGAAACAAAGAATATCTTTTTATCCTGAAACAAAAGAAAAGGAACTAAGAGCTCTTAGTTCCTTTTTTGATTCTTGCTTGTTCCTTTAGTGGAACAGCGTTTCCCAGATCGCTTCAAGGAATGATTTCTGAACGATCTTGAACTTGACCGTCTTGGTTCCGCCATAGTTTCCAACACCCTTAATGACTACGGAAGCCGAGCCTTTGTTCGTGTTGTTGCTATAGGAGACGATTTCGAAATCTTCCGGTTTCAGTATCTCTTTTCCGACCTTCACCGTCAGATCCTCTTTCTTCAGAGTGACCGGTTTACCGGTGTAAGTCTGATTTGGCACTTTAACAGATGCCTTAGAGATATTGGACTTGACGATCCTGAATTCAGCCGTAGCAGTTCCGCTGTAGTTACCCAGAGCTGTAACGGTCACAATGATCGTTGTTTCAGCAGGAATCACATCGTTCTCCTGTACCGCTGAACCGGCAGCTCTGCTTGCGATCTTTGACGTATTCAGATCGATGACCAGCGTATCTTCCTTGTAGGTATATACGACATTCTTGTCATAATCTTTTCCGCCGGAAAGCTTCTTGCCGTTGAGATCCGTAACCGTTACGGTCGTCTTGTAGGCATTCTTCTTGCCGGAGTAGACCTTGTCAAGAGCCGTTACTGTCAGGGCAGACAACGGAGCCTTTTCAATCTTGAATGTCAGCGTCTTGCTTCCGGTATAGTTGCCCTTACCCTTGACGGTAACGGTAGCTGTACCGATTGCGTTGTTGTTGCTGTAAGTCAGAGTATAATCCTTGTTCAGTTTCAGTTCGGCATCATTGTAGCTGTCATAAGCGGATATATCCGGCTTGTTGCCGCCCTTCTGATATGGCTGATCCGTGATCTGGACGATCGTTACATCATTCAGACTGATTGCTTCGATCTGGAAGTTCTTGTTGAAAGAGCCGCTGTAGTTGCCGATACCCTTGATGGTAACGGCAGCCTTGCCGACCTTGGCGTTGTTCTTGTAGGTAACGGTGTAGTCTTTGTTCTCGACAAGAGCCGCAGTCTGACCTGCCAGTTTCACCGTCAGATCAAATGTCGTTACGCCGTGGTACTTCACGCTGTCAGACATACCTGTTACGACCGTATTCGCTGCCGTGAGCTTGACCGGGTTGATCTTAAAGCTCTTGGTTACAGATCCGGTGTAGCCGCCCATACCGGTGATCGTCACATAAGCCGTTCCGGCATTGACATTGTTTCTGTAGCTTACAGTATAATCTCTGTCTTTCTCCAGAACTTTTGTGCCTTCCTTTACGGTCAAAGCCTGAGTCAGTTCTTCACCCGTGTAATTCAGGGCCTTGATTCCGGAGATCGAAAGCTTGCTTACAGGAACGATATTCTTGGCGATCCGGTAAACAGTTTCCATACTTCCCTTGCAGTTGCCGCTGAACTTGACAGTGATCTTGTATGTGCCTTCATCGGCAGAATTCGGATTCTCGAATTCCGCTACATAATCCTTGTTGTTCTTCAGCTTCTTGCCGTTGAATTCGACACTTACGGTCGGTTTCTGGACTTTACCGGTATGCGGGAATGCATCCTTGTTCAGAATGATGACCGTATTGTTTTCATTCGCTTCCGCAGGAAGAATCGAGAATGTCCTTGCAGTCTTCTTGTTGTAGTTGCCCTTACCGGTAACTGTTACTGTAGGAGCCTTCTTGGCCGTCTTATCGGCGGCATTCTTGTTGTTGGAATACTTGACGCTGTAGTCTGTGCCTTCAGTCAGAAGCTTTGTTCCATGATAGACGCGGAATTCCGGTTTCTTGGCCGTACCGTCGTAAACCATGTCATTCAGTGGCGTGATCCACAGATCTCCGTCTACGAAGTACGGACGGTCTTCCGGTAAGACATCGCCCCAGTCGACTTCTTCCCATTTCGCAATCAGAACGATATCTCCGGTTACCGGCGTATCGAAGTCATATTCTTCTTCACCCAGGAACCAGCCCAGGAAATTCGCGGAATCTCTGTTCGGATCTTCCGGTCTGACTGCTTTCTGATTGTATTTGACCGACTGCGGATCGACCTGCGAACCGCCGTTGGCATCGAATGTTACCGTGTAGTATTCGTTCTTTTCGACGATCACTCCATCTTCAACGGCCATCTGAATTTCGCCGTCTTTGATCAGAAGGATGTTGCTTGGATCGATCTCGATCAGGAAGCTCTGCGTCTCCTGTCTGTTTCCGTTCCAGGTAAACGTGAAAGTTGTCTTCTTTGTTTCCTGTGCGGCGAGCAGTTCCTCGACTTCTTCTTCCGTCAGGATCACCCAGGCCTCCAAGTAGTATCTTCCGTCTTCTCCCTGACCGTCGTTTGCATCCGCGAAGCTGAGCCAGGTCTCTCCGCCGTTGTAAGTGAATGTGGCGTCGTCGACGTTCTCTTCGGTTATAACTTCAGGAGCGATGAACTTGACACCTACCCAGTAACCGTCTTTCGTTCTGCCGATCGATGGATCTGCAGGATAGAATTCGAGTATCAGGTCACTGAAGTATGCTCCGGTCTCCGTCAGTGTGCCTTCAGTGAACGGCAATGTCAGTTCCCACTCACAGGACGCCCACTTGGCCGTCAGAACAAGATCGGATTTTACGGTATCGGTTTCGAATTCCCACAGCTTCTCTACGCCGTCAACCGTATAATACCAGCCCAGGAATACGTAATTCTCTTTTACGATTTCATCCGGTGCTGATACCGGACGGCCATAAGCGACATCGCGTCTCTCGACTTCTTCGCCATCGGAGACGAACTTGACCGTAAACATATCCACGAGCCAGTTGAGCTCATAGGCCATGTCAGAAGTGACTGTCGGTTTTACTTCAGGCGTCCACAGGTGTTCTTCATCGAGGTGGAAGCCTTCTCTTGTCGGAAGCGTTCCGGTGAAAGCAGGGGTATCATCGCCATAGTTGAGCATGTAGTACTCAAGCACGTTTCCAAGACCATCCGCATAGACGACGATCTTTTCTTCACCCTTCCAGGTTGCGATGTAAAGTACTTTCGCCGCTTCAACCGTTTCATCCACGCCCTTCTCCTCGGCGCCGCTCTTCAGCCATCCGTCAAACACATAGTTTTCTTTGGTTGGATCGTCAATGGTCGGAGTCGGCTGATGGTAGATGGCTTCCAGTTCCGTTACAGCTCCGTCGACATTGTAGATGACTGTCGTCTTCCACCATGCTTTCAGATTGACATCTTCATTGAGTTCAGTATCGAAATCAAACTCCGTATCGCCGTTGTACCAGCCGATGAATACGAATTCACCGTTGCTTGGTGCAGCAGGTTCTTCAACCTTCTTGCCCTTGATGACTTCGACTTTGACGGCATCATTGCCGTTGTCCGGATCGAATGTCACCATGACACTCGGTTCCGCCGCTTCGTACATTCCGCTTTCAAGCGGTTTCCACAAATAAGCTTCCGGAAGCGTCAGAGTGTTGTCCGAAGACTGGATGTGACGGTCAGGCGTATTGGTAGAACCCGTCTGGCTGTCGATGAAGACATCGATGCCGGATGAAGCTTCTATCGTTACATTGTTCAGGGTAATATCCTGATCCGTATCCGCATAACGGCTGGAGAGGCCGTAGTAGCCTTTGAACATACCGCCATTGAATGTGTAAGTACCGTTTGCCGCCGCATATACCGGAGCGCAGAAGTAATACCACCACTCGTTGTTTGCAGGTACGGCATTGGCCGTGTATGTACCTCCGTTGACGATGATCGTCGCCGGAGCTGTCGTGTTGTTGGTTCCGATCGCTGCGAAGTGTGCCGTGACTGTCGGACCGCCTTCTTCGTTTCCGAAGACAGCCGTGCCGCCTTTAAGCACATAGACGCCATACATTCCGTCGGATCCTGAACCGGTCGCGGTAAGCGTACCGTTTTCGACCGTAAGTTTTCCGCCTTCTACTCTGATCAGAGCTTCGCCGTCGAAGGCTTCACCGTTTGCCGGACCCGTAATCTTGCCGTTACCGGTGATCGTGAGATCACCGCTTGTGCTTACGACGAAGAGTTCGGAACTGTCGGAACTTGCTTCATGTCCGTTGAGATCCAGGATGATCTGCCTGTCTACCACGATCGTTTCGATCTCGGTGTCCGTCAGCAGTACGATCGTGTCACCTGCCTGAGCAGCGGCAAATGCTGCCGGAAGGGTCGGATAGAACGTATCGCCGATCTTCGCTACATTCAGACTCCAATGTGCCTTAAGCGTAATGTTGTCTGTAATGACCGTATCGAAGTCGAAGGCTTCTTCTCCCAGATACCATCCGGCGAACGAATAGCCATCCATTGCCGGATCTGCCGGTTTCGTGGCCTTTTCGCCTTTTGCGACTTTCTGATCTTCCATCGTTGCAGGTGTACCGCCATTGGTATCGAAGGATACCGTATAACCTAATGTTACTTCATACAGTCCGGCATGTTCTCCTTCGCTTAACAGTATGCAAACATAACCGTCAGGCAGATAATTTTCACCCAGTTCTTTATTGACGTAGAAACTCTCTCCGTCTTCCAGGGCGATGTATTCGCTGATCGGTTCATTGCCTTCGCCATATGCATAGAAACCGAACGGTTTCGCGTTGTCGGAAATGAAGGTTCCACCCGATACTGCCGTAACAGGAGTTCCGCCCGGATAACCGCAGTTGTCTACAACCAGAGCGTCGCCTGTTGAATAAGCGCCGTTGCCGTTATAGGCATAGTCGGCAGCAGCTCCTGTAGCATGCAGGGTACCGCCGCTGATATTGAGTGTTCCTGACTTCTGATAGACGGCAGTCGTACCGGTGATGGTTCCGCCGCTGATAGTTGTCGTTCCGCCGGAAGGCAGATATACGGCTATTTCATCGGATTCAAGCACTGCGCCTTCATAGATGTTGATGACCGGATTTTTGGTGGTACCGCCGTTGGTAGAAACTGCGAAATCGTTTCCGCCGTCGATCTTTCCGTAAATATTCAGTGTCTGGTTCTCTGAAAGTAAAGCAATGCCTTCTCCTTCAATAGTCACGCCTTCACCGATGGTGATATCGTTGTATTTGCCGCTTACCTGAAGCGCCAGATTTGCGGCAGGATTCACGACAAGCTTGCCACCTTTTTCTTCACTGGAATCGATGATTGCAAATGTCTTATGACTTGATGCTGTTCCGGCTCTGCTTAACAGAATTGCACAGTCCGTAGCATTAGAAGTCAGTGTATGACCATTCAGATCAAGCACGACATTCGATGCCAATGCGCCTGTGTTGATTCTTTGATTAACGCTGATATCCGCAAGCAACTTATATGTTCCGTCACTGCTGAAAGTAGTTGTGCTGGTTGTTGATCCGCTCAGAGTCTCATAATAGGAAACGACCCCGTTCTTGTTGGTATATTCAACGACCGGTACAAAGGTACGGATCTTCCAGGTACGCACGCCATCGGCGTTTTTATTCTCCAGCTTGTAAACCATTTCGGCTGAATCAGCCGGAATGTTTTCTCCCTTGGTAACGACAACGTCGCTTGAGGTGCTGACGGTTGCGCCGTCTTCTCTCTTGACTGAGAGTTTCGAATCGATGCTGTCGAGAGTGAATGTGAACTTCTTGCCGATGCCGTTTGACAGCAGTGTGATGACATCCTCATCGGATTCCCGTGCTGCAGCCGCCTCTTCAAAGGTCGCATAGTTGACGCCATTGACTGAAGCAACGGCCGTTCCTACGGCATACGGATAAGTATCCTTTGTTTCCTCATCAAGGTTGTTCATCGGATACAGGTTTTCATCGCATACCGCTACGTCCGGTTCAACGCTGAACAGACCGCCCTTGATAAGGATCTTTTCAGGATCTGTCGGCAGAGGTCCGACATACTTGCCGTCGACTACGATGATCTTTCCGCCGCTTGTGGCAGAATTGACAAGACCTTCACCGCCGCTGAAAGTATTGCCCGAAAGACTTACTTCCATGCCGCAGGCATCCTTAAGTCTGACAGTATATCCTTCTGTAGAATCGGCATTCAAAATGGTGTTGCTTATGGTTCCTGTACCGGCACCGCCGCTGATGTTGATGCCGTTCTTGGTTCCGTTGATTTCACAATCGGTGATCGTAAGATCCCTTACGCCGACAAGCTGTGCAAAGCTGTGACCGCCGTTCACTTTAACGTGGTCCAGCGTAATACTGTTGGAGCCGGATCCGGAAGCTACACGGAAGGCTACCGTTGTTGTTCCTTCACCCGTAAATTCACAGTTCTTGACTGTTGTGTTGTGAGAATAGTTATATTTGCCGGTCGTATATGGCTTTCCAGTAGTCTTTGTATTCGGAACGTCGATAAATGCGTCGTCATATGTGGCCGGATCATAGGCGAACTTCAGATTCTGAATGGTTAATGTATCGGTTCCTTCATACCTTCCGTCGCCATCGATGTACAGCTGACCGGTAATGATATTTTCATTACCTTCAAGGATCAGATCCAGACCAGCCTTCTGATGAATGACGGCCACTTCGGTGATATCGGCCAGCAGTTCAACCGTGACCTCGCCTGTCAGTTCATGAGCAGCGTCCAGAGTTTCCTGAAGCGATGTAAAATATGTGTCGCCAAGCTTAACAGCAGCCGCTTTGATCGTAAATGTTACGGTTCTGGCATCACCCTTGAAATTAATGTTTGCAGGGGTAATGACAGCTTTCGCATTATCCGTAATTTCTGTATTGTCTGCATATGTTACGCTATATTCTTCTGCATTAAGCGTATATTCGCCAAACTTAACCGTTGCTGTCGGTTCATAAACCGAGGCGTTGCCATAGACATAGGTTTCCGGATCCAGTGAAATCGTCACATCAGCGAAATCGGCTTTCTCAATGGTAAATGCCGCTGTTCCTGTCTGGGTTCCGATCGTTACGGTGACCGTGCATTCCCCGGCATTGACGTTGTCGCTGTATTCTACTGTATATTCATCTGTTACAACTGTGCCAAGTTTAACCGTAAGTTCCGGTTCAATTGCCGATCCGGTAAATACGTAGTTTCCTTCGGATACCGTTACATGAACAGTTGCGTCCTGTACGCCGTATTTGTTTTCTGCTTCATCCAAAAGTACCAGTTCTTTGCCTTCTGCCAGACAAGGATCAGAAATAATGCCATAGAATATGCCGTCTGACACGAATCCGCCTACAGCCTCGTTTCCTTCTCCGTAAGCATAAGAGCCGACAGGAGAAGCGTTATCGGAAATAAACGTTCCGCCATTTACAAGAGGTGCAGGAGCTCCGCCAGGATAGCCGCAGTTGTCGATGACAAGAGCCTCACCGGTCGGGTTAATGCCATTGCCGTTGTACGCGTATTCCGAAGCTGCACCGGTCGCATGGAAAGTACCGCCGCTGATGTTCAGTGTTCCTGACTTCTGATAGACGGCAGTCGGGCCGCTTAATGTACCGTCCTCAATACTGACTGTACCGTTATTCGGATGATAAATAGCTGCTCCGTCTGTTCCGGTGATACTTCCGCCTTTGACATTTACAACGTAAGCACCTAGACCTTCTGATCCATTGCCGGAAACGCCGAATACGTTACCTGTTACAGAACCGCTGTTGATTGTTACATTTGCAGCATCAAATACTGCGATTCCGCTGTGTCCGCCGATGATTTCAGCGTTTTCAACCGTTAATGCTGTTGCATCAGACAGATAGATACCTGCCGTATCTGCAGCCGTTCCGGTCGTTTTGATCGTACCGCCGGTAACAGTAATGGTTGCCGCCTCGTTGTTTTCATATTCCAGTATTCCGTTGACTGTTCCGGTAACGGTTCCGCCGTTGACGGTAATGTTTCCGCTTTGCGTTCTGATACCTTCCCGGCTGTTACCAGTAACAGTTCCGCCATTAATGACTACTGTACCGTTATCCGAGCTGATACCTGTTGTCGATCCAGTCACTGCACCGGATTCGATTGTAACGGTTGCGGTTGCCGCTTTTGTTTCGATACCAATGCCGTTTGCGGCATTAAAAGATCCTCCTCCGACGCTGTCAAGCAAGGTCAAGGAAGCTTTCGATGAAACCTGAACGACTGCACCGGAATTGCTTCTGGTATAGGAATGTCCTGCCAGATCAATGGTTAACGCCTTGTTGGAATAAGAGATGAAATCCGCTCCGCTGTAATCGGCGATCAGTTCGATCGTATCTCCTGTAGCGGCAGCCGAAATCGCTGTTTTCAGATTTGAATAATATGTTGTTGTACCGTTCTTGGTAATGGCGGCGGTACTGTTGGATATTGTAAAGGTCTTTTCTTTTGTACCGTCCGTCAGGTTAACTCCTTTGGAAGTAACCGTTACCGTTCCCGTACCGGCTGTGCTCATATCTCCAAACGCAAAGCTGTATTCGGATAGAGGCAGTACATAAGAACCCAGTTTGACGGTTACAGCCGGTTCAGCGTTTCCGAGAACATAGCTGCTAGGGCTTAATGTAATCGTAACTTTGCTGATGTCCGCTTTTTCGATATTGAAAGAAATCAGGTCGCTTCCTTCAAGATTTCCCTTATAGGTAATACGGGCTGAAGCTTCGCCGGCGTTGATGTTGTTGGAATAAGTAACATCGTAGTCGCTTCCTTCGACAAGTTCGATTACGTTGTTGTCATAACCTGTAAAAGTAAATGTTGTGGATACAGGTGAACCGGTAAATGTCTTGTCTTCGGCAGTAACGCTCTTGATTGCCAGTCTGGCGTTTTGCGGAAGAATTTCATATTCGGCACTTGCTGTCTGTCCCGCATAGCTGCCGATTCCTGTTGCTGAATAGGTATATTTACCGACATTCTTTAATTCAGTAACGGCGTTTCCGGAAGCATCTTTCCATCCGTCACTCGTATAATCGGTTCCTTCAACCAGTGCTTCTGTTGCCGTGTGTCCGAATTTAACCGTAACGGTTGGGTTCTTGGCTGATCCGTCATATGTCGCCGTAAGAGGATCTACTTCTACGACCAACGTTTTCTGAATGACTTCACCTTTCTCATTCTGCTCTAATCCTTCAGCAAGATAATCTGATACATCAGAGGCAAAAGTTCCGCCGGAGATAAAGCCGGCCTGATCGCCCCAGCATCCTACCCATTCCAAGAAGGTTCCGCCGGAGATACTGAGATGGTTCTCATCCGGTCCGGCTTCAGCAAATCCGACATATCCGTCAAAGGTTCCGCCGGAAATGTTTACCGAACTTTCGCCCGTGCCGTTAGAATAAAGGGCATATTCTCCGGCTATGGTTCCGCCGGTCACCGTAACGTCAGAATCCGTTCCGCCCATGACCTGGATGCCCATGTAGCTATAGTCTTCGTCACTGTTGTAGTGACCGATATTGCCGTCCGTTACCGTTATCGAACCGCCGTTGCAGTAGAACATGCGGATCGCCGAAGCTTTTTTCGCATCGATAGTACCGCCGTTGATCGTAACTTTTCCGGAACCGTAATTGTCTATCGCATATACGGCACTGCCGTTGCTTGCGTTGTATACAGTGCCTCCATTGACAGTTAAAGCACCTTCGTTTCGGATCGTATTGCTGGCATAGCTTCCGCTATAGTCATCAGAACCGTCCCAGGTCCAGGTCGGATCCGCACCGCCGACCAGCTTTCCGTTTCCGGTACTGTCATTGATCGTCAGAGTACCAAGGTTGCGGATCAGGGCAGAGGTTCCGGCTTCCGTGCAGGAACCGATGACAGTCTTTCCGTTCAGATCAAGGGTAATGCTCTTGCCTGAAGGAACGGTGATCGCATAACCGGATACATCGATCGTTTCGTCTGCGACCATTGTGATCGTGTCGCCGCTCTCCGCTGCATTTACAGCTTCCACAAGCGATGCATAGCCGGTCTCACCGATATAGGCTACATACGTGCCTTCATCTTCCTGCGTCTCATCCGCATCCGGGATCGCCTCCGGCTTCAAGGCCTCTTCTTCCAGAACAGGTTCATCTGTCTGTGGAATTTCATCGTCCTCCTGTTCCGTTTCATTCAGAACTTCGATGACATCCGGTTCTTCGCTCTCTTCCGCATACAGAACATGCGGTTGAGAAGGAAGGGAAGAAATCATCATTGCAAGGACAAGAAAAAACGATAGTAGTTTTCTTTGAAATTGCATGTTAAAATGCTTCACTCCTTTCAGAATATATATATAATATGCAGGTATGTCTTGTTTCATTTATACCTTGTATCCTTAGTTAAATTGTATCACTTATTGAAAATGTTAGCCTTATTATTTATTTATTTAAAAAGCATCCTTGCGGATGCTTAAGTTCATTTACTGGTAGTATTCCAGAACATAGACGTGATTGCTCATCAGATCGACCAAAAGATCTTCATACTTGTCCCGATCGGAGCTTGGACACCACATTCTGAAATAATGATAGTTGGTCGGGGTGACAAAGAGCACATCCAGGAAGAACGCATCCCCGTCTTCGGTGTAGCTGTAGTGTGTGCCTTCGTTCAGGTCCATAAGGGGATTGTTGTCCTGAAAGAGATTTAAGGCTTCCCGCAGTTCTTCCGATTCGTCATCCTTCGGATAACTATGCTCAACCAGCCAGATCTGCTTGCTGAACAGGAAAAGGCCGGTTCCGTCTTCGTCCGGAACATTAGCCCAAGGCAGCAGATACGGATCTTCGAGTATGAAATAATCGTTCCGGTAAAGCATGACGACAGGACTTAGATCGTCTTTTTTCTCGAACGTATAGACATATTCCGCGGTGGTCACAAGCGTCATTGTTCCGTTTTCATAAGTGAACGGAATGCCGTTGCTTCCAATTCCGATCGTCGAAGTTTCAGGGTTGATATAACCTCTCATCTGTTCCGATATGAAGTCGATGAAGACGGCTCCATCTTCCAGGACTGTCATCTTGAAAAACATATCGTTATCTATCTGATACTGCATAAAATCTTCAGTAATGTATTCTTTATCTGAAATGATCATGCTGGTAAGCAGATAGTTTCCGACTTACTCTTGCGGTATTGCCACCGTTTCCTGCTGATTTTCCGATGGCGTTTCTTCCGCCTTTTCTTCCTGCTCCGGGACGTTTTCGTTCTTGGCTGAGCAGCCCGACAGGAGCATTATCATGCAGAAGAAGCAAACAAGGATCTTTTTAATAGACATTTATCTTTCCTTTCTTTAATCTGCTACGAAGTCGAAGTTGACGGTCGCCTGTTCCGGGAAGAAGTCGATTCCAACAAACATTTCCTTTTCCGGATTATAGATCGCGACCTGTTTCAACGATCCTACGACATCCGGTTTTTCTCTGTCAAAGCCTGCTTCATTGAGAAGAGCTTCATAGGCATGCAGGAACTCTTCCGCCTTCTCTGCGCTTTCAAACTCCTGACTGACGGTAAGATATGCTTTTCTGTCCATACCGTAGCGCATCTTCTGGAAGAGTCTCAGATCTCTGCTGGCGTTCGGTTCATGCAGGCTGATTTTCGGGAAACCCGCTTCTTCGATCAGCTGTTCCGCCTTTTTGGCACTGATGTATTTCTCCGACTTGAACAGCAGGCTGACCTTGCCGTCTTCCAGGAAGTTGTAACGGAAACTGTAGAAGCCGTTTTCCGAATCATAACGTACAGCGTCTTCTTCTTCCTCTTCCCTGACCGGAATGAATCCGGCATTTTCCAGTGTCTTCTGGTATTCTGCCAGGTAATTGAGGGTTTCTTCGCGGTCGTTGAAGTCGATGTCGACATACAGACCGAGATCATAGTTGAAGAAATACAGCCAGGATTCGCTCATTTCATTGGCTCTGTCGGTTCCTTTGTAGGAAGTGAAGTTTTCAGAGGCCGGAAGAGCCGGATAGCCTGTCGCTTCGATAACCTTGTTGATTTCCGCAAGATCGTCATAGATCGGGAAGTCGTAGTACTTCTTGGCGATCAGATCAACGCCGTCGTTGTATTCCAGAAGAATGGAAGAATAGCACTTGTAGTCTTCTCTCAGCATTTTCCGATAGAAGGTCTTTTCTACACCGTCTACGTTTTCCTTGACTTCACGGAAACCGTTCCTGATCAGTTCGACGGCATAGTCGGCCATATCCTGCTGCGTCGCGTGTGCGTCGCGGATATCGACTTCATCCGTCATGATAAAGTTCACGCCGTCTACACTTAACGCATAGCTGGCAAAAGCAGGGAACGGGATGGCTTCCAGTCCGTAGCCGGGAAGGAATACGGAATTGAAAACAAACTCATCCGTTTCTGTCCAGCCGTCTCTTTTTTCCGGATAGACAGGGTTTGCCATCCAGGCCTCGGCTTTGGCGTTGCCTGGAGCGTTGCCGAAAACGATCTGTACATCGATGTCATCGTAATTGACGCGGGCGACAAAGTCTTCGTCGATTTCTGCCTGTATTCTTGCGGAAGTCGGTTCTTCTTTATCCAGAATCAGATACACTTCGTGCATCAGTCTTAAGGCATTCTCGTTATATCCGACAAAAGACAGGAGACTTTGCTTGAGAGTTTCATCATAGGAAACGAATTTCAGCGGTTCTTCCTGTATGTTGTAGAAGAGATTCCAGATGTTTCCATCGGCCAGTTCCACCCAGCTGTTTGGCAGCCTCTTGCTGGCGGCATCGATCGCCTGTCCTTCACCGAGATACTGTGCTTCCAGCGGATCTTCATCCAGGAAGATCTGGAAGGATTCATTATCGACACTTACGGCGGAGAAGTCGCGGTAGATTTCTTCCTCGTATTCAAAGTTTACCAGGTCTCTGGAAGAGACGGTCGTCGTCAGGTAATCCTTGACGGTCATGACATAGTTTCCTTCTTCCAGTTTGTTCAGGAAATTCTTCATGGCTTTTTCGCTGTCGACCGGTTCCGGCGTTTTCTGACATGCCGATAAGCCGCAACAAAGAACCAGCAGAAGAAGCAATGAATGCTTTCTTATTTTCATCGTTTACCTCACTTCCGGCCTTTTTCTACGGAAGGCCGATCCGTATTATTTTCTTATATACAAGCATATCACAACCGCACTCGTGGGTGCATTTTTTCACCGGAAAATACTTCCTTCTCCAAAAGCCTTCGGTATAATTGAAATAGAGATAAAGAAACAGACATAATCGTCTTTATAAAGAGGTGGACATATGAAACTCTATTTTATCGGTGCAGATCATGAAGTGACGGGAAGCTGTCACGTCATTGAGGTAAACGGAAAGTATATTATGCTGGACTGCGGTCTGGAACAGGGAAGGGATCTTTATGTAAACGAGGATCTTCCGGTTCCGGTAGCACAGATCGATGCCGTTCTGCTTTCTCATGCGCATATCGACCATTCCGGCCTGCTGCCGAAACTGGTCAAAGACGGATATCAGGGAAAGATCTGGTGCACGGAAGTGACCAGGCAGCTTTGTGATATCATGCTGAAGGACTCCGCGCACATTCAGGAATCGGAAGCGGAATGGTCCAACCGGAAAGCCAAACGAAGCGGAAAGAAACAGGCACAGCCTCTATATACCGTAGAGGATGCTGAAAAAACCATGGCCCATTTCCGTTCCGTATCTTATGGGGAAACGTTCTCGCCGGTAGAAGGCGTCAGGGTCCGCTACGAAGATGGCGGACATATTCTAGGAAGCGCGATCCTTTATCTGACCATGGAAGAGAAAGGACAGAAAAAGACACTGGCCTTTACCGGAGACCTTGGGAATACAGGAATGCCGATCGTCAATGACCCTTCGCCGCGTGAAACGACAGATTATGTTATAACGGAAAGTACCTACGGAAACCGGCTTCATGATAAGGTGGACGATCCGATCAAACAGCTTGCGGATATCATGGAACGGACTTTCCAAAAAGGCGGTAACGTCGTCATTCCGGCTTTTGCCGTAGGCAGGACCCAGGAGATTCTTTACTTTATCCGGGAAATCATTGAAAGAAAGCTGATCTCTTACCGGGATTTTGATGTCTACGTCGACAGTCCTTTGGCTGATGAAGCGACAGCGATCTTTGAAGAAAATACCTTCGGCTATTACGACGAAGAAGCGATGAAAATCATCCATGAGGGAGATCATCCGCTTCTGTTTCCGAATCTGATCACGGTTGTCAGTGCAGAAGATTCAAAACAGATCAACTCCTCCACCAGGTCTTCCGTCATCATCTCCGCCTCAGGCATGTGTTCCAGCGGACGGATCAAGCACCACCTGAAACACAATCTCTGGAGGCCGGAATGCACCATAGCCCTGGCCGGCTATCAGGCGGAAGGAACACTGGGAAGAATACTGGCAGACGGCGAAAAGGATGTCAGAATCTTCCAGGAAGACATCCACGTAGCGGCACAGATCGTTCAGCTGCAGGACGTCAGCGCCCATGCCGATCAGAACGGGCTGGTTCACTGGCTGAGCGACAATCCGGAAAAACCGGACAAAATATTTGTTGTACATGGGGATGAAGAAGCCTGCGAGACATTTACGGAACTCTTAATAAATGAACACGGCTACAGTGCGACTGCGCCGTATTCGGGTTACGTCTACGACCTGCTGCGAAATGAATACATCATTACCGACAGACCGGATCCGGTCCTGACTGCTCAAGAGAAAAAAGAAAAGATCAAGGAAGACAAGAAACGGGAACAGGATACTTATTCACAAAACAAGTACTACAACGAACTGATGGAGAAAGGAAAGAAGCTGATCCGTCTGATCGAAAAAAGAAAGAACGCCAGGAACAGTGAACTGAAGCGCTTCCTGAAGGAAGTCGACCGAGTCGTCGACCGCTGGGACTAGGTCTTTTTGCCTTTAGCAATGATTCATGAAATAATGAAAACGGAAAAAGGTGGATGATCAAATGAATACATTTCGATATGAATGGCTTTTAAGGATTCTCGCATCGGTCTTCTTTGCGACACTCATCGGTTATGAGCGGCATCGCAGCTACAAGGAGGCCGGTGTCCGTACGCATGTCCTGGTGGCACTGTCGACCTGTCTGCTGATGATCCTATCGAAGTACGGCTTCTTCGATACCGATAAAGTCGATGCTTCGCGTATCGCGGCAGGCGTCGTATCCGGTATTTCCTTTCTGGGTGCCGGTATTTTTTTCGAACGAAGAGGCAGGATCGAAGGTCTTACGACGGCCGCAGGCATTTTCGCTACCGGCACGATCGGTCTGTGTTTCGGTGCAGGCATGTATCTTTTGGGAGTCTGCGCCAGTATTCTGACGTTCCTGTTCGCCCTGATCTCCCCGATCTTCAACTACAATCATCCGCGCAATGTCTTGAAGATCAGTATCCACATGGATCAGAACGGAACGGTTGAGAATATCGAGAACTGTCTGGTTAGGCTTCACTGCATCCATACGGAAAACCACATCCGTTCCGATGAAGGATCGGGATGGCATCTGGAAACCGAGATCGCTACCCATGACAGTATTGTTCCAAAGGATCTGATCGAGGAACTGAAAAAAATCGATTCTGTCATTGATGTAAAGATAAAATAAAGGCGTGCTGTTCACGCCTTTTTATATCAGTTCTTTCTCCAGGATCTCCAGGACTTTTTCTTTGGTTTCAGGATCATCCAGAATGGTATGCGATCCGCCTTCCAGAAGATAGTATTTCTTTTCCTTGTTCTGGATCTTTTCAAAATACTTCTGTGAGAATTCATAAGGGATCAGTTCGTCTCCCTTTGCGGCAATGATGACGACAGGACAGTCGATCTTTTCAACATCCGGAAGACAGCGTTTCAGTACTTCCGGGAAGATGTCGATGTATTCCTCGGGAACGGCAGGATCCGGATTGTTTCGTTTGATTTCCAGGAATTTCTGATCGTCAAAACCCGGTGAAAGAAAGATCATCTTTTCAAAACGGTATTCCCTGGAAAAATGTGCCGCCATGAGAGCCCCCATGGAAAAGCCGATCACGACTGGTTCTTTTTCTTTATACTCTTCCAGTATCGACCTGACGTTATTCATCCACTGTTCACAGGAAGCGTCCTCTTTCTTTAATGCATAATAATCAGGGCTTAGTATTTCAAAACGATCGCCGAGAACTTCCCGGACTGTTTCAAACTGTCTGCCTCTTCGTTTCCCGAAACCGTGAAGACAAAGCAGCTTTTTCTTTTCCATGCCATCTCCTTTCGTGTTTTCTCACAATAAACTACAGGCTTTCTTCCAATCGTTGCAGATGTTTCCTAAAAAAGACGATGATCTTTCCGGAGAACAAGAACATGACCGGCGTAACCGGACCGACAACGCCGCCAAGCAGATAACCTAAAACGATGAATGAGAGATCACAGATCCCTCTGATCAGGGGATAATTGTCTGTCTTAAACAGTTTTGACAGACCAAAGATAAAACAGTCGTAGTTGCTTAGGCCGCATTTCGCAATCTGCTGAAGGGAGAAAGCCAGACAATAGACCAGGATCCCCGCCAGCATGTACATTACCCTTACAATAAACACGTCACTGTCCGGTATTACCGCGTTAGCAAGGTCAATAAAGAACGAGCCAAAGAAAATGACAAGAAAAGTCGCAATACTGACGTTCTTTTTCTCCAGTACATAACCGATCACCGTCTGAAACAGACCGGAAATGAGATTGCAGGTTCCGAGACTCAACGATGTCAGGACGGTCATTCCCTGGACAAAAACACCCATCGGATTGTTGCCGAAACCGGACTTGATGCCCAGGCTAATGCCAAAGCCGAAAAAGACCAGACCCAACAGAAATACCAGATATCTTCTTATATTCTTCATATTCATATCTATTCTATCATGTATCTGCAGATACGTTCCGTATCATAGAAAAACCTCTGAATCTTCAGAGGTTTTATTCTTTTACCTGATTTACCGACTTTCCTTCCAGCATCCTTCCGCTAACGATGACTCTTTCCGGAGGAAGCTCCGGTTCATTGATCAGCTGCAGCAGTTTTCTGACTGCCAGCTGTCCCAGTTCCTGTGTATTCTGTTCATAGGTCGTCAAGCCCATGATCTTAGCCATGTTGATGCCGTCGTAGCCGACTGCCGAAATGTCGTTTGGAATGTTTAGACCACGTGATGTGATCTCTTCCATGCCGCCGATATAGGAATAGTCGTCCGGGAAAATGATCGCCGTAGGCGGATCAGGAAGTTCCAGAAGCTGTGCCGTCTTGATCCTGCAGTCTTCAATGTCGTGATAGTGTCCGGCCAGAACATAGTTCTCAGGGATATCGATCCCAAGTCTGATGCAGGCGCCCCGGAAACTGCCGATTCTTTCCTGGGTGACAAAGGTCGGATCACCATGAATGAAAGCAATCTTTCTATGTCCCATTCGATGCAGGTAGTGGACGATCTCATCCAGTCCTCTGGAGTTGTCCGAGAGTACTGCCGCACATCCATCCAGCACATAGTCCACCGCGACGACAGGATGTCCCGATTGTGCGAGTTCCAGGATCTCCGGATCTTCAAAGTCTGCCGTCATGATAACGATCCCGTCCAGATTACGGTATTCTACGTGTTTCAGATAAGTCGTCTTCTTGCCAGCGATCGCATGATTGATAAAGGTGATATCATAGCCGAATCTTTCTGCTTCTCTTTGGAAGCTTTCCAGGATCTTGGAGAAGTATTCATGGCCAAGACCGGCTCTTTCATCCGCAAACAGGATGCCCAGATTGTAGGTCCTGTTGGTTTTTAAAGCCCTGGCCGAGACATTGGTCATGTACCCCAGTTTCTTTGCGGCTTTCTTTACTTTTTCTTTTGTCGCATCGGAAATATCGCTCTGATCATTAAGTGCTTTTGATACGGTAGCTACCGATACGTTACATTCTTTTGCAATATCTTTGATTGAAACCATATTCTATTTCATCTCCAGCAGTTCTTTTCGGATCGGATCATAGTGTGCGTCCACAAGACCGAAATCCATTTCCTTGTAAGACCACAGCGCTCTGCCAATCCGGTGTTTTTCAAACACTTCATGAATGCAGCTGTACCACTTCAGTGTTTCCACGGTATCGGCCAGATCGATTGTACCGTATTCGCCGCAGTACAGAGGGGCGTCTCTTTCTTCCGCGATCCGGATCGCTTCCGCGAACAGATCCTCAAAATAGGAAGCGTCAAAGATCCTGTCTTCTTCGGAAAAATGATCATCGAATTGCGGACCGACCTGTTTCTTTGTCAGTTCAATATATTCTTTGTACGTGTGTTCCAGTTTCGTACGAAAAGACGTATCCATATTGGCGATCCAGTAGGCACCCTGATGGGTAAAGACCAAAGGGGAGTAGCAGTGGAAGTTGTATACGACATTCTGATCGTGAGGCGGATCGAGGTCCTTGATCGCCGTGATTGAATTGTTGTGGTAGCCGCCTACCAGGATCTTCGTATCCGGGGCGTATTCTCTGATGACTTCGATCGTTCTGGCGATGATCTGATTCCATTTCCGACAATAGGAAGGATCCGATACTTCATTCAGCAGTTCAAAGGCAATGTGGCCGTATCTGCCGTAACGTTTCGCAAACTCTTTCCAGATGTCGTAAAAGATCTTCTGACAGTCTTCGTTCACAAAGAAACCGTCTTCGTTCTCTCCGTCATCAAAACTGAATCCCGGCGTTTTATGCAGATCCAGGATCATGTTCAGAGAATTGTCGGCACAGTTGCGGATACATTCATCCAGTCTGAAGAAACCGTCCTCACGAAAAGAACGGTCTTCATTCAGGATCAGTTCATAATCGACAGGAATGCGGACATGATCAAAACCCCAGGAAGCGATCCTTCTGAAATCGTCTTTCCGGACAAAGTAATCATATCTCTTAATGCTGTGGTCGCACTGAGAGAACCAGCCTCCCAGATTGATGCCATGCATGTATCCTTCAAACTTGCGCATTCCTTCTCCTTCTTCTTAGAATTCCAGATTCAGTCCACTGTCCTTCGAGAAGACGTGGCAGACACTGCCGTTGAAATTCAGCGATACTTCTTTGTTCATGTAGTCGACGGCCTTGCCTTCGGTCGGTACGATGGCGATGACATCCTTGTCGCCTACACTCATGTGTAGGTGGCAGGAAGGTCCCATCAGTTCGGAAACGTCGACTCTACCCCTGATACCCTCGTTTCCTAAGATGATGTGGTCAGGTCTGACGCCTAGGACGACGTCCTGTTCCTCAATGCCTTTGGCAGAGAGTCTTTCCTGTTTCTCATCGGCCAGCACGACCTTGTAGCCGTCAGAAACCACTGCATACTTGCCGTCTTCTCTGATCAGCTTCGCATCGAAGTAGTTCATCTGCGGAGTGCCGATAAAGCCGGATACGAAGAGGTTTCTTGGGTGGTCATAGACCTCCTGAGGAGTACCGATCTGCTGAATGAAGCCGTCTTTCATGACGACGATTCTGTCGCCTAAAGTCATGGCTTCCGTCTGGTCATGGGTAACGTAGATAAAGGTCGTGTTGATGCGTTTTCTCAGCTTGATGATCTCGGCTCTCATCTGGTTTCTCAGTTTCGCATCCAGGTTGGAGAGAGGTTCATCCATCAGCAGTACCTTAGGATCTCTGACGATAGCCCGGCCGATCGCGACACGCTGTCTCTGACCGCCGGACAAGGCCTTAGGCTTTCTCTTGAGATACTGGGTAATATCCAAGATCTCGGCCGCTTCCTGAACCTTTCTTTCAATCTCTTCCTTTGGGGTGTGTTTGATCTTCAGGGAGTAAGCCATGTTGTCGTAGACGGTCATATGCGGATAGAGGGCATAAGACTGGAAGACCATGGCAATATCCCTGTCTTTCGGAGCAACATCGTTCATGTATTCGCCGTCGATGTAGAGTTCCCCCGAGGAGATCTCTTCAAGACCGGCAACCATTCTGAGTGTTGTAGACTTGCCGCAGCCGGAAGGACCGACCAGTACGATAAACTCTTTGTCGGCAATGTCCAGGTTGAATTCCTGAACGGCGACAACACCTTCATTGGTGATCTGCAGATTGTTTTTCTTGTTTTCTTTCTGGTCTTTTCTGCTTTCCGTAAACGGATATATTTTCTTGATATTGATCAATCTTACATCTGACATATTTTATTCCTAACCTTTCACACTTCCTGAAGTGACACCTTTGATAATAGATTTTGACAGGATCGTATACACGATCATTACCGGCAGGATAGCCAGCAGGATGAACATGAATACTTTGCCCTGGTCGAATTTGGAATAGTCTGCGGAACGCAGGTTGGCAATCATGATCGGAACGGTCTTGTATTTTTCCTTCGTCAGCAGCAGCGCCGGCATGAAGTAGTTGTTCCAGGAGGATACGAACGAGAAGATCATCTGTACAGCAACCGCCGGTTTCATGATCGGCAGTACGATCTCATTGAAGATACGGAATTCGTTGGATCCGTCTATCCTGGCCGCTTCAACCATTTCCAGCGGCAGCACGCTTTCCAGATACTGCTTCATGTAGAAGAAAACTACCGGAGCGGCGATGCTCGGGACGATCAGCAGCCAGAGCTTGTTGGTGAGACCGAACTTGTAGGCCAGCTGAATAAAGCCAACTGCCGATACCTGGGAAGGAATCATCATGATGGCCATGATGAAGGTAAAGATGACGTTTTTCAGTCTAAAATTGTAGACATGGACGCCATAGGCGGTCAGTGCCGAGAAGTAGGTTGTGATCAGAGCGGAGCTCATCGCAACGATGAAGCTGTTGACCATACCTACCGGAATATTGATGGAAAAGTCGTTCCAGGCGTTTTTGAGATTTTCCATGAAGTGGCCGCCCCAACGGAAGTTGAAGGCTCCCTGCATTTGTGAATTGGACTTAGATGCCATCAGGATCAGGAGGATAAAGCAGAACAGGCACAGGAAACACAGAAGGAATACGAATCCGTATGCGAGTATACGGCTGATGATCAAAGATATCCTGGCTTTTTTGTTTGAGTTTTTCATATGGATCCTCCTAGTCCTTATACTGCTTCGCTAATGAGCGGTAGACGAACATGCCCAGGATGCCGGTGATGACAAACAGCATTACCGACAAGGCGCCCGACATACCGTAATTCTTGGATATGCCGAGGTAGTTGTTCAGCATCATGATGACGGTTGTTGATGTCATGTTCGGGGTGCCCTTGCCATTGGAAATGACCTGAGGGATATCAAACATCTGGATACCGCCAATCATGGAAGTGATCAGGGCATACGACAGGATCGGCATCAGCAACGGCAGGGTGATATCGAAGAATACGTGGATGGAATTTGCCCCGTCGAGGTTGGCCGATTCAAACAGGCTCTGATCGATACCCATGATACCCGCCATCAGGACGATGGTCGTATTGCCGAACCACATGATGAAGTTCATGAAAGCGATAATCGTTCTAACCGGGATCTTGTAGGCGAAGAATTCGAAGGATTTCTCCAGGATACCCGATGAGACCAGAAGCTTGTTGATGGGTCCGACATTCGAAAACAGGGAGAACACCAGCATGGAGAACGCGGATGCCATGATCAGGTTTGGCATGTAGATGATGGTCTTGGCCAGTCCCTGGCCTTTGAGGTTCAGACGGGAACTGGTGAACAGAACCGCCAGCAGCAGGGCGACGAGAAACTGCGGGATCGCTCCGACGATCCACATGGACAGCGAGTTGCCCAGGTAGCGCAGGAAGTCGATCGTGCCGTTTTTGTCCGGCGTCAGCAGCTGTATATAGTTTCCTAATCCGACAAAGTTCGGTCCGATCTGTTCCAGTCCGTTACGGTAGTTTTCAAAGAAACTGTTGTAGATCGTAAGGAACTGCGGGATCAGCGTGAACAGGATATAGGAGATGAAGAAGGGCGTAATGAAGATATATGCCCACTTCGCATAGCTGACCGACCTGCGGTGCTTTTTCTTATTTTCTTTTGCCATACGATTTTCCTTTCTTTCTTTTAAACAAGGTAAGAAACGCTTTTCTGTGCTTTGTTTAAAAAACTGTGGCAGAGTTTTACCCCTGCCACAGTGTCTATTTAATGATACCGCTATTAAGCTTCCGGTACGTTGATTGCAGGGTATTTCTCTTTCAGAGCCTTGTAGAAGTTGTTCATGGCTTCTTCTTTTGTAACAGTGCCTTTCAGATATTCTACGAATGCATTCTGGAGACCTTCGTTGCAGCCCTGATCATAAATAGTCTGGTTCTGGAACTTGATGTTCTTAGCGCCTGCTGCGAAGACAGCTGTATCGTTCTGACCGCCTAAGTATCTGTTTCCGAATTCAGGATCAGCAGCGAACTTGTTGTTGACAGCCTGGTTGTTCGTGAACTGAGCTTCGTTCTTGATCAGGTTGGTACAGAGTTCTTCGTCGTTGATGAAAGCGTTCATGACATCAGCAACCATGGTAGGGTTGTCGGAACCGGTAGCAGCAAGCAGCCAGGTGCCGCCCCAGAAGAATGCCTGAGGACCGTCTACCAGGCCCCAGTCACCGATGGAGTCAGTGCCGGCAGCTTCAGCGTCTGCGCCGAATGCTGGGCCCATGCAGAAGTTGTAGTACCAGGCAGGTCCGAAGAAGCAGAATGCCTTGCCGTCTTTTGCGGCCTGTTCAGTTGTTTCAGCATCCCATACGCCGGAAGTCAGGGTGTAGCCTTTTGCTACGAAGTCTTCAGCCTGATCCATCCAAGCCTGGATAGCGCCGTCGATCTGGAGATTGTTGTTGGCATCAACCCATGGAGAAGAAGTGTTGTTTGAGAATACACGGTAGTCTTCAGCATAGGAAGCAGTCATGATGTAGCCCTTTTCTGCAGCTTTGGCAGCTACTTCTCTGTACTTGTCCCAGTCAGCGACAGCGGCCTGTACTTCAGCCGGATCGTCTGTGCCTAATACGTCTAACGCGATGGAACGACGGTAGATCATGCCGGCAGGGCAGCACTGGAAGGAAACGCCCTTAACGACGCCGGAAGCGTCAGAAGCAGCTTCAACAGTGTAAGGATAAGTGTTGGAGAAGTCGGTAACGCCTAAGGCCTTGACATCCTGCGTATATGGAGAATTCGTATACTTTAAGATGTAGTCGGCTTCAGCCAGGAACATGTCGACTTTGTCGTCGGCAGATGCGGAATCCTGATTCATCAGAGCCAGGTCCAGAGCATCCTGATACTGTGTTCCTTCATTCGGTACGATGGTCCATACTACTTCGATGCCTTCAGGTACGGTATAGTATTTCTCAAAGAAACCTTTAAATTCTTCATTCCAGGCATAAATGTGGAATACTTTGCCCTCGCCCTCTTCTACAGGAGCCGGTTCTTCTTTCTGTCCGCAGGCAGCTAAAGAAAGGACCATGAGCAGAGCCAATAAGATACTTAACAGTTTTTTCATTATTTCTCTCCCTTCCTATTAAGTAATTGTGTATCAGCTACACATAAGCAACTGTTACGTCCAGGTAGACCGGAAAAGTCTACTTAAACGTTTTCGTTAATTTAAGTATGACATATTTCTCAAAAATGTCAACAAAAATCTGTAAACGTTTCCAAATCCCTTAAAATCGCTTGTTATTATTGCGAAAAATGGGTTATACTTAACTTAATCGTTTAAGAACAATGGAGGAATCATATGAAATTCGGCTATTTTGATGATAAAAACAGAGAATATGTGATCAACAAATGGGAAACGCCGCTTCCTTGGATCAACTATTTAGGCAGCGACGACTTCTTCGCCCTGCTGTCCAATACCGCGGGAGGTTATGCCTTTTATAAGGACGCCCGTCTGAGAAGACTGACCAGATACCGCTACAATAACCTTCCTTTGGATCAGGACGGTTTCCACATCTATATTAAGGATAATAAAACAGTCTGGAATCCGGGATGGCAGCCGGTCAAGACGAAGCTTGACAGCTATCAGTGCCGTCACGGCATGGGTTATTCAATCATTAGCGGAAGCAAGAACAAAATCGAAGTTTCTCAGGAACTCTATGTTCCGAAAAACGACAGCATCCTCCTGAACAGGGTCACCGTGAAAAACAGTGACAAGACAGAGAGAGAACTCGATCTCTTCTCCTTTATCGAGTTCTGTCTCTGGGATGCTCAGGATGATACGACTAATTTCCAGCGTAACTATTCGACCGGTGAGGTGGAAGTGGATGGATCCGTGATCTACCACAAGACGGAATACCGGGAAAGAAGAAACCACTATGCAGCTTTCTTTGCGAACAGAAAGATCACTTCCTTTGATACTTCCAGGGACGCCTTCATGGGCGTCTACGGTTCGCCTGCTGCGCCAAAGGCCGTCATCGAGGGGAAATGCTTCAACTCGATCGCCCATGGCTGGCAACCGGTCGGTGCGCATCATATTCATCTGAAGCTGAAAGCCGGGGAATCCTACGATGTTATTTTCGGACTCGCTTATGTCGAAGTACCGGAGAAGAAGAAATTCATCGCTCCTTCCATCATTAATAAAGAACCAGCTGGAAAGCTGATGGAAAAATACAATACCAACAAGAAGTTTGATGAAGGATTGAAGATCCTGCGTGATTTCTGGGATGAACTTCTATCACGTTTTGAAGTATCGACTGAGAACGACAAGGTCAACAGAATGGTCAACATCTGGAACGCCTACCAGTGCATGGTCACCTTCAACATGTCGCGTTCCGCTTCCTATTATGAATCGGGTATCGGCAGAGGCATGGGCTTCCGGGATTCCTGCCAGGACCTGCTGGGATTTGTCCACATGATTCCGGAAAGAGCCAGACAGAGGATTCTGGACATTGCTGCCACACAGAAGGAAGACGGAGGCGCCTATCATCAGTATCAGCCTCTGACCAAGAAGGGTAATTCCGATATCGGTGGCGGCTTCAACGATGACCCGCTGTGGCTGATCGCCTGCACCGATGCCTATATCAGGGAAACGGGCGACTGGAACATCCTCAACGAGAAAGTCGATTTCGATAACCGGCCGGAACTTGCGGATAGTCTGCTGGAACATCTTAGAAGAAGTTTCAACTATACCTTAAACAATCTGGGTCCGCACAAGCTTCCATTGATCGGCAGAGCCGACTGGAACGACTGTCTGAATCTAAACTGCTTCTCCAGGCATCCGGGTGAATCTTTCCAGATCACCGGACCAAGCGAGGGACCGGTTGCGGAATCCGTATTTATTGCCGGTATGTTTGTGAAATACGGCAAGGCATATGCGGAACTGCTGAAACATCTGGATAAGGATGAAGAGGCAAAAAAAGCCGAGAAAGCCGTCAAGAACATGGAGAAGGCCATTTTGAAAGACGGATGGGACGGCAACTGGTTCCTTAGAGCCTATGACGCCTTTGGAAAGAAGATCGGATCGCATTTCAACAGTGAAGGTAAGATCTTTATCGAACCACAGGGCATGTGTATCATGGCCGGAGTCGGTGTGGAAACAGGAGAAGCCCAGAAAGCATTGGATGCCGTTCAGGAAAGACTGGAGACCAAATACGGTATCGTACTGAACAATCCTGCCTATACGACCTACAGACTCAATCTTGGCGAGATCTCTTCTTACCCTCCTGGATACAAGGAGAATGCCGGTATCTTCTGTCACAACAATCCTTGGATCATTTTTGCGGAAACGGTCATGGGACACGGAAACAGGGCTTTTGACCTGTACAAGAAGACCTGTCCGACTTTCCTGGAGGAGATCTCCGAAATCCATCGTACGGAGCCTTATGTCTACTGTCAGATGGTTGCGGGCAAGGATGCGCCGACATTTGGCGAAGGCAAGAACTCCTGGCTGACCGGAACTGCCGCCTGGACCTTTACTGTTCTGACCCAGGGAATACTCGGCATACAGCCGGATTACGACGGACTGCGCGTTGATCCGTGCATTCCTGACCGAGTAAGGGAATATAAGGTCAACCGTCTGTTTAGAGGAACGATGTACCACATTACGATCTCTAATCCAAACAAGGCGCAGAAGGGCGTCAGACAGCTGATCGTCGACGACAAGGCGGTAGAGGGAAATGTCATTCCTCTATCCAGAAAGAAGGATGTCAACGTCGAGATCATCATGTAGAGAATAAGCGGATGAAACAGTCCGCTTTTTTTGCTTAAGGAGATAATTATGAACTTTGAAATAGAAACCAGCAGGAAACAGAAGAAGGATGCCCTGGACTTTGCGCAGGATGTTTTTAAGGACAGGCTGTACGGAAAAAACGATGCACTATTCAGGAATGCCGACCGGGACAGCGTCATAGTCTATACTGGCCTTGATGCTTATGCGCCTATCTGTATGCATCTGATCAATGATCCTGTGATCTACGGTGTTTTAAACCGCTACAGCGGAAACATACTGATCAGGGATGATCTGAGCGCGTATGTGGAGAAACAGGCTTTGGAACTGGACGAAAAGGCTATTGACCGCATTCAGAAGATCCGTGCACTAATCAAAAGCTCCCCGGGCTATCTCAATGAAAACGGGGAACTGATCATCGATCTGAAAGGCTACCACATCGGCTCGCACTACGCGATCAACCTGCTACTGGGAGACAGGAGCGAATACGCCGACTGTCTGCAGTCGACACCGAAATCCGTCTTAGACGAGTTCGGACGCGGATCCTTCAGAGGAAAACAGGAGAAACAGGTCCTGGCTACCAGATATGTGCTGTCTCCGGATGAAAACGGAGAACCTGCGAACAGGCAGTTCTATCTTACGGAAAACGGAAAACAGATCTTCTATTCCCTGGATATCAACTACAACGTCAGATCCGCTTACTGCTGTCACTCGCAGAACAGAACAGTCATCACCTACGAGACCGAATGCGGTCTGCGTATCATCCGTACCATTTTCCTGCTGCCTCAGGAAAGAAACATGCCAAGTGCCGTCGAGGTACAGCGTATCCGGATCATCAATCTGAAAGATAAAGCGAGAGATCTCAGGATCGTCGCTACCGGCATGTTCGGCATTACCGATCCGGGTACTCTGGCCGGCGACATCATCTACGCCAACGTAGTCGTAGAGAGCGAACTATATTACAGAAACGGCAGGCCGGTCGCCATGACTGCCCACCATCAGCCGAAGGAATGCAACAGCGAGAAACGTTTTGCCATGATGCTTACGGATGGACAGACGATGGACGAATACTGTTCCAGTCTGTATGATTTCATCGGTTCCGGTTCTCTGGAAAGACCGGAGATGATCTCGCATCTGTCGAATGCGCATTCGCGCAGACAGGCGGCTTTCTTTGCGATGGGAAAGTCTTTCCGTCTGAATAAAGAAAGTGTTATCGACTGCTTTGTCGGTATGGATGATGATGAAACAGATGTCAGAGAACTATTTGATAAACATCTGGAATCACTTTATACAAAATACAGCAATCCGTACAGACTGGAAGAGATCTATGAAAGAATGATCGGTGACAATAAACGTTATTCTTCCTTTCTGCAGTTCAGAAACAACGATCCGTATGCCGACGCCTATCTTTCCAGAAACCTCCCATTCCAGGTTCTTTATCAGACCTATGTGTCCCGCTCTTTTGCCTGGACACAGAAATCCTATCGGGAAACCGGTTTCCGAGAGATACAGGATATATTTGCCTCGATGTACTACATGCACGCATCAGGTCAGGATGAACTGATCAAAAAACTGATCCGGTCTTGGGCGGAAAACGTCTTTGAATTCGGCTACGCCTACCACAACTTTACGACCAGAGGTAAGGAACCGGGCATGTGTTCGGATGATCACCTTTGGCTGGTTCAGGCGGTATACCGCTATTTCCGTTTAAGCAAAGATCTGGATTTCCTGAAAGAAGAGATCAAGATCGCGAATTCAGACAAAACAAGACCTTTGTACAAGACTCTTGAGAGTATCGTCACGTATTCCGGAAAGATCTCCGTGGGGAAACACGGCTTGCCTTTACTGGACAAGGCTGACTGGAACGACTGTCTGAGGCTGGACAAGAACGTCCTGGACGGTCCAGAGAAGGAGAGGCTCTATTACCGGCAGATCGCGGAAAAGAAACAGGAGTTTGGTACCGCGTTAGAAACCAACCAGAGCGAATCGGTCATGAATGCCTGTCTGCTGAAGATCGCTGCTGATGAACTTGCCGAGATGGCAGAAGCGCTGCAGGAAAAAGAAGTATCCGATAAATGTCATGACATCTCCATTTCGGTTTCCGATTCCATTAACCGCAACGCCTGGATCAAGAACTACTATGCCCGCTGTCTGATCAATGACGGACGTTCCTACGCCTATCTGGGTTCGACAGGTGATTCCCTTTCTCTTGATGAAAACATCGATGGTACCTATTATCTCAACAGCTTCTCCTGGGCACTGCTGGCTGATGTTGCCGACGAGGAAAAGATTGCAACAATGCTAGAGGTGATCGAAAAATATCTTAAGACCGATGCCGGACTGAAACTGGTCACTCCGGTCGATTACGACAAACTCGGTATCGTAACCGGATCTTCGTTCTATTTCCCGGGAGACAGGGAGAATGGCGGTGTATTTAAACATGCTGCGATGATGTTTACGGTGGCTTGTCTGAAAAAGGCCAAGACAGTGAAAGATCCTGACCTGGCAAAACATCTTAAGGATCTTGCTTTCTTCATGATCGACAGAACGCTTCCGTACAGGACGCTGGAAAACCCTTATATCCTGAAAGGCAACCCGCGTTTCTGTACTCAGTACAACAACTCCCAGACTGGCGAAGGGATAGGGCCTATTCTGTCGGGTACAGCTTCCTGGCTGACCCTGGCATACTACGAGATCCTGGGTCTTGATTTTGGTGGCGATCGTCTGAGGATCGATCCAATCATCAATACCGATGCCTTCCAATACACTCTGAACATGGGCGATACGCCGATCAATATACTTATCAGACAAGTCAACGGCTTTAGATCCGGAAACAGGACCCTATACCGCTTCGACGGCAACAATACCACTTCTGAAATAAAGATTCCGAACGATAATAAGACGCATACGCTGGAGGTGCTGTTATGAAAAAACTTCTACTCATCTTTCTCTGTCTGATCCTGCTGGCATCGTGTACGCCGAAATCTTCTTTTGACGGAAAAGATCGCCCTTCTTCAAGAGGTCGTCTGCAGGTCACTGAAGGGAGGCTGTGCGGTGCCGATGGCGAACCTGTCATTTTGAGAGGGATATCCTGCTACGGTGTTTCGGTTTCCGAAAGATATATTACCGATGAGACCTTTCATGATATCTCCCACGTGATCGGTGCTAACGTTTTCAGGATGGCTATGTATACTTATGGAATGGGTGTTGTGGGATACTGTACCGGCGGCGATAAAGAGAAGCTCTTTCAGCTGATGATGGACGGAGTCGATTACGCCAGAAGCAATGACATGTATGTGATTCTCGACTGGCATATCCTTTCGGATGGAGATCCGAACAAGTATATCGAGGATGCGAAGGACTTCTTCGATCGGATCTCAAAAGAATGTAAAGATAAAGACAATGTGATTTATGAGATCTGCAATGAGCCGAACAAAGTCGAGTGGCAGCAGATCAAGGAATACGCCGATGTCATCATTCCGATCATCCGGAACAATGACCCGGATTCCGTCATTGTTGTCGGAACGCCAGACTGGTCTTCCCGCGTAGATATTGCCGCAGATGATCCGCTGGATTATCCTAATCTGCTGTATACGCTGCATTTCTATTCCGCTTCCCACAAACAGGAAGCGAGAGATGTTGCCAAGTATGCGATAGACAAGGGTCTACCGATCTTCGTTACCGAATACGGAGTAACGGCATCTACGGGCAACTATCCGTATGATCTCGAGGAAGCCGGTGTGTGGATCGATTTCCTGGAAGCCAACGGTATCAGTCATGTCATGTGGAACTTCTCCAAGGTAGCTGAATCTTCGGCGGCGATCAAGTCCAGCTGTCTAAAGGCAAGCGGTCTTGAATACGACGACTTTTCGACTTCGGGACAGTGGCTGATCGACATGATAAAAGAGAGATCCGAAAAATAAGAACGGGTCCGATAACTTTAAATAAAGAGATCATCATATGATGATCTCTTTTTATGTTCTCTTTTATTTCTTTCTGCCGATATAGGAGAATCCCGGGGACTGGTGTCCGTTCATTGTTGTATAGATGACATGTCCGTATTCTTTTGTTTCAAAATCCCGGAACAGCTCCCGGATGTGCTCTTCGGTATGGTGACGGCAGGTCGCTCCTTCAGGCAGTTCGAAGGCGCCATATACACCAAATTCCTTTTCGTATTTCCGGTAACGTTCGATGTTTCTTTCGTTATTGTTGAGAAGATAATCGTTCACATAGAGGATGCCCTGCGGTTTCAGGATCCTTAGGATCTCCCCGATAAGTTTTTCCTGTTTCTCGTCGGAAACGATGCAGGTAAGCACCGCAAACAGGATGACCGCATCGGCACTTTCATCTTCCCTAGGTATTTTTCCTTCTTCCATCGTTTCAAAACGGATCAGCGGGCATTCTTCTTTGCCTCTTCTGATCATCATGGGCGAAAAGTCGTAACCAGTCAGATCTTCATATCCTTCTTCCTGCAGGATCCTTAGGATCCTTCCATATCCGCAGCCGATATCGACGATCACGGAATCTTTCTGTACATATCCGGCAAACAGATCGCTGTCGAAAGGAAGAGTAAAGGTCTTTGTTTCCGATACGCTGTTCCAGTATTCTTTCTGATTCATTTCTCATTTCCTCAAGTTCTATTCAAATCATGATCGGCTCGTGTTTACCATAAGACAGTTCTTCTTGTCGGTCTCATCTGTCTTCTTATCAATATCATACTATAAGACAGCCGCTGATCATGAAGATAGAGAAAACTTCACGATTCAACGTATTTGTTCTTTCTTGTGAATATCAGTGTTGGAAATATAAGGATCTTACCGGGTATAATGGAATATAGATGACGGGATATAGCGCAGTTTGGTAGCGCGCTTGAATGGGGTTCAAGAGGTCTCGGGTTCGAATCCCGATATTCCGACCATTAGAAAGAAAAACGGTCTTTTGACCGTTTTTCATTTGTTTCTCTTTTCTTATGCTTCTTCGATTTCGAAACGGTTGTTGTCTGCTTCGCCCATGGAAGCCAGCAGTTCGATTTCGTTATTAGCGGCTTTTTCGGAAACGTATGTCTTGGCACCGGCTTTGTCCGGTGAGCTTATGAAGTGGCCTTCTTTTTTGGAAACCTTGCCTACGTAACCTGTCTCGTTGCTATAGATGTTGATCCATTTCAGATTAAATTTCATTTTTGTTACTCCTTTATTTAATTCTTTAATTCAGGCTGTGTTTATTAATGCACGCCGAATAAAATAGTAGCATAAAAATCAGTTGTTATAAACTTTTGAATCATTTGCTCAAATAGAGGAGCAGACATAATGAGCCGGAAAGCACAATCATGACGGATATATTAAAAAGGTTTTAGAAAACCTTTTTAATACAGTTTCGCTCCTGCCGGGATGTGCGGATCGACCATCAGAAGGTGGAGTTTCTCCTGTCCTTCTTCGCTGTGCTTGGCGCTCAGCAGCATGCCTTCGGAATCGATGCCCATCATATTCCTTGGCGGCAGGTTGACGATTGCCACACAGGTTTTGCCGATCAGTTCCTCCGGTTCATAGTATTCATGGATACCGGAGAGAATGGTTCTTTCCTTTCCTGTTCCGTCATCCAGTCTGAACTTCAGAAGCTTCTTTGACTTCGGTACGGCTTCACAGCTTAATACCTTAACGGCTCTGAAGTCAGATTTGGAGAAAGTCTCGAAATCGACGTAGTCTTCAAACAGCGGTTCGATTTCGACCTTGGAGAAATCGATGACTTCTTCTGTTTCTTCTACAACCTTGATGGCGCTTCTTTCTCCTTCTCTCGGTTTCATGGTCGGGAACAGGAGAACTTCCCGGATCGATTCCGTCTGCGCCAGCAGCATCACGAACCTGTCGATACCGATGCCGATACCGCCCGTTGGCGGAAGTCCGTATTCCAGCGCTTCTACATAGTCCATATCCATATCGGTCGCTTCCGCATCGCCCAGTTCTTTCGCCTTGAGCTGGTTCTCGAATCTCTCGTACTGATCGATCGGATCGTTGAGTTCGGTAAAGGCGTTGGCATACTCCGTACCATTGATGTAGAGTTCGAATCGGAGTGTAAATCTAGGATCCTTCGGATCTTTCTTAGCCAGTGGAGAGATCTCAATCGGATGTCCGCAGACGAAGACCGGACCGGTCATGTCTTCTTCACAGAGTGTTTCGAAAAGATTGTTGATAATGTGGCCGAGATCGTGCTCGTGTTTCTCCAGATTGACGTTGAATTGTGTGCAGACTTCTTCCGCCTCTTCCAGAGAGATCGTTCTAAAGTCCTTTCCGGTCTTTTCGTTGACCGCATCGGTCATGTTCACTCTCTTGAACGGAGCCTTCAGGGATATCGTATGATCGCCTGTCTGTATTTCGGTCGTGCCCAGCACCTTCATGGATACTTCTTCCATCAGGTTCTCACACAGCTTCATCATGCCTTCCAGATCGGAATAGGCGACATAGGCCTCGATGGTCGTGAATTCCGGATTGTGCTTCAGGTCCATGCCTTCATTTCTAAACAGTCTGCCGATCTCGTAGACGCCTTCCATGCCGCCGACGATCAGTCTCTTCAGATAAAGCTCGGTTGCGATACGTAGATAGAAATCCTTGTTCAAGGCGTTGTGATGCGTGACGAAAGGTCTGGCGCTCGCTCCGCCAAGAATCGGATTCAGAACCGGTGTTTCGACTTCAACCAGACCCTGGGCATCCAGATTCTGCTGAATGGCCCGGATGATGGCCGGTCTCAGGAAGGCGATCCTTCTGGCATCGTCATTCATGATCAGGTCGACATATCTTCTTCTATATCTTTCTTCGACATCAGTCAGACCGTGGAATTTCTCCGGCAGAGGTCTTAAGGCTTTCGTCAGGTGCGTGTATTCCCTGACATAGACCGACAGTTCACCGTTCGGATTGGATTCCGTAGGATTGGTTCTGTAGACCGTTCCCTTGATACCAATGATATCGCCGATATCGGCAGCCTTCACCAGTTCGTAGGCTTCCTCTCCGACATCCATCTTATTGATGACCAGCTGAATCTGACCGTCCTTGTCCAGAATATGCATGAAGCACATCTTGCCCATTCTGCGCTTGGACATGATCCTTCCGGCAATGGATACCTCTACTGCCTTGGCTTCCAGTTCCTCTTTATTGAATGTGCCGTATTCCTCTTTGATCGATTTCGAGTTTGCGGTCCTCTCAAAAGCCTGGCCGAACGGGTCGATGCCCTTGGCTCTCAGGTCTTCCATTTTCTGTCTTCTTACCAGTTCCTGATCGTTGAATTCTCTTTCCATGTCTTTCTCCTTCCTGACGATAAAAGAAAACGTCCCTATCTCTAAGGACGTCAATAACGCGGTACCACCTTAGTTCCCGCACGATGTACGGGCACCTTCATTCCGTCTTAACGCGACGAACGACTCACTCCAAGTTTTTATTCAGACAGATGTATCCGTTCCTCTTCCACCCTCAGGAACTCGCTTAATGACCTTAGATGTCCTACTCGTCTCTTCCACGTGATAAAAATATTCTATCTTAAATAAACTGTAAAATAAAGGGTTTCCTTTCAGTTTTCTTTGGCGTTCATCCCGTTTTCAACAAAGCGCTCTATGATCTTCCGGATCACGGTTTTATCCGTTTCTTTGCGGTCTTCCACAAAAGAGTAGTCGAGATCCAGACTTCTGTATTTGGCTGACGCCAGCTTGTGGATCGGAAGGATGTCGATCTGTCTGACGCTTTTCAGTTCTTTGATGAAGGCGATGGCTGCGGAGATGTTTTCGTCGCTGTCGTTGACATCTTCCATGATCGGCATCCGAATAATGATATCCTTACCCAGATCAGAAAGTTTTCTGACATTTTCCAGAATGAGGGCGTTGTCTTTTCCGGTAATGAAGCGGTGCGTATCGGGATTCATGGATTTGATGTCGTAAAGATAAGTATCGACCAGGTCGTTGATCTTTTCAAATTCCCGGAAAGGGACATATCCTGCCGTATCGATGAATAACGTATAACCTCTCTCTATGATGGCGGATCCCAGTTCTCTGATGAAGTCGGCGTGAAGCATCGGCTCGCCTCCCGACAGCGTAACGCCTCCTTTCGAAAGGGCATACAGTTCCTTGTCTTTGTCGATCTCCTTCATGATTTCTCCGACATCACAGTACTGTCCGTTGATCGTCATGGCTTCCGGAAAACAGACCTCGGCACAGCGTCCGCAGCTGTCGCAGAGTTCCCTCTTGACAAAATGTCTGTTTTCATCGAATACGATGGCCTTATGCGGACATGCTTCCAGACAGGCTCTACAGCCGATGCACTTTTCAAAGTGCGTCATGAGGATTCTATCCGGTGTGATCGTTTCGGGATTGTGGCACCAGCGGCAATGAAGCGGACAGCCCTTGAAAAACACCGTCGTACGGACGCCGTCTCCGTCATGCAGAGAAAAACGCTGTATCCTGGATATCAGTGCACCACTCATTGGCTGGCCTCGTTTCGGTTGATCATCTCCTCCTGCCGTTCCGGCTTCAGGGAAACGAAGTATTCGGAGAAACCGCAGACTCTGACGACCAGGTTCCGATACTTGTCGGGTTCTTCTCTGGCGGCGATCAGCGTCTCTCTGTCGACGATATTCAGCTGCAGCACATATCCCCCGTTTACCATGAAATAACGCAGCAGATCGACATAGAACTGCGTATTCAGTCTGTTTCGGGTATAAGGCATATCCAGATAAAGAACGGTGATCCCCGGATATTCCGTGCTGTCGATCCTTGAAATGGAATGAATAGCTTTGGAGATTTCGATCGTCTTGCCGTACTCGGAAGGTCCGATCGAACGGGAGAAGGCCTTTCCCGCCTTCCGTCCGTCCAGCGTCGCTTCCGTATGGAAACCCATCTTGGCATACCAGTTGTACGAGAACAGCGAAGCGACGTATCTGCCTCCGAAACCGTCATCCATCCCGCTGGACAGCTCGGCAAGATCGTGGAAGATCTTTGCGGCAAAGCGGTTCAGTTCCTCTTCGTCGTTGCCGTATTTTTTCACCCGGTTCAGCAGATACTGACGCACCCGTTCTTCGCCCGGCCCTTCAAAATCGTTCATGGCCATGTCGGAAAGCTGTTTCAGGGTGAAGTTTCTTTTTTCAAAGACTTCCGTCTTGACCGTATACAGCATGTCAATCAAAGTGCCGACACCGACCAGAGAAATGGAGGCGTTATAGAAGCGGGCTCCTGAATCGGTATAATCTTTCCCCTTGTCGATGCAGTCATCGACTGTCGTCGAATACAAAGGGAGAGGATTGTAGATCTTGGCGTACGGGGCATATTCCCTGAATTTTGCCGATACTGCCAGACAGTATTCCCGGAAGTTCTTTAAGAAGATCCTGTAGACTTCCTCATAATTTGTCGCTTCGTTAAAGAACGCCAGCGGGAAAAGCTTTTCGAGATATTCCCTGTCTTCCGTCTTTCCGTGCAGAGACATGTTGAAAAGTATCGGCAGATTGATGTACATGAAGGCTCTCATGAAATGATGCTTATTTGGAACGACTGTCTCCTGACAGCCTCCGGTTCCGTAGATTCGGGCATCTTCCAGAGGTATGCCGGCACGGACGAGGGAAGGAATCGCCGTATCGTCGTTGATGATTGAATAGTTGTTGCATCCGCCGGCGATCATCTCAGCTATTTCCTTGAAATACTGTGGATCATCCTGACTTCCTACTCTTACCGAAACGTTAGGATTGACCAGTTTGAGTTCACTCATCGCCTTGAGCACGATCGAGGTGATTTCGTTGTAGACAGGGGAACCATCCGGGTTCTGTCCGCCGATGGTCAGGGCCATGTTGGCGTTGAGATGATCTCTTCCCTGTTCGTAGTAGTCGAAGATCCCGTCCGTTATTAACAGGTAGTAATAGATCAGCTCTTCGGCTTCCTGCCTGGTCAGTATGCCTTTGGATATGTCGTTCCGGTAATAGGTGATCAGCTCCCGGTCGATGTGACCGATCGTAGCGATTGAAAGACAGTCGAAGATCTTCAGCAGCTCATGGAGAAACCAGTAGGTGTTCAGGGCTTCATAGAAGGTCCTTGGCGCTTCCTTTGGGCATCTTAAGGCGCTCTCCCTGATCCGTGTCAGATTCCGAATGACATCGGGATCGTTTTCCTCTTTCAGCATCCTGTCAGCTTCTGCAGCGAACTTTTCAGCCACCAGCATTCCCGCATCCAGGCCTTGGATCATGGCCTTGTAAAAATCAAGGCGTTCCGGATCGCTTTCGTTTGCCAGTTTGTCCAGGACTCTGTTTTTAAGACCGTTGAATCCATAGGCAAAAACATTTTCATACCCCGGTATGATGTGGGTCACATCGAAGAATTTAGAAAGGGAATGCAGAAAATAGCCTTCCTCATAAGGCTTAAAGAATTCTACGAACGGATCGTTGATTTTCCGGTTTCTTTCAATGATCCAGCTGCCGAAGCCGGATTCCGAAAGCGGAAGCTTCGCTCCCAGCCTGCCCCGGGCAATGCCGGATACGATTTCAAAATAGAACGGACAATGCCGAAAAACCTTGACCCGGCAGTTCTCGGACAGGATCCGGTACTGCATGGCCTTGAGCCGGTAAGGTGTCCGATCGGGTTCTTTCCGGTCTTCTTCATCAAGCTTTTCCAGTATGTCGGATACGTCTGCCGGATATCCGGAATAGAAGGCGTCGAACTCTTCGAACATCTGCTTTTTCTTTTCACGAAAATGGTTTTTCATCGTTGTTTTTCTCTAAAGTTTCAAACGACCAGAATAGGAATCGATATATGTAAATAATGTATTATAAATCTTTCTAAAACAGGATCTAAATCAGGCCGAAATGCCGGAAAGCTTTAAAGAATCCGTCCTTGTCGACATCGTCCGTGATATAGTCGGCGGCTTCTCTGGCTTCCTGTCCCCCGGAACCCATACAGATACTGAGATGACAGGACCGGAACATCGGTATATCGGCTTTCGCGTCGCCAATCGCGATCGTTTCATCTCTTGAGACACCAAGATGTTTCAGCAGGATTTCGATCGCCTTTCCCTTGTCTACGCCTTTCACGCCGATATCGCCAAACAGCGCCAGTTCTCCTCTGCCGCCCCAGCTTCCGACACACAGATCAGAAAAATCTTTTTCCGCATCGAGAAGATCCTGGTAAGAGCGAAGGATGAACGAGATCTTATTGACATCGTCACGATACAGCTCCTCTCCTTCAACAAGACCGTGGATCAGTTTCTTCACCTGTATCCCAGCGGCTTCTTCGACACTTGTCCCTTTACCGATCATGTATCGGACAAGCGTTTCTCTGGCGTTTTCGATAAAATTCTCCGAGACAAACAGGCCGTCGTTGGTTTCTTCATAGAAATCGATATTTCTGCTTCTGCACCAGTCGACGAACTGCCGGCACTGTTTCAGACTCATAGTCTGATGAAGGATCACTTCACCATCGCTTTCCACATAAGAACCGTTACCCCCGATCATGCCGTCAAAGCCGATATCCCAGACTTCCTGCTTGTTTTCTGCCTTGGAACGGCCGGTCACCATATAGACCTTATGACCGTTGTTTCTAAGCTTGCGGATCGCTTCTACAGCGCTAGAAGAAAGACGGATCTCGTAGTCGTACAATGTTCCATCAACATCGGTAAAAATAATCATTTATACTATCCCCAGCAGCAATCCGATTGCCCTGACCAGATAGGCAGCCATCCAGGCGACAAAACACTGCCAAAGAACGACAGATATCGCCCACTTGTTTCCCATCTCTCTTTTCACGGCGGCGATCGCTGCGATACACGGCGTATACAGCAGCGAGAATACCAGCATCGATGCGGCAGCCAGAGGCGTAAGGATCATTGACAGATCCTGACCAAAAAGAACTTCCATCGTCGATGTGACACTTTCCTTGGCCATGACACCGCTAATCAAAGACGTAACAATACGCCAGTCTCCCAGACCGATCGGTTTAAACAGAGGCACCATCATTCCCGATAGCATTGCCAGAATGCTGGTATGAGGATCCGTTACCGGATTGAAATGCAGATCAAAGCTCTGCAGGAACCAGACAACAACGGTCGCGATCAGAATGACCGAGAAGGCTCTTTGCAGAAAATCTTTGGCTTTCTCCCAAAGCAGACGAATGACATTCTGTGCACTTGGGATGCGGTAGTTCGGCAGTTCCATCACAAACGGAGCAGCCGATCCTTTAAACAGTGTTCCCTTATAGGCATAGGCGATCAGGATCGAAAGCAGTATGCCCAGCAGATACAGACCGATCATGATCAGTGCTCCGTGTTTCGGGAAGAAAGCATTCACAAAGAAGGCGTAGATCGGCAGTTTGGCGGAACAGCTCATGAACGGGATCAGCAGGATCGTCATCTTGCGGTCTCTTTCACTCGGCAGCGTCCTGGTCGACATAATAGCCGGAACAGAGCAGCCGAATCCGATCAGCATCGGTACGATACTGCGTCCGGACAGGCCGATCTTTCTTAAGAGTTTATCCATGACAAAGGCCACTCTGGCGATATAGCCGCTGTCTTCCATCAGAGACAGGAAAAAGAACAGTGTCACAATAATAGGCAGGAAACTCAAAACGCTGCCTACGCCCGCGAAAACGCCTTTGATCAGAAGATTATGTATGGCCGAGTTGACACCCAACGCACTCAACAGCTGATCCGCTCTATCGGTTATTATTCCGATCCCTGTTTCCAGAAGTTCCTGAAGGGCGGCGCCGATCACATTAAAGGTCAGCCAGAAAACCGCTCCCATGATCAGAATAAAGGCCGGTATGGCCGTATATTGTCCGGTCAGTATTTTATCGATTCTTTCACTTCTCAGTTTTTCCCTACTTTCAGAGATGCGGATCACCGCCTTGTCGCAGACTTTGTGAATAAAGGCGAAACGCATGTCGGCAATCGCCGCACTGCGGTCCAGTCCTCTTTCCATCTCCATCTGCAGGATGATGTGTTCGATCATCTCTTTCTCGTTCTGTTCAAGATCGAGCTGGGAGAAAACGAGTTCATCGCCTTCAATGACCTTACTGGCGGCAAAACGGACCGGGATACCGGCACTCTTTGCATGGTCTTCGATCAGATGGGCAATACCGTGCAGACAGCGGTGTACTGCACCGCCATGATCCGTCTCGTCGCAGAAATCCTGACGGATCGGTCTTTCCTGGTATTTTGCGATATGAAGAGCGTGGTCGACCAATTCTTCAATGCCCTGGTTCTTGGCTGCGGATATACTTACGACCGGAACTTTCAGTGCTTCTTCCATGGCGTTGATATCGATGCTGCCGCCCGAACCGATGACTTCATCCATCATATTCAATGCCACCACCATCGGAATATCCATTTCCAGCAGCTGCATGGTCAGATAAAGGTTTCTTTCAATATTTGTCGCATCGACGATATTAATGATGGCTTTCGGTTTTTCGTTTAATACAAAGTTACGGGAAACGATCTCCTCACTGCTGTAAGGAGACATGGAATAAATGCCCGGGAGATCGGTAATCAGCGTATCCGGATGCCCCTGGATCACGCCGTCTTTTCGGTCTACTGTTACGCCCGGAAAATTACCGACGTGCTGATTGGAACCGGTCAGACGGTTGAACAGGGTGGTCTTGCCGCTGTTCTGGTTTCCTACTAGCGCAAAAGTCAGGATCGTTCCTTCCGGCAGAGGATCACCGCTTCCTTTCGGATGAAATTTTCCTCCTTCACCAAGACCCGGATGCGGTGTCTTTTGGTGTTTCCTGTTTTTTATAGACTTTTCTTCTTCTTTAGCAGAAACGGGTTCCGTTTCAATCTGCTGCGCATCTTCCAGACGCAGGGTCAGTTCGTATCCGTGAAGCAGGATCTCGATCGGATCCCCCATCGGAGCATACTTGACGACCGTGACTTCCACGCCCGGTATGACGCCCATATCCAGCAGGTGCTGACGGAGAGCGCCGTCTCCGTTTACTTTTGTAATGACGGCTTTTTCGCCGATTTTAATGTCTTTTAATGTTTTCATATTCACCGGTATTCTTCTATCATTATATACCTACAGATATGTTTTTATATTGTCTCTCGCGCTGTTTCTTGATCGCTTCTTCCAGCTCTTTTTTATCCGTAAAGACTCTGTTCTTTCTTAAACGGAATCCTCCATGCATATTAAAGTAGGGATTGTCGTTCCCGATCCATACTGTCACATTATAACGCAGTGTCACGTAGTCTCCGCAAATGCGGATCACTTCCGCTTCCGCAGGCTGTCCGTTCCTGTTGTAATAAACCTTATCTCCTGTTTTCATCAGTTTCATTTTAACTGATTAATTGAAATTATTTCAAGTAGTGTAAAAAATAAAACAAGGCCCCCTTACTGTCGATGATGACAACATGGGAGCCGTGATCCTTTCTTCTGAAACCTTACAGTTATTTTATCTTCATCAATATTTCGCCGATATCCCCATCGATACAGATGCTCCTGCCAGCAATCTCGTCCGGACAGGACGCATTGAAATTCTTAATATAAGAAAAAGTCCTTTGGCAGGACTCTTATTCATTCAGATAATTCAGCAGTTCTTCCGGTCTGGACAGGATGATATCGGCACCGCTTTCTTTTAAAGTCTTAAGATCCCGATATCCCCAAAGACATCCGGCCGTTCTGATTCCGGCATTCTTTCCTGTCAGCATGTCGGTATCGCTGTCCCCGACATAGAGTGCCTCTTCCTTGCTGATCTTCATCAGATCCAGGATCATCTGCGCTCCGGTAGGATCCGGCTTGCGCGGAATGTCTTCTCTTGCGCCCATGACTTCCGTAAAGGAAATATCCGGGAAACACTTTCCAATCAGGATCTTTGTGGTGTTATCGCTCTTATTGGAATTGATGGCCAGCTGTATTCCATTCTTCTGCAGGATCTTTAATACTTCCTTCATTCCTTCATAAGGCTTGGTATCAATGCAGCAGTTTTCCCGATAAATATCGCGGTAATACAGGCCGACTTTTTTCCTTTTTTCTTCCTTGGTTCCTTCCGGAACGATCGCATCGATCAGTTTCTGGAAACCGTTGCCTACACCTGCCCTGACTTCGTCCGGCGTTTTTTCCGGAAAGCCGAAATGACGCATGGTCAGATTGACAGCGTGATGAAGATCATCCAGCGTATATAAAGTCGTTCCGTCCAGATCAAAGATCACACCTTTGATCATCCATGTTTCTCCACGACGTTGTTTTCATCTTTGTAGATCGAATCGGAAGGGATAATGCCTCTGACTCTGGCCAGCGGATAAACGTTGGAGTTTCTTCCGATCACCGTTCCCGGATTCAAAACCGAGTTGCATCCGACTTCCACATGATCGCCGATCATTGCGCCGAACTTCTTCAGTCCGGTCTCAACATCTTCCTCGCCATGGACAACGACCGGTTTCTTGTCCGACTTGACATTCGAAGTAATGCTTCCGGCACCCATGTGGGCATAGTATCCCAGAATGGAATCACCGACGTAGTTGTAGTGCGGTGTCTGGACGTGATCAAACAGGATCACGTTTTTCAGTTCGCAGCTGTTTCCTACGACACAGTTTTCTCCAACCAGTGCCGATCCGCGGATGAAGGCACAGTGTCTTACTTCTGTTCCTGCTCCGATAATACACGGCGCGGCGATATAGGCACTAGGGAAGACTGTGGCATCCTTGTGGATCCAGACGTGTTCCGAGACTTCCGTGTACTCGTTTGGATCCAGCTGCTGTCCCAGTTTGATGATCAGTTCCTTGATCCCTTTTAAGGCTTCCCAGGGATATTCGTACTGTTTCAGATAATCTTTCGCCAGCGTATGTTCCAGATCGAACAGTTCTTTGGTTTTATACATAGATCTACCTCTTTTCTTTATTTTTCTTTAAACAGGTCTGTTTCTTTCTCTGTTTGAACCGTTTCTTATGCATTCTATCATAAATCTTCTTCTTTACCGAACAGTTTTACTGTATCCGGGAAGATTTTGATGAATTCTGCTTGTATTTTTAGAAGGATTTCTGTTTTACTGTGTTTTTTCAGCACTTCCTGTGCACAGCGATACAGTTCCCGACAATGGAACGAGAACGGCAGGATCCATTTTGAACCGGCCTTTCCTTCCGTGACGGTCTTTTCGTCAGCCTGTTTTGTCCATTCAAAACGGCAGCTGGATTCGCCTTGGCTTAACACGGAAGAAACATTCAATTCAAACCCGCCGTCATAAGCTTCACAGATGGCCTTGTCGATATACCGGCAATAATAGGAACCGTATTTCAGCAAGTCATATTTTTTCCAGGCTTCGTACCAGGCACACTTCGTTACTTCCGATACCGTCCTGTCGTTTTCATAATACATCCTGCTTTGGTTTTCGTCTTTCTTTCCCTGCCATTCCGCGTGGATCAGGAATGAATTCATGCCGATGTCTTCCCCGTTTTCTGCCGTCAGAAGACGCATTCTGTTGCCGCGTTTCCTGCCATATGTTTCCGTGACCTCTCTGACCATGTCTTCCGCTTCTTTCCTACAGGCGTTTTGAAAACAGCTCTTACAGATCAAGGCATACAGAACGGCATGTTGAGGGATTCCGATCTCCACCGGTATTGAACTGCCGGTTTCCTTGTTTTTCTCTTTTTTCATACGCCCTTATTGTACTATATCCTGCCAAAACGCTTTCTAAACGAATGAAAAAGATCCGTTATCTGTCTTTTGACAAACAACGGATCATTTTATCTTTGTACTCTTCCTGAACCGCTTCCCTTCATCAGGGCTTTCACTTCATCCACAGAGGCCAGGTTGAAATCGTATTCGATCGTCTGTTTCAGACAGGAAGCTGCAACAGCAAATTCAATGGCTTCCTGATTCTCGTATTCATTCATCAGCGCATAGATCATTCCGGAAGCAAAGGAGTCGCCTCCGCCTACTCTGTCGACCAGATGGATGGGGTATTTTCTAGAAACATAGGTCTTTCCATCCGCATACATGAGTCCGGACCAGTTGTTGTCAGAAGCACTGAGGGATTCTCTCAGACTGATACATACTCTTTCAAATCCGAAACGTTCTTTCAGTCTGAAGGCCAGATCGGAGTATCCTTCAATCGACAGCTTTCCTTCCTCGATGTTGCTGTCGTCGGCATGAACATTTAGAACGTTCCCGCTGTCTTCTTCGTTGGCAAACAGTACATCGACATATTCCATCAAAGGTATCATTACCGATCGGGCTTTTTCGGTGCTCCACAGATTCTTGCGGTAATTGAGGTCGCAGCTGACTTTTATTCCAAGGCTGCGTGCGCATCTGCAGGCATCAAGACACATCTGTGCACAGTTGTCCGAAAGTGCCGCCGTAATGCCGGTAAAATGGAACCAGCCGGCATCCTGCAGGATCTTTTCCCAGTCGAACTCTGAAGGCTCGGCCTGAGAAATCGAAGAATACTTGCGGTCGTATATGATTTTTGAAGGACGCTGCGATGCGCCTTTTTCCAGATAATAGACCCCCAGTCTTTCTCCGCCTCTTGGTACATGTTCCGTATTGACACCATATCTTTCCAGCATATCCAGTGCACATTGTCCGATCTCGTTATCGGGGATCTTGCTGACAAGCGCTGCATCCATGCCCATGTTGGCCAGAGCGATGCACATGTTTCCTTCGGCACCGGTATAGTTCAGATTGAACCTGCTTGCTTGTCTGAAGCGCAGATAGCCTTCCGGGGTCAATCTGAGCAGAAGTTCACCGAAACCGACGAACTTCTTATTCATACTGTTTTGCGATCTTTGAGAAGACTTTTGCTCTTCTGGTGATTTCAGCAAAATCGCCTGCGGCGATCAGTTTCTTATCGCACAGTCTTGAAGATACGCCGGCTCCGACCAGTCCCGCTTTCAGGAAAGCTTCGAAGTTCTCTTCTGTAACTCCTCCTGTCGCCAGAAGCTTGACATGGTTGATCGGTGCTCTTAGATCCTTGATATACGAGAATCCGAGATAGTTGGCAGGGAACAGTTTAACGATGTCTGCTCCGTTGTCATAAGCCGTCATTACTTCGCTAGGCGTCATCGCTCCGGGTATGGAGATCAGTCCCAGTTCCTTGGTTCTTCTGATTACATCAAGGTTGACGTTCGGTGCGATGATGTATTTCGCTCCTGCGGCATAGGCCGCTTCAACCTGTTCCGTATTCAATACCGTGCCGGCTCCGAAATGCATCTCGTTTTTGAAATAGTCCTTCAGTGTGCTGATTGCTTCAGAAGTCTTGCGAACACAATCCGGGTCTTCCTGGTCGAAGGTCACTTCGATCATTTTGACGCCGCCTTCCGTAAGTGCCTTAGCCAGATTCATCAGATCGTCGCCGTACACTTTCCGGCAGATCGTAATGACTTTGTTTTTCAGGATAAAATCAAGTATCTCGTTCATTTCATACCTCTTTCTTTACTTTCCAGCTCTTTCCAAAATACGCCGCTTCGACTCTGTCATCGTGAATCAGGTCTGCAGAAGCTCCTTCCATAGAGATCTGACCCTGTTCAATGATATACGTGTAATCTGAAACGGACAGGGCCATTCTGGCGTTCTGTTCAACCATCAGGATCGGCAGGCCGGTCTTTTTGTTGATTTCCGTAATCTTTTGGAACAGTTCCTCAATTACCAGCGGAGCCAGACCCATGGAAGGTTCATCCAGAAGCAGAAGCTTTGGTCTTCCCATCAGCGCTCTGCCAATCGCCAGCATCTGCTGTTCACCTCCGGAAAGAGACCAGGCAAGCTGTTTTTCTCTCTCCTTGAGACGAGGGAACATCGAATAAACATATTCCAGTTCCTCTTTGTGATCGGCTTTACCGAAATAGCCGCGCCAGTTGACACAGCCGATCTCCAGATTTTCGAAGACCGTCAGTCCCGGGAAAACCTGCCGTCCTTCCGGAACATGCTGTATTCCCAGTTTAGCGATATGAATGTTGCTGGCGGAACTGATGTCCTCGCCGTTGTATTCGATCAGACCGGAATGCTCCACCACGCCGGATATTGCCTTCAGGATCGAGGTCTTGCCGGCACCGTTGGAGCCGATCAGGCAGACGATAGCATCGTCCTTCACTTCAATGTTCACACCCTTGACGGCTTCTATCGAACCGTAACGGACTTTAAGATCTTGTATCTTAAGCATCTTTACTCCTTCCCAGGTATGCTTCAATGACATCCTGATTTGCGGCGATTTCATCAGGAGTTCCGTTTCCGATGACAGAACCGAAGTTGATGACTGTAATATTGCTGCAGATGTTCATGATCATATCCATTGAGTGTTCTATGAGCAGGATGCCCATGTTCATATTCTTTGCCGCATGCTTCAGCAGGCTGATCTCGTTCTCGATCTCGGCTCCGTTCAGTCCTGCGGCAGGCTCATCTACCAGAAGCACCTTGTGGTTTGCCAGTATCGCCCGGATGATTTCCAGCATCTTCCTCTGTCCGAAGGTCAGGCTGGAGATGTCGTCTTCAAGGTTAAAGGAAAAACCGGCGATCCTGGTCAGTTCATTGAGTCTAGGTACATAGGCCCGGTCGTTCTTTCCGAAATACGATTTCAGGAAAGATACCGGATTGGCCAGGTCATCGGCAATGCGGATGTTTTCCTCAATGTCTGCCTTGTCCAGAAAGCGCGGCATCTGGAATGTTCTGCCAATACCTTTTCTGGCTCTAAGATAAGCCGGCATATTCGAGATATCCTCACCGTTCAATTCAATGCGTCCGCTATCCATTTCATAGATACCTGAAATCAGATTAAGCAGCGTCGTCTTTCCGGCACCGTTAGGTCCGATCAGTCCGTGGATCTCTCCCGGATACAGTTTCAGATTGACATGTTCAGCGACGACAACACCGCCGAAAGCCTTGTTGACATCGATCAGTTCAAGTATTGGTCTATTCATTTTCCTACCTCCTGATCTTCAGCAAGAACGCCGATCGGCGTAACGTTGTCTTTGATGTGATATCTCTTCTTAATCCTTTTGATGAAATCGGAACCAAGTCCCCAGATGCCCATCGGCATAAAGATCATCAGCAGGATGACGCCCACGCCATAGACCAGCTTGATGTACTCCTGCAAAGGTCTAAGCCATTCCGGCAGCATTGTGATCAGAATCGTTCCGGCGAAAACGCCGACAATATTGTAGACGCCACCGATCATGACCTGAATGATGTACATCGTGGCATTGGAATAAGTAAAATATGTTGAAACGACATAGTGTGTGCTGTGGGCAAGGCAGGCACCGGCAATACCGGCGAACCCGGCGGCGATTGCAAACGCCGTGACCTTGGTCCTAAACACGTTGATACCTGTCGTTTTAGCGACTAATTCATTGTCTCTGACGGAATTCATTGCCCGTCCGAAATTGGTTTTTCCCAGTCTGTTGGCCAAAACAAAAGCAATAATCGCAATCGTTAGGAGTACATAGTAATTATCGAAATATGTTTTTGCCACCCAGCCGAAGGCTGTAAACTGAGGAACACGCGGAATGCCGTTAGGACCGCCGGTTACCGGCTTCCAGCCGTTGTATACCGTATAGGCGATCTGACAAAGAGCGACTGTCGAGAAGGTAAAGAAAGTCCCGTTGAGTCTCATCAGAGCCATTCCGATCAGAACGGCAAAAAGCATCGATACCAGCATTCCGATCAGCATCGTAATAAACGGATTGACGCCGTAGTTCATGCAGATATAGACGCTGGTATAAGCGCCCAGTCCCATAAAAGCCGGAGAGGCAAAAGAAACCATGCCGCACGATCCCAGCATGATGGCTGTACCGATGTTGGCCATGAAGTAGATCAGTGCGCTGTTCCATACCGTTATCGTATAGGCACCTGTGTTGTTAGGAATATACAAATAAAACAGCAGGACGAACAGCAGCAGCGATACCGCACCGATAATAGTCTTTCTATTCAGTAAACGTTTCGTCATAGGATCACGCTTTCTCCGATATCTTGCCCTTGATCAGTCCATCCGGTTTGATTACCAGGAAGACGATCAGTACCAGGAAGACGATGGCGTTCTGATAAGTGGTGGTCAGCAGAACGGCGTAGGATTCGATGATTCCTACAAGGATCGAACCGATGACGGCGCCTTTAACGCTTCCATATCCGCCAATGACCATTCCGGCAAAACCTTTCAGCAGGAAATCACTAAGACCGGTCCTGACCAGAAACAAAGGAGCAACCAGCCATCCGCCGATGCCTACCAGAGCAGCCGATATGCCGTATGTCGCGGCAACGGTCAAGGTAGCTGAAACGCCAAGCAATCCGGCAGCATATTTGTTCTGGGCAGCCGCCTGCATGATTCTGCCTACGTACATCTTGTCAAAAAGCATCTGGATCAGGAAAATCATCAGGATGCATACGGCAATAATGATCAGATACTGATATTCCAGATTGACTCCGCCGATCTTTACCGTTCCTTTGATCAGAGGTGCATAGACAAGCGGGTTATTCCCCCAGATGACCTTGACCAGTTCCGATATGACCGAGGAAGCTCCCAGACAGCTGATGATGATCGTAGCGCTCCAGGTGGATTTTCTTAACGGCCAGTAGATGCTGAACATGAAAAGAACGCCAAACAGAAACAGGATTACGACAGCAATAGGGATCATCAGCCACAAAGGCATGCCGACCTGATAAGTCAGACAGAAAGTAACATATGCCCCCAGCATGAACAGCTGGCCTTCTGCGAAATTAAGCACGCCTACGGCACGCACAAGCAGAACGATACCCAGCGACAGCAGGGCATAGATCATTCCCATGGCGATCCCGACGATCAATAATTGTAAGTACATATCATTCTCTCCGATATATAAAAATCAAATATCATCCATGGTTGCCCATGGATGATATTTTTTCAAAAATCAGATCAGATTAAATTAGCGCTGTGCAACACCGATAACAACACCGGAACCGTTGACAGTCTGAGTCGTGAAGATGCTCTGACCGAGGCAGTGCTCGTATGCAGGGTTGGAGCTGTCACACTTGTAAGTGGACATTGCACCTACGATGTTGTTGGTCTTGTAGATTGCCTCGTTGATGGCAGCCGGAGTGATTTCGCCGTCGATGGATTCGATAGCGGCCTGTAAGATGTGCATTGCATCGTAGCAGACAACCGACTGCATGTCAGGAACTCTGCCCCACTTCTCCGTGTAAGCTTTAACAAATGCCTGAGCGGTTTCTGTGTCGGCTTCATTTGTCCAGTCAGCCAGTGAGTACCAGCCATCTGCGGATTCGCCGGCAGTGTCGATAGCCAGAGCGGTTGCGAACTGTGAGCAGCCCATCAGCGGAACATCGATTTCAGCTGCATCGATCTGCATCATCAGAGGACCGCACTGTTCCTGGTGAGCGATACCTACGATACCGTCAACACCGGCAGCCTCGACCTGTGCAAGATAAGAGTTGAACTGAACGACGTCACCGTCGAAGCTCAGACGAAGAGCTACTTCAGCGCCTCTTGCTTTTAATGCTTCTTCAACGAAGTCTGCCATGCCATCGCCGTAGCTGTCGTTGACCTGAAGGATAGCGACTTTGCTCATGTTCAGCAGGTCGACACAGGCATTCGCCATCGTCGGAGATACGATCGCGTCAGAAAGACGGATCATCCAGTAGTAATCAGAACCCTGATTCAGGCAAGCCTGTGAAGAGTTGCCGGCAAGGAACGGGATCTGATATGTATCGGCATCAGGAATGACCATGGTTACCTGATCAGAGAAGCCGTTCGAATAGACAGCAACTACATTGTCTTCAGAAAGCATTTTGACGAATGCTGACTGATAGGACTCGTTGGTATCGCCGTTGTCTTCATAAACGAGCTCGACCAGTTTACCATTGATACCGCCGTTGGCGTTAACTTCTTCTTTCCAAAGTTCAGCGCCTTCTTTGCAGTATTCGCCATGTCCGGAGTTGTTTCCGGAGAAGGTGGAAACTACACCGATACGGATCGTTTCTGCTTCTGCACCGCCGCCTTCGTTTCCGCCGCCGCCATTACCGCAGGCAGTCATGCCGAATACGATCAGTACAGCAAGCAATAATGTAATTAATTTTTTCATTTGTACCTCCTAATTACATGTATCGCGAACCTATTCGCAATTAAATTATACAATAATTGCTACATTTTGAATATTCATTTATGTATACATTTTCTAATATTGAATTACAATTATTATAATAATGATGTAGAAAGGCGGTATGAAAATGATTAGAGGATTGGCACACACCGGTCTGTCGACAAGAGATATGGAGGCAAGCCTTGATTTCTATACGCGGCTCTTCGAAGGGAAGATCATCATGAAGATCGAGGAACCCAAAGGAACGCCGTGGATCGAAATGCTCAGATTTCCCGACGGTTCGCTGCTGGAACTGTTTTATCCCCGTCCGGAACAGTTTCCTCTTTCCGACAAGCTGGGCAGGAACCACCTGGCTTTCAGAACCGACGACATCGCCGCAATGCATGGACTGCTTCTGGAAAACGGCATCCAGGGGGTGACAGATATTAAGGTTGCCAGAGACGGCAATCTGCAGATGTGGTGTACCGATCCCAACGGCTATCGCATCGAGATCATGGAATACGGACCGGATGCTCCGCAGCTGAAAGACGGGCCCTGTGTGACGTTATATTAAAAAAAGATCTGGACGATCTTTTTTTATGATATCAAGGTCAAAGGATAGATCTTCTCTTCTTCCTTGAGGTCTCTCAAATCGTTGACAACTCTTCTCAAATGCTTAGAGATGAGTTTTTTCGCAAGAACCGGATTCCTTGCTTTAATCGCTTCCGTCATCTCTACATGTTCATGATAGCTGACTTCAATATTATGTTTTAGTGATCTGGTGTAGTATCTGATCCTCTGCATTTCATCCGCGTTCTTGGACATGAAATCGGTTATCCTGTCATTGTCCATGATCTTGACGATCTCATAGTGAAAATCCTGATCCAGCGCAAAGTACGCATCGTACTTGGCTTCGTTGTTGACCTTGGACATCTCCTTACACAGCTTTTCCAAAACGGCGATCTGTTCTTTTGTTGCGTTCTTGGCGGCATAGGCGATGCATTCGCCTTCGATGATCTCTCTGGCATGATAGGAATCCTCAACCATTTTCCAGCTCAATGCCGACACTTTAAACTTATGTCCGCCGGCATCCTCGACAAGGCCTTCTTCCTTAAGCCTGATCAAAGCCTCTCTGACCGGAGTCCTGCTCACGCCGAAATCCTGTGCCAGTTTCTGAGCCATCAGAAGCTGACCCGGAACCATCCGTGAAGTGATGATCTGTCTTTTGAATTCCCGGTATAGTTGTGATACCACTGATTCTTTTTTTTCTGCCATAATCTGTTCCTCTTAACAAAACCGAAAAAATTATAGCATATAAATGTATTAAAACTAAAACATTTTTTCATACATTTTAAAGAGTGACCTGAGTCACTCTTTTAAGGAAACAATGCTTTTGCTTAGCCGACCCGATACTTTTCAACGGTCTTTTCATCAAGCTCGATGCCAAGTCCAGGTTTCTGTGGCAGATAGACGTAGCCGTCTTCCGCAAGCGTCAGAGGTTCTTTCAGGAGTTCATCACGCAGCGGATAAACGTTTCTGTCCATCTCTAAAATGCCCTGGTTGGAGATCGAAGCCAGGAAGTGGGCGTTAGCCATCAGGGAGACGGCCGAGGAGAAGACATGCGGCATACACGGCATGTTATGGGCATAGGCATAGTTGGCGATCTTCACGCATTCGGTAATACCTCCGGACCAGATCGTATCCGGCTGGACGATATCGACGGCGTGTCTGTTGATGTATTCACGGAAATTGAACAGTCCGGTTTCCGACTCATATCCGGCTACTGGCATATCCAGAGCCTGCGCCAGTTCGATAGAACCTTCGATATTGTCCAGATGCAGCGGTTCTTCCAGCCAGAAGACACCCAGATCCTGGAACGCTTTTCCCATTTTGATTGCCGTATAAGTATTGTATGTATTGTTGGCATCAACCATGATTCTGGCTCCGTACCGGTCAGCGACATCTGTACATGCCTTGACTCTTTCGTAGTCTTCTTCCAACGTATAGGTACATTCATCGTTTGCCTGCATGTTCTCCAGAGGGGACAGGAAGACACCGGGATTTCTACCTACCTTGATCTTGGCATATTTGAATCCCTGCTTAAAATAACTCTCGACTTCCGCAGCCATCTGTTCCTTCTCTTTTCCTTTGGTATAGAAGCCGCTTGATGCATATGGCAGAAGTCTGTCGGAGTATCCGCCCAAAAGCTTGTAAACCGGGCAGTTGGCGTGTTTTCCCAGAATATCCCAAAGGGCGACATCGATACCGGACATAGCCGAGAAAATGATACCTCCGCGTCCATGCTGCCTGGTTCTGTCAAACATTTTTTTCCAGAGACGTTCGATATTCGTCGGATCTTCACCGATGACGATCGGACCAAGCTCTTTTTCAACAATAAACTTGGTTGACTCGGCAGGTCCGCCGAAACAGGCTGCTTCACCGATTCCTGATATGCCGGCATCAGTCTCTACCGTTACGATGACGGCGTTTCTAACGGAAAAATAGTTCTGAGCATCGGCAATCGCGTTTTCATACTGATACCTCAGTATCATCGCACTTACATTTGTAATCTTCATATCTTATCCTTTCAATGATCTGTTGATTGCTTTTATCGCATATTCACCGGTCCTGTATACCGGTACTGATATCCGTGAAAAGTCTGTATCTTCTGCCGAGATATGTCCACAAACGATGCAGTCATAGCCCTCGGGTATGTTCTCGGCACCCTTCTTCAGCAGCGCCCTTAATTCATCCATATCGCCTTTCTCAAAGGCCTCTTTCGCTCCTTCTACCGGATAAAGATCTACCGTTAATCCCGGATCTTCGGCAAGAAGTCTTCTTTTTATCGTTCCGGCATTGATCGGCGTATGCGAGAGGACCGCGATCTTTTTGTGGCCGTCTGCAAGAACGGCCTGGATCATCGGCTCATCAATGGAAAACATCGGCGTTTCCAGCATCTGCGATATCTCTTTCGTGGCTGTATTGATTGCTGTGCATCCTACTACGATACAGTCTGCACCATCGGCTTCGGCACACTTGGCAAAACCGAAGAGCCGCTGCTTTGTCGTCTTGCTTGGAATTACGTTATTGGCCAGGGTTTCCTGAAGCAGCGAGGTATCGGCCGTGAATCTGACAATCAGGTCGTCTTTTCTTTCAAACTCCCGATACATCACCGGTTTGTATAAGGCATTGTAGAAATCAGGGATCGTATAGATAAAGTACAGTTTCTTCATGTTTATCTCAAATACCTTTCCAGCTGGGCAATACCCGAGTCAAGACTGGTCAGAACAGGAATCTTCAGATCTTCCAGCTGTTTCGCACAGTCTACCATTGAAACCTGTGCCAGAGCGATGACGTCGTGATTCTCTGCGACTTTCCGAGCACATTCGACAACCAGCCTGTCGTGCAGCTCGTTGTCATGAAGCTTGTTTTTGGCTTCAAAAGCCCCTTCAACCAGAATGACATCAATGTCCATGTCCGGTTTCCCGGCTCTTTCGGCTGCCTGCCTGGCGCTTCTTCCGGATGCTTCGATCGTCGTCTTGGCGGTCACGATCAGTGCCAGTCTGTCTCCTTTGGTGACGGCTTCCGCCAGCATTGGTCCGTCAATCGTGAGGAACGGGATATCCATGGCTTTCTGGGCCTCCTGGACGGCCATTGTCAGCGTTGTACACATGCAGCAGGCGACGACCGCTCCCTGCATCTGCGCATTGGTTCCGAAATTGACCAGTCTCCTGACAATGCCCGGCGTATATATGCCGTTGTTGGCGTCGACTTCCGGCAGAACGCTGTCATCCATGACAGTAATCAGCTGGATACCGGGATACTTCTCTTCGAAGGCCTTTTTCAAAGGAAGTGGCGTACCCATAGTGGTGTGAAAGAAAGCTACTTTTTTCTCCATATATAACTCCTTACTGTTTCTTATCTATTTCTTCAAAATGAGACAGAATTCCTTTATAAGCCTCCAGCGAAGGCTCTTTTCCAAACCAGAGACGGCAGGCACCGATCGCCTGAGACGCGGTCATCCCTCTTCCGTTCCATGCCCGCATGCCTCTTTTTCTGGCTTCAGGCACCAGCAGTGAATCAGGGTTTGAGTAATTGACATCGAAAACGACACCGTCTTTTCCTATAGCGTCCAGGAAAGTGAAATCGCTGAATTCGTCATAGCCGATCTGGCCCATGACGGAAGCATTAATGAATATATCCGCATTCTTACACAGCTTCGTAAGCGTGTCGTAATCCAGCGGATAAGCATCAAAACCTTCATATCGGTCACAAAGATCCTGAGCCTGTTTCAAATATATGTTGACAACATCGACATGAGCGACTTTGTTTATGAAAAGATTATAGGCGATACTGCTGCCGACTCCTCCGGCTCCCAGCATCACGATCCTTTTGCCTTCCGTTTCGACTCCGTTGTTTTTCAGGCATCTCACCAGGCCCCAGCCGTCGGTATTGTATCCGACCAGTTTCCCTTCTTTGACGACAACCGTGTTGACCGAACCGCATTTCACGGCTGATTCATCCAGTTCGTCCATGTATTTCATGGCGACGATCTTGTATGGCATCGTGATGTGATATCCGTGCCAGTCTGTCCTGGTTTTTTCCAGTTCCGCTTCCAGCTGTTCCTCAGGAATGTTTCTGATTTCAAATTCAACTTCTTCACCCAGATCCTTTCCGTATGTCGCATACACATACGGATTCACCGAGTTCTTAATATCCTTGGCTATCAGTCCCAATCTGTATTTCATCTTTTAAGCCTCCTTGGCCAGCTGTTCCTTAAACACGCAGACCAGCTCCTCTTTCTTAACTTTAATAAGGTTCGTACATCCGCAGCAGGTCCTGCAGAAGTGTTCCCTTTTCACCGTGCCGTCTTTCAGAATGTCGTTGGCAAATCCCGGATAGGCGATGGACTGTCTTCCGAACCCGGCAATGTCGTAATACTTGTTTTCTATGCCGCCGGCTGCGACATTCGCCGAATACTCCCTGAGCCAAGTCAGGCCGGAAACAACGACTGCCGCTTCCGGTGCGTGCTGCTTCACGAGCTTTGCGCAGACCTGCATTCTTTCGATTCCTTCCAGCTGGTGCTCGGCAGGTTCCGGACCTCCGGAATCGTAAGGTCTAATCATGAACGGCGAACATGCGCCGATGCCGTTGGTGACATTGAACAGACGGATCCCCGATGAATAAAGAATGCCGATCAGTCGCAGCGCTTCCTCCAGATCCATCTTCAACTGTCCGTCCTTGCTGCAGCCCCAGCCGTAAGGATAGGCAACGCCATCATACATGTTCAGCCTGACGCCTACAGTGATCCCGGATTCTTTCATCGCTCTTTTGCAGATGCTGACGAATAGTCTGGTTCTGTTTTCGAAAGGTCCTCCATATTTTCCGGGACGATCGTATGCAGCAAACAGTTCGTTGAGCAGATAACCGTGGCAGGCTCTGATATCGACCGCATCGAAGCCGGCTTTTTCCGCAAGCTTTACCGCTTTGATATAGTCATCTTCCAGCCTATCCAGTTCTTCGTCGCTGATGATATACTCGTTTTCTTTTTTGATCGCTTCAGAATGAAAGGCTACGATCGGCTTAGGAATGCCTTCGGGATTTGAATACCTTCCTGAATGCGTCAATTGAAGTACCAGATAAATCTTTCCGTCGCTCGCCTTTCTGATCGCTTCCGTCAATTCGCGGAACTTCTCCCAGTTGTCTTCCGTGATCCAGAGCTGTTTTCGGTTGGAACGGCCGGAAAAATCGACTGAAGTCGATTCCAGCCACAGACATCCCGCACCGCCTCTGGCCAGTTCCGTATAGCGTTCGAATGTTCTATCGCTAGGAGATCCGTCATCGTTGGCATCAAAACCCTCGACAGGCTGAGCCAGTATTCTGTTTTTCAGATAGATCCCGTTTTTATCATAAGGCTTCTTTAAAATGCCTGTATCTACCGAACAGGGAATATCCAGTCTTCTTCTTTGAATATCTTCACAGAGCGCATGTAGATCGGCGTAATCAAAACGTTCCATCAGCGCTGGACCCTCCCGGAACCGGAACCTTTGACCAAGGCATTGACTTCGTCTACGCTGACCAGATTGTAGTCGTGTTCGATCGTCTGCTTCAGACAGGATGCCGCAACGGCGAATTCAATGGCATCCTGAGGTCCCATGCCTTCAAGCTGCGTGTAGATCAGAGCGCCGCCGAAAGAATCTCCGCCTCCGACCCTGTCGACGATATGAATGCGGTAAGTCTTCGAAAGATACGCTTTTCCTTCTTCATACAGCATGCCCGCCCAGTCATTGTCGTTGGCTGAGATCGATCCTCTTAGGGTGATAGCGACCTTCTCGAAGCCGAATCGCTCGATCAGCTGTTCAGCTACACTGACATACGCTTCATAATCGAGCTTTCCGGATTCGATATCGGTATTCTTTGCCGTGATGCCGAATACGTCCTTGGCATCTTCCTCGTTGGCAATACACAGATCGACGTAAGGCATGAGTCGGCTCATCACTTCTCCCGCCTTTTCCCGTGTCCAGAGTTTCTTACGGTAATTAAGATCGCAGGAGATCTTCACATGATGCGCCTTCGCCGCCTTGCAGGCATCTTCACAGATCTCAGGCAACTGTCCGCCAAGGGCCGGAGTAATCCCGGTAAAGTGGAACCAGTCTACCCCTTCAAAAATGGCATCCCAGTCGAAATCCTCACGCCTTGCCAAAGCAATAGCCGACCCTGCCCTGTCATAAATGACTTTTGAAGAACGCTGTGATGCGCCTTTTTCCAGATAAAGAACGCCGATCCTGTCGCCGTCTCTAACGATCTTTGAAACATCGACACCCATCCTCCGTAGATCGTTGACACACATCTGGCCGATCTCGTGTTTCGGCATTTTTGTCACATAAGCCGTATCGACGCCGTAATTGGCCAGAGATACCGCAACATTGGCTTCTCCTCCGGCAAAACTCGTTTCAAACTCGTTTGCCTGAATAAAACGCTCATAGCCATGCGGATTCAGTCTCAACATGATTTCTCCGAAAGTAACAGCTCTGCTCATGATCCTTCTCCTTTTATATTTTATGAAATAACGAATTAAAAAATGTATACACTTTTATTATATATTGTCTTTTCTTTTTGAACAATGCTATCAACAACATATAAAAAACCGGTCTTCCATATGAAAACCGGGCATGTTTCGGGTTCCTTGTTAAATGATTCCCAGATGTTCCAGCAGGATCTTGGTACCAAGATAAATCAGGATCAGTCCGCCGATGACCTTGGCCTTGTTCCCCAGCATGGATCCGGCTTTTCTGCCGATCAGTACACCGGTCAGTGAAAACAGGAATGTGACAACACCGATCGAAGTCACGACGATCCAGATGTTGACTTTGATGAAAGCCAGGGTAACCCCGATCGACAGGGCATCGATACTCGTAGCAACAGCGAGCAGCAGCATGGTTCTAACATCCATCTTGTCGTCGACCGTTTCCGTTTCCCTGGATTCCCTGATCATCTGCAGTCCGATGAACAGCAGCAGAAAAAAGGCGATCCAGTGATCGATCCTGACGATCAGATCCGCAAACAGTCTTCCCAGGTAGTAGCCGATCACAGGCATGAGCGCCTGAAAACCGCCGAAATAAAAGCCGCATTTCATTCCCTCCGGAATCCCGGCTTTTTTGACGGAAAGGCCCTTACATACCGAAACAGCAAACGAATCCATTGCCATTCCGACCGATATCAGCAATATATCCAACGCATTCATCTTTGATTACCAGATAAAAGGCAGTATCCTGTATTTTACCTTTTCTTTATATTCCTTATATCCCTGCAGTCCTTTTTCCAGAACTTCCTCTTCATTCAAAATACGTTTTACGATCAGCGGGATGTACAGCAGCATGATTCCGAAGGAGATCGGGGAATTCATGATCAGAGGCATACTCAGGAAGAGAAGGACCGTTGCGGAATACATCGGATGCCGGACCATGCCGTAAAGACCGGTATCGACGACTTTCTGTCCTTCCTGCACCTCGATGGTACGTGAAAGGTATTCGTTTTCTCTTAGTACTTCCGCAAACATCAGATAGGAAAGCAGGAAGATGACAATGCCGGCGATCCGGACAAAGTCTGGAAAACGGATCCAGGAGAAACGGTAGTTGAGTCCGGCGACAATGAAAGCGGCCAGAAACATCAGACCGCTCATGCCGATGACATCCTTCTGCTGGGCTTCCTTTTCCTTGGCGTTCAGTCTTCTTCTCAAGAGATCCGGTGCTTTTGTATACATGACGATCCCCGCCAGCAGCATCGGCACAAACAAAACAGCCATGAAGATCCAGCCGTCTCTCCATTTCAGTGAGCCCGCAGGCAGAAACAGCAGCACTCCCACCAGAATGACGCCGACGATATATTTAATCAGCGCTTCTTTCAGTAGTTCTTTGTTCATAACGTATTCCTCGTTCTTATCTATCATAACACGGCAAGGAAAAGACAGATCTTATGACCTGTCTTTGTTTGATTAGGCTTTCTGACTCAGATCGAAGATCACATCAAGCTGATCCCTGCACTTCTCCAAAGCTTCCCGGTTGCCGATGACGCAGACGTTATCGTCCTGGTTCATCTTTTCGAAGAGTCGGATCGCTTCTCTGATCTTTTCTCTGTCTGCACGCAGGATCTGGTTGAGGATCTCCTGTTTGTCTTCCAGAGAGATTTCCATCAGATATTCCAGATCGGAGGAACGGATGGCCGACTTGACCGAAAGCAGCGGATCGAAGTCTCCGGTCGTACCGACGATATAGTTCTCGATGTCACCTTCTCTGTCACAGAATTCTTTCAGATATTCCGTTGCTTCCTTGTATATCCGCAAAGAGTTGGCAGGGTTCGGATCCCGGTAGGAATAGAAGTTCGCCGACTTCGCAAAACCGCAGCGGAAACCGCAGCCGTAGGCTCCGCCTTTCACACGGATATTGTTCCAGAGATAATCGTAACTGAGAATGTTGGAGATCACATACATGACGCCAAGATCTTTGATTTCATCTCTCAAAGAGGAATTCTTTGCCGCATAAGAAATATTGGCAGGAACAGCGATACCTTCGCGCTTATGATTGAGAGGCTTCTTTTCTGTTGCTTTTCCAATCGATCCCTCTGGCGCATCGTCCAGCAGCAACTTGACGATGGAAGGCATATCTTCACCCGCTACCGATACCGTGTATCTTTCTTTGATGAAGAGTCTCTTCTGCAGTTCTTCCAGTTTCCCCAGGAAAGCATCTTTCTTCTCGTTCCAGTTTTCATCCAGGTCTTTCAGATACTTGTATGCTTCATAGCCTGCCGAATATTCCGATACGACAGCCAGCGGCGAACAATGGGCAGCCGCTCTTTGTAAAGCCAGAGAATGGCCGGCGTTGATGAAGCCCTGTTCCAGAGCGAAGATGTTCTGTTTCAGAATGTCCCGGATCGCCTGCGGATCGGTGAAATCTGTTGTATAAAGGATCTCCTTGATCAGTTTGACGGCTTCTTCATCATTGCGGTGTAAAGAAGACCAGCTGATCGAGATGTTGTTTTTCTGTGTCTGTGAATGATAGGTCATAGAAGGGGAGAACGAGGCAGCAAAGTCTCCCAGTATGCTTCGCATGATCCTGCTTAAGGTCAAAGGATCGTAGTGCTCGGTCTTCAGCTTTCCAAGGAAGGAAAGCAGCTGTACCAGCACCGTATACTCCTGCAGCTGCAGGTCGTTTGCTTCTACGTTCAGGGTGACATAGGAAATGCCGTTGGTATCGCAGTCATGTTTCAGAACGGTGTTGCTTCCGTCATGGAGACAGACTTCCAGCGGATATTCCGTCGGTGTCTTTTTGAGATCTTCCAGATGCAGAGCCGGCAGTGTTGCCTTCTGCTCCGGCGTATCTTCTTCCGCCTGCCACTTCTGCAGTTTCCGGTTCATTTCTGTCAGTTCTTCTCTGTCCGTATCGGACCAATTTGAAGCGATCTGCAGCAGTTTTTCTTTTTCGTGTTCCGCCTTCTTCTGTCCCAAGACATTCGATGGTTTCAGCAGAATCTTCGCACAGTGTCTGCTGTTGAGGATCAGTTCATCGATCAGATCTTCATAATAGGATGTGCCGATCTTGTTTCTCAGTTCACGGAACAGCTTATCAAAACAGATACTGTCAACCGGATCACCGTCGTAAAGCCAGCTGTCCAGTGCGCTTAAAGCAAACACCAGACCTTTCGGCGCGCCGCCAAAATCCCTTTCTTTGGCCTTGAATTCCCTCTGGTTCAGAGTCGCTTCCAGTTCTTCTTTGTCCAGACCTTCTTTGACGATCCTTTTCAGTTCTTCTTTGATCGTCTTATCGATCTCTTCTTCTTTTTCCAGATCGGTATTGATCACGTCGATTTCGACAAACGGCTGCAGAATACCGTCCTGTACATCGAAGGAAATATCTTCTGCCAGGCCTTTGCTGAGGATCGCCTTCTTTAAAGGTGACTCGTTTGTTCCGCAGAGTACGGACGATATCAAGGAGAACGCCATGATCTTTTCGTAGTCATTGAAATTCCCGATCACATAGCCGTAGGCGGTCTGTGCTTTTCCTTCCCCGCTCTCTTCCGGCGATACTTCAAATTCGATCGTTACCGGATCAGCCATTACTGCCTGCTGCTTCTCAATAACGGTCACTTCACCTTCCGAATTAAAATGTGAAAGATATTCATCATTGATGATTCTCAGCACCTTTTCAATGTCCATATCGCCGTCCAGAATAATATAGGAATTGCCTGGGCTGTAATGTTTCTTATGGGCGTTACAGAACTGTTCATAAGTCAGGTCGGTAATGTGCTCCGGATCTCCTCCCGACTCGTTACCGTAGCAGGTATCCGGGAACAGCGAATGCATCATATATCTGCTTCTTAAACCGTCCGGTGAAGAGAAGGCTCCCTTCATTTCGTTGAAAACGACGCCCTTGTAGATCGGATCGTCTTTCGTATCATTCAGTTCGTAGTGCCATCCTTCCTGATAGAAAATATTCGGATCATTTAAGACATTCGGATAAAAGACCGCATCCAGATAGACCCGCATCAGATTGATGAAATCCTTGTCGTTTCTGGAGCTTACCGGATAGACTGTCTTGTCCGGATAAGTCATCGCGTTCAGGAATGTCTGCAGCGAACCTTTTAAAAGATCCACAAACGGCTCTCTGACCGGGTAATGCTTCGAACCGTTTAAAACGGAGTGTTCCAGAATATGGAAAACACCGGTATCGTCGACCGGAGTCGTCTTAAAGGCAATGGAAAAAGTCTTGTTTTCATCATCGCGTTTCAGCCAGATCGTCTTGGCACCGGTCTGTTCATGTATCATTTCATAGAGATCCGCCTTGATCTCTTCAACGTGACGGATCTTGTTTATTCTGAATCCGTGAATGCTGTCGTTTATCTGCATCGCATTACCTCCTACATACAAAACCCATTATAACATGATAGATTTATATTAAAGTTGATTGAACCTTTTCATCCTTAATGACGACTTTATAGGTGAAGGATATCTGACATGCATTTTGAAGAACTGCTGGAAAAGTACCGAAGCAACGTCGAGGCTTATGTGAAGTATAAGGTATCTTTGGTTTCGGACCGGGAAGATCTGCTGCAGGAGATCTATCTGAACGCCTATGAAAACTTCGATAGCCTAAAAAGCGAAGAAGCTTTCAAAGCCTGGATCCTGGCTATTGCCAGAAACAAAGTGAACGACTACTACCGGACTGCAGCCAGGGATATTTCCGTTCCTCTGGAAGAAGATATCCCCGTGGTGTCTATCCACCGGACGATAGACGATACGGTAAGAGAAACACTACGTTCTTTGTCGCTTTCTGACAGACAGATCCTGTATCTCTTCTATTGGGACGAGTTTTCCCTGAAGGAGATCTCCGCAAGACTGAAGCTGCCGGAAGGCACGGTCAAGAGCCGCCTGTACTATGCCAGAAAACACTTTAAAGAAAGATATCCGAAGGAGGAAACCATGAACAAGAAACTGCCGGAAATCATGCCGGAATATACGATTACAGAAAAAAACGAAAAACCGTTTGAAACCTTATGGGAAGAACTGATGGGCTGGTTCCTGATCCCGAAAGAAGGAAACCGGATCGCCTGGGCGATCTACGATTTTCCGGAAAGAAAAAGAAGTGAGACCTATGAGCTTCGCTGCAAGGGGAAAGCCGAGATCCACGGACTGCAGGGTGTTACCGTCGAAGCGATCGAGTCTTATGACAGAAAAAAGATCAAGAGGCATTTCATTGCCCAGCTTACCGAAACACACTGCCGCTACCTGGCGGAACGGCACGAAGAAGACGGTGTAATGAAATACTATACCTTTCTGGATGGGAACGTCTTTCTGAACAACTGGGGCTTCGGTCCGGACAACATCGGCAACGAGACGCATCTGAAGCAGAAGGGACTGATCAAAAGAAGCGGTAATATCATCACGACCGCCGATGGAGAAGAAGTCATGGATCTTGTGGGAAGATACGATGTCACCATCAACGGAAAAACTTATGACACCGTCTGTCTGATGGATGTCTGCACCTACGATGAATATACCGTCAGTGAACAGTACATTGACAGAAGCGGACATACCGTTCTATGGAGGCGCTTCAACCGGAAGAACCGGCGCTGGCTCTTTGACGGATTCGAATCGGCAGACGAGACAAAACTGCAAGGAAACGAAAAGCTGATCGTCAACGGCGAAGAGTGTATGCACTGGTACGACTGCATCACGGAATACATTCTGTAAAAAAGCACCCGATCGGGTGCTTTTAGATTCTGTTATGAAATGTTTCTACTCCCTGGTTAGGAGTTCCTCAAGCCTCTGCTTATACAGCGGATTATCGACCTGATAGATGACGGTGCAGTTCGGCTCTTTCTTGCCGTAGTAGCCACCTTCGAATCCCGGTCCCATTCCCGCCAGCATCCTTCCGTCGTAGAAAATGACCTGACCGTAGGTCTCGTTGTGCTCCGTACAGACATGAGAAACGCATTCGCTGGATGCGACGATGACGTCCTGCCAAAGCATCGGTGCCAGTGATACGGCATCCGGGAGATCGATCCTTCTTTGTCCGCCGATAGCGAGACAGAACTGTGCAAGCTTCTCGTTGCAGCGAACCGCATAGTCTGCCGCCCTTGTTCCGGAACCAAGCAGTCTTTCCGTGTCCTCATCAAACCAGGCGGCTTCACTCGTACACAGATCGTATCCGCCCACATAGACATGAACACCGAAGTCCATCATGACCCGATACGCTTCCGGATCCGCATAAACATTGAATTCACTCACCGGTGTTGTATTTCCTCTGCCAAAACCAGTCGTTCCCATCGTCCAGATGCATTTCAGATGTTTCATCGTTTCCGGTTCCTTCATCATTGCCAGCGCCAGGTTGGTTACCGGACCGATAACGGCAATTTCGATCTCGTCAGGATACTTCCTGACCAGATCGATGATCGCATCGCAGGCATGAACGCCTTCTACCGGTTTTACCGAAGGATGGATCAGATCGGCATCCGACATGCCGTCATCTCCATGGACGTTGCGAGCATGGACTCTGTCTCGCATCAAAGGTCTGTCTGCACCCACATAGACAGGAGGCATCCTGTCGGCTCCTACAGCGATCTCTGCCGACATCAGACAGTTCAATGTCGCCTGTTCCACCGGAACGTTTCCGCTGACCGTTGTCAATGCCAGAACCTCTACCGAGGGTTCCCGCAGACACATCATGATTGCTACGGCATCATCAGAACCGGTATCTGTATCAATTATGATCTTTCTCATTTTCTCTCCTAAACATTTTAATTTCTGTAGTAAAAGGCGGTCCAAAGACCGCCTTGTTTCTTAATGTAATTCCGAATGTCTGTGTTCTTTCTTGACGATTTCACCGGCTTCGCCTGCCAGTCTCTTCTTTTCATCGTTGGTCTTCTTGATCGAATAGATGACAACACCGACGATCGTCGCCATGTAAGGCCACATCTTGATCAGGTTGTCGGAGATTCCCGTGTTTCGCGCAAAGTTGGACAGCGCGTAGAAGAAACCAAAGAGAATCGAAGTTAATGCGGTAGGGACCGGGTTTGCACCGCCCATGGAACAGGCAGCCAGACCGATAAAGCCACGACCGGCAGTGATATCCTTGGCAAAGTAGGAGACATAGGCGGATGACATGAAGGCACCGGCCATACCTCCCAGCATTCCGGAAATGATCAGAGCGATGGTCCGGATCCTGACAGATGAAATACCGACAGATTCGGCAGCGTTCGCATTCTCGCCAACAGCCCTGATCCTGACACCGAGCTTGGTTTTAAAGACAAGATAAGACAGGACAAAGATCATGACATATGAGACATAAGTCAGGACGTTCTGTCCGGATAAGATCTTTCCCAAAACAGGAATATCCTGAATAAACGGGATGTTGATCTGCGGCAGTGTGCCCGTCTGTAAAGAGTTCGTCGAGCTTCTGTCACCCGTGAACACATACATGAAGAAGGCTGTTCCGCCGGAACCCAGCAGGTTCATCGCAATGCCGACCAGAATGATATCGACTCGAAGTTTCAAGGCAAAGAAAGCGACCAGATAGCCCAGCAGTCCACCAACCAGAATGGCGACAACAAGCTCCAGCCAAGGGTTGTTGTGGCCGATATAGTAGGAGGCCAGAACGCCTGTCAGTGACGATATCAGCATGATGCCTTCCATACCCATATTGGTGGAATTGGATTTTTCCGCTACGGCACACCCAAGTGCTGCCAGCAGGATCGGAGGAGTTACCGCTACGACATTTGAATAGAAATTCGGATTAGTCAGTATTTGTACGAATGATTCAAACATACCTTAGTTCGCCTCCTTCTTCTGCATCTCCGCTTCCAGCCTTCTGTTTTCTTCGGTCTCTTTGACGATCATCTTACGATAAGTCTTGGACAGGAACTTTTCTGCCAGCAGGAAGAGAATAACGACACCTTCGATTACCGATGTCAGGTCGTTCTGAATGTTGGTCTTGTAGGACATGACCATGGCTCCGGTTCTCAGGAAGGCAATGAAGATCGCTGCCAGCGGTACATTCTTCGGGTTGTTTTTCGCGAAAATGGCAATCGTGACGCCATCCCAGCCGAAACCGGTCAGGTCGACCCAGGAATAGTTGATATAGTTGGACATGATCTCGCAGGCACCGCCGATTCCGCCGATGGCACCGCCAATCAGCTGAACGACGATCGCGATGGATACCGCATTGATACCGACGTATCTTGCGAAGTTGTGGTTAACACCGACAGTACGCAGCTTATAACCGGTCTTCGTGCGATACAGGAAGAACCAGGCCAGGACGACGACAAGCAGCGCGATCAGAATAGAGAAGTAGATCGTAAGCTGCTGGTTCCCTTTGCCGAACTTCAGAACCATGATCGGATCTTTTTCCGCCCAGTTGTAGGAGTTCTTCGAGCTTCTCGGGTCTTTCAGATGCGAGAAAAGCAGATAGGTCGAGAACCACAGACAGATGTAGTTCATCATCAGTGATGTAACCATGACCGATGCATTGAACAGTCTGTCCAGCAGGGCCGGTATGAAAGTGATCAGCGCTCCAACCAGAGCACCCGCCACCAGCGAAAGAGGAATGCCTAACGCAGGATTAAACGGGGTTATATAGATGTTGATCACGGCAGCGACCAGACCGCCGAACAGGAACGAGCCTTCCAGACCCAGGTTGAACTGGTTTGCCGAGAACATGATACATACGGCTGTTCCGGTAAAGATCAGCGGTATGGTCTTCTGTACCCAGTAGCTGAAATAGCTGGCGTTCTGTAACGGAGCGGTAAAGTAATAACGCAGCGAATCCATCGGCTTGTCGCTTGTCAAAAGGATCAGCAGCGTTGCCAGTCCCAGACCGATCGCAATTGAAACGGCCATACGAAGCAACGAGTGCTTCTGTTGTGCGTTCATGTTTGCCAGATTGAGGGCAGCCAGTTTTTCCTTAAGCATGCAGTGCACCTCCGATCTCTTCTTCCGACATCTTCTTGACTCCTAACATGTAATAACCGAGGTCCTCTTCCGTAACCGCCTTGACATCCTTGAAGCAGGCGACGATCTCCCCGCCGTACATAACCAGCAAAGTATCTGACAGGTTGAGAATCTCTCCCAGATCGGCCGATATCAGCAGAACGGCTTTTCCTTCATCCCGCATCTGAACCAGACGCTCCCTGATAAACTGAGAAGCACCGACGTCGATACCGCGTGTCGGCTGGTCACAGATCAGAAGACGGTTATAAGAAGTGAATTCCCTGGCGACGACGACTTTCTGAATGTTGCCGCCGGAAAGATTGTTGATCTGTTGATCGCCGTTCTTACATAGAACGAGATAGTCCTTGATCCACTTGTCCGTATCTTCCTTGATGTTTTTCGGTTTATTCAGGATCTTACCGGTGTATCTTTCGTCATCGAGCTTGTCGGCAATCATATTGTCTTTGATCGACATTGTTCCGGCAATACCCAGCGTCATGCGGTCTTCCGGAACATGAACCATGCCAAGCTGGCGCAGTTCCTTGATGTTCTTGCCGCCGACTTCTTCTCCCAGAAGCTTGATCGATCCTTCCGAGTAGACATGCAGACCGGCAATCGAATCGATCAGTTCTCTCTGACCGTTCCCTTCAACACCGGCAATACCGACGATCTCTCCTTCCCGAACCGAGAACGAGATGTTTTTAACGACCTTTTTTCCGGCATCATTATAGACGCCAAGATCTTTCACTACCAGGACATTGTCCCTCGGCTTTGCTTCTTCTTTCGGAATTTCCAGAACGACATCGACACCAACCATTGCTCTGGAGATGTCCGCTTCCGTTACATCGGCAACATTATATACACCTACCGTGCGGCCCTTACGGATGACCGTAACCCGGTCGCACAGTTCCTTGACTTCATTCAGTTTGTGAGAGATGAAAATGATCGTATGTCCGGTCTCTCTCAGGAGTTTCAGCTGAACAAAAAGCTCCGCCGTCTCCTGCGGTGTCAGAACAGCCGTCGGTTCATCGAGGATCAGAATCTCACAGCCCTTGACCAGAGCCTTGACGATCTCCACTTTCTGTTTCACACCGACCGTAATATCCTGCACACGCGCCCGCGGATTAATATCGAAACCGTACTTCTTGCAGACCTCCTCCGTCATCTCGATCGCCTTGTTCATATCAAAGCGCATGCCCTTTACCGGTTCAATTCCCAGTATGACATTCTCGGCAACCGTAAAAGACGGAACCAGCATGAAGTGCTGATGCACCATGCCAATGCCTTCTTCAATCGCTTTGGTAGGGGAAGTCAAATGAACCGGCTTCCCTTTGATGATGATCTGACCGTGGTCAGGCTGTTCAATACCGAACAGCATCTTCATCAGAGTTGATTTTCCTGCCCCGTTTTCGCCGCAGATCGCGTGGATCTCTCCCTGTCTCGCTGAAAAGTTTACGTGGTCGTTTGCCATGATTCCGTTATCGTAAACTTTCGTGATGTTTTCCATTACCAGATAGTTATCCATTGAATCTCCTTAAAAAATAAGCCTCTGATACCTCAACGATATCAGAGGCTGATCGATCTTAGTGATCTAAATCGTATTGATTTGATTGACGCAGCAGATTACTGCATAGAAGGTACGAATGTACCGTAGAACCATCCGTCAGGCTGACCGAATGCCGTTCCCGGATCGATAGCGCCGCTGATGATGTCAGCAGTGATCTTTTCGACCTGAGCCAGCTGTTCCGGCGTGAAGAGAGCCTTTGTGATTTCATTGACGGAAACACTGACGTATTCGCCCTTAAGACCTAATTTTTCATTGGATCCGTAAGGCAGATTTCCGTTCAGGTGTCTTTCCATAGCCTGATAGAAGCCGTTGTTGACGTTCTTCTGCATGGAAGTAATCGTTCTGGCAGCCTTGTTGGTGCCTTCCGTTGTGCCTAATGAAGCGAAGTAGGAACCCTGGTCGCCATCGACACCGACGATCCACTTGCCTTCCGGCTGTTCGATAACGGCATCGAATCCGCCCAGACCGGCCTGGCCGCCGCATGCGAATACGACATCATAGCCTGCCTCGTAGAGACCGGTAGCCGTATCCTTGCCTGCCGTAACATCGTTGAACGAATTCATCCAAGAGCAGTTGATGGAAGCGTTCGGGTTGATGTACTTGGCACCGTTTGCGAAACCGACATAGAAGTCATCCAGAACCGTATTGTCCATACCGCCCATGAATGCAACCTTGCCTTCCAGAGACATCATAGCAGCCATAGCACCGGCAACGAACGAACCTTCGTTCTGAGCGAACAGCATCGCATAGAGGTTCGGCGTGTTGTAGTACTGCCAGCCATCCGGATCGTTGAAGTTCCATTCTTCATCGAAGAACCAGAATTTCGTATCAGGATATTCCAGAGCGAGCGCACCGATGTAGTCTTTCATATCATAGGTGCCGGCGATGACGATATCCCAGCCCTCGGCAACGATATCGGCAGTCTTCTGTTCCCAGGTGGAGTTGTCATAAGTCAGCTCACGATATTCGGTATAGACTTTATCACCGAAATCTCTGTTGATCCAGTCCAGACCTTCCTTACCGGAGTCGAAGAACGACTTATCACCCAGCGTACCGTTGATGATATAAACCAGACGGATGCGATCATCGGCCGGAGTGTCTTCTCCGCCGGATTTCTTGCCACATCCGGCTAAAGACATGACCAGAAGCAGCGAAAGCAAAATCGTTAAAAATTTTTTCATCGTTTCCTCCTTGTAGTATTGATGAACAGGTCAATAAACCTACTACTATTTTATCACAACCGTATGCAGTTACAATTTGTTTGTGTAAAATTAAAATAGATAAAGGAGTAGGAAAATCATGAAAGCTTGGGAAATCGAAAGGAACAACATTCTGCAGGTCGTTCCTTGTTACGAAGAAGACGACAATGAAACGATCTGGGAAGAATCTTCATCAGGAATTGAAACTTCTCAGGACGAGATGATCAAGATGTACTGGCACTCCCAGGTACCGGGATCCAGAGCACCGGAATCGATCTGTCTTGCTTCCATTCAGGCGATCGAGAACAGAGGCTATAAAGTTGAAGGCGGAACACAGCTGATCAAGGAAGGTTATGAAGCTTATGAACGGGGCGATATCGTCCGGCTTCATGAACTTGCCTATGCTGTCTTTGAAGCGGTCTACAACGCTGAAAAGGACGAGGATCATCCTTACTGGAAACAGAAATTCTACGACAGTTTTGCCAAACTGAAACAGGCGGTGAACTATCCCGAAGATTACAGGGTCGAGATTGACGAAGAGTATCTGGAGAAGACCTATGCCGGATGGCTGGCACAGATCATCGGCGGTGCATACGGAACCTGTATTGAAGGTTATACCGGTGCCAACATCAAAAAGAAATACGGCGAGGTGGACCGTTACATCAGGAAGCCGAACACCTACAACGATGACATCACCTATGAACTTGCCCTGCTTCTGGCTTATGAGAAATACGGAAAAGAGACGACAGCCAAAAATATTTCCGATGAATGGATCGTCCGGATCCCGATGGGCTGGTCGGCCGAAGACTTTGCCTTAAAGAATCTCAAAGTCGGTATCGTACCGCCGGAGTCGGGACGTTTCCACAATCCGTTTAACGAGTGGATCGGAGCCCAGATGAGAGGCGTCATTCTAGGACAGCTGTATCCGGGAAACATTGAAAAAGCAGCCGAAGCCGCCTTTATGGACGCTTCCATCTCCCATGCCCGTAACGGTATTCTCGGTGAGGTTTTCAATGCCATGATGGCTTCCTATGCCTTTGTTGAGAAGGACATCCGTAAGATCATCAAAAACTGTATCGATCTGATTCCTGCCGACAGCGAATACGGCAGTGTCATCCGTTTTGCCTACGAACAGTGTCAGACACACGACGACTACTACAGTGCCTGGATGCCTTGTGAAGAAAAATATCAGAGATACAACTGGATCCATGTCTACCCGAACGCCTGCGCCCAGATCATTGCGCTCTGGTACGGCAACGGCGATTTCAATCAGACGATTGCCGCCTGCGGAGGCTGCGGACAGGATGTCGACTGCAACGCTGCACAGATCATGACGGTCTTAGGCATCATCAACGGTCCGGAAAGCATTCCGGAATACTGGAAGAAACCGATCGGCGATGAGCTTGACACCTATGTCAGAGGTCTGAAGAAGATCTCCATCAGAGAACTCGCAAAACGCACGGCAGAAGTCGCAAAGAAACTGAAATAGAATTTCTTAAAATAACGCTCCGTACAGCTAACGGAGCGTTTTTTGTATCCGGTCAGTGGCTCTTCTCTGGATTTGTTATACTAGAAGAAAAAACGGAACGATCCGAACACAGGGAGGAAACATGCAGCAGCCGTCATTATTTAGAAATGAAATGAACGAACCTCTTGCCGCCCGTCTGCGTCCCGAGACATTGGACGACATCATCGGTCAGGAGCATCTGATCGGCGAAGGGAAGGTCCTGCGCAGGATGATTGAAAACGACCGTATTCCTTCGATGATCTTCTGGGGTCCGCCGGGCGTCGGAAAGACGACACTTGCCTATGTGATCGCCAACTGCACGAAGGCTTCTTTCATCAACTTTTCTGCCGTGACCAGCGGAATCAAGGAAATCAAGGAAGTCATGAAGAAGGCGGAAGATGCCACGGCTTTCGGAAACAGAACGATCGTTTTTGTGGATGAGATCCACCGCTTCAACAAGGCTCAGCAGGACGCCTTTCTGCCGTTTGTGGAAAAGGGCAGTATCGTTCTGATCGGCGCTACGACCGAGAACCCTTCCTTTGAAGTCAACGGCGCCTTGCTTTCCCGATGCAAGGTCTTCGTTCTGAAACAGCTGAACGAACAGCAGATTGTTTCCCTGTTAAAAAGGGCGATCCAGGATCCGAGGGCTTTCCAAGGACAGCAGATCGCAATTGCCGAAGAAGATCTGTATTTCATTGCCGGCTTCTGCAACGGCGATGCCAGAATGGCTCTTTCCACGCTGGAGATGGCTGTCCTCAACGGCGACGCCGATGAGAAGGGTATTACGGTAGGAAAGCAGATCATCGAAGACATCACCTCCAAAAAGTCCTTCCTCTACGACAAGAAGGGCGAAGAACACTACAACATCATCTCCGCCCTGCATAAATCCATGCGCAACTCCGATCCGGATGCGGCCGTCTACTGGCTCGCAAGAATGCTGGAAGCGGGAGAAGATCCCCTGTATGTCGCCAGAAGAGTCATCCGTTTCGCCTCCGAAGACATCGGTCTGGCCGATCCGCAGGCTTTAAGACTGGCGGTAGCCGCCTACGATGCCTGCCACTATATCGGAATGCCGGAATGTACCGTAAACCTGGCAGAAGCCGTCATCTACATGTCCATGGCTCCAAAATCCAATGCGACATATGTAGCTTATGAAAAAGCCAAGACGGATGCGATCGGAATGCTGAACGAACCGGTTCCGCTGGTGATAAGAAACGCTCCGACAAAGCTGATGAAAGATCTCGACTACGGCAAGGGCTATCAGTACGCCCACGATACGGAAGAAAAACTCACCAACATGCAGTGTCTTCCGGATTCCCTGAAAGACCGGGAATACTATTCCCCTGGCAATCACGGAGTAGAAACGAGGATCGCTGAGCGGCTGAAACAGATCAAGGACTGGAAAAAGGAACATCAGGACAAATAAAAACAGCCATGTCTTCATGGCTGTTGTTTTGTGATCGGGTGTACGTCTTCCGTCCGTGCGGTTTCCATCTCCTTCTCGCTGATATATTCATTATTCAACATCGTCAGCAGGACCCATTCCTGTCTTTCTTTTGCCTGTTCATAACCGTTGGACAGCTGATAGATTGCCGGAGCATTTGGTATCCCCGCCAGCATCGCGGCTTTCGCCAGACTCAGGTCGTCCGTTTCGCATCCATAGTATCCTTTTGCTGCGTTTCGGATGCCCCAGTATCCGTCACCGTAGTAATTCATGTTCGCATACAGAGCAAAGAGCTCTTCTTTTGTATATGTTTTTTCCAGAACCTTCATCAGAAAGATCCCGGCGGTCTTTTCTTCCAGACCGTTGATCACTCCGCCCAGATACAGGTTCTTGGCGATCTGTTCCGTGATCGTCGATCCGCCTTCGATAAAATTTCTGGCCAGGAAATTGTGATAGAGGGCTCGGCACAGGGCAATCAGATCGTAGCCTTTTCTGTCAAAGAAACGCTTGTCTTCCACGGAGATCACCGCATGCACGAAGTCTTCATCGATTTGATCAAACGGCACATAATCTTCTTTCCCGGTATATGCCTCTACGGCTTTCTCCAGCGGCTGCAGCTTGAGTTCTCTTTGATAACGGATATAACCCTGACCAAACAGCGTTGTAAAAGCGCACAGCACGCACAGAAGCAGTATGCCGAAGAAGCCCGCAAGCTTCTTCGTCATTCCAGATTCAGTCTCTTATCCAGAATAAACCAGGTCAGTGTCGAATACAGGGCGGCAAAGATAGCCGGTATGATGATCATGACAAGATCATCAGTATGTAGATAAGCGGTGATGTGACTGTGACCGAAGAGATCGATGACCGACATCAGCAGGAAAGAACGAAGGATACAAACAACAATCAGGAAGGCGACTGCAATCATCCTCTGGTTTCTGCTGAACAGATGACCTACCGCCATGGCGGCATAAATCAGGCAGATCGAGGCAATCATTTCCATAATCAGGATCACAATGACCTTCAGAACTGCATAGAGCATATCCTTCTCGATCAGTCCGAAGACCTGGAACACTTCTCTGAAGAATTCGGCAACTTCCTTGATGCTTCCCATCACCGTTCCCATGATCAGCATGCACAGACAAAGCATCAGTCCTTCGATGAAGGCCCAGATGACCGCATTGATTACCTTTGCCAGAATATGCATCGATGTGCTCACTGGCAAGGCAAAAGACAGATAGCCCTCGTTCTTCAGCAGACCGCGAGAGAATCTCGTAACCACGAAGAAGACGCAGGCAACGATCGATCCGTTCAAGGCCGCCACAAACAGGAATGCAAAGACCGAGAACAGAAATCCCTGGTCAAAATTGAACTTGACCATCAAAGAAAACACCAGTGTCAGTACAATCAAAGCAACATAGATTGGAAACAGGTTCCGGAACATTGCCTTAAAGTCGTATTTCATCAGTTTCCCTAACATCTGAACACCTCCCTGAAATATTCATCCACACTCTTGCCGGTCGTTTCGCGCAGCTCTTCCGTGTTCTGGTGCAGAACGACCTTTCCCTCTTTCAGGAATACCGCTTCATCCAGCACGTTTTCCACATCGGCGATCAGATGCGTCGAAATCAGTACCGTAGCTGTCTCGTCGTAGTTTGAAATGATCGTCTTTAAGATATAGTCTCTGGCAGCCGGATCGACTCCCGCGATCGGCTCATCCAGCAGATACAGTTTCGCATGTCTGGACATCGTCAGGATCAGCTGCACCTTTTCCTTGGTGCCCTTGGACATCTTCTTCAAAGGCATCTGTTCATCGATGTTCAGTGAACGCAGCATTTCTTCTGCCCTGCTTCTATCGAAGTCGTCATAGAAGTCGCTATACATTTCCAGCAGTTCTCCGGTCTTCATCCAGTCCGGCAGATAGTTTCTGTCCGGCAGATAGGAGACCATGGCCTTTGTTTCAGGTGATGGTTTTAAGCCGCAGATCGTTACCTCTCCTTCGCTCGGTACCAGCAGCCTCGAAGCCAGCTTGATCAGCGTTGTCTTTCCCGAACCGTTCGGTCCCAGCAGACCGATGATCTTTCCTTCTTCCAGCTTCAGATCGACATGATCCAGGGCTCTTACCGAGCCATATGTCTTACTTAATCCATTACAGACCAGCGTTTCCATTATTCATCCCTCCATTTGCTGAGAACGTCTCTGATCGTCTTATCATCCATTCCCAGATCCTTTAACTTTTTAAACAAATCTCTGATATAAGCGTTGCTTATGTCTTTCCGCAATTCCTCTATCTTTCCCTCATCGATGCTGACGAAACGTCCGCTGGTTCTTTCACTTTGAACCAGTCCCTGTCTCTCCAGCTCCGCATAGGCTCTCTGCACCGTATTGGGGTTTACTCCCGCATCAAACGCAAGATCCCTGACGGCCGGAAGCCTGTCTCCGCTTCTGTATTTCCCGGAGACGATATCGGTCTTTATCGCTTCAATGATCTGAAGATAGATCGGCAAATCATCCGAAAATTTCCAACCCATAGTTACCTCTCTTTTGTATTAATACACTAATACAATAACACGTATGTGTTTCCTTGTCAAACATTTTCTTCCACATTTGTTATACTCATATTAAGAAATGTAAACGGAGGAATGTTTATGCCTTGTACAACGATACTGGTAGGGAAGAAGGCTTCCTATGACGGTTCTACGATGATCGCCCGAAACGATGACGGTTTCTTTGATGTGAAAAAACTGGTTGTCGTTGATCCGAAAAAACAACCCAAGAAATATAAGAGCGTGATCTCGCACCTAAAGATCGATCTTCCGGATCATCCGCTTCGCTATACCTCGACCCCAAGCGTCGATCCGAAACGGGGGATCTGGGCGGCCAACGGCATCAACGAAGCCAACGTCGCCATGACGGCAACCGAAACTATTACCACCAATCCCCGGGTCATGGGAGCCGATCCTTATGTCGTCTATCAGCCAAAGAAAGGCAGAAAAAAAGAAGTTCCCGGAGGACTGGGGGAAGAAGACTTTGTCGTCCTGGTACTTCCTTATATCCATACAGCCAGAGAAGGGGTCGAGAGACTGGGATCCCTGCTGGAAAAATACGGAACCTACGAGTCCAACGGCATCGCCTTTTCTGATGCGAACGAAGTCTGGTGGCTAGAAACAATCGGAGGTCATCACTGGATCGCCAGAAGAGTCAAAGATGAGGAATATGTCATCATGCCGAATCAGTTCGGAATCGACCGTTTTGACCTCGAAGACGCCTTTGGTGCTAAAAAAGAACATCTCTGTTCCGCCGATCTGAAAGAATTCATACGAGACAACCATCTGAACCTCAACCAGGGAAAGACCTTCAATCCGCGCTACGTCTTCGGTTCCCGTAGCGACGGAGACCACGTCTACAACACACCAAGAGCCTGGTTCATGGGCAGATACTTCAACCCGAACACCTACCGTTGGGAAGGGGAAGCCGCCGACTTCAATCCCGAAAGCAACAACATCCCTTGGTCCCTGGTTCCGGAAAAGAAGATCACTGTCGAAGACATCAAGTATATTCTTTCTTCCTATTACCAGGGAACACCGTACAATCCTTATCAGAAAGCCGACGATCCGAAAAAAGGCATCTACCGCCCGATCGGCATCAACCGTACCGGAGTCATGGCTATCCTGCAGATCCGAGGCTATCTGCCAAAACAGATCCGGAGTATCGAATGGATCTGTTTCGGTTCCACTTCCTTCGATGCCGTGTTCCCGGTCTATGCCAATACTGATAGAATGCCGGACTACCTCAGCAAGGTCTCTCTGGAAGTTTCTACCGAAAACTTCTACTGGTCCAGCCGTCTGATCGGTGCACTGGCAGATCCAAGCTACGGCTCCTGCATCCAGCACGTAGAACGCTACCAGGACACCATGGCGGCAAGAGGCCACGGACTGCTGAAAGAGTATGACGGGAAGATGCTGGAGAAGAAAGACTTTTCTCTGATCCCGGAAGCCAATAAGAAACTCTGTAAGATGGCCAAAGAAGAAACCGCCAAGGCACTGGACAAGATCCTGCTGGAAGCCAGCAAGAATATGAAGAACGGCTATTCCAGAGCCGACAATTAAATACCGTTATGGCTTATAAAATTCTTGATATGGACACCTATGTCCGCAGGGAACACTTCAAGTATTTCCGTTCTCTTTCTTATCCCTACGTCGGTACGAGCGTCGATGTGGATGTGACAGATCTTTTAGACTACTGCAGAAAGCACGACTGTTCCTTTTATCTGTTGTTTATGCATGCCGCTGCTCTGGCGGCAGATGAAGCCCCTCAGTTCCGTCAGCGTATCCACGGGGACGGGATCGTCGAATATGACGAATGTCCGACTTCCCATACAGAACCGCTGGACAACGGTACCTACTGCTACTGCACCCTGCATCATCACATGGAACTGTCCGACTATCTGACACAGGCCAAGCAGAAACAGGAAGAATGTAGAAACAACGGCATTAAAGAAGATGAAGAGGTTGAAAGTATGTATTTCGTTTCCTGTCTGCCTTGGCTGCACTACACCTCGCTGATCCAGCCGGTCGCAGGAGGAGACGAATCCAACCCAAGGATCACCTGGGGGAAATATGAAAAGAACAGCGAAGGAAAATATGTCATGCCGGTATCGGTACTGGTTCATCACGCCTTGGTCGACGGGATCCATATCGCCACATTCTACGAACATTTAAAAAGAATACTTGTTTCTTTCACCCGATAGGGTCTTTATAGTAAAATAGATTTAATCATTTTTATTGGAACACAACAGGAGCATTCATTGAAAAGTCTAAATAGAAAACAATGGTATTTCGTGATCGGACTGATCCTTCTGACGGTGATCGCTTTTTCCTGTTTTATTCTTGCGGTCCGTCTTTTTACCAGACCGAACGCCGTTTTAAGCACCATGTACAACGCCGGCATCGATGTGATGGGCTCTTTTGTCTGCGCCATGTTGTTCTTCGGCTGTATCGGTGACCTCAAAAGTGAACTGGAAGATTCTACCCAATGGTTTATTCTGCTGATCATCTTGACCAGTTATTCCTTCTTCATCAACGAATGGGAAGGCTATGTCCTTGGCATGGCGGAATACCGGACCTGGTGTCTGATCATGAACGGGCTGACCAAGATCATCGACTTTGCGCTGGTTTATTTCTTCTACCGCTACGTCCGTACCGTTCTGGAATTCAAAGGAAAGGCAGCTTCCCGTTTTCACCGCTTTGTCATTCTCCTGCTGATCCCGGCAGTACTGCTGATCCTCGTCAACATGTTCATCCCGATCTGCTTCAGCGTCGATGCCGACGGCGTATTCCAGAAAGAGAAACTCTACTGGCTAGTCGACCTGTATCTGGTCTTTGTCGCTCCGCCTACTGCCCTGATGATAATTCGAAGCAGCGCTTCCGTAAAGCAGAAAGCCGTTTCCATTTTCTTCATTCTCATCCCGATCGTGCACTACCTGTTTACCGGCGGTGCGCACGGCTATGCGACACAGTACGGCTCAGTGCTGGTTGCACTTGTTCTGATCTACAGCGTCCTGTATTCCGACCGCAGTGCAAGACTGGCTTCCACAAAGACTGAACTGTATACGGCAATGAAGATTCAGAAAGCCATGCTTCCTAACGTTTTCCCGCCTTTCCCGGAGCGTAAGGAATTCGATATTTACGCATCCATGGATCCGGCCAAAGAAATCGGCGGAGATTTCTACGATTTCTTCCTGATCGACGACGATCATCTGTGCTTCCTGATTGCCGATGTATCGGGCAAAAGCGTTCCTGCGGCATTGTTTATGATGGCATCCAGTATCATTACCAAAAGCAATTCTGCTCCTGGCGTATCGCCGGAAGAGATCCTGAACAAAACCAACAAGGATGTCTGTTTCCGTAATCCGTACGACATGTTTTTTACGATCTGGCTGGGAATTCTGGAAATCTCTACCGGCAAGCTGACGGCTTCCAATGCCGGACATGAATACCCGGCGATCATGAAAGCGGGGCAGGGATTTGAACTGTTAAAAGACAAACACGGCCTGGTTATCGGTGCCGACGAAGATTCGTCCTATTCCGAGTATTCATTGCAGCTGCAGCCGGGAGACAAGGTCTTTGTCTACACGGACGGTGTTCCGGAAGCGACGGATAAAAACAACGTCATGTTCGGAACCGACAGACTGCTGGAAGCATTGAACAGCGAATCGGAAGCGGGGCCGGAAAAGATCCTGGATAATGTCCGGACAGCCGTAAACGATTTTGTTAAGAACGCGGAACAGTTCGATGATCTGACAATACTGTGTCTGGAATATAAAGGAAAATAAAAGTCTGTTTATCAGACTTTTTATCTGCACATCCGTTTCGGATGTTTTTATTCTTCCATCAGACACACCGCATCCGGTATTCCGATCCGGTCGATTTCTTCTTCAACCTTTCCGTCTTTTCCGATCCGAAAAGATACGACTTCGTTAGAAAAACGATTGGCACAAAGAAGCACATCGTCAAGCAGGATAAAATCCCGCGGATGACTTCCGTCGCAGGAAGCGTTCTGTATCAGATCGACCTTGTTCTTATCGACAGAAAGCACCGAGATCACATCTTTTCCGCGTGTGGAAACATAAAGATATTTTCCGTCTATACTCATCCGGATGGCTGCCGTTCCCTTTGTGTTCCGTTCGCCGTTTTCCAGAAGCGGCAAACAGGCTATGATTTCAAAACTTCCGGTCCGGATCACAAACAGTTCGTTTGACAGTTCCGATACAAGATAGAGATACTTTCCATCTTTAGAAAAGACGCCATGTCTTGGCCCGCTCCCGGCAGGAAAAACGATCTCACTTTGATCGTTTAAATCCTTATCATAAATCATCACTTTATCCAGAAACAGACAAGGAACAAGAAGCAGGTCGTTCCAGAACAGCACCTGATGGCATCCTGCCTTTTCCTTGATCAGGATTGTCTTCTCAAGCGCAAGTCGACCTTGATCGATACGCAGAACACTGAACGTTCCCGCGTGATAATTGGCGGTATAGAGCCTTCCTTCGTGTTCCGTGATGTAACAGGAGGTGACATCTTCAAAGCGCAGATCATCCAGAGTCCTTCCGTCCGCACCGATCAACGAGATGCCTGAACCTTCCTTAAAATCACAAAGTGCCGCGATCCCGTCTTGAAAGCCACAAAGATATTTTGGGTTGTCGATCCCGGCGAAAAGCGAAACACCACACAACTTTCCATCTTCACAGGAAAAGCGGTATATTCCCTCGCTTCCCTTTCCGGTATATGTTCCGGCATAAATCGTTCGTTTCATTTATTCACACTTTCTTGTGATCCATGTCAGCAGCTCATCTTTGTTTTCTTTGGAAAGATCGAGTTCATAGAATCTGTTTTCCAGACGATCGAATTTGTCCGTTGTAATATCCAGCTGCTCGGGAGATCCTCCATCCAGCACAATCAGATTTGGGTCGCTGATTCTTTTTCGCACCAGTTTTCCTTTTTTAAGCATCGACAGAACTTCTTCCCAGTCTTTCTCTTTCAGTTTCCTGCTGACTTCTTTCAGATTTCTTCCTGCCGTGTAGGAGGCCTCAAAACTGATCTCGCTTCCATTGTTGTAAATGTAGCAGTTCTGCAGGCTGTCCGGTTCTTTTTCCATCGTCATGGAACTGTGTGTACCGATGCGATAGGAAAAGGAACGGATCTTTCGATCGCCAATCTCCCTTTCTTTCTCTTTCGGAAAGAAATCTGTCACTTTGAAGACAGGCCCATCCGCCTGTGAGACGATTTTCCCGTTCCGGTCTATTGCTTCTACATGGAAAAGAATGTCGTCATAGTAGTTGTTTTCCTGTGCTGCGTAGCCGACCGCTTCCCATCCCGGAAGAAACGGATAATTTGCTTCCGTTACAAACAGATCATCGGTTTTCCCTTCTGTCGTTTTCTGTACCGCAACGCGGTAGGTCGCACCCTCGACTTCATCCCAGCGCACATAGAAACCGCCGAGTTTTGTATCATATATAACCTTCATTTATCAGTACCTCTCTAAAATCAGATCTATTATTCCGGCAGGATTAAGAGCTGTTTTTATTGCTGATCTAGCTTTCTCTTAACAGCACCTAATATTATAATCATCGCCTTTGCCGTTCTCTTGTTTATTTCAATTCTAGCATAGTTTGGTTATTGCTTTTTTGAGACGTTTCTTATAGTGTGGAATTGAGGTACAAACTATGTTCAATACAAACACATTAATCGAAGCGTTCGGTTATTTAGGCTCCTTGCTTGTGCTGCTGTCGATGCTGATGACATCGGTCGTGAAGCTAAGGATCATCAATACGATTGGCAGCGTGATCTTTACGATCTACGCCTTCATCATCAAATCCTATCCAACAGCTTTTATGAACCTTTGCCTGGTTCTGATCAACCTTCATTTCCTCTGGAAGATGAGTAGGACAGACAAGGAATACGAGATCGTAAAGACAGGCGGTGACGACGTGCTGCTGAACTATCTTCTGGATCACTACCGCGACGACATTGCCAAATGCTTCCCGGGCATCTTCTACGATCCGAAAAAGGCTGATCAGATCTACGTCGTTCTCTGTCAGGGGAAACCTGTCGGCATGACCCTGGGAAACAGAAACGAAGATACGATCGAACTGACACTGGATTACTCGATCCCGGAATTCCGCGACTTCTCGATCGGTTCCTGCCTGTTTGAAACCCTGAAAAACGAAGGAATTAAAAAAGTCGTCTACAGCGGCCCGGATGAGAATCATCTGAACTATCTGAAACGACTCGGATTTCAATATACCGACGGTATTTATGTGAAGCAGCTCTAGCTGCTTTTTATAAACCGAATTCCGCAGGCTGGAAACGCGGAGAAACGCTTTCTTTGGTTGCCAGCACCGCAGACGCCAGTCTGGTGCCGATACTGCAGGATTCCTTCAGATCTTTCCCGTAAGTCAGTCCTACGGCAATCCCGGCAAAGAAGGCATCTCCCGCACCGGTCGTATCGATCACATCGGTCTTCTGGGCAGGACAGAACCCGCACTCGCCGTCCTGTCCGGCATAGACCGCTCCGTTTTCACCCAAAGTAACAACCATTTTCCCGATATCCGCCTGTCTTATCTTTTCCGGCAGAATCTTTTCCATTTCCTCCACTGTCATATTGTCATATTCTTCCGAGAACAGTAGTCCCGCTTCCTGCTGGTTACAGACAATACAGGACACCCTTGAAAGCAAGTCTCTTCTTTCCATGGCAATCGACATGTTGGAGACGACCGCAAAAATCTGTTTCTGATATTTCTCGGCCAGGGCGAATATTCTGTTCAACAGATCCGTTTCCATATCGATCTCTACGACAACGCTGTCCGCTTCCGAAATGATCCAGTCCCCGTAAAGATCCAGCGTCTCTTTAATCTTGGATAAGTCCGGTCTTTTGGAAATAGAAGCCACGACATCGCCGTTGTTGTCAAAGATCGCCAGCCAGGTACCCAGCCCCTCCGGTGTCTTTACGATATATTGCGTGTCGACCTTGTGCCGTTTCAGTTTCTCGATCACATCGTTTCCGATACCGGTATCATCTACGACACTGACATAAGTCGGTCTTAGTTCCAGATTGGCAATATCTTCTACTACGTTTCTGCTTACACCGCCATGGACCTGTACCACTCTTCCGACATTTCTTCCGGAAGGAATGTACTGGTCGATTGGATAGCCTTTAATATCTACAAACACTGCTCCAAACACAACGATTCCCATATCCGTCTCCTTATATGGCTCTATTTTACCTTATTTTCAACTGCTTTTTCTTTGTTTCTGCAGCTCTTCTTTACAGATCTCCACAATCTCTCCGGTGATGATCCATTTTCGTAATACAGCAAGCCCTTCCCGGTTTTTCCGGCACGGTAACCAGAGTTTCAGATAACCGTTTTCCCCGTATTTTTCTTTGATATGTCCGATGATCTTCTCCAGTATTTCTCCTTCGTCTGCCTCGGGATAATGTGCCGTTTCATACTGTACACATCTACAGATGACTCTCTTTGGATCGACGTCTCTGTCCGCTTCAGCCACGATACAGCCGTAGATGCTGCGCGGTCTTTCTTTCCGGCTGGCCCGGTGGTCTTCTACGGCCTCTTTCATCGTCCGGATCTCTTCTTCGGTAAACCAGTTTCTCAGTTTCTTGTCTTCCTGCAGCCATCTACCGGAATGGGTCTCGTGATCCTCTCTCCCATAACGCAGACCGATGTCATGATAAGCCGCAACCGTATAGACCATATCAATATCCGCTTCCAGATCCTTACACAGCTCCAGGCTGTTTTCTATGACAGTCTTAATATGTGAAAGACCGTGGGATTCTTCGTAGTCCTTGTACTGGGGGAGGATGTTTTCATCAATATAGTTCTTTAATGCCGGATCGATCTCTTTCTTTTTCAACAGATCCGGTCTGTATGTTTCCGTCTGTTTCAGCGCTTCTTTTCTGCGCCATTCCCGGATCGCCTCGTGGTTTCCTGACAGCAGGATCTCCGGCACTTTCTTTCCTTTGTAGTCTGACGGCTTGGTGTATTGCGGATATTCCAGCAGTCCTTCTTCAAAAGATTCCTCCATGACGCTTTCTTTTTTCATACTTCCATCCACCAGCCGCATCAGCGCCTGAATGATAACCACGGCCGGCAACTCTCCTCCGCTCAGGACATAGTCGCCGATCGACAGCATCTCATCGCCGTATTCATAGATCCTGGCATCGTATCCCTCGTAATGTCCGCACAGCAGAACGACATGCTGCATCTTTGCCAGACGTCCGGCATCTTTCTGTTTAAACGGTTTTCCTGCCGGAGAAGTAATAACGATATGACTGTTTCTGTCACAGACGGCTTTTAAGGCGTCCTCTACCGGCTGAACTCTTAATATTGTCCCGGCTCCGCCACCGTACGGAGAATCATCGATCTTACGAAAACTTCCGGGCGCACAATCCCGGATATCGACGATTTCTATTCTCAGGATCCCGGAAGCTACGTTTCTTTCAATCAGCGGCGTTTTTAGAAACGAGGCGAATTCCTCAGGACAAAGTGTAAGAATACTGATGCGGATCATCTAAATGCTTTCCCTCACAAAACGGACTGTCGCTTCGCTGCTGCTGACCATGACGCTCTCCTGATGGAAAAAGGCACAAAGATCCTTGGCGATCTCTTCGATCGTCTGTTCATCCACATCCAGCAGCGTCAACATCAGCGTGTTCTCTTCTACATAAGTGCCATCATCATGGAAATAACCGCCGTTGATCCGGCTCATGGAAAAGGCGACATGATAAGCCTGACATACTCTTTTCAGAATGGATACGTATTTCTCCGTTTCGAACTTTTGCTGATAGGTTTCCGAATCATTCAATCCGACATAGATCTGTGTCTGTTTTGTTTTTTTCATTTTCTTTCCCTTTCGACGATCTGTTTCAGGCTGTCGATCATCTCTTTTTCCGAATAAACGATTTCATCCGGCTTGCTGTTTTGATCCTGTGTTGTACGTTTTCTCCGGTTGATCCAAAGCGAATGCCAGCCTGCTTCATATGCCCCGGCAATATCGCTTTCAAACGAATCGCCGATCATCCACAGTTCTTTTCCTTTTCCTCTTTCTTCGGCGATCCTGTAGATCCTGACGTCGGGCTTTGTCACTCCGACATCGCCGGATATGATAATGTCTTCTTCTTTGATCCACTTTAACAGCCCCAGGGATCTGACCTTGTCCCACTGGTGCTTTGCCGGACCGTTGGAAAGGATCCCTAACGCGGTCTTTCTGCAGAAAACATCCAGGAAGTTTTTCATGTCCGCAGACAGGCTGATCCTGTGCTGATAGTTCTGGTAGGTCTTTTGAAAGGCCAGAGCCTCCTCTTCGCTGATTTTTATGTCGTGTTCCGCAAAAGCCCTTTGCAGGCGGTAGCAGTACATTTCTTTCATCGACATCTTCTTGTTTTCAACGGCCATAAAGGAAACTTCTCCGTGCCTTCGGAATGCCAGAAACAGTTCCTCCATAAAAGGATCGGTCCTGTCTCCGTAATAATCCTTGCAGGTCTTACGAAACGGATCGGCCAGATCATAGAGCGTATCATCGATGTCAAAAAAGAACATTCTTTCCATATTTCTATTCTTCTCCTTCTATTATACTTGGCCCAAGTCTTCTTATCCTATCTTATCTTCCTGTTTTCTCTATCGGTTATCTGTTTAAACTGATAGAATAATAAATAGATATGGGGGCAGATCTATGAACACAATCGAAATAAGAAACAATGTGTTTTTATTAAACACCCGAAACACGTCTTATTTTTTCTATGTCAACCGCTATCGTCATCTGGAACATCTCCACTACGGCTGCCGGGTCAGGATCGAAGACGGCGAAGAACTGGCCTTGAAACGTTTTCTTTCCTACGGAAGCACGATCCTGTATAAAGAAGATCCTTCCTATTCTCTGGATCACGTTGCCCAGGAATATGGATCTTATGGCAGAGGCGATTTTAAGGAGCCGTCTATTGAACTGGAAGCGGATGATTCTTATACGACAGAGTTTCTTTTTGATTCCTATGAGATAAAAGAAGGCGAGATCGACATCAACGGATTACCCAATGCCTATGGCGCCGATAAGACACTGATCATCCATCTTAAGGATGAAGTCCGAAAACTGCAGCTGGATCTGTACTACACCGTCTATCCGGAAGAGGACGTCATTACCAGAAGAGCCGTTCTGATCAATCAAAGCGACAGGAAATATCTCCTGCACAAACTGATGTCCTTCTGTCTGGATCTGTATGAAAACGATCTGACGATGATGGATTTCTGCGGTGCCTGGGACAAGGAAACGCACGTGAATCTGCGGGATATCCACAGAGGGACCTATACCATCGGTTCCCGAGTCGGATTCTCTTCCGCCAAACAGAACCCCGGTTTCATTGTGAAAAGAAGAAATACCAACGAAAACTACGGAAAAGCCTGGGGTTTCAACCTGGTCTATACCGGCAATCACTACTCCAGCGTAGCGAAAGATGAATACGGGATCCATCGGATACAGGGCGGTATTTCACCGGAAAGATTTGTCTATGAACTGAAAAAGGGTGCTTCCTTTGAAACGCCGGAAGCTGTCCTGTCTTTCTCCGATAGGGGCTTAAACGAACTGTCCCATCACTTCCACGACTTCATCAACCGGCACATCGTCCGTTCCGATTGGAAAGAAAAAGAAAGACCGGTACTGCTGAATTCCTGGGAAGCCTTTGGTATGGATTTCAACAAAAACAAATTGATCAAGCTGGCGAAACAGGGCCTGTCCCTGGGTATGGAGCTGTTTGTTCTGGATGACGGCTGGTTCGGTAGAAGAAGCGACGACACCAAAGGTCTTGGCGATTACAACTGTAATACCAAAAAGATCCCGGGAGGTATCCGTTCTTTATCCAAAGAGATCCACGATCTGGGAATGTTGTTTGGCATCTGGGTGGAACCGGAAGCGATCAACGTCGATTCGAAGCTCTATGAGGAACACCCGGAATACGCCATTGCCGAGAAAGACAGAGAGATGCTGTTTGGCAGACACCAGCTGCTGATGGATCTGACCAATCCGGAAGTCCGGGATTATATTGTTAAAAATGTCTCCGAGCTGATCGACAAAAACAAAATCGACTACATCAAATGGGATATGAACCGGATGATGGACGGCGTTTCCGGCGCATACAGCCACGAATACATCAAGGGATTATATGAGGTCCTGGACAGGATCTTTACCCCGCGTCCGCACGTTCTGTTTGAATCATGCAGCTCGGGAGGAAACCGTTTTGATTTGGGAATGCTGTGCTTCTCTCCGCAAGTCTGGGCATCGGATGATACCGACCCGATCGAACGGATCGACATTCAGAAAGGTCTTTCCTATCTGTATCCGTTATCGACAATAGGAGCGCATGTTTCCGCTTCTCCGCATCTGCAGACCCTGCGTCAGACACCTCTGGAGACTCGTTTTACCGTTTCGGCCTACGGCTGTCTCGGCTATGAACTCGATCTCAATCTGCTTTCTCCGATTGAGAAAAAAGAAATCAAGAAACAGATCAGTTATTATAAAAAACACCGTCAGACCTTCCAGTACGGATCTTTCTACCGTATCGATGAAGAGGATCTGTACGAATCTTTTGAAGTCCGCAGCGAACAGACTATCGTTTCCAAATTCAGAAGAATCGTTCATGCGGCACCGGTCTATGACAAGCTCTACGCCCTTGGACTAAACGACGAAACGATGTATGAGATCGTTTCCCGTCCGTATCTGCACAACATCCGTCAGTTCGGCAACCTGATCAACTTCATTCTTCCGGTCAAACTCGATGCGAACGGTCACATCATGAATGAAATCGGAAAGAGAAGAGGCATGGATGCGGCAGGGCAGAACTACCGGGCTTCCGGAGCGGCTCTAAGAAGCGGCATCTACTTGAACAACCTCTTCCTGGGTTCGGGATTTAATGAATATTTGAGAATTCCGCTTGATTACGGTTCAGATATGTATGAAATAAAGGAGTTGAAAAAATGAATCAGGACAAGAAAAACAAGTATTTCTTTGGACTCGGAACCGTTGGCAGAGACATGTTCTACGCGTTTGAATCAAACGCCATGATCTACTTTCTGTCCAACATTCTGCAGCTGCCGCTTACGACCTTTGCGATGGTTTCACTGGTACTGACCGTGCTTAGGATCTTTGACGCCTTCAACGATCCGATCACCGGTCTGGTCATCGACAACATCAAGTCTCCTTGGGGCAAATACAAACCGCCGATGCTGGCAGGCTGTATCCTGGCGATCATCTTCTATCTGATCATGTTTGCGGACTTTGGTCTGACAGGCATGAAGTACGTGCTGGTCTTCGGTGCCGCCTATGTTCTTTGGGACATCACTTACGGCATCAACGATATCGCCTACTGGTCGATGATGCCTTCCCTGACGCTGGATCAGAAAAAACGGGAAGACTTCGGCGCTTTTGCCAGGATCTGCGCAAATGTCGGCATGTATATCGTCATGGTCGGTTATCCGTCCTTCACGGACATGCTGGGAGGAGGAGAGAAAGGCTACTTCTCGCTGGCTGTCATCGTTTCCGTACTGATGCTGGCATTCCAGCTGTTTACGATCATCGGCGTCAAGGAAAACAAGGAACAGTTTAAGCAGGAGGAACAGACTTCTTTAAAAGACATGTTCCACGTTCTGTTCGCCAACGATCAGCTGATGTGGGTAACTCTGGCAATGGCTCTGTTTACCGTCGGTTATGTTTCTACGACGAACTTCGCTTTGTATTATATGCAGTACATCTACTGCGATATCGACAAGTATGCGATCCTGGCAGCCGCCTGCGGCGTTGCCCAGCTTGCGGCACTGATCATCTTCCCGTGGGTTTCTAAACTGTTTGACAGAAAGAAGTTCTACGGGATCTCAACTATCATCGTCGTCATCGGCTATATCATCTTCTTCTTTGCCGATCACTCTTTGTTGATGATCGCCTTGGGTGCAATCGTCATCTTCGTAGGTGAAGCCTTTATCCAGCTGCTGATGCTGATGTTTATCTCTGATACGATTGAATATGGGCAATGGAAACTGGGCAAGAGAAACGACTCCATCACTTTCTCCATTCAGCCTCTTATCAACAAGATCGGCGGCGCTCTGGCTACCGGTATCGTTTCCATCACGCTGGTCATGTCCGGCATTAAACACGGCGATGTCGCTGCCGAAAGCATCGACGCTACCGGCAAGCTGATCTTTAAAAATTCCATGCTGGTTCTTCCGCTGATCCTGATCGTTCTCGGATACTTCGTCTACTCCAAGAAATATACTTTAAACGAAGAGAAATTCGCGAAGATCGTACAGGATCTGAAAGACCGCGGAGATATTGCGGAAAACAAAGAATAAAGACTTCAAGAATCATTAAAAAAGCGACGGTCGTTTCCGTCGCTTTTTCTTTCCTTTAAAGCCGTTTAATTCAGTTTTTTGGCTTTTCTGTTGAGTTCCAGAAGGGGCAGGTCATGGTCTTTTCCGTACTGTATTACAGAAACCGGATCCTCTTCGCTGTGGAATACGGCAACGCCTTTTTTCCACTCAACCAGTTCGATCCCGTAAAGCTCCGCGATCTCATCGGCTTTCTCTTCCGATTCGCACGTACAGCACAGCTCTCTTCCTTCAACAACGTTGCCGTTTAGATTGTCCGGTTCCGTTGAAGAGGAGGAGCAGGCACTCAATAGAGCAAGAATTCCCAAAACCGTTACCGTCCTTTTGATAAAACTCATTTTACGACCACAGTCACTTTGGCGGTCTTGTTGCTTCCGTCAAGAGCTTTGATCGTTATGGTTGCCTTACCGGTTTTTCCGCTGTTGTTGATGATCGCAACAGGATAGATATATACACCCAGCGGATCATAGGATGCGCCCTCGCCTGTCAGGCTGCCGTCCCAGTCGATCACCGCACTGCAGATCGACGGATTGCTGCTCTTGATTTCAAACACGGCATACTGGTCTGTGTTGAGATAGAGTACTGTTCCCGCTGAATCCTTTGACATTTCAAGTTTTGTTGGCGCGATCACCATTTTGCTTACCGGCTTCTGGATGTCGATTACGATCAGGTCGTCATAGCCTAGGTAATCTGTTGCCTGTACACCAATGAATGCTTCTAAATATCCCGCATCCAGGCTGTAGCCTTGTCCTTCCAGATAGCTGATTAGAGCAGAGGTGGTTTTCAGTTTTCCGCCGCTTGTAAGGCTGACATATTTCTTCTTTCCTTGCGTAAGTTCGTCTGTCAGGTCTGCTATGTAGTTGTTGTCGTAATCATAATAAGCGATCTCATAGATTTCCCAGTCCGCTTTGGTGGTCGTCGGCTTGCCATACTGGCTTCCATATGCCACGTACTTGCTAAGATCAATAGATTTTCCGGCAGCCAGCAGCCAGTGATCGCCGACGTCGGCCGAAATACTTGAATAAGGAACCTTGACCGTTACATTAAGTGTCGCCTTCTTTTTCGATCCGTCATTTGCTGTAAGGGTGATCTTTGCTTTTCCTGCTCCTACAGCAGTGATCAGCCCGTCTTGGTCGACCGTCGCTACTTTGGTGTTGCTGGAAGTCCAGCTTGCCATAGAGTAATCTGTTATAGGATTGTTGTTTGCATCATATGCCATTGGGGACAGTTTGATCTGGTTGTCAACGCCCGGATTGTATCCGTCATTGATATCGACTGTAAAGAGCGTTACACCGCCCAGCTGCATGTTCTTGTTAGGAGTCATCCGGCTGCCATAATACTGATAATTCCAGCCACTGGCCGGTCCGAATGTAATGGAAGCCGCTTTCTCACAGACAGTAATGACCGCAACGCCATGTATATTTTTCTCTCTGCTGTCATCCAGCGGAATAGCTTTGACGACAAGATAATCATCGCCTGGAATGGCGTCTTTGGATACCGTTACTTTTCCATCGCTTGTTACCGTAAACTTGTTAAAGTCGCTGGCAAACACAGCTTCCCATTCAACCTTCTTGTTTTTGGTGTTAGCCGGCAATACGTTTGCTTTTAAGCTTGCGCTTCCTCCAGGCACGATACCGGTCGACTGGCCGACGACTTGAACTTCTTCTGCCAGCTGAACAACGCTGACTTTAATAACGACGCTCTTTCCAGAACCGTCTTGCGCTTTTGCCGTTACTTTCGCACTTCCGGAACCTGTTGCATAAATGACAGCCTTTCCATTACCTTGCGGAACAACCTTACAAATCTTTTCGTTGCTGCTTGTCCAGATCAAGTTTGCGGCATCTGCATTGATTGGATTGCCTTCTATATCAAGAAGCGAAACATTAACAGTTGTAAAGTTGTGATCTTCCCAGGCATAGCTTTCATCTGCTTCAAGATCATGGAATTTCTGTAGAGTTATGCTGGTCTTATCAGCGCTGATCGTATTGACTTTGTTGACTGCGTCCTCGATTTTCGGCGTTAATATCTTGACTTTCTCGGCTTTACCTAGAACGCCCATTCCGTTAACGACTGCAGCCATGAGTGTAATGGCTTTTCCTTTTTCGAATTTGTCAAGCTGGATGACTGTTCCATTATTGTATACCGTACCATTCACCACTTCTCCGTTTTTAATTGAAGGAGCTTTTCCGTTTGTTGAGTAAAGAATATATTCGTGATCTTTTCCGTCATAAACCCAGTTTTCCATTCGATCAATAACGACATAGGATCCTTCCGGTACCGGTTTTGACAGATCTGTGACATAATTTCCGTTATAATCATAAACAGTGATGATTGGTGTTTGTGTGATCTTCTTAAACATCAGTTCAAGGTTGATGACTCCAAACCCGATCTGTGGAGATGAAGATTTTTTTGCAGACGCCTTCAGCACTTTAATCGCTTCGTCGTAATCGATATGACCGACTTTGCTCATATAAAGAGCGAGTGCTCCGGATACGACCGGCGCAGCCATGGATGTGCCTGATTCTATTTCATAAGTGTCGGTTTCGCTTTCCGAGGTTGAAAAGACCGAAACAATGTCAGAGCCCGGTGCGGCAATCGTAACCCAGGAACCGTAGTTTGAATAACTCGCTTTTGTTCCGTTTTTCGTTGTTGCAGCTACGGCAATGACGTGATCAAAGGCGGCAGGGAAGTTCATGATATCGGTTCCGTCGTTTCCGGCCGCAGCTACCACTACGATTCCTTCGCTATATGCGGCCTGTACTGCGTCGTTTTCAACAGAACTGAACCAGTAGTTTCCAAGGCTCATGTTGATGATATCAACTCTTTTATTGATCGCCTCATAAATTGCGGCAGCAATATTTGCGCTTTCTGCTCCTCCGCTGCTGTCAAATACATTAATACTAATAATATCCGCTTCCGGAGCAACACCGGCACCTCCGTATGCGTTACCTGCTCCTGCTGCGATAATTCCGGCAACGTGGTTTCCGTGTCCGCTTCCATATCCTGTTCCACAACCGATATTTATGACAGAAGTGGTTCCCCATGATTTTTCATCAAATTCTTCATGGTTTGGGTTAACTCCTTCGTCAATGACGGCAATCGTAATATATTCTCCCATGGTGGTGTTCCATGCGGCGTAGGTGTTGATCGCGTCGTGCTGCCACTGGAATGCATCGTTGCTGTCTTCCCATTCCCAACGGCTTGTTCCCGGATATAACAGATACGGATCGGCCTCATCACCAAATACGTCATTGATCCATTCGCTCCAGCCCAGATTGTTATAAAGGGTTTCTCCGCTGGTGAAATGTTCCTGATACATTTCGTGGCTGTCTACCGGCGGATGGAGTCTGGTGATGTAGTTCGGTTCTACCAGCGGAAGATCGTTCTCGTTTAAAGCTGCCTCTACCGCATCCGCAACACTTACGGATTCGTCAGTAATTGTTATAACGGCAACGCCGTTGTTCAGACTGCTTAATTCCGCGTGATAGATCTCAGCGACTGTTTCAGCGTATTCCCGGCTTTCAGCATAGAATACTAGTTCTTTTTCTTTACAGTCTTTTCCTTCGACCAGATCAGGGAGTTTTTCAGGGACTCCGTTTTCTTTAATCAACTCTTTTCCCTTAATATCTCTCTGTCTGACGACAAAACCTTTAGGAGTAGAGAAGCGTTTCTCTTCTTCGCTTTCCGTTTCTACAGGAGGAGCCGAGTCTTCGCCTGCTTCTTCAAGCGGAAGCGTCTCTTCCTGTTCTAAAACAGCTTCTTCTGTTTCTTCGTCTGTTTCAAAACCAAAGATTTCTGTAGTTGTTTCCGTGTCTTCCCCGGTGTCTTCTGCCAAAACTGGATTGGCACTAAACATTCCGGTGAAAAGGCACATTAAAACAAGTAGAATACTAAGTCTTTTTTTCATAATTCCTTTTCTCCATATCTAGTAATTATTTTTGACATAATTCCAACATTATTATATTTTATTTGTTCTTATGAATTCAATCTTCCTTTGTTTCTGTCCGGTTCTTTTTCGTGATGATTTTAACCGGTTCTTGCCGGTGGAAAGACTTGTCTGTTTCTTATATAATCATTTCTCCACATGTTTTAACTTCCACATTTTTCATTTATCAACACAATGTGGAAAAGTGGATAATCTAAATGTTGCTTTTTTCCTTTAATAATCTGCCTTTTTCTTTCAACAGTAGGGTGTGGATAGTCAAAAATATCCACATTTTTCAACATTTTTTACATTTGTGGAAACTTTAATCACATTTTTTCCACATTTTATATTTTGTGGAAAATTGTGGAAAACTCTTGTTTTTGCCTATATCTCCTGTTAAACTCATCGTTTCTTTTGTGGATTGTGGAAAACTTTATGATTTTATCTATAAAAATTGTGGAAAAATGGTGCTATTATAGGTTTACACACTCTGGGTTTTGCAGTATGACTACGATTGATTTTTATTTAAATGATATATGGTCCAGGACCATAAAGAATATAGCAAACTCTAATCAAATACCAGAAAGCATTCTTCCTTATTTTGAATCCAAACTGGTATCTCTTGATAATGATGAAGCAACTGTGGTTGTACCGGTGTTTATTAATTATTCTATCATGTCGGACAATCTCAAGACGATCGAGGACTGTCTGGAAGAGGTGCTTGGCAGAAGGATGAAGGTACGCATTACGCAGCAGAACGACAATGCGCCGGTTGTATCGATACAGGGTGCTGTCAAAAATGATTTTCTTTCCAGAGAGATCGATCCAAACCAGACATTTACGAATTTCATTACCGGAAGATCCAATGTCCAGGCCCATCTTGCCGCCACGACCGTTGCCTTAAATCCGGGTATTATTTATAATCCATTATTTATTTATGGAAATTCCGGCTTAGGAAAAACACATCTTTTAAACGCCATCGGCAACAAAGTAAAAGAATCCTTCCCAAATAAAAGGATCGGCTTTACCAGCGGTCCGGAATTTGTAGAGGGCGTATTCAAAGCCAGCAAGGAAAACCGTTTTGACGATTTTAAAAATGTATTTAACAGTCTTGATATTCTGCTGGTAGATGATATCCAGTTTCTTGCGAACAAACCGAAAACGCACGAGCTTTTCTTTACGGTTTTCAATGAACTGGTCAACAACCACAAGCAGATCTGTCTTACCTCCGACCGTTCCCCGGGTGAAATCAAAGGTCTGGAAGATAGGATCATTTCCCGTTTTAATCAAGGATTGAATGTCAATATCGAAGCTCCTGAATATGAAACATCAATTAATATCTTAAAGATGAAAATATCTAACAGTACTTTATCCAATCAGCTGACTGTTGATGATGAAGTTCTGAATTACCTTGCTACAAACTTCTCCCAGGATGTCAGAAGTCTGGAAGGAGCAGTAAACCGACTCTTGTTCTATTCTATCAACTTCCCGTTAAAAGAAGATCGTGACCATATTTCACTAAAGCTTGCTGTCGAAGCATTTAAAGATCAGATCAAAGACAGCAGCAACGAATTGGCTATTTCATCGGTACGTAAGGCGGTATGTGATTATTACAACCTCACAAAACAACAAATCACATCCGCCAACCGTACCCGTAACATTTCAAATGCCAGACAGATCGCGATGTATCTTTGCCGGAAGCTGCTGGATGCGACGTTTGATGACATTGGCCGGGAATTTGGCGGCAGAGATCACTCGACAGTAATGAATGCCTGTGACAATATCGAGAAGAAAATCAAGACCGATCCTGTTTATTTAAAGGTAATCAACGAGATCGAAAGCAGCATCCGTTAACAGGCTCTTCACTTTATTCTCAACAGTTAGAATGCTAAAATAATATAGTAAACAGGCTGTAATTTAAGGTTTTCCACTTTTTCCAACATTCTAATAATAATAACTTCTAATTAATTTACATAAAGGAGTACACCATGAATTTCAAAATCGCTAAAAAAGAATTTCTGGATGCATTGACACTTTCTTCAAAAGCCATTTCTTCAACAACGCCGTTACCGGCACTCTCCGGTATTAAAATCACTGTCACGGAGAATTCCTTAATACTGGTTTCTTCAGATTCCAACATTTCCATCAAAACCTGTATCAACAACAACGACAGTAGTGCTTTAATCATTAACGAAACAGGGGAAATCGTTATCGATTCAAGATATATTCTGGAAATCGTCAGAAAAATAGACAGCGATTTTATTAATATTGAAACAATAGACGGCAATCTGATCAGAATCTATGGCGGAAACTCCGAATTCAAAATTACCGGTATTCCTGCAAACGACTATCCGATGATCAGTTTTGATATTAGAGATAACAATCCATTTAAACTGGAAACAACATTATTTAATCAGATTATTGATGAGACTGCTTTCGCCTGTTCTGATAAAGAAACCAGACCGGTACTGACCGGCGTCAATCTGAAAGCGGCGGATCATAAACTTTATGCCAACGCTACCGACTCCTACCGTCTGGCATCCAAAACAGTAGATATCGATACGGACCTGAATTTCAACATCACAGTTCCTTCGAAATATCTTTCAAGCATTTATCATTCCATTGAGGGCGAAAAAGAAGTAACCATCGCTATCGACCGTCAGAAAATTTCTTTCATCTTTGGAAATACAATCATTGATACCCGTCTTCTGGATGATGAATTCCCTGATACATCCAAACTGATTCCGTTAAGCTACAGTCAGAAGCTGAAAGTTTCTTCCAGAGAAATGATCAACGCGATCGACAGAACTTTATTCATTAAAGCTGACGGCAAGAATACCGTCAAGATGCATATCGATAACGACAAGCTGGAACTGACCTCATCCAACCAGTCGGGTGTTTCTTCCTTTGAAGAAATTAAAGTAATCGGATATGAAGGAAATCCTCTGGATATTTCATGTTCCGGCAAATATCTGCAGGATGCCATCAAAGCTATCGGTTCTGATGAAATATGCATCTGCTTCTCGGGAGAATTAAAACCATTTGTTGTCAAAAAAGAAGACGACAACACTCTGATCCAGCTGATTTCTCCGGTAAGAACTTACCGTTAAAAACAACGATTTAACATTTTAAGCCAAATAAACGCGTTCTAAGACGCGTTTATTATTTTATTAGGTAGAGCACATTCCTTTTGATAATGCCCTAATATAGAAAAATAAAGCCGAAAATGTTATAATTTAAGAGAATATGGCGATAATTAAAAAAGTAGAAATTAAAGAAGAGTTTATCAGTTTGGGACAGTTTCTTAAGATAGTAGACTTGATTTCTTCCGGCGGTGAAGCAAAAGCCTTTTTAATGTCAAATACTGTCTTGATCAATCATGAGCCGGATCATCGCAGAGGCAAAAAATTGTATAAAAACGATCTGATAGAAATTGCCTCGGAAACATATCAAATATGTTGATAAGATCTGTAGCATTAAATGATTATCGCAATTATTCAAGAAGATATTTTGAATTCGATCCTCATCTGAACATCATCATCGGAAAGAACGGCGTCGGCAAGACCAATATTCTCGAAAGCATCCTGGTTGTATCCAACACCAAATCCTACCGTACGTCTGATGATCAGAATCTGATCAGAAAAGACTGCGACTTTGCCCGGATCAATCTGGTATCGGATGAAGGAACATTTAAAGTAGTAATCAATAAAAAGAATAAATCCCTTTATATAAACAATGAACTAATCAAGAAAACTTCGGAATTTATCGGCAGGATCAATGCTGTTCTTTTTAAACCGAGCGATCTGGAACTGTTTACCCAGTCGCCCGGCGAAAGAAGAAAACTTCTGGATATTGAAATCAGTAAGGTATCCAAAAGGTATATTCAGGCGTTGCTGAAATACAACTATCTTCTAAAAGATAAAAACAAACTTCTGAAAGAACTGGAACCGGACCGGATCTTGCTGAATGTAATCAATGAATCCATGGAACCGCTGATCGCTGCCATCATTGAAGAAAGAGAAAAATTCTTTCAGACGATCAACAAATACATTTCAGAGAAATACTCACAGATCTCCGGAAAGAATACCGAAATCAGAATCATTTATGAGAAATGCTGCGAGATCGAGGAAATAAAGAACGAACTGGAACGGACCAAAGAAAAAGACGACTACTACCATTACGCAGTATTCGGTCCGCACCACGATGACTACCGTTTTCTGATGGATGGATATGATCTGAACTCCATCGCATCCCAGGGACAGAAAAGGATGACACTGATCGCCTTCAAATTCGCCCTAATCCGCTACATCGAGGAAAACATCAACAAAACCCCAATCGTCCTTCTGGATGACATCCTCTCGGAACTGGATAAAGAAAACCAAGAAAGACTGCTGCGGATCATTCCGGAAAACGCCCAGGTAATCATTACCAATACTGACATTCACAATCTACTGATTGATAAAGAATACAGACTGATTGAACTTAAGGAGGAAGAAAATGTCTAATACTACGATCCAACACGACAATTACACTTCTGAAGATATTCAGGTCCTGGAAGGACTGGAAGCCGTTCGAAAAAGACCGGGCATGTATATCGGTACTACATCATCTACCGGTCTACATCACCTGGTATGGGAGATTATCGATAACTCTGTAGATGAAGCGCTGGCGGGCTATGCGAAAAGAATCGAAGTCAGTGTAGACAGTAATGATGTTGTAACTGTAAAAGACGACGGACGAGGCATGCCGGTAGAAATCCATCCAAAGACCGGTGTTTCGACAGTAGAAACCATTTTTACCATACTGCATGCAGGCGGCAAATTTGGTGGTGGTGCCTATAAAGTATCCGGTGGTCTGCACGGCGTCGGTGCTTCTGTTGTCAATGCTTTGTCGGAATGGCTGGAAGCCGTTATTCATAAAGATGGAAAAGTATATTTCATCCGTTTTAAGGATGGCGGTAAAGTAGATCAGCCTCTGAAAGAGATTGGCACTTGTGATCCTTTGGAAACCGGTTCCATTGTCCGGTTTAAAGCAGATCCCGAAATTTTTAAAGAAGGCACAATCTACGATTATAAAACACTTCACGACCGTATCCGTCAGATGGCTTTCCTGAACAAAGGAATCCGTCTGGATTTTTACTGGGAAAAAGAAGACGAACACAAAGGTGAACATTCTTTCTGTTATGAAGGCGGTATCAAGGAATATGTAGAGTTTCTTGATCAGAATGAGAACAGACTGTTTGAGAATGTGTTGTACTGTGACGGCGCAGACAAGGATACATCGATCGCCGTGGAAGTCGCTCTGCAGTATAACACCTCCTATACGGAGAAAGTCTATTCCTTCTGTAACAATATTTTCACGCCTGACGGAGGTATGCATCTGGATGGATTCCGACAGACTTTATCCAGAGTAATTAACACCTACGCCAAAGATAATAATTACATTAAAAAGGATGAACCAAACCTGACTAACGACGACCTGAAAGAAGGACTGACGGCCATTATCTCAGTGAAACATCCGGATCCGCAGTATGAAGGACAGACCAAGGGAAAACTCGGAAATGCCGAAGCAAAAACAATTGTAAACAAGATCTTCGGTGACTTCCTGAAGAGATATCTTCTTGAGAATCCGGATGTCGCAAAGATCATTATTGAGAAAGCTAAGTCAGCCTCTGAAGCCAGACTGGCGGCACAGAAAGCTAGGGAGAGTGTTCGCAGAAAAGATGATTTCGGTTCCGGAAACCTTCCGACCAAACTGAAAGACTGTGCATCTAGAGATCCATCGATCTGTGAGATCTATATCGTCGAGGGTAACTCGGCAGGCGGTTCCGCTCAGTTGGGAAGAGATTCCAATTTCCAGGCCATTCTTCCATTAAGAGGAAAGATCCTGAATGTGGAAAAAGCGCGAATGCACAAGATTTTCGACAACGCCGAGATCCGGATGATGATCCAGGCCTTCGGCTGCGGTTTTGGTGAAGAGATTGATATCTCCAAACTTCGTTATCACAAAATCGTCATCATGACCGATGCGGATGTCGATGGACAGCACATCTCCGCACTGATGCTGACGTTCCTGTACCGGTACTTCAAGCCGCTGATCGAGGGAGGTTATGTGTATATTGCCATGCCGCCACTATACGGTCTGCAGAAGGGGCAAAAAGTTCTGCGTTACTGCTACACCGACGAGGAACTCGAACTGGCAAAAAGAGACTTCGGCGATGAGAAATATGTCGTACAAAGATACAAAGGCTTGGGTGAAATGGATGCCAGCCAGCTCTGGGAAACTACACTCAATCCGGAAAACAGGACGCTGAAACGGGTATCCATTGAAGATGCGATCGATGCCGATCAGGTCTTCTCGATGCTGATGGGTGACGAAGTGGAACCGAGAAAGAACTTCATCATCGAGAATGCACACTTCGTCAAGAATCTGGACTACTAAGGAGGAAACATGGAAGAATTAGACAATCGCTTTTTCAATCATGGAAACATGAAAGAAGTCAACATCTCCTCGGAAATGCGGGAAGACTTCTTAAGCTATTCCATGTCTGTCATCATCGACCGCGCCCTGCCGGATGTCAGAGATGGCATGAAACCGGTTCACAGAAGAGTGCTCTGGGCGATGTACGATGCCGGCTTCCTGCCGGACAAACAGCATGTCAAGTCCGCCAATATCGTCGGTGAAGTCATGGGTAAATACCACCCGCATGGCGACACCGCGATCTACGACACAATGGTTAGAATGGCACAGCCGTTCTCTTACCGTTATCCGCTGGTAGACGGCCACGGAAACTTCGGATCACTCGACGGCGACGGTGCAGCGGCAATGCGTTACACCGAAGCTAGAATGTCAAAAATTTCCCTGGAATTACTGCAGGACATCAAGAAGAACACTGTAGACTTCCGAGACAACTACGACGCCAGACATAAAGAACCGGAAGCACTACCAAGCCGTTTCCCGAACCTGCTGGTAAACGGATCCATGGGCATTGCCGTGGGTATGGCCACAAACATGCCGACGCACAACCTGTCGGAAACGATCGACGGCATTATCGCAGTTATTGATGATCCGGAGATTTCCACTGTTGATCTGATGGAAAAGATCCCGGGACCGGATTTTCCGACCGGAGGATACATCGTCGGACGTTCCGGAATCCGTCAGGCATATGAAACAGGAAAAGGATCCATCATCGTCCGTTCTAAAACGGAAGTGGAAGACATGCCGCAAGGCAAACATAAAATCATCATTCGGGAGATCCCTTATCTGGTCAATAAACTGGTAATGTATGAAAAGATCCACCAGCTCGTCAAAGACAAGATCATCGACGGCATTTCCGACATGAAAGACCTGTCCAACGACAGAAACGGTATCCGTATCGAGATCGAACTGAAGAAAGACGTTCAGCCGGAAGTAATACTGAATCAGCTGTACAAGCTGACACCGGTTCAGTCGTCCTTCGGCATCAACAACAACGTCCTTGTCGACAACAGACCGATGCTCCTGTCTTTAAAGCAGATCATCCAGTGCTACATTGATCACCAGATCTCCGTCATCCGAAGAAGAACACAGTTTGATCTGGATGAAGATGAAAAGAGAGCACACATTCTGGAAGGTCTGAAGATCGCCTTAGACAACATCGACAGAGTTGTTGAGATCATCAAGAATTCTGCCGACGATCCGGACGCCTTATATAATCTGAATCAGGAATTCGGCATCGACGAGATTCAAGGCAAGGCCATCCTAGACATGCAGCTGAGAAGACTGACCGGCCTGTCCAGAGAAAAGATCATCACCGAACTGGAAGAACTCTACGCCGAGATCAAAGACCTGAAAGACATTCTGGCAAATCATTCCCGTGTCATTCAGATCATCAAGGATGAACTGACGATCATTAAAAACAAATACGGCGACGAACGCCGTACCCAGATCATCGAGGGTGAAATCGACATGGAAGATGAGGATCTGATCCCGGTTGAAGATGTCATTATTTCCTTAAGCAACAACGGTTATATCAAGAGACTCCCGATCGACACCTATCGTCTGCAGAACAGAGGCGGCAGAGGCGTCAAAGGCATGACCCTGAATGAAGACGATGTCATCGATCAGAACATTACCATGTCAACTCATGACTACCTGCTGATCTTCACAAACAAGGGAAAGGTCTATCGTATCAGAGGATTCAACGTACCGGAAGCATCACGCAACGCCAAGGGCATCCCTGTTATCAATATTATTAATATTGAAAAAGGCGAAAAGGTCAGGGCACTGGTACCGATCAACCGCGAGTGGGAAGTTAAAGGCTATTTGTTCTTTGTCACCAAAAACGGTCTTTGCAAGAGAGTACCGGCCAGCGAGTTTGAATCGATCCGTCAGAATGGCAAGATCGCCATCTCACTGAAAGAAGACGACGAACTGGTAGCGGTCAGACCGACACTCGGCGATTCCCAGATCATCATCGGTGCTGCCAATGGCAAGGCTGTACGCTTTGATGAAAGAGGCGTCCGTGCCATGGGCAGAAACGCTTCCGGCGTCAAGGGCATGAATGTAGATGGTTCGGAAGTCATCGGCATGTGTACCGATGCAGAAGGCTCTAATATCCTTGTGGTATCCAAAAAAGGTTATGGAAAACAGACACCGGTTGCGGAATATCGTCTGACTTCCAGAGGAGCAAAAGGCGTTAAGACCATCAACATCAACGACAAAAACGGTGAACTGGTATCCCTAAAAGCGGTCAACGGAGATGAAGACTGCCTGATCATGACCAGTGACGGCATCATCATCCGTATCCATCTTGCCAAGGTATCTACTATGGGAAGAGCGACGCAGGGTGTCAGACTGATCAAGCCGCAGGAAGGAACTTATGTATCCGCCGTAAGCCTGATGGGACACGACGAAGGCGAAGAAGACAACAAGGACGAGTAATCGTCCTTTTGTTTTTGGGTAATATCTGCCGGAAACGGGCAGGTACATGTTAAAATGATGGCGTATGTTGAAAAGATTTTTATCCTATTACAAACCGTATTTAAAACTTTTTGCTTTGGATATGACCTGCGCGCTCGGCAACTCGGCTTCCGGTATCCTTTATCCGATCATTACCCGATATATGTTGAACGATCTGATTCCAAACCAGAAATTTAATCAGATCCTGCTTTTTGGCAGCATCCTGCTGGGAGCCTATATACTCAAGATGATCATGAAGTACTGTGTGGATTACTACGGCCACATGGTAGGTACCAGGATGCAGGCGGACATGCGCAGAGAAATGTTTGAAAAACTGGAACAGCTCCCGTTTTCCTACTATGACAACAACGAAACCGGCAAGATCATGTCGCGTATAACCAGTGACCTGCAGGAGATTTCTGAACTGGCTCACCACGGACCGGAGATGCTGGTGATGACGTCGTTCTCGCTGCTGTTTTCTTTGTTTTATCTTTCCAGCATCAACTTGACTCTGGCACTGATTATTTTCTCCTGCTCGCCTTTGCTTTTTATCATTACACTTGTCGTTCGGAAGAAACACATGGAATCTTCCCGTAAGGCCAGAAGATCGATCGCCCAGATCAACGGCGATGTCAATTCCTCAGTATCCGGTATCCGCATCACCAAGGCATTCAACAATTCCGAAAAAGAGATCGAGAAATTTGAAAAAGGAAACAAGGATTTTGTAGAAGCAAAGAAAGGCCAGTACTTCACAATGGCGATCCAGCATTCCGCTACTATCTTTGTTACCGATATCTTCAATGTCGTCTGTCTTATTTCCGGAGGAATATTTTTATACAAAGGACTGATCAGTTTCGGCGACTACTCGAGCTTTATTGTATCGATTGGTTTTTTTACCAGTCCGATCCTGCAGCTGGTCCAATGGATGGAACAGTTTGATGATGGAGTTACCGGTTTTGAAAGGTTCTGTGAGATTCTGGATCTTCCGGTCGAAGAAGATAAAGAAAACGCAAAAGACTATGAAAGACTGAACGGCGAGATCCGATTTGAAAACGTCTGTTTTGCTTATAATCAGGAAGAAGAAAGAGAAGTCCTGGACAACATCAGCTTCAACGTACCGAAAGGAAATACGGTTGCTCTGGTAGGACCGTCGGGCGGAGGAAAGACGACGATCTGCCATCTGCTGCCGAAATTCTATCATCCGGATTCCGGAACGATCCGTATCCGGGGCATTGACATCGAAGATATTACAATGAAATCGTTAAGAGAAAACATCGGTATCGTTCAACAGGATGTTTTCCTGTTCTCCGGTTCCTTCTACGAGAACATCGCCTACGGCAAGAAAGATGCGACCAGAAGCCAGATCATAACAGCCGCCAAGAAAGCCAACATCTATGACTACATCATGTCGCTTCCGGACGGTTTTGATACGGAGATCGGCGAACGAGGTATCCGTCTCTCGGGCGGACAGAAACAACGCCTTTCTATTGCCCGGGTATTTTTAAAGAATCCGTCGATCCTTATTTTGGATGAAGCAACCAGTTCCCTGGACAATACCACCGAGGCCTTAATACAGGAGGCATTGAATTCTCTGAAGAAAGGCCGCACTACGATCGTCGTTGCACACAGACTCTCTACGATCCGCAACGCCGACGAGATCCTGGTTGTATCAAACGGTAAAATCGTCGAAAGAGGAACGCATGAAGAACTGATTCGAAAACGCAAGGGACTGTATAAAAAGCTCTACGCATCCCAGTTCACAGACGACGATCAGAATATCGATAAGAAGATTATGATGTCCTAAGGACATCTTTTCTTTCAAGAAGATGTTAAAATTCAGGAACAGTTGTGATATGATTTGTTTGTACGTAATAAGGGATAGTAATCGGAAGGAAGCTTACAGAGAGACGGTGTCTGGTGGAAGCCGTCAGTGGAAGTTCGACGAATCCGCCTTAGAGTTGCCTTAATCCGGCACGTATTCCTGCGTTAAAGGAAAAGAGAAAGAAATAAAGGTGGTACCGCGCCTATGCGCCCTTGTGATCACCTTTTTATTTGTTTAGGGGAGGAAGAACATGATTGATATTAAACTGATTCGAGAAAATCCGGAACTGGTTAAAGAAAACATCCGGAAGAAATTCCAGGACGAGAAGCTGGTGCTTGTGGATGAGGTGAAAGCACTGGATGAAGAATACCGCGCCTTACGTACCAAGGCAGATGAACTGCGCAGCCAGAGGAACGCCATCTCGAAACAGATCGGTGCTCTAATGGGGCAGGGAAAGAAAGAAGAAGCGGAACAGATCAAGGCTGAAGTAAAGAAGATCGGCGAGCAGATCGAAGAATGCGAACTGGAAGAACCGAAGCTGGAAGAGAAGATCAGAGAAAGGATGCTGGTGATCCCGAACATCATCGACGCATCTGTTCCGATCGGCAAAGATGATTCGGAAAACGTCGAGATCGAACAGTTCGGCACCAAGAGAACATTCGATTACGAGATCCCTTACCACACCGACATCATGGAAAGCCTGAACGGTATCGATCTGGATTCCGCCAGAAAAACTTCCGGAAACGGCTTCTATTATCTAACCGGCGACATCGCCCGCCTGCATTCCGCGATCCTGGCTTATGCCAGAGACTACATGGTCGGAAAAGGATTTACTTACTGCATCCCTCCGTTCATGATCCGTTCCGAAGTTGTGACCGGTGTCATGTCATTCAAGGAAATGGAAAACATGATGTACAAGATCGAAGGGGAAGACCTTTATCTGATCGGTACATCCGAGCATTCCATGATTGGACGCTTCATCGATACAATCAACGATGAGAACAAACTCCCGATGACCCTGACCTCCTATTCTCCTTGTTTCCGAAAAGAAGTCGGTGCACACGGCATTGAGGAAAGAGGTGTCTACCGTATCCATCAGTTTGAGAAGCAGGAAATGATCGTCATTTGCAAACCGGAAGAATCCATGGACTGGTACAACAAGATGTGGAGATATTCCGTAGACCTGTTCCTCTCCATGAACATTCCGGTAAGAACACTGGAATGCTGCTCCGGCGATCTGGCCGATCTGAAAGTCAAGTCATGCGATGTCGAAGCCTGGTCTCCTAGGCAGCAGAAGTACTTCGAAGTCTGTTCGTGCTCCAATCTGGGAGACGCCCAGTCCAGAAGACTGAAGATCAGAGTCAAAGGAGAGAACGGCAACTATCTGCCGCACACTTTGAATAACACCGTCGTAGCTCCACCAAGAATGCTGATCGCCTTCCTGGAAAACAACTACAACGAAGACGGAACGATTGATATTCCGGAAGTCCTTCAGCCATACATGGGTGGACAGAAGAAGATCGTAAAGAAATAAAAGAAACAGAAATTGTTTCACGTGAAACATCCTGAATCATACACAAACCAAAAAGGTCCTGCCAAAGGACCTTTTCTTAAAATTGTTTCACGTGAAACATAGTATAATGAAACCATGAAAGCAGTGTTGTTTGATTATAATGGTACGCTATTCGAAGATGATGACATCAACGAAGAAGCGTGGAGAAGAACTTACAAAGAAATTACCGGCACAGATGATGGCTTTCGGTCGCTCTATCAGAAATACATCGGAATAAGAAACGATGTTTTTGTTGAAAGTATTCTCAAGACAAACGGTATACCGACCGACAACGAAAAGATTGCCTGGTGGTCGAAACGAAAAGAAACGGAACACTATCAGAAGATCTGTCTTGAACGAAGAGACAGAGGAATGAGAAAAGGAGCGGAGAAACTGCTCGACTATTTAAAGGAAGAGAAAATACCGATCACCATGTGCACCGCATCGATCCGGGAAAACAGGGACTTCTATTTTGCTTTCCTTGGGCTGGACAAGTGGTTTGATCTTGATAAAGTTGTTTACGACAGTGGCGACTACAAAGATAAAAAAGAGATGTATCTGGAAGGAGCAAGAAGGCTGGGAGTCGATATTGCCGATTGTCTGGTAATTGATGATTCAGCCAAGTCCATTCAAAAAGCCGCAGAAGCCGGATGTAGGAACATTGTTGTCATCCGGAAAGAAAACAATCCGAACCTGCCGCAGATCAAACAAAGGATAAATAGTTTTGAAGAGTTTGATTATGGATTATTAAAGAGGGAATAGGATGAAAAAGGCGTTTCCTGTATTTAATGTAATCCTGCTGTATCTGATAGCAATTCCGTTTGTCGTTGATGTAGAAGTATATGACAAATTGTTCAACGACTTTGTTGCCCCGTATTATTTTCCGTCGCTTATTGTTTCCGGCGTTTTGAGCATCGTCTATGCGTTTTATCTGTATAAAACAAACGACGAGAACAATCTGAAATTTTCTATGTGTGTGAGTGTCTTCTGCCTGCTGCCTTATTACTTTGTTGCTGTTGCGTTCTGGATCGTAATGAGCGCCTTTGCGACCGGTTTTGATTCAACACTTGCCGTATTTCTTCTGTTTCTGGTATGGATATTGTTTGTGCTGTGGACCAACGCCTTCTATGGATTCAACCTGGCAAGACTTAAAAACCAGCCGCCGGCACATAAAGCAGGACATTTTATCCCTTTCGTAAACATCGTAGCCACTGCCCGCCTTTTATCAAAAAGGAAAGCGGATTGAAAGAAATCAAAACTTAGGCTAAAATAAAAGCGGTACAACATTCATGTTACTAACTTGGTCAGGTGCGGAAGCAAGCAGCCATACGAACCTCTGTCTGTGTGTACCATTTTTATTAGGTGGAGAACGATATTATGCTAATGGTTTTTGAAGGCTTGGTATGCTGCCTGCTTGTGTTGCTGAGCTGTGTGATCGGAATTGCTGACGGACCGGTAAACATGGTCTTCTTTTACTACCGGAAAGTTCAGGATAAAGCGGTAGAGTCCGGACAGATTAGTAAGGAGAGAATCAAAAAGAACTATAACCGCTTTAAGTTTTTTGGTATTTTGCCTTATTTTATCTTTGTAATTGCTTCGGTCTACGGGATAAACAAAGCAAGAGGTTTTCTGGATCCGTTTCTACAGATGAGCACGATTCTGCTGATAGAAGGCATATTCGATAGACTCTTTATCGACTGGTACTGGGTCAACCGAACAAAAGCCTGGATCATTCCGGGAACCGAAGAACTTAGACCTTACATTGATACAAAAACCATGATTAGAAAATGGATAGGTACTGTGATCGGCTTTCCGCTGATCGCTGCCGTAATATCCGGGATTATGATGATTCTGCTATAATAAGCAGTAACAGTAAAGGAGAAACGATATGATCGTGTTGTTGACAATGGTGGTATTCGCGCTGATTGGAGCCGCAGTAGGTTATATATTAAGCAGAAACGGCATCACTCCTTACGGACTGGGCCAGCAGTACGGCAGACACTATATGAAGGATCAGGGGCTGGAAGAGGAAGAAACGGTAGACAGCTGGAATAAGCAGTAAATGAATAACAGATTCATGATGCAGGCCTACAAAGAGGCCAGGAAGGCTTTTGAAGAGGACGAGGTACCGGTAGGCTGTGTGATCGTAAAAGACGGAAAGATCGTTGCCAGAGCGCACAACAGAAAAGAAAAGAAAAACTGTGCGCTTTTTCATGCGGAGATCGAATGTATCCGGAAGGCCACCGGAAAACTGAACAACTGGAATCTGAAAGGCTGTGAAATATATGTAACTCTGGAACCTTGTATGATGTGTACCGGAGCGTTGGTCAATTCCCGTATCGACAAGATTGTTTACGGATGCAAAGATCCGAAAGGCGGAGCACTTGTCTCCAATATCCGACTGCAGGATATCAGATTGCTGAACCACTATCCTGAAATACAGGGAGGGGTCATGGAAGAAGAATGCTCCAAACTGTTGAAGGAGTTCTTCCGGAACAAACGCTGAATATATCCCAGGAAATATTATTAAAGCGCAAATCCTTCCGGTTATGCGCTATAATATTGTTATGGCATATCAGGTATTATACAGAACATACAGACCGGCTAAGTTTTCGGAAGTCGTCGGACAGAAGTACATCGTCAAGACGCTGCTGAACGCGATAAAAAAGAACAGGATCGCACATGCGTATCTTTTTGCCGGACCAAGAGGGACCGGAAAGACATCGGTCGCAAAACTGTTTGCGAAAGCGATCAACTGCGAGAACTTCGAGGAAGAAGCCTGCGATACCTGCAAGAACTGTCTGGCTTATCTGGAAGGAAACCATCCGGATATCATTGAACTTGATGCCGCCAGCAACAACGGCATTGATGACATAAGAGAAATCATTGAACAGGTGCCGTATGCACCGCTTTTAGGAAAATATAAAGTATACATCATCGATGAAGTGCACATGTTGACGACCCAGGCCTTTAATGCACTGTTAAAAACACTGGAAGAACCGCCGGCACATGTAATCTTTATCTTTGCGACGACCGATCCGCAGAAAGTCATCCCGACGGTGTTGTCCAGATGCCAGCGTTACAACTTTTCAAAGATCAGCGGTTTTGAGATCAAGAAAAGAACGATCGAAATATTAGAAAAAGAAAACATCGCTTTTGAAGAAAAAGCGGTAGACGAACTCGCCAGGATGGCAGAAGGCGGAATGAGAGACGCTCTGTCTTTGCTGGAGCAGTGTCTTGCCTATAATCCTGATGCGCTGACGCTGGAAGATGTCGAGCATATTTTTGGTTTGACTTCCGTAAAAGAAGAGGTCGGACTCTTTATAGATGTACATAACAACCGGATCAGCGATGTTGTCAGTAAGCTCAGAAACATGTACGTTCAGGGGGCAGATACGAAGCGCCTGGCTATCGATCTTTTAGAGATCGTCAAAGATGCGCTGATCTATTCCGATCAGGGCAAGGATGTGCTGCTGAACCGTTTAACAGCCACAGAAGCGCAGGAGATCCTGAAAGTCACAAGTGTTACGGAACTGTTAAAAGACGCCAAGGATCTGGAAGAAACGCTTCTAAAAGAAAAACAAAATCAGAATTTCCTGGTATATCTGGAACTCTGTCTGATCCGGATAGCCGGCAGAAACAAAACAGAACCGGAGAAAATTCAAATAACAAAAGAAAGAGAAGAAGAGAAAACCGAAGCAGAAGCAATAGCGGTACCGGAACCGGATATTATCATCGAAGAAACGGAAGAAATTCCGGTGGAACCGATTATTGAATACAATATCGATTTCCTGCTTTCCATCCTGCTGGATGCCAACAGAGACCTGAAAATCAACGACCAGATCATCTATAACAAGCTTGATCTATACCGGTATGAACCGGATAAACGGAAATTCTATCAGCTGCTGATCGGTACAGAACTGTTTGCCTCCAACAAGGATGCCATCATCATTAGCGGAAACAAGGCTCAGGCCGACAACATCAATACCCGTTCCATGAATGAAGAACTCTATTTCTTCCTGAATGAAGAATTCGGCATTGATAAGATGGTCTACGGAATCGACGAGGCAAAGAAGAAACAGCTGATCGGACTATATAAAGAAACTCCGGTTGAAAGAAGAAATAGACCGGTATACATTGAAAAATACACAAAAAAAGCAGCGGCGAACCAGACACAGGAAGACAAACTGAGAGAACTGTTCGGTGACCGGGTGAAAGTAGAGGAATAAGATGGATATCAATAAACTGATGCAGCAGGCACAGGCGATGCAGAAACAGCTGGAAGACGCAGGAAAACAGATCAATGCCATGGAGTTTGAAGGAAGTGCTTCAAACGGGTTGGTAAAGGTAACGGTCAGTGGAGAAAACAAGATTCTTTCGGTCTGGATCGAACCGTCTATCCTGAATCCGGAGGATCAGGAAATGATACAGGATCTGATCATGATTGCCGTGAATGATGCGATAGAGAAAGCAGACGAGTACAAGAAGAACCGTTTTGGTTCCATGGCTTCTGCCATGGGATTGCCTATTAAGTAAGATGTATCCTAAGAACTTTGAAAAACTGATTGCAGCACTTGAAACGCTGCCTGGTGTCGGCAACAAGACGGCACAGCGTTATGCTTTTAGTCTGCTTGACAGAAACACCGAGAACATCGATGAGATGATCGAGTCGCTGCAGGGTATCCGGCATATCAGAAGATGCAGGACCTGCGGTTTTCTTTCTGATGAAGAAGAATGTCTTTTCTGTAAAGATAAGACCCGCAGCAGCAGGACGATCATGGTTGTGGCTTATCCTCAGGATGTTGTTGCGATTGAGAAGACCGGTTCTTACAAAGGGTTGTATCATGTTTTGAATGGGCTGATTTCTTCTTCAAAAGGAACCTATCCGGAAGACATCGGCATAGAAGGACTCTTACATAGAATTACCCAGGAAACAAAAGAAGTCATCATCGCGACCTCTCCGACCATGGACGGAGAAATGACGGCGCTGTATCTGGACAAGATCCTGAAAGACAGAAACGTTCTGGTAACCAGACTGGCGCACGGCTTGCCGATGGGTGCATCACTGGATTATGCCGATGAACTGACACTGATAAAAGCCTTAGACAATAGAAGGAAGATCAACGATGAATAAACTGCTGACTGTATATGACGACCAGGAACCGTTAAACAACGTCATTAGTGCACTGACTTTGAATGCGCAGGAGATTTTTTTTGTTTATCATCACGAAGTTTCAAGAAACGCGTTCGCCAACATCGAGACAGTGATTCACAAGTATCTGGCAGAGGCACAGATCGTTTTTCTACAACTAAGCGAAGACGAGAAGCAACTCAACGAGATCCTGGATAGAAATCCGGACTCTATCATTGATGTCGGTGCCGCCAAGTATCTCTCGCTGCTGCTTTTTGAAATCGCAAACCGCCGCCGGAATCCGATCATTTACTACGACGACGAAGAGAACGTGATCAAAGATTACCGCACCCACAGTGTACTTTATAAAGATGTGTTCAAGTTGAAAATCGAAGATGTGCTGAAGCTCAGAGGCGGAGAGATCCGATCCTTTATGCATCAGTCCGCCAGCGACGACAAAACCAAAGAAACGATCATCGACCTGGTAGAAGAAAACATCGACAACTATCCGGCCTTTATCCGTTTCTTAACCAAACTGAATTCCATCATCAACGGCTCCAGACAGTCCGGTGCTCATCGCTTCGTTCTGGACCAGGATGCGATCCAGAAGATCAAGACGGATTACTGCTACAAAAAGACAGCCGATTTGTTTGAGATCGATGACAGATATCTGATCTTTAAGACCAGAAAGCTACAGGAGATGATCTCGGTATCGGGGGCTTTTCTGGAAAACTATTTATATATCCTGTTGACGGAGTCCGGATATTTTGACGATGTCCTCATGAGTGCTGAAATCGACTTCTCCGATGATAAATATATTCAGCCGGTACGCTGCGAGATCGACTGTCTGGTAATGCGTAACAATCACCTGCTGTTTGTCAGCTGTAAATCTTCCAAAGCAGAGACCGGAGATCTGAATGAAATCTATGTCCACAACTCCATGTTCGGCAACGCCTTATCCGTACCGGTCCTTTGTGTCGGGGAAGAACTCGACCGTAAATATCCATCCATTTATGCCAAGGCCGAAGAACTGGGAATCTATATTATTGACAAATCGGCGTTTACCGAAAAACATATCCTGAATGTTTTCCTGGAAATCCTGGATGGAACATATGTTTATGATCCTTTACCGCTATAGTTTATAATTAAATCAGATATGGCTGCGATCGCTTACATAACAGATTCGAAGATGCTGGAACTCCATCGTCTGAACAGGCATAAGACGATCAATTTCTGGCGCATCTCCAGTAACATCAACTTCTCTGATTTTATGGAAGGAGATCTCGTTTTCTTTCTGTCAAAAGACAAAGAACACAGAAAAGGAAACGAAAAAGGAATCGTCGGATTCGGACGTCTCGCCTATTACACGGTCGGAAGCATTAAGTCGATGTGGGACAAGTACGGTGTAAACAACGGCTATAGAAATCTGGAAGAATTCAAGGAAGCGATCCAGAAGGTAGCAAAAGATAAAAAACTGCCGAAAAAGATTTCCGGTTTCTATCTGGAAAATGTAACTTTTTTTCAGCCGGTATACTTGAGTGAATGCGGAATGCAGATATCCGATAGAGTAGAATCCTATATCTATCTGAAACAGGAAGAAGTTGTAGTAAAGCTGCTTGCCTTGGCAAAAGAAGCAGGAGATATCTGGTCGGGTTATTCCGACAACCTGAAAGCGATCCGGACAGAAGAATTACTCTACGCCCTGTTCCGTACCCATAGAAAAATCAGAGACATTATTACAACAGAGAAAACCGCAAAGAAAGCGAAAAAGATCCTGCAGCAGTACGCGGAAGAAAAAGGAGACTACCGTTTTATCCAAGGGTCGGTTAATGAGCTGTACAAGGCAGACGACTACAACCTTGAGATTGTCTTCTATCGGGATAAAAACATCGACGACAAACTTCTTTACGGACAGGCGCTGCTGTACCGCTATTACATGAACAAGCTTTGTGATGCCTATTATCGTCTGCGCTTTCGCTGTGTTGACGAAGATGATGAAATGAAATACATCTTAAATTCAGCAGAATAAAAAAATACCGGTTACCCGGTATTTTTCATATACAAGATCAATGTATTAGTCTTCCAGAGCTACGCCCGATACGCCGTCCCTGGATGCACAAGTCTTGCACAGTCTGACACGGTTGGCTGCGATTGCCTGTTCAACGGTACCGTAGGTCAGTGTTTCACTGCGGTTCAGATGTGAGCAGTCGTCATGTGTGTGATAGACTTTACCGAAAGTCGTCCAGTAAACCGTTTCGCCTTCCAGCACATCTACCGCCGCCGCTTTCATCTCTTCCGATACCGGATTCCAGTCATACGAAGCAACACCGCCGATCAGCAGGCAGATGACTGCCGCAACTGTAGCGATCGTCTTGGTCTTCTTGTCCGCATCCTTGTTGGTAAGAACCAGAATAATGAACGGGAAGAAACAGACCGCCATGGCGATCAGACCCATGTTGTTCCATAACCAGAACTTTAACTGATTCTTTTCGGATACCGGATCGATATGATTGGCTTTCTTCCAGAGCTGTGCGCCGACGATTACGGCAATGAGATCCAGAACCAGGAAACCGATCAGCTGAGGGATCTGGGCGACAAACTTAAGGTCAAGCTTGCCCAGGAATACCATCAGGGCACAGACCTCAAGAGCCAGCGCTAAAACCCATAACACAACAGCACCGAAACGAAGAGGTCCCGGATTACCTACCGGTTTCGCTTCTTTACGAGGCTGTCTAGTCGCGGTCTGCGTGCTATCTTCAGCAGCAACATATTTTTTTGTTTTCTTTTCTGCCATATTTTCCTCCTTAAATACTTATATCTTATTATAATCTTTTTTTATCGATTCTTGTAAAGAAGGAGCTTCTCCGATCCCAGGCAGATCAGAACCTGGGAAGGAAGATAGAAGAACCACATGCCGAAAGCGATGATCTGATATAAGTTTCCGGGAGGAAGGATGTAATTCAGACCGACGCAGATGTCGCAGCAGACAAACAGGATGAAACCGAGCGAGAGGACCCTGAGCTTCGGATTTGTGAAAGAAGACAGGGCGTTGCCGAAAAGATTCATAAAATAAAACAACACCGCAAGATTCAATGAATATGCCTGATTCAGAAAAACAAACAGAACAAGCCCAAGCGTTACCGCAACGGCTCTTAAGAACAGAAAAGGCCGGCAGTCGTGTCGAAGCAGAAAGAAAAGATATATGATCTGCACAATGATAAAGAAACAGACGCCTACAACATAGTATCTGTCTAAAAGAAGCAGGAAAAAGTCCGCACAAAGCGTAAAGGCAAACGCCAAAGAGATCATCCGGTTTCTTTGATGAAGAGATCTCAGAAAACACAAAACGATACCAAGATATTTTAAATAGGCTGTAGCAAAACCAAAAAGATCACCCGCCAGAAAACCAAGGTAGATGATCAGTTCCAGTAAGATAAAACAACGACGATTATTTGCTTCCATAGAGGAGATAAATTCCTGATTATAACTATAATACAAAACTTTCAGAAAAGGCAAAGTTTTTGTTGAAAAGGGCTTTCTGTTTTGTTATTGTAGAAAAAATGGGTTTGAATTCCGGAGGGAATCGGCCTATGAAAAAAGGGCAGCAGGATCCTCCGGTATAAGGGGGATCTTTTCCTTTAAAACCCATGAAAAGGGGGTATTCTTATGTCTGCTAAATTCCAGCAAAAACAGGGTTATCTGCCTGATGAAACGCCATCTACAGGAAAACTGTTCCTTTATGCGCTTCAGCAGGTCATCGTCATGTTTCCTGCTACTATTACTGTCGCTCTGATCACAGGCTTTCAGGTCTCTACAACGATTTTCGCTTCCGGACTTGCAACCCTGTGTTTTATTTTTATCACAAAGCGCAGGATCCCGCTGTACTACGGTTCTTCGTTCGCCTATCTGTCTGCCGTATCGGCGATGGCTATGGCAGAAGGATCAGCAGAACAGATCGCTGCCTGGCAGGCAACGGGTATCCTTCCTGCCGAGATCATTTCCAAGGCTCAGTTCGGTATCATCATGTCGGGATTTGTATCGATCGCTGCCGGACTGGTTGTTAAGAGATTCGGAGCAGAAAAAGTAGAAAAATTCCTTCCTGCTTCCATTACCGGTTCTGTATCGATGGTCATCGGCCTGACGCTGGCCGGAAATGCAATGTCGGACTTCTTAGGTATCGGCAACAGCATCAACGGACTGGATGTTACGCAGGGTTCATCGGTAGCTACTGCCTGGCTGATTGTCGGTCTTGTTACCTTCCTTTCCACCTGCATCTATTCCAGATATCTGAAAGGACTTCTAAGCCAGCTGCCGTTACTGCTTGGCGTACTGACGGGATGTGCTGTTGCTGCACTGTTCTATTTCATCGGTGGAATCAACCTGTTCCGTTCGGTTCCGGCAGAAGCACTGGCTGCTTCGTCCTTTAAACTGGGAGACGGATCCATCTTTGCCTTACCGGCATTCACGCTTCCGAAGTTCTCTCTCAATGCACTGGTCGGCATCATGCCGATCGCGATCGCGACGATTCCGGAATCTACGGCTCATATGTATCAGCTGGATATCTACGTAAACGACGTTGCGAAAGAAAAGGGAAAAGGAAAATACGATCTGGTTTCACTGCTGGGTGACAACCTGGTCGGTGACGGACTCTGTGACATGGTTTCCGGTTTTGTCGGAGGACCTGCAGGTACCAACTACGGAGAAAACATTTCACTGATGGCAATCACCAGAGTCTTCTCGGTACCGGTAATGCTTCTCGCTTCAATCGTCGCAATGATCGTGTCCTGCTTCACGCCGCTGATTCAAGTGATCTACGGTATTCCTCTGGCTGTTATCGGCGGTATTGAAGTATACTGCTTCGGTGCGATCGCCGCACAGGGTATTGCGATCCTGATTGACAAGGGTGTCTCGATGTTCGATTCCAAGAACATTGCCGTCATCGCTCTGGTATGCATCATCGGTTTAGGCGGACAGTATGCATTTGGCGGAAACATTCCGTTCTTCAACATGATGGTTCCATGTGTTGCCGGCGCTGCGATCTCAGGCATTCTGCTGAATCTGATCCTGACTCTGGGAGACAAGACACAGGCATAAGAGAAGATAAAATTAAAATAAGAAAAATAATACTTTAGTTTTACGGCTAAAGTATTATTATATTTATAAACAAGGAGAACATATCATGGCGAAACTAATGAGTGAAGTATCCCGTACCTTTAATGAATATCTCTTGATTCCGGGGCATACGACAAAGAAGTGTACACCGGAAAATGTTTCATTAAAGACACCGCTGGTCCGTTATAAGAAAGGTGAGGAATCACAGCTGACAATAAACATTCCAATGGTATCGGCAATCATGCAGTCGGTATCCGGAAGCAGACTGGCTGTCGCACTGGCAGCGGAAGGCGGTATCGCATTTATCTTCGGTGCTCAAAGCATTGAGTCCCAGGCCGACATGGTCCGCAGGGCGAAGAGCTACAAGGCGGGCTTTGTACCGAGCGATTCCAATCTTAGACCGGATGCGACGTTAAGAGATGTACTGGAGCTGAAGGAAAGATCCGGACACTCTACTATGGCAGTGACAGAGGACGGAAGCAGAAGCGGAAAGCTTTTGGGTATCGTGACCTCCCGTGATTACCGCGTATCGAGAACGCCAATGGATGCCAAGGTTGAAACTTTCATGACGCCGCTGGATAAACTGGTTACTGCCAGAGACAGCGTCAGTCTGACGGAAGCCAACGACATCATCTGGGAACACAAACTGAATACCTTGCCGATCGTAGATAAAAAAGGAAACCTGAAGGCTCTGGTCTTCCGGAAAGACTATGAAACACACAAGGATCATCCAAACGAATTACTGGATGACAGTAAGCGCTACGTTGTCGGTGCAGGAATCAACTCAAGAGACTATAAGGATAGGGTTCCGGCACTGGTAGATGCGGGTGCAGATGTTCTGTGCATCGATTCATCGGAAGGTTTCTCCGACTGGCAGAAAGAAACACTGGACTGGATCCATAAGAAATATAAAGGAAAAGTCAGATGCGGTGCAGGAAATGTCGTCGATGCGGAAGGATTCAACTTCCTGGCGGATGCTGGAGCAGACTTTATCAAGGTCGGTATCGGCGGAGGTTCGATCTGTATTACCAGGGAAACAAAAGGGATCGGCAGAGGACAGGCGACTGCCTTGATGGAAGTCTGTAAGGCAAGAGATGCCTATTACAAAAAAACAGGCATCTATGTACCGGTATGTTCCGATGGCGGCATCGTCTATGATCACCACATTACACTGGCTCTGGCCATGGGTGCCGACTTCGTGATGCTGGGAAGATACTTCGCCAGATTTGATGAATCGCCGACTAACCGGGTCATGATCAACGGAACCTACTACAAGGAATACTGGGGCGAAGGAAGCGCTAGAGCGCGTAACTGGCAAAGATACGACATGGGCGGAGGAGCGAAGCTTTCCTTTGAAGAGGGTGTCGATTCTTACGTTCCTTATGCCGGAAGCTTAAAGGAAAATGTCCGTCTGACGACACACAAGATCCGTTCCACCATGTGCAACTGCGGTGCGATCACGATTCCGGAATTCCAGAAGAAAGCGAAACTGACATTGGTGTCTTCTACTTCGATCGTTGAAGGAGGAGCACATGACGTGCTGTTAAAGAACAGCGATGGAGGTAAAGTAAATGGATAAAAGACCAAGCAGTTTAAAGAGAATCACTACAAAAAAAGCCGCTGAAAAGTTTATCGCTCAGCAAGTCAAGGCGATACAGGAACAGGTAGGCGACAAGAAGGTCCTGCTGGCACTGTCGGGAGGGGTTGATTCTTCCGTCTGTGCGGCCTTGCTGATCAAGGCGATCGGCAAGCAGCTGGTCTGTGTCCATGTCAACCACGGTCTGCTAAGAAAAGGTGAACCGGAGCAGGTCATTGAAGTGTTCCGCAACAACCTTGGTGCAGATCTGCGCTATGTCGATGCTTCGAAACTTTTCTTAAAAGAATTGAAGGGCGTCGATGATCCGGAGACCAAGAGAAAGATCATCGGTAAAGTATTCATCGATGTCTTTGCAAAGGAAGCGAAGAAACTGAAAGGCATAGAATTCCTGGCACAGGGAACGATCTATCCGGATATTCTGGAATCCAAGGGTGTCAAGGCGCATCACAATGTCGGCGGCATGCCGAAGGAATTCGATTTCGAACTGGTTGAACCGGTGAAGTATCTGTACAAGGATGAAGTCAGGGTTGTAGGCGAAGCTTTAGGCCTGCCGAAAAACATGGTTTACAGACAGCCGTTCCCGGGACCTGGTCTGGGCGTCCGTTGTGTCGGAGCTATCACCAAGGACAGACTGGAGGCCTTGAGAGAAGCCGATGCGATCGTCAGGGAAGAGATCGGCAAGCTGAAAGAAAAACCGTGGCAGTATTTCTGTGTCATTCCTGATCTGAAATCGACAGGCATCAAGGACGGCAAGAGATACATGGGCTGGGCAGCCGTCATCCGGGCGATCAATACGAAAGATGCGGTTACGGCCAAGTCTTACGAGATCCCTTACAAGACCCTGTACAAAATTAGAGACCGGATCATCAAGGAAGTGCCGGGTATCAACAGGGTGCTATGGGATTTCTCCGATAAACCGGTCAGCACGATCGAGTGGGAATAGACGAAAACAATCAAAAAAGCCTTTAAATAAAGGCTTTTTTAGTTTTCGTGCTCCCAATATGCTCCCCTTGTGACAACTAATTGCTTAGTTTTCATCAATTTTTTGAAGCGTGCAGTTGTCAGATAACGGGTTATTAAGTCTTTTAAATAGAGTATAACGGTCTGCGCTTGGGTTTTCGTGCTCCCAATATGCTCCCCTTATAACATCCTTGTCTATTATTTGTCGTATTCTCAAAGCATACATATGTCAGATAACGGGTCATTAAGGAGTTTCTTGTAGATAGAGTATAACATGTCTTCATCTGAAAAGTCAGATCTTAAGACCCGCCTAGAATCGATTTCGTGTCCCATGTAATACTGACACTCATCGATTGTAAGGTCATGAATATAAAGTTTCGTCGCAAGGTTTCTTCTGAGAAAATATGTTGTTGGATCCTCTTCATAAAATTCGTTGTCTTCGTTGAGCATCATTTCGGTGGCTGCAGCAGATATTTCTTCTCCTCTCATTTTCATAATATGTTCGAAGAAGCGTTTTCCTTCAACAGACAAATCATTTGTGCTGCATCTGACGTCATAATGATCGTCTCTGCAAGAGATAGGAAGATCTAAACAAGAAGCCCCGGTTTTACTTTCGATATATTCCATTCTTCTTTTTAGAAAACGATATTGTTCCGGAAGAAGCACAAGGCGTCTAGGAGCGTTCGGAGTTTTCCCTCCGGCCTTTAGTTGGTTGGAGTTGATCTTAGTAGTTTTATATCCGACATTAACATAGTATATACCGGGATGCCGCCTCATTTCTTTGATGTCTTTGAAACACAGTCCGCATATTTCGTTTTCTCTTGCCCCAATAAAGTACATGACGGCAAGACCGACGATCTCTCCTTTTTCTTCAGCACACGACAGGAAATATTTCAACGCTTTCTCATCTTCTTTCAAACTGAAGGATTTCGGAATCAGAAGGATCGTGCTTTCAACAGAATCTCCTTCTGGTATATACAGTTTATATGAGGCACCGTACGAAGGATCAAACGACTTGTCTGCGAGATCCTTGATGAAATATTCGTAAGGATCGATAACAAGATGCCTGTAATCGCTTTTGATCGTCTGATCCAGGAGGCCTCTTTCGTTCTGAATCAGTTTCAGTATCCTGTCTATGTGATCATAATCGAAATCGATCAGCGCGACATCCTGACTGATCAACGGAAAGATGATGTTAAGATAGGTCCTGTAGTAAATATCCTTGATATATTCCAAGACGTCCTTGTTTATGATCTCAAAATATTTTTTAACGGAACCGTGAAAATTCAGATCTCCGTCTGCAGTAAGGTATTTCCAGTCCGGTCCGAATGTTCTAGCCATCGAGTATCTCCTTCCACAATTTCTCCATCTTTAGATAAAGTTTCAGCAGCGCCAAAGGATGCGAATAGTCGCAGTAATTGGTTGAAAATGTGCTTGGTCTTTTGTTACCGAGAATATAACAGCATTCTTCGTCTGAAAACAACCCCGTTTTAGCGACTGCCCAATGACGGAAATTGGATTTGAAGACGTTGCCTTTGTAGTAAGCAAGATTGGTCTCAATACCGCCTTTCCTGTCATCGGGGACGACAATGATATCGTCTTCAATATCAAGCTTCCTGATCATTTTTCTGTTGTGTGCATATTGAGCGGACGGCGCAAGTATCATCTGCTGACCATCAATAATCCTGTGTTTGCCGCAGATGATGGTACATGACGACAAATAATACTCGTCTCCTTTAGCAATTTCCGAAAGCTGTCTTTCTCTTTCGCGATCGATGATTGCGGACAATCTGTTTGGAAGCGGAACAATTCTATAGGATTCGCGCTTTGTGAAGTTCAGATAACGCGAACCGTCATTGCTCAGCTGTTTTCTGACCACAAAACAATTGAATTCGATTCCTGCAACTTCCATATGCCTGTAATCTTTCCACTGAAGAGCGTTTACGATATTGGGTTCAAGGCTGGTGTAAAGCTGGGACTGAAGCGAAATCGATGAAGCGTTCATTCCGTGTTGGGTACTAAAGCGCAATAGGCTTTTTGATTCGTCCTTATACAGAAATTTTTTAGTCTCTGCAGCCCTGATATCTGAAAGCGACTTATTCTGTTCGTCTTTATACTCATCGAGCAGCGGAGTAACAGGATTCTGTTTTATCCTCTCTTCCGACCTGGCAAGGTCAAACACATAATTCATCGCATTCAAGGCAATCCCAGGAGAAAGGGACAAATTAGCAATCTGGTATGTCAGCGTCTCGCCATCTATATCAGAGAGCAGCCTTCCGGAGATTTCTGAGGACATGAACGTTTTGATCGCCTTGACAGCAGCATCAGGAAGGTCGCCGATCTGCTCCATGTGAAAATAGATAAAACTTTTAAGCGTTATATCTGACCACATATATCTGGATTTTAGATTCTCTGTAATGACTGTCTGAACGCTCACTTCGCCGCCTGTTTTAGAAACATGAACAGAATACGGATAGACATCGGAAAGCCATTTCTGAACAGCTGCATCGCTTTCAATTCTTGCAGAGATTTTTGAATCCTCAATAACCCTGTTTGAATCAGCGTCTTTGACATAGGCTCTAATCCGGTAGCCGCCTTCATTTCCTGACTGGGTATAGAAAAAGGAAATTTCATTAGAGAAGAAGAATTCTTCCGCTTTGCTTCTTGTTGCATCGCTCTTTCGCTGTGAATCAAGCGACTTTTTCCTAAAGAGACTTCTCAGCCCAACACGATGTGCAGCAAGGTCATCTGGATCTGTCTGAACCGTAAGGCATTTTGGGCTAAGATGACAGCTATCTACAAGAGCATATCTGTGTATGTTCAGTTGCTGGCCTTCGTTTCTTGCGTATCCATAGATAGCGTTGACCATCATCTTTCTTGCGGGTATGGTTTCGTTGGATAGTCCATACGGCAGAAGCCATACATTGTCAACATATGATCTTTCATAAAAAACGTTATAAACAAATTTCACGTTTTCGATGTCGTCGTCAGTATCAAAAACACACAGACGGAACAATCCGGATCCGTTTGATATCAGCGATTGCAGAATAGACAGCTTGATTTCTGCTGAACGCATATGATTCCCAAAGAACATGATGTTTGTTGGCAAATTATCAGCATTAAAGAGAAGTTCGGAGATTTCATCAATGCCGCAGAAACTGATTCCGTCCTGGTCAAACATCAGGTGCAGCAGTCTTCTCTGACGATCGTCAGATAAAATAAAGATCACTCTTCGATTATCGGCAGGGTTGTGACGGAGCCATTTTCTCACAAAGAAAGGAGAGGGATCTATGATCATGACCGGCTTCTTAATTCTTCGATCATTCTTGATGTTAGAAACGAAGTTCTGATAAACGACCTTGTTTTCAAGCGATGCATCATTTCTTCCCTTCAGCGTCATATAGCACATTGCATCAAGTATCGTTTGAGAATTTCTGCCAAGAAGATCTCTTGCTTTTGTGCAGGAACCGATCAGTTCCGTCTTTCTAATGTCGTTGATATTTGAAAAGTCAAACAGGTTTTCGATGACAGAAGATGACGGCGAAGACTTTATTGCGGCAAGAAAACGAAACACTCTTTCTTCATCGATGTTTTTGTTAAGAAGAATATCGATTGCGTTTTTTGCCTTTGTGTCAAGACGTTCGACGGCATCATCTAAGCGGATGCTGTTTATGCAGCTAAACAAAGAATTAAAAGATTCTCTGTCAAGCGAAGAAGAGGTGGAAACGTGATTCAGATATACGCTGTAAGGATCCGGTCTGTTTCCCGATCGGACCCTTTCCGATTCCAGTTCTTCCTTGGTTGAATAAAGATCAATAACCGTATCTGCTTTCCACTGTTCGTCGCTGTCGCTGTAGATAAACCATTCAGCTCTGTCAATATCGAGCATGAGTTCACTGCCGTGACGCTCGATAAAATCAGGGAAAACGAAATCGGTCCTGCGGCTTTCGCTCTTAAGCAGCTTCAGTATATTCATATTCATCCACCTTCTGGTTTGTGAACAGATAACACCAGGAATTGATGTCTGCCCAATAGACGCGGAACGGGCCCCTTTCTATCCTTTTCCAGTCTGCAAAAAGCATAACGTATCTATACTTGTATCCATTCTCTTTGCTGCCGTCTTTGAATGTTGCCAGGAGTTCCATAAAGCGCTGATACTGTTCTCTGTGCCGAAGCCTGATGAAAAAGTAGATGGCTTTTTCCGGACTGCCGGCATAAGCATCCATGAAACAGATATAGCCTTTTGGGATGTCCAGTGATCTGCAGACAGGATTGTTTCTACTTACTCTTACGCAGGTTGCGACAAAAGGTTTGTTGATTTCGTGTTTCCGATAATAGTACGCTGTTTTTTGTGTCATAAAGATGTCTGACAGTTTAAGGCCGTTGCCGCATTCTTTTTCTTTGCCAAACTCTTTGAGGCACAGCACAATTCCACGAAGGGTACTGACAGAAGAGACTGTATTGACTTCGATAGAGTCGATTGCGTCAATTTCGTCGATTGTATAATCTATATCAGTCTCCTCTCCTCCTTCTTCGTTGTTGGCTTCTTTTTCTCCTTTTGGGCGACGACGCACAGGCCCATCGACATGGGTCAGTGCCCTCGTGACATCAAGGTTCTTGTCTACTATCTTTCTGTAGATTTTGTGTTTGTTTCCGTCGTTGACAATATCGCATCCAGGTTCGTGTCGTGCAGCAAAGTGCCACGTCTTAATTGTTGGGTGCACAAGATAAGCCGGTTTAGAACAGCAGGGACAGATAGCGTTCTGAATATCGTGTTCATCGATGATGCCGTTCGCGATATCCTGGGCATCAACCGTCTCCTGAAGACCTTTGATAATGCATTTTGCATATTTCATTTTGTTTTCTCCTTTTTGTGTTGATTTTGCAAAATCGAGAACGTCGGCCTTCGTTATCCGAAAACCGAAAGAACAGCCAAACAAAAGTACGTCTTTCGACGTACCCACTTTACTGACAAATCTCTGCGCATTATAAAAAGCTTATGCTGCAGAAAAATCCTTCGCTTTGCTTAAAAAACTGATTAAAACCCGTTATTCAAGCATACTGATGATACCAATTAATCGTCCTCAAGCAACACAAGCAGATCCATCAAACTCTGTTTGCGACAATCATTTATTTGGAAGGAAACCCTACGAAATCGACAGGGACCGCTGGTATCCACGGAATTACTGCTGTTTCTTCAGATCTTTGTCAATCAGTCCGACGATGTAAGCATTGACAGAGAGGCCTTTGCTTAAAGCGCGTTCCTGTATGACTTCCTTCCTACCCTTTGCGACCCTTACATAAACAACATCAACCTTTTCAGCTTGATATTTTCGATGGGCTCTTCTCTGGGCCGGGGTAGTTTTCATACCTTAATTATAGAGTAAATGATATACACCTGCAAACATTATCAAAAACGCTTGATATATGCAAGCATATATGATATACTGTAGACAGAAATAAAAAGAACGACGCCATACAGAAGCTGCAACTCCTGTATGGTTAAGCAGGTACCTAAGCTACCCACAACGTCGCACTCAAATATTACCCTGTTATCCGAAAGGTTTCAAGAGGTAATGGATCTTGCTGACGAATGGTCTCTGATTTTGAGGCACTGTGTAAAGCCGAAAAGCCTGCACGGTGCTTTTTGTTTCAGAAGAAACCGGAGGCAAGAAAGATGAAAGATAAGTGTTTTCTGAACGCGGAAGATGTTGCGTCCTTCATGGATGTACCGATTCCTGCCGCTTGTAAGATCATCAGGAAGCTTGATGATGAACTGAAGAAACCCGGCCATATCACGGTTGCCGGAAAGATCAGCGGGGCAAGCTTTGAAAGCAAAGCATGCTTGTCTGAATAGGAGATCAGCATGCCGGTATACAAGGATGAAAAAAGAGGTACCTGGTATGTACGTTTCAAGCAGAAGGACTGGACCGGACAGACCAGGGCAATCTGGAAAAGAGGGTTCTCCAGCAAGAGAGAGGCGGTACAGTGGGAACTTGATTACAAGATCAGGCAGAAAGGCTCGCTGAACATGACGTTTGCCCAGTTTGTGGATGTATATAAGCAGGACAGGATCAACAGGATCAAAGAAAGCACAATGACGACCAAGGAAAACATCATCAGCATCCATATCGTTCCTTACTTTGAAACAAGGAGGATCTCAGACATTACTCCTGCAGATATCATAAAATGGCAGAATCACATCATGAGCAGGACGGGCAAAAAAGGAAAGAAGTTTTCAAAATCGTTTCTGAAGACAATCCACAACCAGCTTAGCGCCATATTGAATCATGCCGTAAAGTACTATGGTTTGAGCAGCAATCCAGCTCAGACTGTAGGAAACATGGGAACAGACAAAGGGATAGAAATGAACTATCTCACTCTGGAGGAGTATAGAAAGCTGGCCGATGTACTGATGGATGAGCCGGTCTTCTATTACGCGATTGAGGTGCTTTACTGGTGCGGAATCAGAGAAGGCGAACTGCTGGCTCTGGAAGCAGGCGACTTCGATTTTGAGAAAAAGACGCTGTCCATAACAAAAACGTTCCAACGGATAAAAGGCAGAGACATGATTACGAGTCCGAAAACGATCAAGAGCAGAAGGGTCATCACGATGCCCGAATTCCTGTGCGAAGAGATCAGGGACTATATCAACATGTCGTATGGCGGAGAGAAGCTCGGCAGACTGTTTCCGATATCGAAAAGCGGACTGACGATAGCGTTGAAGAGGGCGCTGAATAAAGCCGGGCTGAAGGAGATTCGCGTACACGATCTGAGGCACAGTCATGTTTCACTTCTTATCTCGCAGGGATACAGCGCTGTCTCGATCGCAGACAGGGTCGGACACGAATCGATCGACATCACATACCGCTACGCCCACCTGTTTCCATCGGACAGAAAGGAAATGGCTGACAGGCTGAATGAACTGAAAGGGTAGAATCATGACTGAAAACTATGTACGAAAGAGAAGCATTACAATCGCATTCAGGGTCATGCCGGAAGACAACAGGAAAATCAACGAAATGGTAAAGCTTTCCGGTCTCACCAAGCAGGACTATCTCAGGAACAACATGCTGCATCAACAGATTGTTGTACAAGGAAATCCCAGGGTGTTTAAAGCCTTAAGAGGGAAAATGGATGAAATAATAAGCGAACTCAAAAGGATCGAGAACGGCGATCAGCTCGACGAGGCATCATTGAACACGATCATGTATGTTGTTGATCTATATGCGAGAATGATTGAACAAAAAGAACAAAAAGGACCGGAACCCGACTGCGGTCCCGGGTCTTGTCAATATAGGATCAGATCATCTTGACTCAACCAAAAACGATGAGTATCGTCAAGGCCAATCACAGCCACGGTTTGCGGATGCTTTACCTTAAGACGAGGCTCGCAGCTATATTAACAAGGACATCTTTTACTATTTCAAAAAACATATAGCAAATTCCTCCTTTGACCCGACTACCTCACAAAACCACCCTTATTATGATAATCATTGGAAAGCAGGTACAGTTGAGATCTGCTTTTTTCCAAACAAATAAAACCTTTGATAGAATAAAAAAAAAAGAAAAAGTTGATAAGAGCGTTGTTGACGGATTCAAAAAGGATAACTGGATCTTTGCCGTACTTGTCTTGTTGTGCATCCTGTCTGCTGTGCCCCTGACGAAGTATCTGGGAGCAATCGGCACGCTGATCTGGGGGATCATCGTAAGCGGAACGCTGTTCTATGCACTGAAAGTCGAAAAGGCGAAGAAAGACAATGACGTTTATACCTATAAAGAGATTGTCGCATTCTATAACGGCGAGAAACTCGACAGCATTGAAAAGGCAAGAGAAGAGGGCAAGAGAGACTATCAGAAAGCGATCTTTCTGCTGATCGGCGCTCTTGTGGGAATTATCATCGCCTTCATCATACATCAGTTCATTTGATGGTTCCGTTTTGAGAAACGTATGCAATGATAGTTTACAAAAGTACATAATTACAGACACCATTCAAAAGAATGGCGTCTTTTTATCTATAAGACTTGTCCGGATTTTCTGCTTGCAACGATTCTTAACATAAAACGATAGAAAATGTCATGTTTGCTTGGTGGATTGAATAAGCATACGAATCTACAATGATGTTATTGATAGTTGCAAAGGTGGGAAATATATGAGAAAACATTATTTGGACAATATCCGCTGGACGACAGTAATCATCGTCGTATTATACCATGTGTTCTATATGTACAATGCTCAGGGGATTGCCGGAGGTCTTGGGAAGATCACTTCGCTTGATATGCAGTATTACGATTTGTTCATGTACGTCGTCCATCCCTGGATGATGCCTGTCCTGTTCATCATTTCAGGAATCAGCTCCAGACTTTATCTGGAGAAACACACGGATAAGGAATTTCTGAAAAGCAGAACTTTGAAACTGCTGGTCCCATCCACAATCGGGCTGTTCGTCTTTCAGTTCATTCAGGGATACATCAGCATGTCTCTGAGTGATGCATTTGTTTCGTTCGATGCCGTTCCCGGTTTTGTCGTATTTCTTATCATGGTCTTAAGCGGAACCGGAGTCCTTTGGTATATACAAATCCTGTGGATCTTTTGTGTGATGCTGATCGGTATCAGAAAGATCGAAAAAGACAGAGGCTGGAAGCTGGGAAACAAGGCAAACATTACAACTCTGTTCCTGCTGACTGTACCTGTATGGCTGTCGGCTCAATCCGGGAATGCACCGGTCATCGTCGTGTACCGGTTTGGATTTTACAGCTGCATGTTCTTCCTGGGGTATTTCGTCTTCTCTCATGATGAGGTCATAGAGATACTTAAGAAATATTTCCCTCTGACCATATCTGTTGCTTTGCTTCTGTGCTTGACTTTCTGCATGAAATATTTTGGAACAAACATCGCCGACGCACCGGTCAACCGTTCCGTTCTCTTTACGACCTACAGCTGGTTCAGCTGTCTGACAATACTGGGAGGCTACGCAAGATACTTCGATTATGAAAACGATCTGACAAGATGGATGAACAGACACAGCTTCGGACTGTATGTGTTTCATTATCTGGGCATATCGGCTGTTGCGTTATATATTGCCAAACCGGGATTGCTGTCCCCGTTGTTAATATATCTGCTTAGTCTTGCTGTAGGATTTGCATCGGGATATGGTCTGGAATACGTAATTTCAAGGATACCGTTCCTCAGATGGGCGGTACTCGGCTTGAAAAAGAAAGGATGATTTTTATGTTCAAAGACAATCTGGTTCAGCTTCGAAAACTGAGATCAATGACACAGGAAGACCTAGCCGATCAGGTCGGGGTATCCAGACAAGCCATCGCCAAATGGGAGTCCGGCGAAACAATTCCTGACCTGGAAAAGTGCAGGATCCTTGCTGAACTATTCGGCGTATCTCTTGATGATCTGGCGAATCATGAACATAACGATGACATGGGCCTCGGTGTTCCGCCGAAAGGGAAGTATCTGTTCGGGCTGGTCACGGTAGGCGACAAGGGACAGATCGTGATTCCGGCAAAAGCCAGGAAGATCTTTGATATCAGACCAGGAGATCAGCTCATCGTGCTGGGAGATGAAAGCCAAGGCATGGCCATCATGAAGTCGGAAGGATTTCTGCAGATGGCCGATGCCATTAGAAACTGTACAGGGAAGGAGAATGAATGAATCAATCCTGATAAATTTATTCTGTATCTGATGAGATTATTTTCTTTGGCAAAATCTGTTTACCTTATTTTGGCCGATAAAGTCTACCATTACGAACGCTGTTCAGAAATAGACAGCGTTTTATAGTGTATGAGACCAAAAGGCATTTCTGTCTCTTATATTTCCTTTGATCGGGATTTTAAAATGAAATTAAAGATGAGACATTTATGTCTAAAGGGGAACAATAATGGCAAAAAAACAAAAGAAAGACAAGGGCTATAAGACTTCGAGTCTGATCATAGCCAGTTTTGGCTATGGTGCTGCACAGATCTTTAATTTCATTTATCAGCAGTTTGCTCCGCTGATTCTGGATGCGAAGCTGTCAAACCTGGAAAGTGTTGTCCTTCCCGGGACGATCGTGTCTGGCCTGACCGGTCTGATCATGTCGATCGACAATATCCTGGCTTTGTTTATGGCGCCGATCATTGGACAGAGATCGGACCACACTTATTCAAGATATGGCAAAAGATTTATTTATCTACTGGTCGGTATCCCTGTCTGCTGCGTTCTGTTTGTTCTGATTCCGCTGATGGTAAAAGTTCCGGGCATTCCGGGAATTGTCATCATGTCTCTGGCAATTGTGCTGTTCAACATATTCTATTTCGTGTGGAGAACACCTTGCCATGCGATCATGGCCGATATCGTTCCGGAAGAGTATCAGTCTGACGGCAATGCGGTTTTCAATATTGCCGGTGCTGTTGCAGCCATCCTGGCTCTGCTTGGAGCCGGGCTTCTCGGAAAAATGGGGTTTGGTGATGCGATCAACAGCGGTGATTATACTTCGATCTTTGTATACGGTTCGATCATCGCACTTATTTTGGTGCTGGTAATGCGGTTTATGATCCGGTGGCCTGATAACAGAGCGGATAAGGTTAACGACACAGGTATCGTAAAGGGCGAAAAGCAGAAGTTATTCAATTTGGATGAGATCACGGATGATGAAGAAACCAGAAAGGATCTGCTGTTTGTCATCCTTCTTCTGTTCTGCGTAGCCGGGGCAAGTGATGCCTATGGAACTTATTACTCACTGTTTGCGACAAAGGAACTCGGGATCTCTGCATCCAGAGCCAGTTCGATCAACGCCATTGCGACATTCGGAGCTGTGCTGTTTGCTGTACCTGCAGGTATCCTGGGAAGAAAGAAAGGCCGTAAATTTGCCGTCACGTTAGGCTTGATCGTCTGCATTCTTGCCCACATCGTGATGTTCATGCTTCCGAAGTTTGCAATGGGCAACGAGATGCTTCTGATGCTGACGATGTTCATTTGGGACGGCTTCTTTGTGTTTGTCAACATCAATGTCCTTCCGATCCTGCTGAGCGTTGGCGGTGAAAGCCACTTCGGTTCAAGTGTCGGTTTATACAATACTTCCAAAACGGTTGCGGCAATCGTTCTGCCGACAGTCTTCGGACTTCTGATCGGTTCGATCGGTTCTTATTCAACGGTCCACGTCCTGTGTATCATTCTTTACATCATCGGTTTCGTTCTGGTCTCAAGAATCAGGAAAACTGAAGCCGCTTCAGAAAAGGCCAATGCCAGAATCGAAGAAGCAATGAAAGAAGCGGATGATGATTAACCGCGACGACTATAAAAGTTTTTTATCGGTCCGGCCGATCGATTTCGTTCCGAGAATAGAGAAGCAGAAGCAGAATAACTATACAGAGTTCAAAACAGAAGATATGGTTGATTTTCCTTACTTCAGAAATGCAGAGGGGAAAGTCACTGTAAAACTGTATTATCCAAAGGCAGGATCACTTGTACTCATGCTTCAAAGAAAGCCTGTCGAGATGCGAAAAGAAGGAGATTATTTCCTTCTTGATACAGACCTTGTCGATGGGATCTATCCGGTCACGGTGATCGCAGATGGAAATATGGTTCTCGATCCGTTTCTGCCGATCGGATTCGGTCACAACCAGCCGTTCAATTTCATCGATCTGATCGGCAAGGATTCCGGCTGGGCGGAGAAAGACGTTCCTCATGGACACGTAGAATCTCATTATTTATACAATAGCGTGACACAAAGAAATGAGCGTGTCTTTGTATATCTTCCTGCGGAATACGATCCTTCAAAGAAATATGATGTTCTGTTTCTTCAGCACGGGTTCGGGGAAAATGAGACATCCTGGCTTTCGGAAGGAAGGATTGACTTTATCTGTGACAATCTGGTTGCCGAAAGAAAGATCGAACCATTGATCATTGTTATGAGTAATGGAATGCTGTACAGGAAGGAAGAGGGCAGGATCAAAATGCTGAACTTCCGGTTCAAAGATCATCTGAAAGAGGATCTTCTTCCATTTGTGGAAAAGACGTATTCATATAAAGATCTATATATCGCCGGTTTGTCCATGGGGTCCATGCAGGCATCGATCACGGCGATCGAGTTTCCTGATCTTTTCAAGGGTGTCGGTCTTTTCAGCGGGTTTCTGTCCGATCTTATCTCCGGGTATAAAGAACATCTGCTTCCCGAAAAGATCACAACGCTTTCTCAGAATAAGTTCCTGATGCGCGGGATCGGCGATACAGACAGATTCCTGCCGATTTTTGAAAAAGAAGATTTCTTACTAAAAGAAATCGATCATGTCCGAAAGATATATCATGGCGAACACGAATGGAACGTCTGGCGGGAAATGATCGTAGACTTTCTGATTTTAAGAGAACAGTATCATGAATAAAAACGGCATATACGAAATAGCGGACGGTGTCTATCAGATCCGATACTATTTTTTAGGAGCGGCCGATGTCTACATGTACCTGGTCATCGGGAAAGAAAAAGCTCTGCTGATCGATACAGGATATGCTTCAACGAGAGTGAAACAGTATGTTGATCAGGTTACGGATCTTCCTTTGATCGTTGTCAACACACATGGTCACATGGACCACATTGGCGGCAACCGTTATTTCGCTGAAACTTATCTTTCCGCAAATGATCTGGAAACGGCAAAGAGACATTCCGAGAGCACATTTCTGAAAGAAAAGAATGAACATATATTCTCTATCCGCCCGGCTTTAAAAGGACTGCTGAAAGACGAAAAGTATGTCAGAGAGCTTGTGGAGAATGAAAAAGGGCAGGATCTGAATTGTCTTGATCTTCCTGAAACAGGATATTTTGATCTGGGCGAACGCATCGTTTCTTTCTTCGAAACACCGGGACATACGCAAGGTAGCATCTGTCTGTATGACGAAAAGACGAATGTCTTGTTTTCTGCTGATACGCTGTGCAGTAAAGGAGTCCTTCTGGGCTTTGAAGAATCAACAGGGGTGAAAGAATTCAGAGATACACTTATCAAAATGGCATCCTTTTGTAAAGACCGTGAGATTTGCAAGATATATCCATGTCATCATGATTTTCCGCTGACGGCTGATATGATCGATGCGTATATCGTTTTATGCGATCAGATAATAAACAAAAAGATCGAAGGCACCAATAAAGATACTGGGACCTGTGACGGACTTTATGTATCGGATGGTAAAATAAGTTTGATCTATAAAAGAATATGAACGGCAATGTCAAAGCAGAAGAAAGGATTTTTGAGGCATTTATCGCTCTTTTGAAGAAAGAGGACTTTGAAAGTATTTCGGTCAAGAAACTTCTGATTGATGCCGATGTTTCCAAAGCAACTTTCTACCGAATTTACGAAGATAAATACGACCTGCTGAATAAATCGCTGTTATTTGCAACAAAGAAGTATGTAGAG
>JAFRIE010000032.1 GCA_017432885.1 Erysipelotrichaceae bacterium | reverse complement strand
GGAGGTTCCGATGACCTACTACGAAAAGACGCTCCTGCGCAAATGGGTCATTGCCGGGCCTTGCCAAGGTGGACACGAGGGTTCAATTCCCTTCATCTGCTCCATGGTGCGTTAGCGAAGTTGGTTATCGTGCCTCCCTGTCACGGAGGAGATCACGGGTTCGAGTCCCGTACGCACCGCCATCTTAGATGAGAGAAAGCCGTAGGAATACGGCTTTTTTCTTTCTTCTGACAGAATTCAATCTAATGATTGTTATTCTTCCTTGATAGCCTGAAAAAGATGAACATTCATGAAAGCAGTCGGTGCAACAGAGTCATGTTCCAGACGATGCTTACAATAAACATGATTCCAATCAGAACAGTTCCGAAAGAGGCATACTTCACATTCAGTTCAAATGCTCCCGGATCGATCCGGCAATAGTCGAGATTCACCTTAAGGTTGCGTGTAAAGAGATTCAGATAGGCTATACCCGCTAAAGTAATAAATAAGACCCAGAATGAATGATGACGAATGTGGCTGATGATCCATTCCTCATAATGAGTAAACATGTAGATCGACAGGATGTAAAGGATCAATGATGAAAGCAACGGGATCAGACAAAGCTTTTTCATCAATACGATCCTCTCGTACTTTTTTTGATATCTTTCCATTATCTTCTCCTTAGAATAATAATACTAGGTCTAATTCTGTAAAAACAGAGTTTAATCCTCAATGTACATGATGACAGCCGCCAGTCTTCTTGCTGCATCTTTTAAAGACGAGAGATCCGCTTCCTCTTCCGGAGTGTGGATCTTGGTACCGTGTACCCCGAAGGAATCGATGGTTGTGATGCCCATCTGAGCCATTCTTGACGCATCGCTGCCGCCATGCGACCAGGTAGCCTCAATCCGTCGCATTCCCGCCTTTTCATAGATCCTGTTCATCTTTTCCAGGATCTCAAACGCATCATCCTTTTTTTCCATGTTAGGGAAAGCGGCCGTAAATTCAATTTCACAGCTTGTCCCTTCAACGTAAGGTTTTTCACATAAATCATGGATCTTTTCCATAATTTCGTCATACTGTCCTTTTGTCATGTAGTTAACCGAGAAACTGAACTCGCAGTAATCAGGAACGCTTGTCTTATACTGGCCGCCTTTAATCAGAGCGACATTACAGGTGATCCCTTCCGGATCCTTGTATTCTTCCAGTTCATTGATCATCCTGCTGGCCTGTCTTATGGCACTATGACCCAGGAAGCATCTGGAATCATGGTAGGAAAGTCCATGCACCTTGACCGTTGCCTGGAAACAGCCCTTACGCCAAAGAATAGCCTGACCATAACGATACCATTCCAGATTGAAGAAACACAGACAATCTCTGGATTTCTCATACATATAATCGATGGACTTTAGTTCAGAAGTACTTGAAGCCGCTTCTTCATCACATTGAAGAATGAATTTTACCGGTCTTTCTCTAAAACCGATCTCTTTCAGAACGGCCATAGCATATAAAGCACAGGCCAAACCTCCTTTATCGTCTGTAACACCCGGTCCATAGAGTTTATCGCCTTCGATCCTGGTTCTTGGAGAGGAGAAAGAGCCAAGCTGATGAACTGTATCCATGTGTGCCGATAAGACGATAGGCTTTTTTGCGGCTTCAGGATTCATTGTTATGGTGTAGCAGTCACCGGCCTTTTCAAATGGATGACGTTCTATCTCAAAACCATAGCTTTTCGCCTTTTCTGCGACTGTTCTGCCGACTTCATCAACGCCTTCCTTGTAAAGGGTCGGCGATTCTATTTCACAAAGGTCTCTCCAGAATCCGATGTACTCTTGTTCCAGTTCGTCCGTTTTTCTGAACAGTTCATTCAGTTTATCCATTTCTTCACCCTCCTGTCTCGCATTTAAATTTTACCATAATCAAGAAGATGGCTTTCTAAACAGGCAGGATATACAAAAGGAAGACCGGTTTCCGGTCTTCCTTGTTTCTAATTGATGCCTGTCTTAGGGATCTGATAAGGTTTGTGATCAGGTTTCTCGTCCGGTTTTGTCTCGGACTTGATCGTCAGATTCCCGGTCGCTGAACCGTCTCTTGAACGGATCTCGATCTGGTATCTGCCATCTGCCAGCTGTTCCAGATAAGCCGCCTTCAGCAGGATCTCGGTAGAACCTTCACTTGCCTGATAATCAGACGGATCGATCTTGATCTTCTCTCCGTTTATGACAATGAATACACCTGTTTCGGCATAGCCGGTTTCCGTAAATCTGTCAAACGGAGCGTCGGATACAATCAGCTGATCTTCGTTAGAGCCCTTCATCCAGGTCTCGTTATCGCCTTCAATGATCTTGTATGGTTCACATATAATATCCTCACGGCTTCTAATCCTGATTCGAGGGAACGGGCCTTCCGGCGCATTGAAGGTATTGTCGTAGGATGCCAGACCGATCACTTCAATCTGAGCCCCTTCTCGGATCCTCTTAACTTCGTCTTCTTCGTAGGCGTTGATATAGCCATCGATAAAGACTCTTGCCAGTTCACCCGTACCATCATCAACCATAATCGTCTGGATCATTCCATTTTCATATTCATAAGACACAACCGTACCTTTGATCGTAACCAGCTTGCCTTCGGCAGAACGGTCGTTCAGCTCTTCAGAACTGATCTGTGTCGGTTCAGGTTCTTCCCCATCGCCGATCTTCTCTATCGACTCTACCTGAAGTTCCGGTTCGCCCTGATAGAAATCGGTATGTCCGACGATATGCACTTTGTCACCGACTTTGTATTCTCCGGATACCGGGAATACACAGATGCCGCCTGATTCATCTTCCACATAGATGCAATCGAAGAATGCAGTATCTTTATCATATCCTGAAGCATTGGAAGTGACTGTGCCTTCAATAACGAAGCGGTAGCCGGTGTCGTTCGGATCGGATGCTTCACGAACATCGCTGATCGGTGTGACTGTATATTCCGTTTCTTTGTCCAGAATGTCAAGCTCCAGGTTCGCCTTGAAAGTATGTTCCTTGCCTTCGAATTCGATAACGGCCGTTACTGTAACGGTTGTCAGTTTTGCGGTATCGAAACGGTGAACAAAATCCACGTTAACGCTTCCGTTTGCCGGAATCGTATAAGTGTTGGTATCAGTGCCTATGACTTCAGATCCGTTGATTGTATAAACCAGAGACTTGACAACGGCTTCTGTATCTTCGTTGTTATATAAGACGGTAGTCATGTTTGCATCTTCATCCTTGTATACCTTTTCTGCTTCCGCTTCGAAACTGCTGATGCCAAGCTTCACGGCATGTCCGACCCAGACAGGAGCCGTAACCGCAAGATCTCCGTCTTTCTGACTGACGCGGATAAAGTAATAAGAGTATTCCGGGTCAAGTTCTGCTTCCAGCGTGCCAGATTTGAGCTGTTCCGCATCATTCCAGGTATAGGCTGTCACGCCGCCGTTTGCCACTACTTCAACTTTTTCAACGGAATCGCTGGAATCCGGGTCATAAAGACTAACAGAAAGATTCAGTTTTTCCGGTGTATTTTCATCGGTAAAGACAGTGCCCATCGGTTCATCGTTTACTGTATAAATAATCTGCAGGTTCTTGTCTTCTGTCGCATAAACCCGCAATGCCCGGATCGCATCATAGATCCCCTGTTCGGAGAAATCGTTTGTCAGAATGACATCACGCGCATCGTTGGCATTGCCCCAGCGTCCTTTGTGGTTGTCCTGGTTGTTGGTTGGAGCCAGATGCCATCCCTTGTCCAGAGCCTTGATATACTCTTCATAGCTCGGATAATAGCCGCCTTCACCGATCTGGCCTTCACCATTGCCGACTTCTACCAGGAAGATATGGGCATCTGTAGGATCATCTCTATAACTGAAATCAGTGAAATTGCCGAAAGTGTTTCCCGGATGGTTAAACTGGTTCAGTGAGTTGCCCTTGTTCATCGTTTCGTAATACAGCTTCATGCCGGCATCGCCGTTCTTGTTGTTAAGTTCGGCATTGTTTCGGGAAACAAGACCATCTGTATCGAATGAATTGATATGTCCAGGACCTCCGGACCAGGTCATTTCATAACCTGCGATCGCAATGAGATCGCTGTGCGTTTCATTGAATTCTGCGACTTTGCCTTTATACTCGTCCCAAAGCGCTCTGCTGGCAGAAGTCATGAGACTCTTGTCGTTCATGGCGTCTGCCGGGTTGGCGGCGCTTGTCGTATCAAAATAATTCGAGTGATCTGTAAATGCTACAAACTGAACGTTCGCACTATTTGGAAGCGACTCGATGTATTCCAGTGCAGTATCTAGAGAGCCGGAACCGTCGGAATATGTCGTATGGGAGTGCAGCTGGCCGAAATAGAGCTGATAATCGGATATACCAGCAGTAAAGTTCCAGGTCATTTCCGCATCGACGCCATCTTCTCTTACAACCGCAATCCTGACGGTAATGCGTCCATCCAGGTCTTCTTCCGGAGTATAGCTCAGCACTCCGTTCTCAAATGTCGCATCGACTTCTTTTTCGTTGACGAACATCTCGATCGACGGATCTTCTCCGACATTTCCGATCCTTGCCGATATGACAGGCCTCTTATCTTCTTTTGTCTGAGAATTCGGGGCAGGTGTCAGATCCGTAAAGAACGGTTTATCGATCGTTTCGACAGTCTTGGTACCGCTGTAGTTTATTCCGTAGCTGTTGAGGACATTGACGACAATATCGAACGGTTCATCGTTTTCGATCAAGGCGTCAAGATCGGCAGCAGGGATCGAGAAATTGTATGCTTTTCCGTCTGCCGATACTTCATAGTCGCTGACTTCAACAGCAGTTCCGTTCACAACGAAACTGATCGTAATATCGCTGATTCCTTCTGCCAGATCATCCAGCGAGAACGAACCTTTGTAGTCTTCTTCCGGATGACGGCTGTCGGCACAGTCAAAGATCACGGTCGGATCCTGTACGACATCGTGGATGATCTTGGTGTCTTCGGCCGGTTTATAGAAATTAAACAGGTAGATGTTTAAATCATTCTTTGTACTGAAAGTCCAGCCGGAGAATACGCTTGAATAGTATTCGATACAGACAGGAGTACCGTTATAGCTGGCGTCCTTGTTGTAAATGATGTATCCGTCAAGACCGTCCTGCTGCTTATGTACCAGATACCATTTCGCTGTTTCAGGAAGCTTGCCATCCTCATCTTTTTCAACAAACAGGAGCTCCTCATCGTTATTGGTGGCCAGATACTTTCCGTCGATCTCGAAGGAATAGTAACGGCCCATGGTGTCGACCTTGAATACATAGGTTCCATTGCCCGGATAAGCGATGCCGTTTTCGATCGTCGTATCGATCGCATCCATGGCATAATTGGCTTCTTTATACAGTCCTACCGACTTTTCGGCAGCCAGATTGTAGAAGACATAGGCTTCGCCTTTATTCAGTACACCGTCCCATTCGCCATCATCGTATGCGGCGATCGCATCTTCCGGATTTAGCAGATAGAACTGCAATGCGAATTCCGATTCTTTAAAGTTGCTGGAACCGGTGTTTGTAAAGTATCCCGAGAATACTTCCGTTTCATTACGGATATAGGCTTCAACATATGCAGGGCCCCTTTCACCGGAAACCGTTGGGCTGTTCATATAGAAACAGTTGGCGGTCGCGGCCGGTGTCAGGGTCCAGGTGTTATCCGGATATTGGGCAACATTCAGGCTTAGTTCCGCATAATTTCCGCTTGGCCATACCGTAATTGAGCGGTTATCGTCGCCATAGGCATAGAAACTGTAGGTTCCGTTCGCATTTTTCTTCACCGTCCAGATAAAGTCTTCCGTAAAATTTACGACCTTACCGTCATTAACCGTTGCGCTGTTGGCCTTCAGATACCAGTCACCGTTCGGTTTAGAACTGATGGCTGTTTTATGACCAGGAGAATAGATCGCGACATTCATGCCGTCTTCAAGTTTAGAGAGATCCGGGATCAGATCGCCCATGTCTTCAACAGGAGTTTCCGGTTCGGCACCCTTCTTGTAGAACTGCATCCTGTATTCCGGACCGGCAGGTTCACTGTTCTGGCCGTAAATCGTGAAGCCATTATTATAGAATTCCAGGTAATAACGGCCGTTTGTCTGATAAGTCAGGCCATCAGCATAGATCGCAACACTCAGATCCTCCTTCTTTGCTTCAAGAACGTGCCACTTATCGTATTCAGGATCAGTAACCGTCATGTTACGATAATTGCCGCTGACTACAAAACCAAGCCTTTTATCGCCCTGAACGAAGGAATAAGTTCCATCGCCATTTTCGGCGACTGTCCAGACGACATTGCTGTTATCGGTAGTGATCACACCGTCTTGCGGACTAAGAGCTACACCGCTTAAGCGGTTCGAAGCAACAGAATTGCTTAAGCCGAGACCGTTTCCGGCATTATAGATGATGACCTCGTCGCCGTCTGCGATAGTAGAGGCCAAACCATAAGAATCGCCGGTAACAGGCGTTGGATCGCTCTGGCGGGCTACATGATAAAACTTCTGTGCGAACAATGCTTCATTGGAAGTGTTGTTGTAGGCACTCCAGTAGTTTTTGGCGGCATACCATTCAATCGTATAGCCGGATCTGCCGATGTTGGCAATGTACCATGCGTTTTCGATCGTCGGTGCGGCCTTGATCGTCCAG
>JAFRIE010000031.1 GCA_017432885.1 Erysipelotrichaceae bacterium | reverse complement strand
CACATATTTGTGTAAACATCTGGCAAACATCAAAGACCATCTGAAGAGCCGTATGCGGGAAAATCGCATGTACGGTTCTGTGAGGGGCGGCGCCAGTAATGGCGTCCGTCTACTCGACAGCGACATGAGCGCTATATCAGATTTCCGGAAGGCAGTATTGAAAACTGCCTTTTTTTGTTCTGCCTTCTGGAAACAAAAGCGATAAACTCCGGGGTCTGGGGCAGAGCCTCAGGAATATCATTCCGGAAGTCGGCCATCATACATGATCGCTAATTCGCCGTAGACCCTGCTCCAATTTTTTACGGTCATAGTCCACTTTTTCGAGACTTCCATCGTTGCCAGATACAGAGCCTTGAGCAGAGCCTGCGAATTTGGAAAAACGCTTCTCTGACGGTTGAGCCTGCGATAGGAGGAATTCAGGCTTTCAATAGCGTTTGTCGTATAAATTACGGTCCGGGCTTCAGGAGAAAATTTGAAAATAGGCGTAATGGCATCCCAGTTTTTCGTCCAGGATTTCATGGCAGTCGGATATTTTCCTGCCCATTTTGCTGTAACCTCGTCACGGATCTCGGCTGCGCGATCGGCATTGGGCGCATGGTAGATTCTCTTGAGATCGGCTGCAAATGACTTTCGATCTTTATCAGCGACATATTTTAGCGTATTTCTAACCTGATGAACCATACAGCGCTGATATTCTGTTTGCGGAAATGCGGTGGATATGGCTTCCTTTATGCCAGTAAGGCCGTCGGCGCAAATGATCAGTATATCCTGGACGCCCCGATTCTTGAGACTGTTCAGAACTGAAAGCCAATATTTTGCGCTTTCATTTTCGCCAACTTCAATGGTCAATACATCCTTTCGTCCATCTACTTTGATGCTCAGAATCACATAGGCCGCCATCTTCCGGATCACTCCATTATCCCGTACTGAGTAATGAATTGCATCGATATATAATATGGGATAGATTTCGTCCAACGGTCGATTTTGCCATTCTTCTATTTGTGGCAGCAGCTTGTCCGTTACATCTGAAATGAAGCTCTCGGATGTTTCAAACCCATACAGATCCTGTATCGTTTCTGATATCTGCCTGGTCGTCATCCCTTTGGCATACATTGAGATGATTTTTTGGTCTATGCTGGAGATGTCTTTCTGGCGTTTTTTGACCAGTTTCGGCTCAAATGTCGATTCCCGATCCTGCGGAATATCGATTGTCATCGCACCATAGCTCGTATTGACCTGTTTGGACTTTGTTCCGTTCCGATAATCTGTCTGCTCTGTCCGATCGATCCGCTCCGATCTTTCATATCCAAGATGCTCATCCATCTCGGCTTCCATCATTTCTTTGATCGTTCCACCGAGAAGATCTTTCAGAGCATTCTGTATATCTTCTGTTGTTTCTATGTCATATTCCTGAAGTAATTGACGGATGATTGCTCTCTTTCCGTCTGTCATCTGGACATGATGAACCGCTTGCTTTTCTTTCTTTGCCATGTTGGCCTCCTATGATTATTTATTGTAATTTCATAGAAGACTTTTTTTACAGACTTTTTCTCACATGCTCGTCTGT
>JAFRIE010000030.1 GCA_017432885.1 Erysipelotrichaceae bacterium | reverse complement strand
TGTTCAAGCTGAACAGGATGGACAGTATCGTTCATGGTGAGGTGTTTGACAGAAGATCCGAGATTCCTTTGCCGGAGCTGTCAAATGAAAAGGTCTTTCCTGCAAAAGGAAGAGTCAAAGCAGTTTTTGATCCGTCCATGAAGTGGCAATTGGTTGAAGAGTACGGCGTGGGTTCATTTGAAGAGCAGCCGGATGGATCGCTTCTCTTTGAACATGAATATTCGGATGATGAAGGCCTGATATCATGGATGCTTTCATGCAGGGATAAGGTGACTGTGATCGATCCGGAGTCTGTCAGGGATAAGCTGTATGAGATCGCCTGTGATATGGCGGAAAAATATGCAGCAGCAGTGAGCGAAGCGGAGCCATGCGGAGCTTTTGAAAGGAGGGAAAAGAACCATGGGAAACAAAGCGCTGATGATAATTGACATTCAAAATGACATTACTAAGAACTACAAAAAGATCATTGATCGTATCAATCAGGCTATCGACTGGGCTGTGACAGAGAATATACAGATCATCTATATCAAGCATAATAATCTGTCGCCGGGAACTAGAACCTTTAAGCCGGACACAAAAGGGGCTGAGCTGGTTCCTGAAATGAAGGTGGTATCCGATAATATCTTTGTGAAGACGAAGGCAAATGCGCTTACGAGCGAGGAATTTACAGAGTTCATTGAAAAGAATGGAATTAACGAGTTCTTTATTGCCGGTGCGGATGCCACAGGCTGCGTAAAGTCCACATGCTTCAATATGACAAAGGCAGGATATAGCGTTCACGTGATATCCGATTGTGTTACAAGCTATGATCTGAAAAAGATGGATGAAATGTACGCATACTATGCGAAAAAGGGCTGTGAGGTCAAAGAACTTAAGGATTATATGGAGGGCGCTGATCGTCCGGTGGACGATCGTTTAGCGCGGACCGGAACGAAGTGGAGACAGAGCATGAGATTAGATGGTTTTGGGTTACTTGTAGAAGACATGGGGAAGATGATTCGCTTTTACAGGGATGTTCTCGGATTTGAGATCAAGGAAGAAGAGAATACTTCTAATGTTTATCTTGTAAAGGATGGAACACTTTTTCTGCTTTACGGCAGGAAGGATTTTGAGAAGATGACAAGCCGGCGGTATGAGTATATAAAAGGGCTGAACGGTCATTTTGAAATAGCGCTGTATGTCGATACTTTTGAAGAGGTGGATGAAGCATATAAGAAGGCCGTGGAAAATGGAGCGACATCCGTGCTGGAACCAGAACTTGAACCTTGGGGACAGAGAACCTGCTATATCGCTGATCCGGAAGGCAACTTGATAGAGATCGGTTCCTGGAATAAGTCTTATGAAACAAAAGACTTGACGGAGGGGTGCTGATCGTCCGGTGGACGATCGTTTAGCACCGACCGAAACGAAGTGGAGAAAAAGGGTATGTCGTTTGATTACAAGAAGGAATACAAAGAATTCTATATGCCGAAGGGCACACCATCTATCGTTACTGTTCCGAAAATGAATTATATCGCGGTTAGGGGCAGTGGGAATCCAAATGATGAAGATGGCGAATATAAACAGACTATAGGTCTTTTGTATGGGATTGCATTTACGATCAAGATGAGTAAAAAAGGTGCTCATCAGATTAACGGATATTTTGATTATGTAGTTCCGCCATTGGAAGGTTTTTGGTGGCAGAATGGAGTAATCGGTATCGACTATGCTCATAAAGAAGATTTCAAGTGGATATCCGTCATCCGCCTGCCAGACTTTGTAACGAAAGATGATTTTGAGTGGGCTGTCAGGGAAGCTACGGTTAAGAAAAAACAGGATTTCTCAAAGGTGGAGTTCTTTACTTATGATGAAGGGTTGTGTGTGCAGTGCATGCATATCGGATCGTATGATGATGAACCTGCTACAGTAGATGCAATGCACAGATTTATAGAAGAACAGGGTTATGTTCTGGATATCACTGACAAGAGACTGCACCATGAGATTTATCTATCTGATGCGAGAAAAGTCCAGCCGGAGAAACTGAAGACAGTGATCCGGCATCCGATCAGGGCGCTGGATGTCCGGGGGACATCCGCTTAGCGCGGACCGGAACGGAGTGTAGACAGGAGAGCTGACGATGAAGAAGTGGTTTGATGAAGAGTATGAGTTTACGGTTGAAGTGACAGGCTTTCTCAGGGGAGATCACACAGAGCGGTACTGCCGTAACGGAGAAGAGATAGGCGATACA
>JAFRIE010000029.1 GCA_017432885.1 Erysipelotrichaceae bacterium | reverse complement strand
TAGCCTGTGGAGAGGTAGCGAAGTGGCTAAACGCGGCTGACTGTAAATCAGCTCTCTACGAGTTCGACAGTTCGAATCTGCCCCTCTCCACCACTTTGGGATGTAGCCAAGTGGTAAGGCAACAGACTTTGACTCTGTCATTCCGCTGGTTCGATCCCAGCCATCCCAGCCAGATCATGACTCGGTAGCTCAGGCGGTAGAGCATCTGACTTTTAATCAGAGGGTCCCGGGTTCGATTCCCGGTCGAGTCACCACTGAAATGCAGATGTAGTTCAATGGTAGAACTTCAGCCTTCCAAGCTGACTACGTGGGTTCGATTCCCATCATCTGCTCCATAAATCACATGCAGTTCTGAAGAACTGTTTTTATTTATTCAGAATATAGTAATTATAGGTATCCCAGTATCTGTCGTGATAGTAGACTGCATCTTTTCTGATTCCTTCAAAACACATCCCACATTTGCACATTACCCTTCCGGAAGCTTCATTTCCTTCCAGATGGCAGGCAGTGACCTTGTGTATTCCGATGGAAAACATGAAATCGATCATCATTTTCATGGCCTCACTCATATATCCTTTGTTCCAGTAGGATCTTCCCAAAGCGTAACCTATCTCCGTGGAATGTTCGATAGGACTTGGCTTGCTGCACTGGAAGATCTCGCCGATGACTTCGCCACTTTCTTTTAATATAATCGCAAATGCATAGATCTCATTCCTTCTGAATCGTTCCAGCATATTTTCAAAAGCGAAGTCTTTCTCTTCTTCAACATAAGTATCGATGAAATAGTTCAGGACCTCCCTGTCGTGATTGATGTTCCTAAAGATGGCTTCTTTGTCCTGAAGACACAGAGGTCTAAGGATCAGACGTTCGCCGCTTAATACCGTCTTTTCGCAGAATTCTTTCATACGATTATTATATAATTGAAATATGACGAAGAAAAAGATGCTTCTTATTATACCTGTCTTGATCATGATCCTACTGGTCATGCTGCTGATCACGGTTCTAAAAAAGTGTACAGGAAACGATACATACCAGCCGGAGATCGTAGAAAATATCCGTGTTGATTATTCAGAACTGATGAAGACCGATGAAAGATATCATTACGAAGATCAATACTACAGCAGCTGTTTCGGCATTGATGTGTCGACTTTCCAGGGAGATATCAACTGGAAAAAAGTCAAAGAAGACGGCGTAGAATTTGTTTTTATCAGGATAGGAAGAAGAGGCGCTACGACAGGACTGATTTATGAAGATGATGAATTTGAACAGAATTATCAGGGCGCAAAAGAGAATGACATAAAGGTTGGCGTCTATTTCTTCTCTCAGGCGATCTCGCCTGCAGAAGCAAAAGAAGAAGCAAAATGGGTCGTTAAACACTTAAAGGGAAAACAGATCGATCTGCCTGTCGTTTATGATCTGGAAGAGGTTTACCTGGAAGATGAAACGCCGAGAACGTACAATATGACAGGTGAAACAGCGACAGAGAATGCTTTGACATTTCTGGAAACGATCGAAAAGAATCATTATGAGGGAATGCTGTATACGTCTTTATACTGGGCGGACTACTATTATGATATGGAACGTCTGAATGATTATCCGATCTGGTATGCCCAGTATGACAGTGACATTCCGGAACTGGATCGTCCTATCAGTATCTGGCAATACTCCAGCAATGGGACTATCGAGGGAATTGAAGAGAAGACCGATCTGAACATCATGTTTATCCGAAAGGACTAAGATGGACGACTTTAAGAGAAGACTGACGGATTTCTATAATAAATTCAACGAAAACAAAAGACTGGATCACCGCCACGGTCAGGTTGAATTCCTGACTTCCATGCGATATCTTCATGAATATCTGAAAGACGGCGACAGCATCGTCGATATCGGTTCTGGGCCAGGACGCTACACTCTTGCTTTAAAGAAAGAAGGGTATCCTGTTACAGCCGTGGAATATGTCCGACCGAATATCGGCGTGTTAAAGGCGAAAGATCCGGATCTCAGGATCATTGAAGCCAGTGCCACCGATCTGTCAATGCTGAAAGAGAACGAATTTGACGTTGCCATCATGTTTGGGCCGATGTATCATCTTTATTCAAAAGAAGACAGACTGAAGGCCTTATCGGAAGCCAAACGCATCAGCAGGAAATATCTATTCGTCACTTATATCATGAATGAATACAGCGTGATCGAATACGCCTTCAAGGACAACCGTTACAAGGAAGTCAAAGACAGACTGGATGAAAGCTTCCATATCGATGATCCGGATGCCCTTTTTTTTCAAGTCAGAATCGAAGATATCGATGAACTTAATCGCTTATCGGGTTTGAAACTGGTCAGACGTTTTGCTTCAGACGGTCCAAGCGACTACATGCGCGAGACGATCAATAAAATGGATGAAGAAACATTCAGCGCTTATCTGGATTTCCACTTTGCTACCTGCGAAAGAAAAGACCTGATCGGTGCAAGCAGCCACGTCGTCGATATTCTATCAAAATAAAAACAGAAGCCTAGGCTTCTGTTTCTTCTTTCTTTTCCGGTGTATATTTGATACACAGGTGTCTCTTGTTTCCTTCTCCGATGGAGACGGTAGAAACGTTCTTAAAATCCTGCAGATACTGATGTATCACTTTTCTTTCATCGTTAGGCATCGGATCCAGTTCGCAGTCGACATGGGTCTTGGCAACGTTGATCGCTTCTCTTCTGGCGATTGCCTTTACTTTCTTGTATCTGTCTTCCTTGTAATGGTTGACATCGATGATTACGTTGATTCTCTTCTTGAAAGTGGCATTTACTGCGGCCTTTAATACTGTCGAGATAGCTCTTAAAGTCTGGCCGTTCTTGCCGATGATGATCGCGTTGTTCTCAGCATCCAGAATAACTCTGTACAGAGCGTCTTCTTCGTTTTCCTTATCTACGATGATCTCAATAGAAACACCCTGATTAAGTTCTGTAAAATAAGCACCCAGATAATCAAAGATGAATTCTTTTACATCTTTGGAAGTAAAAGCTTCGATTGTAATGGACTTATGAAGACCAAAGATTCCGCCCTTTTCTTCTTCCAGAATATTGTATGTGATATCGTCCGTTTTGCATCCCTGTTCAGCGGCAATGCTGTTGAGGACTTCGTCAAGGGTTCTGCCTGTATACTGTTTCATTAGTCGTTCTCCTTATGTGTCATCTTATCGATGGCCAGTGTCTTTAAAATATTCACGATAGAAGAAATGCAGTAGTAGAGAGAAACGGCTGTAGGGATCGAGAACATGGCGATCGCTACCATACCCAGCATACCGTAAGTCATCATCATGTTCTGGCTTTCCGGTTTCTTGTATGTCTTGTGATGTCTGTCTGCTTCCTGCCTGCCGCGATATTCCGCCAGCCACTGCGGGATCTTGATGGAAATGAACTGGCAGATCACCATCAGTATAAAGATGATCAGACAGATCCAGGCTTTCTGGCCGATTGATTCACGCGGCGTCAGGGAAAGACTGACATTCATGAATTTGGCATTGGATACGGCTTCTGATTTTCTGACTGCGTTATACATGCCGATCAGCAGCGGGAACTGGATGAAGGTCGTCAGCAGTGCGCCAATCGGATTGACGTTGTATTTGTTGTAGATCTGCTGCATTTCCATTGCCATACGCTGTTGAGAAGCTTCGTCTGTTCTTCCCTCGTACTTTGCCTGTACCTTCTGCAGTTCAGGCTGTATTTCCTGCATCTTCTGCATCGCTACGCTGGAACGGAAAGTAAACAGCAGCACGATAACGTTAATAATTATGGTAACCAGCGAAATTGCCAGGAAGATTCCGGTTTTAGACGAAATCCAGTTGATGGCCTGAGACAGCGGATAGACGATCAGAGCCGTGAAGAAACCATCATTCATGACATCTTTAAATGATGTATCTAAAGTGATCAGTTCCGCCGATGCTGAACAGCCTGTCAGAATAAAGGCTAAGGCGACAACGGATAATACTGATAATATGCGTTTTTTACTCATGGAGCTCTCCTTATTCATACTTTTCTATTATAGCCTTTTTAATTGCCTTTTCCAAATCATTTTTATTCTCAGAAAAAGCTTTACCCAGATATCCCTTGCGAACGATAATGATCAGATCCTTTGAATACTGTTCAAAGCTGATCAAGGCGTAGATCATTTCCCTGACCTGTCTTTTGATCCTGTTCCTGTCAACAGCATCTCCCAGCTTTTTTGAGACGGAGATCCCTACCCTGGCGTGTTCCTTTTTCCGGTCAGAATAATACACGACAAAAGAACCGTTCGCAACAGAACGCTTTTCTGATATGATCCGAGCGAATTCTTCGTTCTTCCTGACCCGGTATTCTTTTTTCATATCTAAATTAAAAGCCACCTAAGTGACTTTAATCGGATAATACCTTTCTACCCTTCGCACGACGTCTGGCTAAAACCTTACGTCCGCCTACTGTCTTCATTCTGGCTCTAAAACCATGGACATTCTGGCGTTTTCTTTTGCTTGGTTGATACGTTCTTTTTGCTGCCATATAAGCCACCTTTCCTCAAATACTATTCAATTTTATGCCAAAAGCGGAATAAATGTCAACACTAAGACTGTTTCTTCAAAGCTCTTTGAATCCTGCGGGAAATCTCGGCCGAAGATGTGCCGATTTCAAAACTTAAGCCGTTCCGGGTCTCAACAACTCTTCTTATGCCAAGATCCTGTATCCTCTCGATGGAGATCTTTTCCGGATCGGCAATACTGAGATTCAGCTTAAACAGACCGGATCCGGCAAAACGGATGTTGCCTATACCGCCAACAGAATCGATGATGTCACCAACCAGTTCATTTCCGCTTCCGGTATAAAAGAAATCAAAAGCGAGAAAACGATAGTAGAACATTGTCATCAGCAGGCACAAGACAAAAGCGATCGCACCGATAATAGCAATTATCTGCAGGGAATGGATCAGATTGATGTTTCTTACATTGATGATGTAATCGGCAAAACTTCCCGGCATTGCCACTGCAGTATTCGTTGTATGGGAGGTAAATCCCAGAAAGGCGTCGAAGCGGATCAGGGATGCAGATACGCCGGCCGTCAGCAGAAGATACATTAACAGAAGGATCGGGGAAGTAAACAGCATCAGCAGTTCCGCAGGCAACGGATTACCGGCGATAATCGATAATACGATTGCCAGCAGGAAAGTCGACAGCATGTATCGGCGATCGTTTCTGTCGGTCATAGATAGAAGCGTTCCCAGATAGAAGCCCGGAATCATAAACATATTTATGACATAGTAAGGGGTGATAAATCTTCCTGCGCCCAGATAACTGACATTGGAATCTTTGATATAAGTCCAGATATTCACATCACCTAAGATACTCTGACCGGTCATGGCATTGGAATAGGAACCTCCGGAAGCGGTATACCAGAACGGATAACGGATCGCATTGCCGATGCCAAGCATGGAAAGTACCCGGTCGATCACGGTATACATGCCCATTCGCATAGGATCCTGCAGATCTTCGCCGATAAAGACAACGGCTTTCTGAATATAGAGGTAAAGATAAGGATAGGTATAGGATACCAGGATACCCAGCAGGAAACAGAATACAAAGTTGTAGATGATGCCGGAAGTATCTCTGGAGAAAAGGTTGGTCAGAGAATAGTCCCCTCTGTGACGGGAAAAGATAAAAGCCGTCCTGGTTGCGTATGCTACCAGTAAAGAGCCGATCATACCGGTTTCCAGAGGAGAACGCGTTCCGGAAGCCATGTTCAGTACGGAATTGATGCCATAGCTGCCGGAATATGCCAGCGGATTCAGATTCTGCGGGGAAAACAGCATTGTTGTTACTTCAAAGGTAAAATAGCCTACCAAAGCCATGACGACCGGAGAGGCGTTGTTTGCTTTCTTGCAGACGATATTCAGCATGAAGATGAGCGGGAGATTCATGATCGTAAACTCGCCTATCTTGAGCAGCAGCTCTGCCACAAACAGAACAATATTGGAACGGAATGTATAGAACAGATTGACGTTGTCGTTCTGGATCAGATAACCGACAGCAATCAGCGCAAAGCCGAAATACGCGATACGGATCGGCGTTTTACAGCTTTCATAAAGATTCATCAGTCGTTTCATAAGTACATTTTACTACAAATAAACTATAATTATGTACGAAGAGGTACAAAATGAAAGCATTGATCATCATCAGTAACGGAATGGAAGAGTGTGAAGCTCTGGTCACCTATGATCTGCTGTACCGTGCAGGAATTGAAACGGATCTGGCAGGTCTGGAAACGCAAGTCGTTTCTTCCCACAACGTAACAGTAAAAGCGCATAAGCACATCGATGAAGTAAAGATGGACGATTACGACTGTCTGATCCTGCCGGGCGGGATGCCTGGTACACGAAATCTGGAAGAAGATGAACGGGTGCAGAGACTGATCGACGATTCACTGAAACAGGAGAAGTATATCGCCGCGATCTGCGCCGCTCCTTCGATCCTGATCCACCGGGGATTATTGAAAGATGGGAAGTTTACCTGTTTTCCGGGCTTTGAAAACGGACTGATACCGGCAAAAGAAAAAGCCGTTCAGGACGGCAGATTGATAACCGGTAAGGGGATGGGAGCGGCAGTAGAGTTCGCTCATCTGATTATTCTGAATCTGCTAGGCAAGGAAAAAGCCGACGAGATCCTGCGCAAGATCCAGTATTAGTCTTTAAAAGCAATTCTGGCCTGCTGGTGCTGGCGGTTTCTTGGAATATGATACAGGCGCCCATTAACAAAGATTTTGGCCCCGGTCTGATGAAACACAAATCTGACCCGGGCCTTTTTACACTGCTCGCGGATATCTTTCACCCATTCAAAGTCAAGAATCCTCGCATCTTCTCCGGATTCTCCTCCTACCGTGACCTGATCGATCTGCTTAATATAACGGCTTAGATCCATTCTTTCCAGCATCGGTTCAATGACCACTGTCTTTTTCTGCAGATCCAAAGACAGATAGATCGGAGCCCTTTCATCAAAACGCTTCTGATTCTCCATCGTACAGCAGATTTCCAGATTTGGAAACTCTTCTAAATCAGGAATGCACTCATGAATCCTTTCCGGACGTTTGGTAATGCAGAAGAAACGACAGTCGTTTCTTTCTTTGATCATCGATAGAACCTCGTTTCTCCACGGATCGGCTTCTTCCAGGAAGAAATCAGAAGAAAAACACAGATTAAAAACGGTCCCGGAAGGATAACGGTATTCTCCTTTCCGGTTCTTTCTTAGCGGCAGATCAAACGATCTGGTCTTATACACGATACTGCTGTCTTTTCCAATCGATTCATCCCTGCGGTATACATAACAGTGAAGACATCCTTCCGACTTTTTATGACAGCCATGCCAGCAGTTGTAGGTAATCTCCATATTTCTATTCTATAATGTAAGAAAGGCAGGTATATCATGAAAACTACAGCATTCATCAAGAAATACTATATTGACCGTTCCAACTCCCAGTCGATCAAGTGGTCCAGAGGAAAGAAGCTTGGCTGTCTGCCGATGTGGATCGCCGACATGGATTTTAAATGCGATGAAAGAGTAACGAAAGCTTTAAAAGATTTTATCCAGGCGGGAGATTACGGCTATGCCAATCTTCCGGAAGACTACTACCGGGTCTTTATCGACTGGCACGAAAAAAGAAACGGCGTTTCCTATAAACAAGAATGGATCCGTTTTACCAGAGGCGCTGTCAATGCAATGTTTCAGGTCCTTCATTCCCTGACACAGAAGAATGACGCAGTCATGATCAATACACCTCTGTATCCTCCTTTCAAGGCAGCAATCAAGAACAGCGGACGTAAAGTGATCGAATCCCCATTGCAATATGAAGACGGGTATTTTACTTTCAATTACCGGGATATCGAAAAGAAATTCAAGACCAGGAATGTTAAGATGCTGATGTTGTGCTCTCCACACAATCCGCTAGGCAGAGTATGGAAAAAAGGAGAACTGGAAGAACTGTTCGAGCTCTGTCACAAGTACCATGTGCTGGTCTGTGCCGATGAAGTACACTCCGATATCATCATGCCCGATCAGGAATTTGTCCCGGCCTTAAGCCTGAAGAAATATCAGAAACAGACAGTCTCAATCATCGCCGCATCCAAGAGTTTCTCCCTGGCTGTCTTTTCCCATTGTCATGTAGTCATTCCTGACAAAAAGCTCAGAGACCGTTTTATCCGTTATCAGCAGGAACATAATACCGCTTCTGTCAATGTTTTAAACGCTCTTCCAACCTACTACAACTACCTGTACGGTGAAGAATGGCTGAACACAGTAAATAACGTCATATTTGAAAACTATCAGTATCTGAAGCGGGAACTGGGAGAATATCTGGAAATGACGAATCTGGAAGGATCATACCTGCTGTTTCTGAACCTGGGAGAATACAATATCTCCAGCTCGGCTGCCGAATGTCTGACTGATAAATGTCATATTCTGGCAAATCCGGGGGAAAGCTTTGGAAAAGGATATGAAAACTGGGTCCGTCTCAATCTGGCAACATCCCCTGAAAATATAAAAACAGCCACAGAACGGATCCTGCAGCTGATCAAAACAAAGTAAAGAAATAACAGCGGAAGCTGTTATTTCTTTTTTCTTAATAAAGGGAAGTAGCAGATTCCCAGAAGAAGGAATGCCAGGACAATGATGATAAGCAGATAAAGATGCCACTGCCATAGTTCGGTCAGATGTAAACCGATCGGATTCTGGTAGGTGAAGAAGAAGTTCGGCCAGAAATCGACATGCAGCAGTTCTCCGTTTAGATAAGTCGGAGAAGCAAAGATGGAGTTGATATACAGGGAAAGGAAACCCAGCACAAGGATCGTAATGACCGAAGAGTAATAGTGTTTCTTTTCCCATTTGATTTCTTTAGAGAGAACGATACAGAACGCCAGTGCGATCAGCATGGAGTGATAGAGGAAAAACTGATAGGCCATCGGATGAACGAAGGCTTTTTCTACCGGGATGCTGGTGGTAAAGATCGAAGGCATAGCCAGAGCCAGAAGGGCTCCGATCAGACAGGTCGGATACATGAAAGCCAAAAGAGTTTCTCTGAATTTCTTGTTTTCCGTAAAACGGACATAAAAGATCAGCAGGATCTGTATGGAACACATATGCAAAGGCAAATGGTTGGTTGGAATATACGGATAGATGATCGATCCATCTGCGGATGGAACCAGCTTAATAACACTGAATACTTTCGTTAATTCCGAGAGAACGCAGACTACACAGGCAGAAGTTAGAACCTGTTCAAGAGTCGGTTTTTTCTTCTTGTAGGCAAAAATAAAAAGAATAAAGACCGCCGCACATATTGCGAGCCAAACAAAGTGACGCCATGTAAACATAATGAATACCTCTATTTATTTATTCTCATTATAACGCCACTTGTATTTATAATTGCCTTAAATTATTTATAAAAAAAGAAAAAGCTGCAATGCAGCTTTCTGTCTAGTATTTCGTTCTTACGACATCCATGAATTCACGGACCAGTTTTTCATCGACTCTGTCGCCGGTTTTAAATCCTCTTCCGACGATCACGGCATCGGCATATTCAAAGTAATCCAGCACGTTGGAGGTCTTAACACCGGAGCCGACAATGATCGGGAAGTCGCCGATATCCTCCCGCATGGAACGGACATCCTCGACCGTAATACGCTTACAGCTGTCATTCTCAGTAACGATGATCGCATGGGCATCGTGACCGATCGCATTATGAGCCAGTTCGTTGATTGGAACGTCCGGATTACCATACGTCTCTGCCGTATGGACATCGGTAAACAGCATGACTTCTGCCGGATAGTCTTTCATTACTTTAGACAGCGGTGTGGAGCAGGCCGGTATGTAGCCGAAAGAACCTGCACGGTTGTCGACAAAGGCTTCCAGTCGGATGAAGTCGGCATTCACTGCCCAGGCCATCATCCATTCCTGATACCAGGCATTCATTTCAACGTTAACGCCAAACGGGATCGGGCAGATATCTCTGATCTTAGAAGCGATCGCCGTCATCAGCGTAAATGATTCCCAGGGAATCTCATCGGCATACTGCGGCCAGTCGTTGAAGTTTTCCAGCATGATTGCATCGACACCGCAATCGATCAGCGTTTTCGCATCTTCCAAGGCAAAACGGATGATCTCATCCTTGTTTCCTTTATACGCGGCATTGGCCGGCAAAGGAAGCAGATGGACCATGCCGATTACTTTTTTCTTTCCGTCAAAAAACTTTTTCATAAAAAACTCCTTCTATTTTATCGTCATACCGCCATCCACGACGATATTCGCTCCATTGATATAAGATGCCCTTTCAGAACAAAGGAAATAGACAGCATCCGCAATCTCCTCCGGTCTGGCCGGACGCCGGATAGAACCATAGGTGATCCAGTTTTCCGGATCTTCGATTCCCAGCTTCCGGTAATTCTCGATCGTCTTCTCCATCATGCAGGTATTGACCCAGCCGGGAGAAACGCTGTTGCAGCGGATCCCTTTTGAACCGTACTCGTTGGCCACCGTCTGGCTCATGCCGATCACCGCCCATTTGCTGGAACCGTAGCCGACTTCAAAAGAGTAACCGCGCATTCCGGAAACAGAGCCGAAATTGACAATAGACCCCTGCTGTTTTCTGACCATCTCCGGCAAGACGTTCTGAATCATCAGAAACGTTCCGAAAACATTCACTTCATACACCTTCTTGAAGTTTTCATAGGAATAATCCGTGATCCTGTCATAACTGCCGCAGATCCCTGCGGCATTCACCAGTGCATCGATCCTTCCAAGACGGGAAACAATATCCCGAATGCCGGATTTTACGGCTTCCTCAACAGTAATGTCCATTGGACAGACCGTAACTTTATTCCGGTCAAAACGGTTCTTTTCAATCGCTTCTTTAATCAGATCGGCCTTCAGATCCGTCATTACGACATGGTAACCTTCCTCCAGAAATCTTTTCACGATCCTGGAACCGATCCCACCGGAAGCTCCCGTAATGATACAAACTTTATGATCCATCATATCTAGAAATACCGGTCTTTAGTAACAAACCTCGATGATGTTATCCTCAAAAGCAATCGCCCGGAATTCCTGCCCGCCGACGGTAGCCGGTTCATAAAGAATCTCATAGCCGTCAGCCTTGGTCCTGGCAAGGATCTCTTCAAACTTTTCCCTGCTGTCGACCTTGATACAGATATGGATATAGCCGGCGTTGTTTCTATCCTTTACGGCGTCGATCACTTCCGGTTTCGACATCAGTTCGATCTTCGGATTCTCATCAAACTTCATGATATAGGACTTGTATCCGTTGTCCTCTGAATATTCCGCATGTACCGTTGCACCGAAATATTCTTCAAAAAACCTTCTGGCACCTTCCAGGTCTTTTACCATCAGACCTACATTACTGATTCTCATAATATACTCCTTTAGCTGTTTATGCTTCTTCCTCTTTTCTTAAGATCCTTCTAAGGAAACGTTTTGTCGCTTCTTCTTTCGGATCGGAAAGAACTTCTTGTGCGCTTCCTTCTTCAACGACAACGCCGTCTTCCATGAAAATGACTCTGTTGGCGACATTTCTGGCAAATTCCATCTCGTGGGTAACGACAACCATGGTCGTTCCTTCCCTTGCCAACTTGACCATGACTTCCAGGACTTCTCCTGTCAGTTCCGGATCCAGAGCCGAAGTCGGTTCATCAAAGAGGATGACTTCCGGTTTCGTGGCAAGCGCTCTGGCAATCGCCACACGCTGCTGCTGTCCACCGGAAAGCTGATCAGGATAATAGTCCGCCCGATCGACCATGCCGACCTTTTGCAGCATCTCCATTGCCGTCTCTTTTGCTTCCTGTGCCGGGATCTTTCTGGCTGTCGTCAGACCTTCCATGACATTCTGCAAGGCGGTCATGTTGCGGAAAAGATTAAAACTCTGAAAGACAAAACCCATCTTCATCCGCAGTTCCTTGATTTCTTTCTTGGTGATCTTACGGATATCCTTCGACAGATCGTCAAACGTAAAAATTCCGTCGTCTGCCTGTTCCAGGAAAGCCATGCATCTTAACAGCGTTGTCTTTCCGGAACCGGAAGAACCGATCACGGCGATCACTTCACCTTCGTTGACTTCAAAATCGATACCTTTCAGTACCTGATTTGATCCAAAGGATTTATGTATGTTCTTGACTCCTAACATGTTCTTACCTCGATCATCTGTCTTCTTTGACAGTTTCCAATTCCGGCTTTGTATCGGCAGGCTGTTTCCATTCCAGTTTCTTTTCCATAAAGGACTGCAGTTTCGTCAGGATCGTGCAGATCATCAGATAGATGAAACCGGCCTCCATGTACATCCAGAACGGTTCATAGTAGACGGCAGCAACTCTTTTGGCAACCGACATCATTTCGATAACCGTTATGGAAGAAGCCAGGGAAGTATCCTTGGTCAGTCCGATCAAAGAGCTGAACAGAGGCGGGAACGCGACTCTTGCGGCCTGTGGAAGCACGACACGGGTCATGACCTGAAAGTAGTTCAAACCGATCATGTATCCCGCTTCGCTCTGGCCGATCGGAACAGACTGTATCGCCGAACGGATGATCTCCGAGTTATAGGCAGCCAGATTCAGCGAGAAAGCGATGATTGCAGCGATATAACCGCTGAAATTGATGCCAAAAGAAGGCAGACCGTAGAAAATGATGAACAGCTGCAGCATCAAAGGCGTTCCTCGGAAAATCCAGACATAAAACCGGGCGAACTGTTTCAGGCCTTTAATGTTGGCAACCTGAACAAGAGCCAGGATCAAGGCCAGGATCAGTCCAAAGAAAAAAGACAGCAGCGTCAAAGTGATCGTAATCTGCAGACATGGTTTCAGAAGTTTTGGAAATGATTCTACCAGGATCCGGATGATACGCCAGACGCGGGTACCTAATGCTTCTGTGATCCAAATACCAATATCGTTCATAATATGCTCCTTAAAGAAAATCAGCGATAATTGTTCAACTATCGCTGATTAAAACAACGCAAGATAAATCTTTTATTCTGCAAAAGGATTATAAGTCAGATCCTGGTGGAACCACTTGTTGGAGAATTCTACCAGTTTGCCGTTTTCTCTTAATTCCGCGATCGCAGCATTGAATTCGGCAAGCAGTCTTTCTTCACCCTTGCGGCAAGGAATCGATACTTCGTTGATATCGGATTCGATCTTGAAGGCTACTTCCAGCTCTGATTCCGGATGATTCTCTCTGTATTCAGAAAGAACAACATCGTTGAACATGCAGAAATCGGCATTTCCGCTCAAGACAGCCTGTGCGCACTGTGTTGTATCATCGATCGGTACGATCGTAACACCCAACTCTTCCAGACGCGGAACCCAGCTGTTGGTGGCGTTCGTTGCAATTCTCAGTCCGTTCAAATCTTCCAGTGAATGCAGTTCAAGCGGATTGCCTTTGTTTACAACGACCTGTCTGGCAGTAAAACAATATGGATCGGAGAAATCATATTTCTCTCTTCTTTCATCGGTAGCGGTAACGTCGGCAATAACTGTATCCCATCTGCCTGCATCGATACCTACCAGCAGAGCATCCCATTCCGCCATGACAAATTCTACTTCTACACCCAGATGTTCCGCAACGGCTCTGGCGACATCAACGTCGTAGCCGGCATAGTTTCCATTGTCATCGACGAAGTTGAAAGGCTTATATGTTCCTTCAATACCTACAACAAGTTTTCCGGCATTCTGAATCGCCGCCAGCTGATCGTTGACTTCAGGTTCACCGGAAGGTGTTTCTTCCTTCTTGGTACATCCGGTAAACAATGATAATACTAAAACAAGCACAAATAAAAACGTAATCTTTTTCTTCATTTCAATCCTTCCTTTCTTTGTGTTGTATTTTTCTTTCATTCATAAACACTGTTCTAAACGGTTCTCTGTTAGAGATTTTCCTTACTTTCATCATACATCATAAACAGGTGCAAAAAAAGAGAAATGACTCTATACTTTCTCTCCTGTATAATGAATTCATATGAACAGAATACGGCTTTGTATCTTTGATATGGACGGTCTGCTGCTGGACAGTGAGAAAGTCTGGTACATCGGGGCTCTTGCCTGCAGCGAAAAATACGGCTATGGCGTTCCCAAAGAGCTGATACTGGATACGATGGGGATCAACGGCGAAGAAACCGGGAGACGTTTTCGGAATGTATTAGGAGATGATTTCCCTTTTCAGGAGTTTATCAGCCGTACAGTTGCATTAAAGAAAGAATATCTAGATACGCATCTTCTGGAAAAGAAAAAGGGTCTGGATGAGCTTTTTTCTTATCTGGATGAAAACAGTATCTACAAAGCTGTCGCAACCTCAACCGGCAGAAGCACCGCGGAACAGTATTTGAAAAAAACCGGGCTGATCGGCTGTTTTGACCATATCACCTACGGTGATGATCTGAAAGAATCCAAGCCCAGGCCGGAAATCTATCTGAAAACCATAGAAGCATTTGATATTCCCAAAGAGAATATCCTGGCTTTTGAAGATTCCAACAACGGTATCATATCGGCTTACCATGCCGGACTGAAAGTCGTTCATATTCCCGATCTGGCTTCCGTGGAAGAGGAAAGCCGAAAGAAATGTTTTGCTGTGCTGGATGACTTAAGTCAGGCGATCGAACTGATCGAGAAGATCAATTCTCTTTGATGACCTGCCATTCTTCAACCAGTCTTTCCAATGAACATGTGGCATTGGCCGGACTGGTAGAAGGAAGAAGGACAGCTTCCCTATTCAACGGTTTTTCCAGATATTTCCGATAGAGTTTCATGGCGGTTTTGCCATTTACGTAGATTCTGCTGATTGATGTCCTGCCGATCAGTTTTTTTATATCATTCGCTTTTACGTTGCGGATCGAAGCATCAGCGGAACCTTCTATCTCACAGGACGCTACAACATCCCATAGGGCGATTCCGTTTCTTAAAAGCATCTCCTTCTTTTCCGATATCGTAACAGGGACTCTTTCTTCGCATACGGCCGCAATGGTCTTCCAGAAGCGGTTCTGCGGATGACCGTAGAAAAAGCCGGTCTCCCTTGATTTGACCGAAGGAAAAGATCCCAGAATCAGGATCTTTGAATTCTCATTGTATACGGGCTCTATCTGATGATATTCCATTATTCCGCCTGTTTTTTCTTTCTGGTATGGAAGAAGGACAGAGCCAACGGGAAACCGAACATGCCTACCGCACCGAACATCCGGACGCCGACGATCATCGAGATCAGGGTCGCCAGCGGGTGCAGATTCAGGCTGATTCCGACCATTCTCGGTTCAATGATGTTACGGATCAGAGTAATGACGGTATACAGCACCAGAAGTTCGATGCCAAGCAGGAACTTGCCGGTGATCAGACAGCTGACACCCCATGGGATCAGCACCGTTCCTACACCTAGTACCGGCAGGATATCCAGCAGTGCAATCAGCATCGCCCACATTCCGCCGTTGGAAATGCGGAATATCGTCAGTCCGATGAACAGTTCCACAAAGGTAATACCCATGATCGTCGCATAGGAACCGAAGATCTTCAGCAGGACATTCTCGAAGAAGTCCTTGATCTCATTAAAGATGCCCAGCGCCTTTTCAGACAGGGAAGAAGTGAACCATTCGGAGATATTCTCGTAGTCAAATACCATGTAGAAAGACGTTGTGACAGCCACCAGGATCGACAGTAAGGTCTGCGGAACATTGGTGATCACCGAAGTCGTCACTTTGGCAATGCCGGATACGGCAGAAGATAAAATGGATTTGATTGAATCGAAGATCCCGTCGGTAAAATTGTTCAACAGTTCCCGGATGTTCCAAGGAAGCTGATAGGCTGCACCGCTGATAGCTTCTTCCAAAGATGAGATATAAGGCTCCATCGTATTCTTGTAGAAAGACGGCAGGCCTTCGATAAAGTCACCGATCTTGCTGATGCCAAGAGAAACGATCAGAACAGCGGCCAGGATGATCAGAAGATAGATCAGCGTAAGAGTGATCCCTCTGTGCAGTTTCCTGTCGTTCTTGAAGAATCTGCGACAGACTTTTACCGCGGCATAAGCGAAAAGGAAACCCATAATAAAAGGAAACAGCAGTCCCAAAAGGTAGTTGACGCTTAAGTAAACAAGTCCGCAGATGACGGCTATATATAAAACATTGATAATCAGTTCTTTCTTTTTTTCTATACTGTTCATGTCTTTATTCTAATCCAAAAATCCTAAAAAAAGTAGCGTTCCGCTACTCTGTTTCACCCCAGGCAGGAATGATTTTTCCTCTTTTTAACAGGACCGACTTCTGATAGTCGGTACAGTTGAGAAAACGGAGGATCTCTTCACATTCTTCATCGTTGACACCGACCAGTGCCTTTACTTCAAAACGTTTGTTGATGATATCGGCACAAAGGACGATCGCATCAACTCTTTTCCCCTGTGGCGTCTTAAAGACTTCCATTGGCGTTTCGCTTTCACTGTTTAATGTTTTGACATAGCCAAAATCGCAGGGATAGTTCAAAGAAGGATACATCTTATGAACACTGCCCTTTTTGTTTGTTAACTTAAAATCGCCGGAAGAATACAAAGTATCTACCTTCTGCCAGAAATACGCATTGTTTTCAAACTCTTTCATAATCAGCTACCTCAAAACATAACCAATATAACATAATAAACATATATTGTAAATGTTTTCAATATTGAAAATTTTTACAGATTGCTTTTCAGGTGCATCCCTGTGATGTGTATAAAGTCTTCCAGTTCATAACACCGGTAGGCTTCCATGGCTTTTATCAGGATCATCAGACAGGCAAAAGAATCTGACTTGGCATTGTGGTGTGACAGGCCGATGTTCAGGTATTCGGCTACCGTATTCAGACGGTGATTATAGAGCTCCGGATAGACTCTGCGGGAAACGGAGACCGTATCCAGATAGTCAAAAGGGATATGATCCAGACCGTAGACATCACATACAGCGTTCAATACGCCCACATCAAACAGAGCGTTGTGTGCTACGATCACACTCCCTTTCAGGATCTCGCAGAGTTCCTCATAGTAATAGACGAATTCCTGTTCCTTTTGAACGTCTTCCGGGTAAATACCGTGGATATGCGTATTGGTGAAATAATTGTAACGGTAGTGAGGTCTGAAATACCATTCGAAGTTGTCCAGTATTTCCCCGTTTTCATAAATGGCGATGCCAAGGCTGCAGGCACTGGCACTGGCGGCATTGGCTGTTTCAAAATCGATGGCGGTAATCTTCATTTATTTCCTTTCAGATGTTTTTCCTTCAGAAAACGGTTCATATTACTTTCAAAAAGCGTTTTGGAAAATGCTTCCAGTCTTTCCGTAGTTCCATCCGTCAGTTCAATATAAAGATAATCCCGGCTGGTTCCCCACTTGTAGTACCAGGAAACGACATCTTCATAGTAGATCAGGAAACAGTTCTTCTTGTCCGCCCTGTTATACAGAACCAGATAATCCTGATAGAATTCGATCAGTACGACTCTAGGCATGTAAGCCATTGCCAGCGTTGCCGTCAGAATCATCATGGTACCGTAGAGACTAGGCAGTTTGAACAGAAAAGAAAGAAAACCAAGCAGCATCAGAAACAGAAAGATGATATTAGGTTTCGCATCGATGCGGCTGATCAGGATGTCGTCTGCAGGCAGATTATAGGTTTTCAATTCTTTGGATTTCATAATTTTAGTATAGCATGTATATGTTATGATAATAGGTATGAAAAACCCGGGATTTTCCTATGAATTGATCCATCAAGACAAGAGATCGAAAGCCCGCTTAGGCAGGCTGCATGTTTTTGGGAAAACGGTGGATACACCGGTTTTTATGCCTGTCGGAACACAGGCAACCGTCAAGTTTCTGTCTTCTGACGATATTAGAAAGATCGGCGCTTCGATTATCCTGGGAAATACCTATCATTTGTGGTTAAGACCCGGTCCGGAAACTTTGATCAAGGCCGGAGGAATCCACTCGTTTATGAATTACGACGGTCCTGTCCTGACGGACAGCGGCGGTTTTCAGGTCTTCTCTCTGGCTGATTCCAGAAAAATCAAGGAAGAAGGTGTTTCTTTCAAGTCGCATCTTGACGGAAGCAGACTTTTCATGTCGCCGGAAGATTCCATTCATATTCAGGAAGCCATTGGTTCCGATATTGCCATCTCATTCGATGAATGCATCCCCTATCCGAGCAGTTACGAATATACAAAGGACTCGGTTGACAGAACATTAAGATGGGCAAAACGGGGGCAGGATGCCCATACCAGAACGAATCAGGCCCTTTTCGGCGTCGTACAGGGGTCGGAATATCCCGATCTGAGAAAATACTGTGCGGAAAAGCTGGTGGAAATGGATTTTGACGGATACTCCATCGGTGGAACTTCCGTAGGCGAATCCAAAGAAACGCACTACAGGATGCTGGACTATACCCTGCCGTATCTGCCGGAAGACAAACCGCGTTACGAGATGGGGATCGGAGCGATCAACGACATCCTGGAAGCCGTAGAAAGAGGTGTCGACATGTTCGACTGCGTACTTCCAACCAGGATCGCCAGACACGGGACGTTGATGACTTCCCAGGGAAGAATCAACATCAAGAAGAACATCTACAAGGATGACTTTACGCCTCTGGATCCGGAATGCGACTGCGAATGCTGCAGGAACTATACCAAGGCCTATCTGAACCATCTGTTCCGAAACAACGAAGGGCTAGGAAACCGGCTGATGTCGATTCACAACTTGCGTTTTCTGCTTCGTCTGATGGAAGGCATCCGGGAAGCGATCGCGGAAGATCGATTCATGGAATACAAAGAAGAGATACTGAACCGTTACGGTTTTGATGAGAGAGGTTTCTGATGAGACTCAGTGATTTTGATTTTGAACTGCCGGAAGAGTTGATTGCTCAGCATCCTGCGGAGAAAAGAGATACATCCCGACTTCTGGTTCTGCACAAGAATACCGGAGAGATCGAACACAGGCATTTCTACGACATTATCGACTACCTGAAACCGGGAGACGTTCTGGTCCGGAACAACTCCAAGGTCATTCCTGCCCGTCTCTACGGGACAAAGAAAGATACAGGAGCCAAGGTGGAAGTTCTGATCCTGAAAATGCAGGGAGAAATCTGCGAATGTCTGTGCGGAAACGCCAAGGCAATCAAGACCGGAACGGTCATCGAGTTTTCTGACCGGCTGTATGGGGAATGCATCGAAAGAAAGGAAGAAGGGATCCGTATCTTCCAGATGCACTGCAACGGGATTTTCCTGGAAGTGCTTAACGAGATCGGTCTGATGCCTACCCCTCCCTATATCCACGAAAAACTGCAAGACAAGAATCGTTACAACAATGTCTACGCCCGGATCGACGGCTCGGCCGCCTGCCCTACCGCCGGTCTGCATTTTACGGAAGAACTGACAGAAAGGATCAAGGAAAAGGGAGTTGAAGTTCTGGATGTCACGCTTCATGTCGGACTGGGAACTTTTAAGCCGGTCAAAGAAGACAACATTGAAGACCACGTGATGCATTCGGAGCATTACAGCATGTCTGCCTACACCGCCGAGAGGCTGAATCTGGCAAAGAAAGAAGGCCGCAGGATCATTGCTGTCGGTACGACCTCCACCAGAACGCTGGAAACGATCATGAACCGCTTTGGCGAGTTCAGGGAGTGCTCCGGCGATACGGCGATCTTCATCTATCCGCCATACGAATTCAAGGCCATCGATGCCCAGATCACCAACTTCCATCTGCCGAAATCGACCCTGATCATGATGATCGCGGCGGAATGTTCCCGTGAAATGATCCTGAATGCCTACAGGGTCGCCATAGAAAACCAATACCGTTTCTTCTCCTTTGGAGATTCGATGTTTATCGACAATGAATAAATCGCTACAAGGTAACACAATATGAAATCATTAGTCATCGCCGCATCCGTTCCTGTTATCGTCAGTCTCATCCTGAATGCTCTTTTCCACGGAAAAAAGATGCAGTCTCTTCCATATAGGAAAAAGCAACTGATTGCGGGAATCGTTTTCGGCATCATCGCCATTTTTTCTACCGAGTTCGGCATACCTTACAATGGTGCGATCATCAACGTCCGCGATGCCGCTCCGCTTTGTGCCGCTTTAATATTCGGCTCTCCTGCCGGCATGATCGCCGGATTCATCGGCGGTATCGAAAGATGGTTCTGCGTCTACTGGGGCGGCGGCTACTATACCAGACTTGCCTGTACCATTTCTACCTGTCTGACCGGCATTATCGGCGCTTTTCTGAAAAAGGATCTCTTCGACGACAAACTGCCTGAATGGAGCCACGCTTTCTTCATTGGCGTCATCTGCGAAGTTATTCACATGCTGATGATCTTCTTTACCAATATGACCGATGTCAAGACGGCTTTCCAGTACGTGGAAGCCTGTTCTGTTCCGATGATCTTCCTAAATGCGATCGCCGTTTCTTTTGCGGTATTCATCATCGGAAGCATGGATCCGGAATCCCGTTCCCAGGAGAAACAGAAAAGCATCTCCACACAGTTCCAGAAGATACTGATCAATATCGTCCTGATCGGTTTTATTGCCAGTACGGTTTTCAGCCTTTTATTGCAGAATGAGATTTCCGAGAAAGAAACGGATGAACTGCTGCGAATGAACATTCTTGATGCGGTAGCCGATGTCAAGTCTCAGTCGGATGAAGCGCTTTTAAGTATCAATAAAGTCGTTGTGGATGAGATCAGCCTTTTCCCGGACTCCGATCTGAATGAGATGAAGAAGCGTTTCAATGTTTCAGAAATCGACATTATCGATGAAAATGGGATCATCACCGCTTCGAGCGAGGAAGAGAATATCGGTTTTGACATGGCTTCCGGCGAACAGTCCAGAGAGTTCCTCTGCCTGCTGCAGGGAACGGAATACTATGTTCAGGAATACCGGCCGATGGCCAAGGACGGCAGCGTCATGCACAAGTATTCCGGCATTGCGACTGAAAACGGATTTATTCAGGTCGCCTATGGAGAGAAAGAATTCAATGATGATCTGAGCGAGCGGCTGAGGAACGTTGCGACTTACCGCCACATCGGGGAGAGCGGAAACATCCTGATTTTCGATTCCGAAGGAAATGTCGTTTCCGATTCTCTGAACGATACGGATCTGGCGGATGCAGAATACACGGTGGAACTCGACCCGAACGGAACGGAAGAATATACCGTATATAAAGCAAAAATCAACGGCATCGACTACTACTACATGTTTGCCAATACGGAAGGTTTTCAGATTTATGCAACCCTTCCATGTGCCGAGGCGGACTTCTCCAAGAAGCTTTCCGTCTATCTGAATCTGTTCCTGGAATCCATCATCTTCGGTGCCCTGTTTGTCGCCCTGTATTTCATCATCAAGTTCCTGATCGTCAACAATATCCAGAAGATCAACGATTCTCTGGCGGAAATCACGGCCGGTAAGCTGGATAATGAGGTCAATATCCGTATAAACAAGGAATTTACTTCTCTTTCTGAAGGGATCAATGCGACTGTCGCCTCCCTGAAACACTTCATCGCGGAAGCGAACCAAAGGATCGACAATGAACTGAAGTATGCCAGACAGATACAGTCCTCCGCCCTGCCTTCCATATTCCCTTACAGGGAAGAATTCGAGATCTACGCCCTGATGGACCCGGCCAAGGAAGTAGGCGGTGATTTCTACGACTTTTATCTGATCAAGCATCATATTCTGGTCTTTCTGGTTGCGGATGTGGCCGGTAAGGGAATCCCGGCTTCCCTGTTTATGATGCGGGCTAAGACTATTTTGAAAACATATGCGGAAAACAACATTTCCATTTCCGATATCTTTACCAATGCCAACTATCAGCTTTGTGAAGGAAACGATGCAGGTATGTTTGTGACAGCCTGGATGGGCTTCCTGAATCTGGAAACAGGTGAACTGGAATATGTCAATGCCGGACATAACCGGCCGCTGATTCGAAGAAAAGGCGGTCAGTTTGAATATCTGCAGGGTCTGGCGGGATTTGTTCTGGGAGGTATGGAAGGAATCGCCTACAAGAAACAGGAGACTATTCTGAATCCGGGCGACGAGATCTTCCTGTATACCGATGGCGTTACGGAAGCCACAAGTAGCGAGAATGAGCTGTACGGCGATGACAGACTCAAGGAATGTGTCAACCGATGCATCGGCCTTAATGCGAAAGATCTCTGTAACCGGATCAAGGAAGATGTTGAATCTTTCTATGAAGGAAACGAACAGTTTGATGATATTACGGAACTTTCAATGCAGTTCAAGAAGCTCCATGTCAGCAAGTCCAAGAAATCATGAACAACTATCAGAAACAGATCGCCCAGATCAACGCAATAAAAGGAAAGCCGGAACTGCTGATCCACATCTGCTGCGGAGTATGCTCCGTCTATCCTTTGGTTTATCTGCGGCAGTATTTTAAGATCACAGTCTATTTTTCCAATTCCAACATCTATCCTTATGAGGAGTTCGAAAGAAGGCTGAATGCCTTGAGGACCTATCTGAGTTATCTGAATGATGATTCCATTAAACTGATTGTTGACAGATACGACAATGAAAGCTATACGGAAAAGCTGTCCGTCTTGAAGGATGAACCGGAAGGTGGAAGAAGATGCCGATTATGTTACCGGATGAGAATGGAAGAAAGCTTTCGCTATGCAAAGAAGCATGCTTACGAATACTGCACTACCGTCATGTCGATCTCCAACCGGAAGAATGCCGACTGGCTCAACGAGATCGGTGAAGAGCTGGAACGGGAATATCCGGGCGTCACCTACCTGCATGCCGACTTCAAAAAAGGCGATGGGATCACAATGAATGACCGGATGAATGCCGGGTTGGATCTATATCATCAGAACTACTGCGGCTGTATCTATTCCATCAGAGATATATAAGAAAAACACCTTGACGGTGTTTTTTATTTCATGTTGATCCTCTGCCACATTTCATCAGAGAGTTTTTCATTTAACGGTCTTTCCAGCAGTTCCGGTTCTTCCAGCAGCAGCTGCATGATCTTGATGGACTTGGAGAAGTAGTAACCGTCGGCGATCCTTTCATCGATCGTAAAGCCCAGTTTAACGCCATCTCTGAATTCGATCTTGTCGTTCTTGTAGAAAGGCATTCTGTCGCTCTGTCCTACGACCACAAACATGGAAGTGGTTCCCCAGTTGGTCAGATGATGATATCCGTCAGGCAAGCCGATGGAACCCAGATTCGCCAGCACGCAGGAAGAATGATACGGATCGGTTTCAACCAGTGCCTTAGGAATCATTCCCTTCTTTTCCAGCCAGCAGACGAAGCTTAAGGCCGGACGGGAAATGAATTTCGGCAGTTTATTGAACTTGTCCATAAAACCGGTAGACTCGTCTACATAGCTCTTGTTTTTGAGTTTCAGAAGCTGTCTTTTCAGTTCGTTGTGAACATCATCGACATTCCATTCCGGCTTGGAATGAATGAAAGCCAGAACTTCACCGCCGTCATCCTTGAATTCCTGCTTTACCGTGAAAGCGGCTGTTACTTCATTCCTTCTGTACATCTTGCGGTCGTGAATGAACAAAGAAAGCTTGCTTCGAAGCGTTATCGTCTTCAGGACAGCCGTAACGATACACTGATACATATTGTAACGATAGTCCGGATTGTCTTTATTTTTCTTTTCCAGGAACTTTTCCAGATTGGTCAGATCGACCTGAAAAGTAAAAAAAGCCTGGTTGTCGCATCTGTTCGGAAACATGAACGGCATAATAAAATGCATCGAATCAAGATCCTTCAGATATGTTGCATCAAATCTGTCTCTCATAATAGCCCCCTAATATAACGTATCTATTCTACTATAGTTCTTCTTTTTTTTCATCCGCTGCAGGAATCTGTTTCTTTTTCTTATGAAAAGGATTCCGTTCGTTTACGATTTCTGAAACGCTGTTTCCTGCGGCAGAAGCCTTTAACCGGATGTTTTCTCTTTTCTTAATGATCTGTTCGGAAAAATCACGGTTAAGATTCGAAGAATAAGACTTGAATATCTTTACGGCGATCTCCTTGGCCTCGGAATCCATTTCCGACATTTCCTTCATAACCCGTAAAAACAGCGGCAATCCTCCGGAAGACATCTGGGAGACCGTCCTGATCTTAGCATCATCAAAGCATTCAAACAGTTCCCGGACAAAAACTTCTCTCTGTTTTGTGGTCGTTTCATTCAGAAACTGCAGGATCGATTTCCGGTTGAGATCCGTTTCGTATCTTGCCCTGTTGGCCCTGACCAGTCTGTTTCCATCGATATCCCAGGTAAGCATGTTATGAGACTGTATGATGTTTCCTGTAGAGGTTGAAACGACAGTTTTGTTTGGAGCAATCTCATATATCGTACCGACGCCGTCCTTCTCCGGAACGATCAGACGGTAACGTTGTGCAATCTTCTGAAATTTCTTCTGTTTATAGGAATCCGGTCTGAGCCCCGGACCATCGTTGGAAATGACTTGCATAATGTTTCTTCGGAACAGGAAACTGCAGTGTACGGCTGCATAGATTGCCAGATTTCCTCCTTTAGAATGACCGATAAAGCGGTATTTACGAAACAGGGAACAGTTCCTGTTGACATAATCTACGGCATCCAGCTGACTCTGTATGTCGGTGTAGGAAAGCATCAGATCTTCTTTCCAGCCGATTAGCGTATCATCTGTACCCCGAAAAGAGACAACTGTCGTTCCATCAGGAAGGTCCATCATCAGGGCTGCAAACTGTTCACTGGTTTCTTTATTCAGACGGGATACGTAGTGGTGTATTACACATTCTCCATAACGACGGCTGAAAGCCATCCGTTTCAGAACCTCATGACTTAACGATTCAACATTGCGGTATAAGTCGGGATCAAGACCGGAATAACGATGCTCCAGCAGTTCATAGGCTTCTTTCGGCCGGATCCTTTTACCTTCCGTAATTACTGAATCGAAGTCAACATAGACGACCTGCGAGATTAGCAAATTATCCGTCTCATTAAAAGGTTCTTCCTGAAAAGAACGGTCCTTATAAAGTTCCAGGTAATCCAACATATTCATAACAAAGATTATTCTAACATAGTATTGATTTTGTGGTAAGTAAATCGTATAATACATATGAACAGATGTTCATATATTCATTAAGGAGATAAACTATGAAAAAAACATACGAGATCGAAGTTGACTGCGCAAACTGTGCAAACAAGATGGAAGAAGCTGCAAAGAAGACCGAAGGCGTTAAGAATGCTACAGTCAATTTCATGACATTAAAAATGACGGTGGAGTTTGAAGACGGTGCCGATGAAAAGAAAGTCATGAAAGAAGTATTAAAGAACTGCAAAAAAGTGGAAGAGGACTGTGAGATCTATCTATGAACAGGAAACAGAAAAGGAACCTGATCCGGATCCTTGTATGTCTTGTACTGCTGGCTGTTCTTAGATTGATTCCTATTGAAGATCAGCGTCTGGAATTTGTTCTCTATATGGTCCCCTACTTCATCGTAGGCTACGATATTCTGAAAAAGGCTCTCAAAAGCATTAAAAACCGTGAAGCCTTTGATGAAAACTTTCTGATGGCCGTTGCTACGGTAGGAGCCATCGCTTTAGGAGAATACCAGGAAGGCGTTGCCGTTATGCTGTTCTACCAGATCGGCGAATGGTTCCAGTCCTATGCGGTCGGAAGATCAAGAAAGAACATCGCTGCCTTAATGGATATCCGTCCGGATTACGCCTGGATCGAAAAAGAGGGAGAACTGACCAAAGTTGATCCGAATGAAGTCGAGATCGGCGATGTGATCATTGTTAAAGTCGGAGACAAGATCCCTCTGGATGGTATTGTCTGTGAAGGCGAAACTTCCTTGAATACCAGTGCATTGACCGGTGAATCACTTCCTAGAGATGTGAAAGAGGGTGACGAGGTCATCAGCGGCTGCATCAATATGACTTCCCTGATCCGAGTGAAAACGACGAAGAATTTCGGTGAATCGACCGTATCGAAAGTCCTGGATCTCATTGAGAATGCCACCAGCAATAAATCAAGATCCGAAGATTTTATTTCCAAGTTCGCCCGTTACTACACGCCGGCCGTCTGTTACAGTGCCTTGGCTCTGGCAGTATTACCGGTCCTGTATATCCATTTCATTCAGGGCGGTCCATGGACCTGGAGTACCTGGGTCTTTCGAGCCTTGACTTTTCTGGTCATCTCCTGCCCTTGTGCGCTGGTTATTTCGATTCCTTTGACTTTCTTTGCGGGAATCGGCGGCGCAAGCAGAGCGGGAATTCTGGTAAAGGGATCCAACTATGTTGAAGCATTGTCCAAGACGAAATACGTCGCTTTCGATAAGACCGGTACGGTAACGCTTGGTGTCTTTGAAGTCACCACGATCCATAACAGCAATTTCTCAAAAGAAGAGCTTCTGGAATACGCGGCTCTTTCGGAGGCCTATTCCAATCATCCGATCGGCAGATCGATCGTCAAGGAATACGGCAAAGAGATCGATAAGGAAAGGATCGAATCCGTAAAAGAAATAGCCGGAAAAGGAATCAGCGCCATCGTTGATCATCAAAACGTTCTGGTAGGGAATGAAAAACTGATGGCAGATCATCAGATCAAAGTCATGGAATGTCATGACGAAGGGACAATCGTTCATCTGGCAATCGATAACGAATACAAGGGTCATATTCACATCGGCGACCGGATCAAGGAAACATCCTATCAGGCCATACAGGAACTGAAACGGATAGGAATCAGGAAGACGGTAATGCTGACGGGAGATGAAGAAAAAGTCGCTCAGACCGTTGCGAACAAGCTGAAGATCGATCAGATCTATACCAGATTGCTTCCTCAGGATAAGGTTTCTGTCGTGGAGAAACTGTTAAAAGAAAAAGAAGCAGGAGAAACACTCGCCTTTGTCGGAGACGGCATCAACGACGCTCCGGTCATCGCCCTGGCGGATGTCGGTATTGCGATGGGTTCACTGGGCTCCGATGCCGCTATTGAAGCTGCCGATATCGTGCTGATGAATGACGATCCATTAAAGATCGCCCAGGCTATCCGTATCGCTTCCAAATGTATGCGTATCGTCTATGAAAACATCTGGTTTGCGATCGGTGTCAAGATCGCCTGTCTGATTTTGAGTGCCTTTGGCATTACCAACATGTGGCTGGCTATCTTTGCGGATGTCGGCGTCATGGTGATTGCCGTAATCAATGCGATCAGAGCCCTGCGAGTGAGGAAACTGCAATGATACACACTGATGACAATACGCTCTACGATGTAGCGGAACTGTTCAAGAACTTCTCCGATTCGACCAGGATCCGGATACTCTACTGTCTGATCGAAAAAGAGAGAAGCGTTACAGAAATCGCTGAGCTGCTAAACATGAATCAGTCTGCTATCTCACACCAGCTCAGAATCTTAAAAAACAGCAAGCTCATTAAAAACCGCAGAGAAGGAAAAACCGTTTATTACTCTCTGGCCGACGATCATGTCTACAACATCATTTCCCAGGGTATAGAACACGTAGAAGAATAAAAAAACATGCCTAAGCATGTTTTTTATTTCATCTTCTCAAGCATCCAGTTATATAGATCCTCGTATACGGTTTCTTTATCGGTTTCGTTCAGGATCTCATGACGGTCATTCGAATACAGTTTCATTTGGATGTCCCTGATTCCCAGATCTTTCATAAAACGGACAGAATTCTCTACTTCCTTGCCAAAACTTCCGACCGGATCTTCCTGTCCGGATACGAAGAAGAGCGGGAGATCTTTTGGAACCTTATTCATCAGTTCCCTGTCGTGCAGTCTTAGAATGCCCTGAAACATGTTGTAATAGCCGTTTAAGGTAAAGATGAAGGTGCACCTCGGTTCGCTGCGGTACCAGTCGACGATCTTCTCGTCTTTCGTCAGCCAGTCAGAAGGCGTTCTCGCCGGTTCAAACGGTTTATTGTAGGCACCAAAAGCGAGACTGTTGACCAGATTGCTGCGATGTCTCCATCCTTTAAACAAGGCGATCATTCTGCACAGCAGCATCGCCGCCTTCAGCTTGTATTCTGGTTCGAAGCCCGTCCCCATAACGATGGTGCCATGCAGTTCATCACCGTGTTCCGCAATGTACTGTCTGGCATAGAAAGAGCCCATGGAATGACCTAAAAGGAAATAAGGAAGATCGGGATATTCTTCTTTGATCAACTTTGTCACCTTGTACATGTCATCAATCAGGACCCGGTTACCATTTTCACCGAAGTAGCCCCAGTCGTTTCTGGAGTTGATGGAAGCGCCATGCCCCAGATGATCATTTCCAATCACCAGAAAACCTTTAGCACAGAGATATTCCGCAAATCCATCATAACGGTCGATAAATTCATCCATGCCGTGAGCAATCTGTAGAACGGCGCAGATCTCTTTGTCCGGTATATACTTCACGGCTCTAATGTCCGCATAATTCCCCGACGATCGAAAACTGAATTCTGTCTTTTTCATGTTTCTTCCCCTCTTGTGATCTCTACCGATGCATATAGAATCATTACACATCGAAGCGGATCATTCGCTATATCAATTTCCAGTTCACCGTTTCTGATCTTCATGATGCCCGGAATCTCTCCTTCAGAACTGTTTCCATGAAATTCCATTCCCTCAGGCAATATCCGGTAATAGTCTTCTTCCTCTACCATACAGCCCATTATTTCATCTGTGGCATCACAAAAAACAACTTCCGGAACGGCTTTACTGACATCCAGCTGCACATATCCCAGTTCATTGTCTTCTCCATCAAAGATCCTGGTACGGTATTTGTAGGCAAAATCGTAGATGCTCCAGAAGACTGTATGATCGTTTTCATCCTTCAGCCGAGACATTTTTCTATTTCTCAGATCTTCCGGATCATACTTCAGTATCATATCTTCATTTTAGCAAATTATCCTATAATAGAAGCATGGAATACATCAAATTAAAGAATTCGGATCTGACCGTATCGAGACTCTGCCTGGGATGTATGTCTTTCGGAGAGCCGGAACGGGGACAGTATCAGTGGACTCTGAACTATGAGGATTCCGAAAGGATCATCCTTAAGGCGCACGAATATGGAATCAACTTCTTTGACACTTCGAACAACTACTCTAACGGTTCTTCGGAAGAGTATCTGGGAAGAGCGATCAAGCATTTTAAGCGTAACGAGATCGTCATTACAACAAAGTGCTACTTTAACGAAGGAAAGCTTTCACCGGAAGCTATCCATAGGGAAGTGGCAAACTCATTGAGACGCCTAGATACGGATTATATCGATATCCTGGTCCTGCACCGTTTTGATTACGATACACCGGTAGAAGACACCCTGAAAGCGCTGAATGAGGAAGTAAGGACGGGTCATATCCATTATTATGGTGCCAGTGCCATGTACGGCTATCAGTTTGCGGAATACTGCTACAAAGCAAAAGAACGCGGTTATCAGCCGTTTACGACACTGCAGAACCACTACTCCCCGATCTATCGGGAAGACGAGAGGGATCTGATCCCGGTTGCCAAGCAGTTCAACGTAGCAAGAACTTCTTTCGCGCCATTTGCGGCGGGAAGACTGGCCAGAAAAGACTGGGCAGCCGATTCCAGCCGGTATCAGCTCGACAGCAAGGAAGGAACCAGATACGACAAGACGGAAGAAATGGACAAGGCTATTGCCGCAAGAGTCTATGATCTGTCCTTAAAGTACAACTGTTCCATGACCAATATCTGTCTGGCCTGGCAGTATGCGAAAAACGTCGATTCCCCGATCATCGGCATCACCAAAGAGAAATACCTAGATGATGCGATGAACTGTTTCAATGTGAAACTCTCTCCGGAAGACGTCGCCTATCTGGAAGAACTCTACCTCCCGCATCCAATCAACTCCAATCGTTAAAAAAGAGCCGACAGGCTCTTTTTAATACCGGTAGCTGTGATCTCCGATCGTGTAGGAAACTTCCGTTTTTTCATCCGGATAGGCTTTTCGGATTTCAATGAGATTCAGCACATCATAGCCGTTGGCTTTCAGGAAATCGAGCATCGTATCGTTGTTCGGATGTACATACAGATACAGGGTATCGTTGCCGTGCTCGGCGGCGATACTCTGTGCCCTATCAAGCAGCATCTTTCCGATTCCTTTTCTCCGGTATTCCGGACGGACATAGATCGATTCCAGCCAGACAACATCATCTTCGATCCGGCATACGCCGTAGGCGACATACTTCCCGTTATCCGATATCGCAAAGATCGGATAGGAACGTTTCAGATAATACTTTAGTTCTTCCAACATATCATCGACATCGGCATCGACAGTGTTCCCTTTCAGTCTCGCCAGAGTTTTTCGGAAATCGGAACAAAGATAGACAAGACCGTATACATTGTCTTCATCGATATCAATAAAACGGTAGTTGTGCTTTGAAGAGATACTTTCTTTCTGTTTCGGCTCAAACGTTTCTTTACCGGCATAGATATCGTTTCCATCCAGATATTCAATGCCGTAGTATTCACACCAGTCGATCGCGATGCTTTCATGCGCATGATCCAGATAGTCGTACCATCTTTCGGTAAGACCGAATCTTTCCAGCGTCAAACGGAAACGCCGAAAGGCGCCGCTGCCCTTGATACTCTCTGCCAGCCAGCCTTGAGCTTCTTCATCCGTCAGATCCTCGATAAAACGTTTCATAGTTCCATAATCATCGATCTGTTTATGGGAAGGAAGCGGGATCAGCTGTTTCTCGTTCAGAGATTCATCGTCTTTTGTGATGATCCTTTCTTCCGGAATATAGTAATAGAACTGGGTATTGACATCGGTTTCATCGATTGCCGCAATCACTTCATCCAATCTTATCTGCATGTGCTTCTCCTTTCCAGATATGAACAGGACCGTCTGCTATCCGCAACGGTCCTTCTTTTATTTCCTTTTCTTCAGCTCCTGAAGCGTTGTCCGATAAGCCTCTTCTTCATAAGGATAGCTGATATCCTGATATACTTCCGTGCAGAACATCCTGACGATCTCCTTCATGAATTCCGGATTCTTTACCAGCACCGGACCGATGATATGTGTCCCGTATAGATTCTTGTAATGATATCCTTCATAAGCGTTATCCATAAGAGAAGAAGCCTTGAATACATAATCAAAAAGCCTGTAGTTTTCTCCTCCGCTGATCAGAGTAGATTTGTTGATAAAGCCTACTACTTCCCCAATCGACGGATTCCTGACGATCACGTCTCCGGTATAGCGTTTTTCTTTTGTTTCAACGGTAAAATCCAGAATGCCTAAAGCCTTGTTTCCGTCAATGGACGCTCCAAGCAGTTCCATCGCGTTCCCGGTAAACAAAGCCGTCTTGCCGCTCTCAATGTACAGCGAAAGATACTGCTGATACTTGATCAGATCTTTCAAGGCAATCTGCTGCTTTTCTTCCGTACCGGATCCCATATAGATGAAATCATACTGCATCAGGTTGATCGTATCTTCCACTTCTTTTCGATCGACGATGGTCGGAATACCCTGATCGTTCAAATGGCGACACAAAAGGGTGACGTTCCCGTAATCGCCATACAGATTCATCAGATTCGGATAAAGGTGTAAAATTCTCATACTATTCCGTTTCGACCTCTTTCAGGAATTTTGCCACATCGGAGAAGCAGGTCATCACAAACAGATCCCCTTCCGATTTAAATCGGAGACAAGAGACAGCTGTCTCAATACTACGACGCAGAACGACTTTCTCCATGTCGATCCCGGCACTTTCCAGTCTTACCGCAACATCGCTGATATATTTACCGGCAACGATGACCTTCTTAACATTATCGCTCCTCAATATCTCAAAACTGATATCCCAGAGCCAGGAAGTATCGGAAGTAAAGTATTTCCTACTGATATCGTCGATAATCAACAGCAGCGTCACGGCATTGCTGTAGTTGGCAACATAATCAAGATTCCGGTTGTAGGAAATCGTATTTTCGTGTTTCGAAATCAGCAGCGTTCCTTCTTTGTCTCCCAGTCGGAATCTTACGATCCTGCCGTTACGGATCAGATAATTGTTTAAAGCATCACAGATCACTTCTTCTTTCACGCCTGCAAGAGAAGCGACAGAGAAAGCGGCCAGGACGTTATAGGCATTATAAATGGAACGGAAAGCCATATCCAAATGACAGCGTTTATTGATTGTCAGTTTCCCTTTTTCCAGTGAAATTGAAGTAATGGCGAAATCCGGTTCATTTCTTCGGAAACCGCAATTCAGACATCTATAGCTTCCTACATGGGCAAAATGACGATAGTCATAGATCATCCTCGAATGACAGACAGGACAATAGTAACCGTCATCGTAAAGACTATCACATTCTTCTGTCACATACTGATTATCGTTGATACCAAAATATACGGCACTTTTTCCATTTGAGACAGCCAAGGAAGAAACCAGAGGGTCATCGGCATTCAGGATCAGTTTCGTTTCCTCTCTTAACGATTTGCGGATATCTTCCAGAACGTATTCCGGATGTCCGTTACGGGTCATCTGATCCCGGTAAAGATTGTTGATGACATAATAGGTCGGAGCAAAGTACTTGAAAATGTATTTGGCGTATCTTTCATCGACTTCCAGCAACAGAATATCCTTACGGAACACACCGGCATTGGTCGAGTTGCAAAGGATCAAAGTAGCGGCTCCTTCGATCTGGTTAGATCCTTCCGTGTTGCAGGCAACGGATTTTCCGGATCTCTCCAGGATGCTGCGGATCATCTCTACCGTCGAGGTCTTTCCGTTTGACCCTGTAACGGCGATCACGCATTCCGGCATCTGGATCCTGCTTAAAACATCCGGACAGATCTTCAGGGCGATCTTTCCCGGAAGACTGGAGCCATGACCAAAACGTTTTCCAATCGCCTTGGCCAGTTTACAGATCAGGATTGCCAGCACTTTTCTCATAACTCTATTATAACCAACCGTATATGCTTATGTAACTCTTTTCTTAACAGACGACGGAACCGATTTCCATATCACTGCTGAGCAGTTCCAGTTTCTCTTTTCCGTTTTCTTCTTTCACGGCAGACAGCAGCATGCCCTGTGAATCCAGACCTCTGATCTTTCTTGGCTTCAGGTTCATCACGGCGATAACTTTTCTTCCGACCAGTTCTTCCGGTTTGTAGTACTGTGCTACGCCAGAAAGGATCTGCCGCTGTTCATAGCCGAAGTCGACCTGGAAGACCAGGATCTTGTCAGCATCCGGATGTTTCTTGCATTCAAGGACTTTACCCACAACCATCTCGACCTTTTCGAAGTCAGGGAATTCGATCTCCGGCTTGTGTTCGACCTTCGGTGCAGGAGAACCAAGTAGCGCATGGACTTCTTCCATTGTCTTCTCCGGATCGAGTCGGGCAAAGAGCGGTTCGGGCTGATCGGTCACTTTACTGCATTCATAGGCGCCGAATTCCTTCAGCGAGTCATATGAAGTCTGTTCCGTATTGATCTGTTCGTAGACCTTGGCAGCCGTTTCCGGCATGAAAGAAGAAAGCAATACCGTACCGATCCGGATGCCTTCAAGCAGGTTGTAAAGGACGGTGTTGAGTCGGGCCTTGTTCGTTTCATCCTTGGCCAGCAGCCAAGGGGCGGTCTCGTCGATGTACTTGTTGCATCTTCTAAACAGTTCCAGGATCGCTTCCAGGGAATCTCCGACTTTGAGTTCATCCATTTTCCCGTCGACGGTCTTCACAGTATGCAAAGCGAACTCCTTGAGCTCGTCATCGAGCGGATCGTTCACGAATTCTTTGTTCAGCTGGCCGTCGAAATATTTGTTGGTCATGGCAATAGTCCGGTTGACCAGGTTGCCGAAAACATTGGCCAGATCGGAATTGATCCTTTCAATCATCAGCTCCCAGGTAATAGTGCCGTCCTGCGCAAAAGGCATCTCGTGCAGAACATAGTATCTGACCGCATCGACGCCGAAGAACCTGACCAGATCGTCGGCATAGATCGCATTGCCTTTGGACTTGGAGATCTTGTCTTCCCCTACCAGCATCCACGGATGACCGAATACCTGTTTCGGCAGCGGTTCACCGATCGCCATCAGCATGATCGGCCAGTAGATGGTATGGAACCTGACGATGTCTTTTCCGATCAGATGCAGATCTGCCGGCCAGTACTTTTCGTACAGTTCATCGTTTTTGCCGCCCAGATGGAAACCGAGACCGGTGATGTAGTTGCTCAAGGCATCGATCCAGACATAGACGACATGCTTGTCATCGAAGTCGACCGGAATTCCCCACTTGAAGGAAGTACGCGAAACACAGAGATCCTGCAAGCCCGGTCTAATAAAGTTGTTAAGCATCTCGTTCTTGCGCGATTCTGGCTGAATGAATTCCGGATGGCTCTCAATGTAGTCTTCAAGCTGCTTCTGATACTTGCTGAGTTTAAAGAAATACGATTCCTCTTTTTCCATGTGTACCGGAGCGCCGCAGGTCGGACACTTGCCGTCCACAAGCTGGGATTCGGTCCAGAAAGATTCGCATGGGGTACAGTACCAGCCTTCATATTCGCTCTTGTAGATATCACCCTGATCGTAGAGCTTCTTGAAGATCTTCTGCACTTCCTTTTCATGATAGTCATCGGTGGTACGGATGAACTTGTCGTAGGAAGTATTCATCAGATCGAAGATCCTCTTGATTTCTCCAGCCTGGACATCGACGAACTCCTTCGGTGTCATACCGGCTTTCTTTGCCTTCTCCTCGATCTTCTGGCCATGCTCATCAGTACCTGTCTGGAATCTTACGTCATAGCCCTGCAGTCTTCTGTAACGGGCGATCGCATCGGCCATGATGATCTCATAGGTGTTGCCGATATGCGGCTTGCCGCTGGCATAGGCGATTGCCGTTGTAATGTAATACTTTCCTTTGTTTTCCATACTATCCTCCATAAAAATAAAAAGGTGATTCCAAGGGCGCAGAAAGCGCGGTACCACCTTTACTTTTCACTTCCTTCCCTTAACGCAGGTCTACGTTCCGTCCTACCTGTCGAACGGAAAGCTCCGGATCCATCTTCGCCCATCCTCTCTGCCGATTTCCACCAGACATCGGCTCTCTGTAAGTCTCGAATGAACGATCTATCCTTCAAAGCTACCTTTATTCTAGCATATTGTTTGAAAAATCCATATGCCTATTTCTTATTCATATGATCAATAATTACGTTGGCCGTGATATCACCCGTTACATTCAGTGAAGTATAGACCATATCCAGCAGTTTGTAAATGCCGGAATAGAAACCGATAAAATCCAAAGGAATGCCCAGAAGCTGCAGATAAGTCGCACCGATCACCACACCGCCGTTAGGAATGCCGGGAGCGGACATATTGATCAGTACTGCCGATACCAGCATCAGCAGATATCGGGACAGCGTTATCTCTACACCGAACAGTCTGCTGCAGAACAGCCCCAGCAAAGAGAAGGATACCGCACCGCCGCACATGTGGATCGTACAGCCCAAAGGGACGACTACATCGGTAATCTCTTCCGGAATGTTGAATTCTTCCTTGCAGGTCTTAATGGTATAAGGAAGCGTAGCGCTGGAGGAACAAGTCGTAATAGTCATCAGCCAGATCCGGTTGACTTTCTGAATGAAAGTCCCGGGCGACATCCTGCAGAGAATCAGCACCGGCAGGATCATGACGACGATCAGCGTGATCAAAGCACAAAGATAGGCAGTCAGGATGTATCTGACACCGACGCCAAGCAATACGGATCCATAGCGCGCAACCGTCACGGAAATCAGTGAAAACACCGCAAACGGCGTCGCATACATGAAGTATTCCAGAATCCTGAACAGGAATTCCTTGATCTTCCGGATTCCTTTGATCAGTCTGTCTCCGTTCTTAAACAGCGAACACAGATATCCGATCAGGAAAGAAACGGTAATCACAAAAAAGAGATAAGAACCGGTCAGGAATCTGTTCAGATCCTTCGGGATCAGATTCAGAAACATCTGTATCAGATCGAACTGCGTTGTCGAACCATTCCATTCCACTTCTTCCAGAACGAATCCCTTTCCCGGATCAACGATCAGCACCACAAGCGAAGAAAGCAGGAAAGTTGCTACAAACATCAATGCAAACAGTCCTATTGTCCTGATGATCATCCGGTTTTTCAAGTTTCTGGAATCATAGACGGATACCGTAATACTGGTAAATACGACCGGAACGATCATGTATTTCAGGAAAGTAATATACCAGGTCCCAAGAAAGGCGATCGGATCCGTATATTCCGAAAAGAATAATCCGAAGATTATTCCCATAAGCAATCCAATAAATGTAAAGAGACTAAGATTCTTTTTCATTGTTAGATCTGTGATTTCAGATAGGCAAACAGGAAGTTGCTGATCTCGCCGTTCATGACCTTATCAACATTACCTTCTTCATAATTGGTACGATGGTCCTTGACCAGCGTATAAGGACAGAAAACATAGGAACGGATCTGCGAACCCCATTCGATCTTCTTCTGTTCCCCTTTCAGGGCTCTCTTTTCGTTTTCTCTGTCTTCAATCGCCTTCTGATAGAGTTTGGCCTTCAGAATGCTCAAACATTTTTCTCGATTCAGGATCTGTGATCTTTCCGACTGTGAAAAAGCCATCAGACCGGTCGGAACGTGTTTCATGCGCACGGCGGAATCGGTCTTGTTGATGTGCTGACCGCCCGCTCCGGAAGAACGCATCGTATCGACTTCCAGATCTTCGTCTCTGATCTCGATGTCGATCTCGTTGTTGAACTCCGGCAGCACTTCTACCGATGCGAAAGAAGTATGTCTTCTACTGGAAGCGTCAAACGGAGAGATACGAACCAGGCGGTGCACGCCCGATTCGCCCTTGAGGTAGCCGTAGGCCATGTCTCCTTTGATGCAGACCAGACAGGACTTGATCCCCGCCTCATCGGCCTCTTCGTAGTCGATCACTTCAAAGCCGTAGCCGCTGTTCTGGGCATAGCGCTGGTACATCCGAAAAAGCATCTCTGCCCAGTCCTGCGATTCCGTTCCTCCCGCTCCCGGATGGATCTCCAGCAGTGCGTTGGAATGATCGTAGTCGTTGGACAGCAGGACCTTGATCTCGAATTCCTCGAAATTCCTGCTGACTTCACTGTATTCCTCGTTCAGCAGTTCAAACAGTTCCGCATCATAGTTCTTCGTCAGTTCATCGACTTCACTTAATAAAGAGGTAATATCCTTTTCGTTGCGGTAATACCTGTTTCTGAGATCTTTTAATGTATTGTATTCCTTGATTACGCTCTGCGCCTTCTTCTGATCCGACCAGAACGTTTCCGAGCTCTGCTGCTGCTCCAGTTCGTTTAGTTTATTATCGATAGACGCGAGGTCAAAGAGAGTCGCCTAAATCTTTTAACTTCTTTAAAGAAGCGTTCAGGCCTTGTTTCATTTCATATATTTCCACGTTATTTCTCCTTTATAACGATTTTCAGATTGTTACAGAAAGTCACGACATCGTTCGAAATCGTATTCATCATCATCTCAAAAAGCTCATATCCTTCTTCCACGTATGCCTGCAGAGGATTGTTCTGGGCATAAGAACGCAGGTGGATACCTTCTCTCAGTTTGGACATGACATCGATCTGGTTCTGCCAGGCACGGTCCATCAGTCTTAAGACCATCGTTCTTTCTACCGGCAGGATCTGTTTCCTTACCGGTTTGATCTTGTTCTCATAGGCACCGAAAGAGGCCTCCTGACACTTTTCAACGGTTTCCTCTTTGTTCAGACCTTCGATCATCTTTTGTTCAAAACCGCTCACACCCATGTTGTTCAGACGTCTGGCAATGGATTCTGTGTCGATGATCTCCTTCTTGCCATCGATGCTGATATTGGATTCAACGATATTCTCCATTTCCCGCTTAAACATATTTTCAACGACAGAGTGAATATCTTCATTCTCCAGAATGAAATTACGCTGGGCATACATTGTTTCCCTCTGCTGACGCATGACATCGTCATAGTCCAGCAATGCTTTACGAATATCAAAGTTCAGACCTTCCACACGTTTCTGTGCACTGGATATTGCCTTGGAAACAGTCTTGTTTTCAATTGGAATGTCACCCATCTGGGCAAAAAGCCCGGAAATACGGTCGGATCCGAACCGAACCATCAGTTCATCTTCCAAAGAGACATAGAAACGGGAATAGCCCGGATCTCCCTGTCTTCCCGAACGTCCTCTCAGCTGATTGTCGATACGTCTGGATTCATGGCGTTCCGAGCCGATAACCGCCAGTCCGCCCAGTTCACGGGATCTGTCTGTCAGTTTGATATCGGTTCCACGGCCGGCCATGTTTGTGGCAATGGTCACAGAGCCTTCTCTGCCCGCCTTGGCAATGATATCTGCTTCTCTGGCGTGGTTCTTGGCATTGAGCACTTCATGCCGGATCCTGGCCTGTTTAAACATCTTCGAAATCAGTTCCGATGTTTCAACAGATATCGTGCCTACCAGGACAGGCTGTCCTTTTGCATAGAGTTCCTTGACTTCTTCCAGGAGAGCGTGATATTTCGCTCTTTTCGTACCGAAAACCAGGTCGGCATTGTCGATTCGGATGACCGGTCTGTTGGTAGGGATTTCTACCACACGCATGTTGTAGATGGAAAGGAATTCTTCTTCTTCGGTCTTGGCTGTACCGGTCATGCCGGCAAGCTTGTTGTAGAGACGGAAGAAATTCTGGTAGGTGATCGTCGCCAGAGTCGTTGTTTCCTGCTTGATCGGAACGCCTTCTTTGGCCTGTATCGCCTGATGCAGTCCGTCGGAGTATTCTCTGCCCGGCATCTTACGTCCGGTATTCTGGTCAACAATAATGACTTCCTGTTCTTCTACGACATATTCCACATCTCTGGACATGATATAGTTCGCCTTTAAGGCCTGATTGATGTAATGGACCAGAGAAGTGTTTTCCAGATCGTAAAGATTCTCTACGCCGAAAGCTCTCTCGCCCTTGTGAACACCTTCTTCAGTCAGCTGGACATTCCTGTCCTTGACATCGATAACATAGTCTTCTTCTTTCTTCAGACGTTTCACGAAACGGTCCGCATTGATGTACTGGTTGGCCGTCTTCTTCTCTCCTCCGGAGATGATCAAAGGCGTTCTGGATTCATCGATCAGGATCGAGTCGACCTCGTCGACCAGAGCGAAGTTCAACGTTCTTAATACCCTGTCTTCCACTCTTGTGACCATGTTGTCACGCAGATAATCGAAACCGACTTCCGCATTGGTCGTATAGGTGATATCACATTCGTAGGCCTTGCGCTTCTCCGCCGGAGTCATCGATCTCAGATTAAGACCGACAGTAAGTCCCAGGAATCTGTGAATGGCTCCCATCCACTCGCTGTCTCTTTGTGCCAGATATTCATTTACGGTAATGACATGGACGCCATCCCCCGGAAGAGCATTCAGATAAACGGCCATGACTGATGTCAGGGTCTTGCCTTCGCCAGTCTTCATCTCGGCGATATCCCCGCGATGCAGCACATAAGCGCCTTCCAGCTGACAGAAGAAAGGATATTCACCGATCACTCTTCTTGCAGCCTCTCTGGCAACCGCAAAAGCCTCTACCTGGATATCATCCAGCGTCTCGCCGTTCTTCAGACGTTTCCGGAATTCAATGGTTTTTTCCCTTAACTGTTCATCACTAAGAGCCGCCATCTGATCCTTCAAAGCATCGACCGGACGGACTGCTCTTTCTACTTCATCCAGTATTTTTTTATCGTTATTAAAGAATCTATCTAATAAACCCATATGTTCTCCAATTCTTTCATTATTATAGCATCTGCCTATAAAAAAGTTGACCTTATTAGCCAACTTTCTGTTCACGATTACTCTTTGATCTCTTGTATATTATGAGCTTGAAGTCCTCGATCGCCTTCAACTAATTCGAATTCAACTGGTGCACCCTCGTTGATGGTTTTATAACCATCCATGATTAATTGAGAATAATGGAAAAAGACGTCACGACCATCATCTGCTGTAATGAAGCCAAATCCCTTAACCTTATTGAATCTTTTTACTTTACCTAACATCTCCTTATTCTCCTTTAGAATATATTCTATCATACTTTATTTTTAAAAGGAAAGTGATAATTTTTGTTAGCTAAGGATAACGCTCTTACATGCCTCGTCTTCCCTTTGATCGCCTCGTATGCGCCAATCATTGACGAACCTGTCGTAAGTACATCATCGACGATCAGGACCTTCTTTTGAAGTTCTCCTTCATAAACGTAGTTCTGCCGCATTCTGCTTCTTTCTACGGCATTTTTTCCTTCCTGTATAAGATCTTCTTTCATTCGAAGACCTTTTGCCTTAGGCAGCTTTATATCTTCAAAAATCAGTTCCAGATGATCAAAACCCCGTATCTGTTTTTTCTTCTGACTGCTAGGTACGAAAAGAAGCGCATATCCCGCATAACGGATCCTGATATAATCCTTTAAACCGTAAAGAAAAACATCTTTCAGCGCTTCGTCACAGCATTCTTTGTACTGCAGCAGCAGACTCTTAAACATTCCCTCGTACTCATAGAATGATTCCACCTTTAAATCATCCAATGTAATACACTTCCTCTTTATCGGAAGCATTCTTCTACAGTCCGGGCATAGAGAATCCTCTTCCAGAAACAGTGAAGTAAAGGTAATCTTTCCAATCTCTTTATCACAATAGATACATCTCATAGATAACTGTTCGCTTTCTTTAAATATTTCAGTGTTTTCCTGATTTCAGGATCAGAATGGTCACTGATGACATAGGCATCTCCGGCAACGGAATCCGTTCCTCTTCCCACTCTTCCAAGCATCTGAATCAGATTGCTTTGATCAAAGATCCTGGCAAAATTCAGAATGATCACACTGACATTTTTAATCGTGATCCCCCTTTCCAGAACAGTTGTTGCGAAGATGAAGCGGTATTTCTTGTCACGGAAATCCTCGATGTGCCGTTTTCTTTCCGGCAGATCGGCATAGACGTAGGTACAGGAAAAGAAACGGGAAAAGATCCTGTAGAAAACTTCACAGTCCTTCTTGCTGGTGGTGAAAACGATACACTGTCCATCTATTTTTCTCAGTAAAAGATACAAAACAAGCAAAGCCGGATATTTGGGAAGATAGAAGACCCGAGGAACCGCAAGAGGTTTAAATGACGGTCTGACATAAAGTTCGACCGTCCTGAAAGGACGTCTGTTTATTACTTTTCGCAAGGTCGAATCGACAGTTGCAGTCGAATACACGACCCTTCCCTTACAGGCATTGACAGAGATGTTCATCAATGTCTCATTCCCTTTCAAAGGAAAAGCGTCTGCCTCGTCCAGTATCAGCAGATCAAATGTCTGGTAATAACGGTACAGCTGATGACAGGTACAGACGATCAGATCCCCCGTCAGTTCATCGTGATGGCCTCCGTATACTCCCGTAACCTTGGCCTTGGAGAAGATCTTTTCAAAACGTTTGGTCAGCTCTATGACCACTTCTCTTCGTGAAATGGCATAAGCGACCTTCAATCCTCTTCTCAGATATTCACTGATACTTTGTACAGCGATCTCCGTCTTTCCTGCTCCGCACACGCAATAAAGCAGAACATCACCATGCTTCAAAAACTCCACACAGTTTCTTGAAGCTTCCAGCTGCGGCTCTGTCAGCGGATAATCAAAACGGTACACCTCTGAACCTTGCGCGATTTCGTAGTCTAAAGGTAAAATCTCTTCTTCCAGCAGGATCCGGGAAAAACGGATACACTTCCGGCAATAGTATCCCTTATGTCCCTTATAGAAATAAGAAGGATCGGTATTTCCACATCTCTTACATCTCATAAAAGCTCCAAACATTATTCCCGAAAAAAACACCGATTCCTAAACGATTTTAAAAACAGCATGAAACTGATACACTAAAATTATGCTTAAGCTTCCTGAACAGTATCTGCATAACATGAAAGATCTTCTGAAGGATGATTTTACCGCCTATCTGGATTCTTTCAATGAAAAACGCTACTATGGATTAAGAGTCAATACTCCTAAGATAACAGTAGAAGATTTTCTGAAGATCGCTCCTTTTCATCTGGAACCGGTTCCTTGGACCGATGACGGTTTTTACTATGAAGAAAACGACCGTCCCGCCAAACATCCTTACTATTATGCCGGTCTATACTATCTGCAGGAACCAAGCGCTATGCTTCCGGGAGAAGTTCTGCCGATCGAAGACGGAGACATCGTACTGGATGCCTGTGCCGCTCCGGGAGGAAAATCTTCGAAGATCATAAACAAGCTGCATGGAAGCGGTTTTCTATTGTCCAACGACATCTCCGTATCGCGCTGTCAGGTCCTATTAAAGAATCTTGAAACCATGGGCGCAGTCAATGCCTGTGTCATGGCGGAAGATATCATAAAGCTGGATCGTTTTGAGTATTTTTTTGACAAGATCCTGATCGATGCGCCTTGTTCCGGAGAAGGCATGTTCCGGAAAGAAAACGTGCTGATCACGGAATGGGAGAAAAAAGGAAACGCCTATTATTCAAGTCTACAAAAACAGATCGTCGCTTCTGCTTTAAAACTTCTGAAAGACGGAGGAAAGATCCTTTACAGTACTTGTACCTTTTCACCGGAAGAAGATGAAAAAATCATTGAATACGCCTTGGCGATATGTCCTGATCTGAAAGTACTGCCGGTCAAGATGTATAAAGGTTTTGAACCGGGGATCAGCGAACAGACAAGAAACTGTATTCGCCTATATCCGCACAGAATCAAGGGAGAAGGACATTTTGTCGCTCTGTTGCAGAAAGGAAACAAAACGGAACACAGAACAGACAAAAGCGTACTGGATGAATTCCGGATCTCTGATTTCTTATCCATGCGGCTGCCGAAAGGAAAAATCGTTCATCGGAACGAAAAGCTTTATTATGAACCGGAAACAATTCCCAATCTGAAAGGACTTCGCGTTTTACGTTCAGGATTATATCTTGGAGAAGAGAAACACGGTCATTTTGAGCCGTCTCAGAGCCTTTCCATGGCTCTAAAAGAAAAAGACTATCCGAACACTCTGAATTTAAGTTCAGACGATCCAAGGGTCCTAAAATACCTTAAATGTGAAACTATAGATGTTAAAGACCACAGCAGTGAAGGATTGACCTTAATCTGTGTCGACGGCTATCCTCTGGGTTTTGGAAAAATAAAAAACGGAATACTCAAGAACAAGTATCCCGCCAATTACCGTTATCAATAATTCTTCTACATCGCTTCGATCAAGCCAAGTCTGACCAGCGTATGATAGAAACCGTCGTCCAGGACGTCTTCAACTGTCTCTGTGGCGACTTTTTTCGTTCTATTTCTGGCGTTGCCCATCGCAAAGGAGTGATCTACCAGTTTCATCATGCCGATGTCATTCAGACCGTCACCGAAACAATAAGTCTTCTCATATGGAAAATCGATATGTTCCAGCAGTAGGCGCATTGTCGAATCCTTGCTGACACCCTTGGCAACACAGTCGAAGGTCGTTTCCTGCTGACGGTTCAGATTGTAGAGCTCGGAGAACTCGGCTTCCATGTTCTGTCTGCCTTCTTCACTCATACTCTTCAGCCAGACAAAATCCGAGTATTCGGTATCTCCTTCGATCAGGATCTCGTCCGGATCGTGGGACATGGAAATGATAAAGTCTCTGATATGCTGATTTTGAGCCGATTCCACGTAGCAGTGATCCTGTTTCATAAACATACAGTCGTCGCCATGTTTGCGGCAGTATTCAGAGAAATGCCTGACACCTTCTTTATCGATAGAATGATGGAAGATTTCTTTTCCAAAGAGTTCCCCATAGGCGCCGTTGTTTAAGATGAAACCGTCCGGCTGACATTCCATAATGCTTTTGGGAATGATACATTTCGGTCTTCCCGTGACCAGAAACAGATAAGCTTTCTTTTTAACTTCTTTCAGTGCATATCTGGTCTTTTCACTGGTTTCCAGCAGATCCCTGGTACAGTCGACCAGAGTCCCATCAATATCACTGAAGATCAGGATCTTCTTATCTGCCATGGTAGCCCCTGTTTTTCTTTCCGTTTTCGTAAAGCTTCTTAACTTCTTCTTCCGGGAGATCGCAGTTTCTATCTCCGAATACGCTTCTACGGATAAATTCGGTTTTCAGTACCATTTCCACTGACATGATCCTGGAATAGGCTTCCATCGGATCCTTCCCTACCGCCAGAATACCGTGGTTTGCCAGAAGTACGACATCATAGTCGTAGATGTACTTATCCAGATCGGCGATAATATCCAAAGTTCCCGGTGTACCGTATTTCAGACATGGAACTTCGCCGAAGAACATGATAAATTCCGTTGAACATTTGGAAACGATCGGTTCCCCGATCTGGGCATAGGCTGTCGCAAAAGGAGAATGGCAGTGTACGACAGCGTTAATGTCCGGTCTTAATTCATAGCAGCGTGTATGCATCGGTGTCTCTGAAGTCGGTTTCAGATCTCCTTCCAGAACCTTGCCTTGTGGATCTATGGCAATGATCTGTCCTTCCGAAATCAGAGCTTTGGAAGTCTGGGTCGGCGTAATAAAAATCTTGTCTCCGTTTTTGTAGGAAACATTCCCTTCATACGTTCCGACAAAGCCCGCATCGTTCAGCATGTGGCAGACATCCACTATCGCTCTTCTGTATTCATAATCTTTCATATTCCCTCCCCCTATTCATTAATCGTATCGGTAAATTCCTGCATAAACGCGTTGATCGTCTCGGTATCGGTTTCGATCGCACTACTGAATCCTTCTGGCAAAGACAGATCGCGATGTTCAATCAGCAGAACAGATCCGTCATGGAAGACGATCTTCTCCAGATCATCCGTTTCCTTATTCCAGTAGAAATGCGTTTCCCGGTTGCTGATCTTTCCTTTAACATGATCCAACTGTTTGCCATCCTGATTCACCGTCTCCAGAAATTCAATACTCGCAATATCCGTCGGATCCAGAACCATTCTCTTATAAATATCCATCGGATCCTCAAACATTCTGTTGATATTCACCCGGTAATAAGTCTCCGGTGTATTCGGTCCTTTCAGGTAACAGTATTCCAGCGTATCCTGATAGTACTGATCGATCCGGTAAGCGTCGTTGTAAATGGAGATCAGTGCCAGATCATGATTGGCAGACATGGCAATGTTTGCGGCATTGCCTTCTTTGTTTTCCAGCAGGACATAGGTGTTTTCCGCAAAACGATAAGAAGCCAGTTTATTTTTATAATTGGAAGTTTCTTCGCTGCTGCTGCATCCTGCCAGACACAACAGCAGAAAGACGACCAGAATTCTTTTTAACATCATTTCACTTCAACTTCTCCGAATCTTTCCAAGGCGGTTTTCAGTTCTTCGTGCTTCTGTGCGGCTTCTTTTAATGTAATGCCTTCTGCCATGGCTTCTGCCGCCTGAACCATCGCCTTCGCACCGGCTTGTGCACCCAGCGGATGACCCTGTACGGCTCCTCCCGCTGCCAGAACAATATCCAGTCCGAAATCCTTGGTAAACTGCGGAACCATACCCGGATGAACACCTCCGCCGCAAATCGGCATGGAAGCTTTGATATCATAGTATGGAAGTACCAGCTGCTGATATGTCTTGAAATACTGTTGTCTGGTCAAAGGATAACCCCCGTAAGGCGTATTCATCATGACCAGATCCGCACCGGAAAGCCTTGGAAACTTGCCTACCGAAAGATGCGAAGATAATCCGGAATGAATCCCTTCATTCATCGCACCGCTGGTGGCATAATGGCCCATGACCGGCACATTGACTTTTTCAGAAATTGCCTGGAACATCGAGAATCCTACGACGGAGAATGACAGCATCAGCGCTTTGGCTCCGGCATTCAGGGCTTTTTCCACGGTATCCCAGATCCGGTCGGCACTATCCGTAACGTTGCAGATGTAAATTACTTCTTTTCCCGTCACTTTAGCTGCTTCTTTGGCTGCTTCATTATAGGCTTTGACTCTTTCTTCAACCGGAGAGAATTCCGGATTTCCCAGAAGTTCATCATCTTTAATGAAATCCAATCCACCTAGAGCCGTCTTGTAGAAAATGGCAGCTCCGGCTTCAGGACTTAATCCCGTACATGGTTTGATCATATTCAGAACCAGCGGTCTGTCTTTTACTCCCGTCAATTCACGCAAACCTTCAATACCGAACTTCGGTCCTTTGAATGGTGCAACGAATTCTTCCGGGAACTGGACATCGACCAGTTTTACCTGTGCACTGGTAGAAGCGTCATTACCTAGCAGCGTCGTCAGAAGCATCGGAAACTGTGCCCCGAAATTGACGGTCGGATAGGCAATCTGGATAAAGTAGGTCCGTTTGTCTTCTTCGATCTGAGAGAACAGTTCATAAGGAGGCGCATCAAAGATGTTGACCACCTTGCCCATGTGTTTCGCTCTCATCTCTTCGGTTACTCCCGGAACCGGGACCCAGGTTCCTACCGTCTGGCCGACAGCCATGGTTTCCGCTTTTTTAATTACGTCAGTCTCTTTGTCAAGAACGATGTAATAAGTCGCCAGGACATAATTCTGCTTACGGATCTCTTCCGGTAAAGCATAAATGCTGCTGTTTTTCATAATGCTACACTTCCTTCCGTATTTTTATCTTTTAAAACCCGGGATGATATTCCCTGATGCAATAAAAAAGACGTGAGGTCTTTTTTTATGGTCCTATACTTTCCCGGACAGGTTTTTCATTATTTCATCGTTTTTGCTTCAAGATCTTTGATCGCTTCTACTTTAGGTGTAGAAGAACCGTCGACAAATTCAAGCTCCAGCCACTCGCCAAGAATCTTTTCCGCGAGTTTGACGCCGATGACTCTCTCGCCGAAGCAGATGACATTGCCGTTGTTGGAAAGTGCAAGTCTTTCACCCGAAAAGCTGTCATGGCAGACACCGGCACGGATACCCTTGAACTTGTTGGCACACATCGCGACACCAAGACCTGTTCCGCAGATCAAGACACCTCTTTTGGTATAACCTGATTCAATGATCTTCTCGCAGACTCTCTCTGCAATGACCGGATAATAAGTCGGATCATCTTTGCTGTCGCAGCCGACATTTTCTACTTCATAGCCTCTGGCTTCCATAAAAGCCATCAGATCATTCTTCAGATTTACTGCGGCATTGTCGCAGCCGATAACGATTTGTTTCTTCATAGTGTTTCTCCTTCGTATCCTAAGATATGCCTACATCGGCATAAAACGTCCATGGATCTTCGACTGAACGATGTTTTCAAAATCTCTGTTATCTTTTTCGGTCAGGATCGCTCTTTTCGGAAGTATGACTGCATCGGTATTTCCGACACCGATGACATAAGTCGTCTTGGTTTCCTGGACTCTGTATACTTCTTCCCAAGAAGCCGTTGCGGCTTCGTTGGTTGCCAGATTCGTAAAGGTTATCCCATTATCGGCAACAGCGATCCTTCTCTTGATTCCCTTGCCCTTTTTATAGACGTCTTTGTATTTAAAGATGCTGATCTGGGCAGAGGCCCATACACCGCCGATTGCTACCATGACCATCAGGCAGCAGGCATACATCGGTGATGATAAAGAAATGACGTGGAAAGCATTCAAAATAAAACCGGCTGTTCCTAAAAGCCAAACGATCGCCAATGCAATTCTCTTCCACTTCTGTGAACCAAAAGTGATACACATTACGGTATCACGATAATCATCTCTATCTATTTTAAAATCAAAAACCAATTTCTTATCGGTCATGATTTATTCTCCAAATCCGGATTCAATCAATGCAACGATATTGTTTAATGCTTCCTCTTCATCTTCGCCTTCTGTCGTAATGACAGCCTGCTCGCCCTTGCATAAACCAAGCAGCAGAACAGAAATGATACTCTTGGCATCACTAGGATTTTCTTCTTCACCGGCTCTGGCTACTTTAACGGAGCACTTGTATTTTCCTGCTTCTTTTACGAAATCTGACGCAGGTCTGGCATGTAAGCCGTTCTTATTAATTATTTCTACAGTTTTAGTTAACATGATAAACACACCTCTCTTTTTTTATAAAATACGCCCCATGGACGAATGGGTGGGTCGTAGGGGCGTATTTTTATTAACGTTAAGCTATTTTATTCAGCTTTTCCGGCAGGGTTTAAAGCCTGTTTCTCTAATGCAGCATGGATCTTGTCCATGTTCTTCTTCAGAACGAAGTAGAGTACTGCGAAGACAACGAGCTCAATACCGATGCCGAGCCAGCCAAATCTGTTAGCCAGTTCGAACAGAATGTAACCTACAGGCTGGCCAATGATGATGTAAGAAGTAACCATCATGCCTTCAGCAGTAGCACCACCAACGGACTGAACAACTGCGTCGAATGTAGGACCACATAATGTACAGATATACAGGAATACAACACAGACTAATGAGCCACCGATAACGGATTTAACAACGTTACCGTTTGCCATAGCAACCATTGGCTGGATGCAGTAAGGAATAGCAACCAGGTCAACAACTGGTAAGCACTGGTTTCCTGGAAGGATGAATGACAGGAACAGAGCGATTGGCATACAGATCAGACCGGAGATCAGAGTAGCTGTCTCACCATAACCTGTAGCGTCGTTAACTGCTAAGTACCATTCGCCAGAGAAGCCTTTTGTCGTCTGTTTAGAAGCCTGAGTCATAGCTGTGAATGCGCCAGAGAAAATAGCGGAAATTCTTGGGAATACTGACATAACGGCTGAAGTTGCGATACCGCAGGTGAAGATTTCACCCCAGGCAGCCAGTTCACCGATACGGGTGATGTTGCCAACGAAGCCGATAATCAGACCAAGAATCAGACCTAATGTCATTGGTTCACCAATGAAGCCAAGTCTCTTCTTGATAGCAACTGGGTCAGCCTGAATCTTGTATAAGCCTAACTTGTTCAGCAGCCAGTTTACAGGAATAGCAACGACACAGATTGTTGCTGTATGTAATGAAGCGATAGAGCAGCCTGGATAGCCATAGTATGTTGACCATCTCTTAGCGATAACTTCTGTTAATAACAGAGTGTAGATCTGCTGAACGATCATTGTTGCAACAGCAAGCAGCATGTTGTGAGTCAAGACATAGATCATTGAACCCCAGCACATGTAAGAGTAGTTGTTCCACAAGTCACCAGCCTGGAATACATTCGTGAAATGCGTTAAGAACAGAACGACCTGAAGTGCGATACAGATAGCGATAAATACCATACCGGCTTCTGTAGAGTACGCGACAACGGAAGTGTTTGGCCAACCTAAGTCGTAAACAGGAAGGTTAATACCGGAAGCATTAATCATTCTGTCGATAACAGGGTTGATAACTCCACCATAAGAACCGATAACCAGGTTGAAACCTTCCAGACCAACACCAGCAGAAAGAGCTGAAGTGAAGGCCTTAGCTGGTTTAACTTTGAATGCCAGGTTAATAATGAACATAATAACCGGTACAAAGACAGCAGCTGGGAAAGTATCAAAGAAGGCCTTTAAAGCGCTAAAAAATCCTTGCATATTTTTTTCTCCCCCTTTATTACTTTTTATTTGCCAGGATTGATTCCAGCATCACTGAGAATTTGTTTGACATTGTCATAGAATTCATCAGTACCCATTCCAGTAATCAATCCAATTGCAGGTACTGCAGGAACGCCATCCAGCTGATCATGATCGATCGGGCTAGCATAAGCTACGAAATCATGATGCTGTCTAGCTAAGAAGTTAGCCATTTCAGAAGGGTTGCATTCATTTACTTCTACACCTTCATAGCCTTCTTCTTTCAGCCAGTCAGAAATTGTTTCAGCCAGCATAGAAGAAGTAACAATACCAGAACCACAAACAGTTAAAAATCTAACACCCATATTAATATTCCTCCTCCATTATTATATGGTAGTGAACCCTCTGTTCACTTAATTAAAGACATCTTTGACTGCTTCATAGACTTCGTCTACAGTCTTGAGATCTTTAATTTTTGCCAGTCTTTCCGGATCCTGAATCAGCATCATAATCTTTCTTAATGTTCCGATCTGCTGTTTCGGGTCCGTTACTGCCAACATAAAGATTACCTGAGGATGCAACGTAATCTCAGGAGAACCCATCTGCTGCCATTCAACAGGATGAGCCAGAATAGCGATACCGACTGCCGGCTCATTCACATGCTCTGCAAACGTATGAGGTGTAGCGATGTCAAAGGCCTTTGCCGGTAATGCCGTCGGATAATTCGCTTCTCTGTCGACAAGAGCCTGAGGATAGGTCTCTTTTGCGACGCCGACATTGACAAATTCCTGGCCCATTGTCATCAGTACTTCTTTGCAGCTTGCACAATCTAAACCAATTTTGATCAAGTCTTTTCTTAACATATTCATCCCTCCACGCAGATATATACCGCTATTTTAAAAATATACTCTTATACTCTTAAAATAAAGTCTGTTGTCTGCACAAATCCGATCCGATTTTGCACAATCAGTAAACGGCAATGATCGAGAGTATGATCTCATAGATCTCGCTGCTGCTTTCCGCTTTTTCTATCAGCTGATTCAGCTCATCGCTTTTAAGCAGAACACTTAATCCACTTAAAATAAAATGGTGGTCAAACCGGTTTACCGGCGTGATTACGAAAATCTTCGATATCTCATGACCATCTACAATAATTTTATTTTTCAGCCTCATGAATGTCAACCCTAAGCGGTGTGCATGTTCGATATTCGCATGACCCATCAGATAGCCGTTCCGATACAGCATATAGAATCCGTACTTATCAATGTTTTCTTCAATACGCGTACTGTAGTCTTCATCAATAAAACCGTCTTTAACCAAAGGTTCGCAGGCTTCTTTCAGCAGTTCTCTCCAGTCCGCATCCTTTTCATTGTCCGCGATCCAAACATATTCCGGCTTAAAGATCTCTTTCAGTGAGCCGCTGCTGCCGATCACTTCTTTGACATCGCCGGCGACAGTTTCCTGATTCATCCCTTTTTCTGCCAGAATCTCGTTGATTGCACCAACGATCATATTCCGGTCTTCGCCGGTTACAAAAGAGTTGATCTGATATACTTTTGCCTTTATCTTCTTCTCAAAACGGACAGTAGAAATAATCAGATCGGCATCGTATTCGTTTTCCATATATTCTTCCGCACTAACGCAGCCGACGACCTTGATCCGGGAATCAATATTTTCGATCTCGTTTTTCAGCAGATAGGAAGTCGATAGTCCGATTGCACAAATGATTAGCGTTCTGATGTATGGGATCTGTTTGCTGAGCTTGATCGCATATCCGGCATAGTAGAGAGTCAGGAAACCGATCTCGCTGTCATTAATCGGCATGCCGAACTCCTGTTCCAAAACCTGTACGGTCTTCTTGACGATCATAAAGTAGTCGTCGTACTTGCTTCTGATCTCCGAAAGCAGCGGATTGTTGATACAGACGCCGTATTTATAGCGAAGAAAGGCAGAATCAATGTGCTTGGCCAGAGAGGTAACCAGGTCTTCACTCTCGATCTTGATCGAGCTGTAGAGGTAGAAGACGTCGTTCATCTTACGGGCAAGGTCTGTCGCATAATTCAGATCGACAAAAGGATGTTCTCTGGAAATCAGGGAACAGGACAGATAGGTCGATACCCATCTTTTTTCAATCTCCGGAAGATCCTTGAATTCCTTGCCTACGAAGGCGTACTCTTCTGTCGTCTGTTCTTTTGGCAGCAGATCGATCTGCTTGTCGGGACTGATGCCTTTCCCGGTATAGATGTAATTCGCCACTACAAAGGCGATTGCCAGCAGGGACATGTCATAGTAGTTGTGATTGTCCTTGGCGATCTTTTTCAGTTTGTTGTAGTACTTGCGGATAGGCAGGGTCTCGTTGATGAAAACGGAGCTGATCCATTCTTCGGAAGTGATGATCTCGTAGATATTCGCAAAGAAATAGAAAAAGGCCCTGCGGATATTGTATTCTTCCCCTTCCAGACGATAGCCGGTCTTCGCATCAAAACCGATGTTGATGTCAAAATGGGATATGATGCTTCTGATCTCGTTGATATCGTTGATGACCGTAAAACGGCTGACCCGGAAGAGTTCCTCATAGGTCTTGATATTGTATTTTCTTGAGGAAATATAGAGTGTCGTATAGATGATGGAACATCTTTCGATCTGACTCAAGGAAAAGATTTCCTCGCTAGGTGCTTTCTTGTAGTAGTTAAGAAGCAGTTTCTTCTGATCGTGGCTGAGCCGTATACCCTTTCCGTAGACAGTCGAAATCTCTTCGCCGTTCAGATAGCGAAGCGTTGCATTGATATCGGAAATGATGTAATAGATGCTTCTTTTTGAAGAATCCAGAAAATCGGCGATTTCCTCTACACTGACATAGTCGTTGCTGTCGATCAGCAGTTTCACGGCTGCCAGAAAACGGTCGTTTGCACTAAGTTTCAAGTTCTTCTTCCATCTCCTTTATTCAATATTTTATATGAATCAAAACGATTTTGCACAAATGAAACACCGGAATAGAAAAAAAGACTGCTGTACTTGCGCAACAGTCTTTCTGCGTAATTCCAGAATTAACGCTTCGAGTACTGAGGTCTTCTACGAGCTCCTCTTAAACCGTACTTCTTACGTTCCTTGACACGAGAATCACGAGTCAAGAAGCCTGCTTTCTTCAATACAGGTCTGAAGTCGTCGCCGACTTCCAGTAAAGCGCGGGCAATCGCATGACGCATTGCACCAGCCTGGCCTGTCATACCGCCGCCGTAGACGTTGATATAGATGTCGTACTGACCTTCTGTACCGGTTTCTACCAGCGGAGATTTTACGACCATTCTAAGAATTTCCTGAGGGAGATATTCTTCGAGAGTCTTTTCACCGACAGTGATCTTTCCTGTACCAGGTGTCATATAGGCACGAGCTACAGAAGATTTACGTCTTCCTGTTCCAAGGTAACTGACATTTGTTTTCTTTTTAGGCATTGTGTTTCTCCTTATTTAAGCTCAATCGGTTTTTGAGCGGCATGAGGATGCTCAGCACCTTCATAGACATACAGATGGGTTCTCATCTTGTCACCCAGCTTGTTGTGTGGAAGCATACCTTGGACTGCTTTTTCCACGAGTTCAACAGGATAGTCTCTCTTCATCTCGCCGATCGGTCTGGCTTTCAGCCCGCCCGGGAACATAGAATGATGATAGTAGATCTTCTTGTTTTCCTGATCGCCTGTATAGACGACCTTTGCAGCATTCGTAATGATTACGTAATCGCCGCAGTCGACATTCGGTGTGAAAGTCGGTTTGTGCTTTCCTCTTAAGATAGCAGCACACTGTGTTGCCAGTCTACCTAAAGTTTTTCCGCTCGCATCGACTACATACCAGTCTTTTTTGACATCTGCTGGTTTCAGCATAGTTGTCTGACGCATATTTTTTCTCCTTTGTAGTTTCCGGGGCTACAATTTAAAAAATAAGGCAATGATTATTATATGTTATTTTGCCTTATAATTCAACAGTATTTCTGATTTATTTGAAAGAATAAAAACAGGAATCTGAAAAGGATCAGATCCTGTAGTTTTCAGTAACTTTATACGTGTCCTGATTGTAGTCGGTAATACCCTTGCCTGTATTCGGATGAACAAAGGAATAGGCTGCGTCAATGTCAAAGAGAAGCAGCAGAATCAGGCTGACAGGGATCAGGATCTGTTTCTTGATTTTCTTAAGTCTATCATCGATCCATGGCGCTCCAACATAGACAACGGCCATGCCTCCCAGCATAAAAATCAGCAGTCCTTCCGCGCAGATGCGACCGTGTAGGTTGATGAAATAGCCGGAATAATTCCACCACTGTATTCCTTTAGTCAGTTCCAGGAACCAGTGGGTAAAATATTCTACCGTTCCGCACAGTATTACGGTCAGCATGGCATGCAGGAAAGGACGGTTACGGAAACAGAACAGCAGTGTAAGGATCAGAATGCCGCCGAAGCCGTAGATCGGCAGCCACGGTCCATGCAGGAATCCTCTATTGACAAAAGTGCCGTCTCTGACGATGTGCAGCATCACTTCATAGATCCAGCCGATCATACAGAAAACAAAGAAGATGACGATGATCGACCAAAGGGAATAGTGCCTCATGTAGTGAAGGTGCTGAAGACGCGGATTGTGCCTGTTTTCCGGGATGGTAAAGAGTCTGTCCGGATACTGTTTCAGATCCAGGATCTGATGGTATTTTTTGATCTTTTCTTCCTGTTCGACGGCGGTATTGTACTGTTCTTCCGCTTTATCGTATTTCCAGACAATACCGAGTCTGTCTTCTATAAATCCTCTCAGACCGTCATGCTTCATATCTCTGACATCGATCTCGTCGGTCATGATGTCGATTACATCCTCATAGGCACGTTCTACAGTCGGATAATCCGGTTTCTGTGACAGATAAACGTCATTCATCCGATCGGCATAAGATGCACCGTTTTCTTTTGCCAGCTGTCTAAGATGAAAATAATACTGTACATAAGTCGCCTCCCGATAGGGATTGGCATACAGAATATCGCTGAATCCCAGAGTAAGATGACCCAGTAAATGCCAGAAAATAAATGACAGGTCCAGCTTGAACATTTCCCATTTATGGCCGTACATCATACGTTTGGAAAGCTTTCTTGCTTCATCGGAGGATATATCAGGATTCTCGGCCGTTATATAAGGAACCATGAAGAACGAATAGTGAGCGATCGGTCCGCCAATGATGGTTAGAGTACAGAAAAACCGGATCAGAGCGGTCGTGAAGATCACCATGCTGGACTTCAGGACTTTCCTAACTTTAAAGAGGAACAGGAAACGGGAAGTGTCGACTTTATCATACAGATAAGATTCCAGGAATATCCTGTGGAAAGCGACCTGATAGGTATAACGCGCAAAAAAAGCGATACCGGAAAGGACCATCGCCGTCAGGATGATAAACAGATCTGTTGCCAGTTTCTGGGACTGCACAACTGAAAGAATGGTCTGGTACAAGAGAACAAGAAACTGTCCGCTGCTGATCATATTGACCAGCTGAGAGAGAACACCTTTCTGACGTCCCAGCTCGATTTCACCGAACTTCTCGATCTTTTCTTCGTCTTTAAAGATTTTCTCGGCGATCTTGATCCCTGAAGGCAGAACGCCATCATAAAGTCTGGCAATGACATCGCCGATCTCAGGAAGACCGATCTGGCTTGTTCCGGTTTCTGTGACTTCCTCGATCTCCCAGGTATCGTTTGCTGTAGAAGAAGACAGGGAAGAAGTATAGGCCGCTCCTAGAAGCGAAGCAAACAGACAGGCCGTAACAAAAAGCAGATAGTGTTTTTTTAATGTATGTTTCGCCTGCTTTTTTGCCGTTTTCCGATCAAACATATACAACAATTATAAACCATCTGCAATTAAAAAATGAAGCTATGCTTCACTTTTTAACAGTTCCTGCAAGACTCTTTTTCGGGTTACGATGCCCATCAGCACATTTCTGTCATCCACCACAGGAATAAAATTGTAATTTACGATATTATCAACGATCTCCTCGATCCCGGCATCGACCTTGACAGCCGGCGCATAACCTTTACGAAGCAGCTCGGTGATCTTGGTTTCTTCCATTTTCCGGTAATCGAATACTCCGCTTCTGGCTATGTACCAGAGCAGATCACCTTCAGATATCGTCCCGATATACTCTCCGCCATTGCTGATCAGAGGAATCGCCATATATCCATGTGCCTTCATCTTTTCCAAAGCCTGTCGGACATTCATCGTTTCTACCAGACAGGCGACCTGGTTCTTTGGCGTCAGCAGGAATAAAACATTTGTTCTTTCCATACTTCTATTTTACTTTCTGAATATGAAATTGTTGTGATAATGAACTCTTAGCGGATCTTTTCCATGATCACATCTTTTTTAAAGCTCAGGATATCCTGCAGAGACGGCGCAGAAGATCCCGGAGACGCAACGCTGGCTGCGGCTGCCGCCATTGTCAGAATAATGGTTTCTTTCAGATCCAGTTCTTCCTGTAAAGCATAGGCTATTGCGCCAACCATGCTGTCGCCGGCTCCTAAAGGGGAAACGACTTGGGTTTCGATTGCCGGGCAGCGGTATGCTTTCTTGTCTTTGAGAAACAGGGCTCCATCTTTTCCTAATGAAATGACGATAAACGGAAGATTCAACTCAAAACATGCGTCGAGGTATTCGCCTTCCTGCAGATCGACTGAAAACAGTTCACCGATTTCCTGACGGTTCGGCTTAATTACGTCAGGGAAAGCCTTGACTCCTTCCTGCAGTTTTCTGCCGCTGCAATCCAGGATCACCCGATTCTCGTTACGTTTCAGCAATTCAATCATTCTGCGATAAAGATCATCCCGTGTATTCGCCGGTGCACTGCCGGAGATCACCACGATCTGTTTTCTAAAGGTTCCGAGATAATCCATGAGCTTCTGCAGTTCCTCTTCCGTAACATCCGGACCTGCTTCGTTCTCTTCGTACAGTTCCCCGTTAACGACTCTTTTCCGGTTTGTCCTGACTTTTCCTTCGACCTCAAAGAAACGGTGCGGAATGTCCAGCTCGTCCAGTCCGTTCAGAATGATATGACTGTTCTGTTTTCCTATCAATCCGGTGCAAAGAGTCTCGCATCCCATTTTCTTTAACACCTTGGAAACATTGATCCCTTTTCCGCCAATATCAAAAACCGTTTTATCTTTACTGACGGTCTGATCGATAGCAGGATTGCAGGTAACGGTAATGATCATCTGAAAGAATTATAGCAGAAAAGAAAACATCGTTGTCTATACAACGATGTTTACGACTCTTCCTTTGATGACAAAGTGTTTTCTGATTTCCTTGCCATCGGTATACTTACGGACATTTTCCAGCTGTTTTGCCGCTTCAAAGAGTTCTTCATCGGAAGCATCCGTCCTGGCCAGGAACTTGCCTCTGACCTTGCCGTTGACCTGAACGGCGATCTCTTTTTCTTCGACCTGGAGTTTTGCCTCGTCATAGGTCGGCCAAGGACGGTAGTCCAGATCCCTTCTTCCAGTGAGTATCTCGTACATTTCACTACCCAGATGCGGTGCGAAGACCGAAAGCATCTGTACGAAGTTGATCGCATATTCCTTATAAACTTTTTCTTCCTTGTAGCAGTCGTTGATAAAGATCATCATCTGGGAGATCGCGGTATTCAGACGAAGGTTTTCGATGTCTTCCGAGATCTTCTTGACCGTGAAGTTGTAGGAATAATCCAGCTTGCCGTCGTTTTCTTCCGAAAGCTTGTCTTTCTGTTCCGCCATCAGACGGTAGACTCTTTCCAGCCATCTGTGGGCGCCTTCGATCCCCTGTGTCGACCAAGGCTTATCCGCTTCCAGCGGTCCCATAAACATTTCATAAAGACGCATGGTATCGGCTCCGTATCTTTCCACGATATCGCTTGGATTGACGACATATTCCGGATAGCGCTTACCCATCTTGATCCCGTTGGATCCAAGGATGTAGCCCTGATGGACCAGTTTCTGGAACGGTTCTGCACATGGTGCAAGGCCTTTGTCGTAGAGATAGTTGTTCCACATGCGGGCATAAAGCAGATGTCCTACCGCATGTTCCGGACCGCCGATGTAAAGATCCACCGGCATCCAGTGTTTCAACAGTTCGGGATCTGCGAATCTTTCGTGATTGTGCGGATCGATATACCGCAGGAAATACCAGGACGAACCGGCAGAGCCCGGCATGGTCGAGGTTTCCCGTTTGCCCTTTTTGCCGTGATATTCCACGTTGACCCAGTCTTCCGCCTTGTCTAAAGGGGCTCCGGTCTTGCTAGGACCGTAGTCTTCCAGTTCAGGAAGGATCAAAGGCAGATCTTCATCATCCAGAACACCTACCGTTCCATCTTCATAATGAATGACCGGGATCGGCTCTCCCCAGTAACGCTGTCTGGCAAAGATCCATTCTCTCAGCTTGTAGTTGACTTTTTTCTTTCCGATTCCTCTTTCTTCCAGCCACTTCAGCATCGCATCGATCGCGTCCTGCTTGTTTAAGCCATCCATAAAACCGGAATTGATATGAACACCGTCCTGGGTCCAGGCTTCTTTAGTGATATCTCCTCCTTCCAGTACAGGAATGATTTCCAGATCGAACTTGCGGGCAAATTCATAGTCCCTTTCATCATGTGCCGGAACAGCCATGATCGATCCTGTGCCGTAACTCATCAGAACATAGTCGGAGATCCAGATCGGGATCTTCTTATCGTTGACCGGATTGATCGCATAGGCTCCGATAAAGACGCCTGTTTTATCCTTGTTCAGTTCAGTCCTTTCCATTTCCGACTTGGAAGCGCAGAGTTTCTGGTAGGCTTCTACCTCTTCTCTCTTCTCCTTGGAAACGATCTTCTCTACCAGAGGATGTTCCGGAGAAAGAACACAATATGTCGCGCCAAACAGCGTATCGCAGCGCGTTGTGAAGACCGTAAAGCTTTCTTCGCTGTCAGCCACTTTAAAAGTGACTTCCGCACCGATCGATTTGCCGATCCAGTTTCTCTGGATTTCTTTGGTGGATTCCGGCCAGTCTATCGTCTCAAGATTCTCCAGCAGTCTTTCCGCATAGGCAGGAATATCGATGATCCACTGTTTCATGTTCTTGCGGACGACCGGATAACCGCCTCTTTCCGATTTACCGTCGATAACTTCGTCGTTGGCCAGAACACAGCCCAGCTCTTCGCACCAGTTGACCGGCATTTCGATGCATCTGGCATAGCCATCCAGGAAAAGCTGCTTAAAGATCCACTGGGTCCAGTGATAATAGTCCGGATCGCTGGTCGATACAACTCTCGACCAGTCATAGGAGAAACCGAGGCCTTTCAGCTGCTGGGTGAAATGTTCAATGTTTCTTTGCGTAAAACCGGCAGGATGGTTTCCTGTCTGTATCGCGTACTGTTCCGCCGGCAGACCAAAAGAATCAAAGCCCATCGGATGCAGGACATTAAATCCTTTCATTCTCTTGTAACGGCTCACGACATCCGTAGCCGTATAGCCCTCCGGATGACCGGCATGAAGTCCTACCCCTGAAGGATAAGGAAACATGTCCAGTGCATAGAACTTCGGCTTGCTGAAATCGGCAATATCCGTCTTGAATGTTTCGTTCTCTTCCCAGAACTTCTGCCATTTCTTTTCAATCGTCTTGTAGTCAAATACGCTCATAATTCCCTCCAGAAACAAAAAAGGTGATCCAAGGGCGCAATCGCGCGGTACCACCTTTATTTTTCACTTTTCCCCTTAACGCGGGTCTCACGCTTAATCGTCTTATCAGGCGAGTTCACTGTCTTCTCTTTCTGACTTGCACCGACCGTCAGTTCTCTATACAGTTCCAAGCAGCTACTGCTCCTGAAGATTACTTTTTTATCTTAATATTTTATCCGTTTTTTTTCAATACAGGGCTAGATCTTCAGCTGTACTTCAATAGACGGGTCAAGCAGTTCGGCGAACTTTTTCCCTGCATCCTTATCCCCTACCAGATCGCCGTAATGGGTCGGTATAGCAAGCTCCGGTCTAATCCGATTGACCAGTTCAGCCGCTTCCCGGTAGTCCATTGTATATTTTCCACCTACCGGTACAAGAGCGATGTCGCACCGGATCTTCTCATTGTCTTTGTTCCTGTCGCAGTCTCCCGCCACATAGACGATCTTGCCGCCGATTCTGACCAGATAGCCAACATATCCTTTCGCTTTCGGGTGGAAAGGTTTGTTCGGATTGTAGGAAGGAACAGCCATGACATCCATTCCTTCAACGACACCCTTATCGCCCGGATTCATCGTTACGACATTCTCTCCGCCGAGGAGATTGTACATACAGTCCGGGATGACGTAGACAGTATCTTCTTTTTCAACTTTGCGGATGTCATCTACGGAGAAATGATCGTAGTGATCATGGGTAATGAAGATCACATCGGCATCGTGGCTTTCTTTCTCAATCTTGAACGGATCAAAATAAACGGTTTTCGTATCCCTGATACAGATACTGCTATGACAGTTAATCCTGATTTCCATTGATAAGCTCCTTTGCTTGAATCATCTGCAGATCTTTGTCCGGATTGGTGGCGATCTCTCTGCTGACGTCAGAAACGATCGCTTCAAACGTTTCCGCATCCAGAACAGGATCGTCACTCAAACCCTTGCTGACTTTGTATTCTCTTAAACAGTCAGCCATACTCTGGTCAAAATAGCCATCCGTCCGATCGACCGGATAATCCAGAAATTCCAGAGACTGCTGAACCAGCTTTACCGTCTCCGATACGCTATCTGGCTCATACGTCTCGCCTTCTGCCGGAAAATAATATACCTGATAATAAATCTCCGGCATCCGTACTTCCACATCCGGAACGATTCCCGTACCGTGGATCGATGTTCCGTTTGGCGAATACCAGTAATAGGTGGTCACTTTCAAGGCTCCTCCATTATTTAAGAGTCTGGTCGTCTGAATGACGCCCTTTCCATACGTCGTTACACCTACTACACTTACGTCTTTATGACATTCTTTCAGACAGATCGTAAAGACTTCGGCTGCCGATGCCGTATTCTCGTTCACCAGCAGCACGATTTTCTTGAAATTGTCGTAAGTCTTTTTTGCGTAGGTCGTATCCGCCGTTTCCGTACCATCAATACCTTTCTGACGCAGATAAACTTCGTTGTTGCCGATAAACAGGCCGCATAGTTCCTTGACAGAACTCTGATAGCCGCCTGAATCGTTTCTCAGATCGATGATGATCTTATCCAGATCGGTATATTCATCCAGATAACGCATACATTCAGTTCCGGTATCGTTTCCGAAACTGTTGAGTTCCATGACGACATAGTCATTTTCCCGATAGGCATAGACGGTATTGTTTACAGCACCGCGGATGATTGGAATATCGATCGATTCTCCTCCTCGCAAGAAGGTGATCACTACTTCCGTGCCTGCTGTTCCAAGTACTCTTTCCCGGATATCATCCGAAGTAAAGCCTTCAATGCTTTCGCCGTCGATTTCTTTGATGATATCGCCGGCCATGACACCTGCCTTTTCGGCAGGAGAATTCTTGAATACCTTCTTGACGATCGCAATCGAATCATAGTAGGAATACTCTACACCGATACCGACGTAATCCATGTTGATACTCTCGGAGAACATATCCAGTTCTTCCTTGGACATGTAGCTCGTATACGGATCGTAATCAAAATCCGTCATTCCATAAAGGGCTTTGTTTTCCAGTTCGCCGGTCAGGTCGTCATATTCATCCGAATACAGCCAGTAGTGATCCATGAGATACTCGATCTCTCCCATGGTATTCTTCACATCTGCCTGATAAGAAGTATGCTGTGCCTTGAACAGGAAAGCCCCTCCTATCGTTCCGCATAAAAAACACAAAAGACACAGCAGAAAAATCAGGAATCTCTTCTTTCTTCTGTTTCTTTTTTCTTCTCTTTCCGATCTCAAAGGTACTCTTTCCAGATCGAAATATACCTTTTCTTCCATAGTTGATACCTTAATTTGCCGGCAGATACCATTCCGGATTCAGGATGCAAGGAGCAGCCTGACGGAAGGATCCGTCATCATAATAACAGCGGTTATTGTAAGCCGTTCTTCCTCTTCCGACAGAGAAAGTCGCATTCCAGCCCATGGCCAGATAATCCAGCAGCTCACCATTTCCCAAATAATACATTTCAATATGACAGTGCGGTCCGGTTGAAGAGCCGGAAGAACCGACGGTTCCGATCACTTCATCCTGCAGCACATAATCGCCATAAGCGACATAGACGCTGTGCAGATGGAAGAAAATCAGTCCGTAGACTCTGCCGTTTACTTCACACATCATGTAGACCTGGTTGCCGCCGCCGGAGATCCAGTAACCGCAGGAACTTCCAAGATAACCCGGATCGGAACAGCTCTGGTCGGCACGGATAATGACACCTCCCGCCGGAGCATGGATCTCTGTTCCTCTGGAAGCTGCATAGTCGACACCCAGATGCCACTTGCCGTCCAGGAAGTTTGCGGAATAGTTCCAGACAGTCGCCGAGATCCAGGAATTGTGAACAGCCGCCACAAATCCGGTATTGATCGTTACGCCCGTCTCTTTCAAAGCTTCCTTGAGATCCTCAAACGATTCATAGATCGCGTCTCTTTCTTCCGTCATCTGGTCCAGTTCTTCATTGATCCTGGCTTCCTCTTCTTCATAGAATTCTTTCATGACCAGCAATTCAGCCTGTTTCGCTACGATTTCCTGATAGCTTTCATCAAGTGTAGCTTTCGCTTCATCCAGTTCTGCCTTGTCCGCCGTAAGCTGATTAATGATCGCGATCAGTTCATCCCGGTCTGCCTTGTCCTTGGAAACGATCGCTTCGACTCCATAAACCCTTCTAAGCATATCCGTAAACGATCTCGAACCCAGAATAAACTCCAGATAGCCGTTAAAATGCATGGTCTTCTGTGCCTCTACCATCCGGTTCTTGACCCTGGTATTCAAGGCGTCGACCTTCTTTTCGTTCTCAGCGATCTGGACTTCCAGTTCGCCGATCCGTGCTTTCAGTTCATCGATCTGTTTTGCCAGATTATCAATATCGCCCTGCATCTGTGCGGCCTTTTCAGCATATTCTCTCGCCAAAGCCGCAGCCTTGTCTCTGTCATCCTTGGCGCTGGCGATCTGATCCTCCAGAGCCTGCAGGTTGTTCTGGGTATTCACGGCGATCCTTTCACAGGCATCCTTGTCCTTATCCAGAACACATTTCTCATAATCCGACTTCTCTTCCACTTCTTCCTCATCCTCTTCCGCAAACACCAAAGAAGCGCCGGAGAAGACCGGCACCAGCAGAAGCAGTGTAAACAGTAGAACGATTATCTTCTTAATGATCATCTGGTAAGCCTCAGATATTTACAGACGGAAATATAGGAACCGATAAAACCGACAAGAATGCCGATCACCAGTAGAGCTCCTCCCAAATAGAGAATATAAGGATAAGCCGGAATCAGCGTGATCACACCGGCGAGGACACCTCCTGTCGCCCGATAGAGCCAGTAGTAGCCGTAGATGATCGCGGCGATCGGAAGGACCGATCCGAAGATGCCAATAATGATACCTTCCACCAGGAAAGGGGCACGGATATAACCGTTCCTTGCACCGACATTGCGCATGATCCAGATCTCGTCCTTACGGGCGGCGATCGTGATTTTAATCGTATTGTAGATCAGATAAATGGCCAAAGCTACCAGGGCCAGGATCAGGATCGCTCCGGCATTTCTGGTAGTATGCAGAATATGGATCAGCGTATAGGTCTGACTGCCGCCATCCTGCACCGATGAAATCCCGTCCATTTCTGCGATCCGGTCTTTGATCAGACTCATATTGCTTCCGTCCAGCATGTAGACGATAAAAGTATCATGGAAAGGATTATCCTCACGATAAAGCTCCGAAAACTCGGTCATTTCCGGATATTCCTGATTGTAGTAATCGAATTCCTCGTCCTTGGTCCGGTAGACGACCCGGTCGACATTCTCCATTCCCTCGATCGTGCTTTTCATGGATGCGATCTTCGAAGAATCCGTAACCTCATAATCGATCAGACAGACCAGAGAAATGGACTGTTCGATCTCCTGGGTCAAGTAGGCCATATTGACCGCAAAAGCGGCAAAGAAACCGACCAGCAGAAGAGTAATGGTAACGGCAGAAGCAGAAGAAACAGCCATCGCAAAATGACGTTTTACACCGATGAAACCTTCTTTGATATGCCGGAAAAAACGCCTGAAGATCATGACTCTTCTCCTTCGGAATACGTTTCCTTCTCTATCGTCTGCATTCCTGTCTCAGCTGCTACAGGTTCTTCTTCCGTTGCAGTCTGCTCAAAAAGGGCTTCCTCCTTCTTCGGTTCCGGAATCCTGTCATTTACAATATGTCCCGCTTCAATACGGATCGTCCGTTTCGGATGATTTTCCACCATCACGTCATTATGCGTAACAACAACCAGGGTTGTTTTTTCTTCTCTGTTGATTCTTTCCAGAAGCTTGATCATCTCATTGGTCATTTCCGGATCCAGATTGCCGGTAGGTTCATCTGCAATCAGGATCGCCGGTCTTTTTGCGATCGCTCTGGCAATAGCCGTACGCTGCTTCTGACCGCCGGAAAGTTCATCCGGCTTGGCATTGGACTTATCCGCCAGATCCACCAGTTTCAGGACTTCACGGACTCTCTTCCTGATTTTGTCATCCGGCATATCCAGGATTTCCAGGGCATAGGCAACATTCTCAAAAACAGTCTTTTCCGGAAGCAGACGGTAGTCCTGAAAGACCACGCCGATCTTGCGGCGGTAAAGATAGACCTTTGATTTCTTTAGTCTTCCGACATTGATGCCGGAGACGATAACACTGCCTCCGGTCGGAACTTCTTCCCCGTCCAGCAGTTTGATCAACGTCGATTTCCCGGATCCGGTAGGACCCATGATATAGATAAATTCGCCGTCATTGACTTTTAAAGATACATCATGCAGGGCATGTGTACCGTTTCTATATTTTTTCGAAACATTTTTCAACTCTATCATAAACAGAATTATAACACCATTAGACCAATGCCTCAAACCGCTTATAGAGAAGAAAAAGCCCTTTCTGATGATGGAAGGGCTTTTATCGGAATCAGATACCGTCTCTATGCTTTCTTTCGAAACGGATTCAGGGCATAAAGCAGTAGTAAATAGAGCAAAAAGCCTAGCAGCAGAATGCCGCTGAAGTAATAGGCCGCATTGTAGACCTGTGTAAATCTCCCCGCCAGCACAAGCAGCGTGCTGATCGTGAAGGACAAAGGGATCAAAGCCGCCTTCCAGATCCTTCCCGCATAGTACTTCTTCCTTGACAGATAAAACAGCAGCAGACTTCCTATACTGGCAAGAGTACCTAAAATGATCCAGTAGTTGTAGATCAGTCTAGGCAGCGTTTCCACGCCGAAATCCGGGGAACCGTTCTTTGCGTAAAGCAGCTGATCACCGGTTTCGCCGGGATAATAGAAGATATAGTCCGGATCGCCGTTTCCATTCAGGATGACGACTGTCTGCGTCTTTTTACCGGAAAGAGGATGCAGAAGTGTTCTGTAACAGCTGATCGTCCGGCAGATTTTTCCGTCATCCAGATCCCTGACATCATCAATCCTGTATCCGGCAACATCTTCCTTTAATACGGCCACGATTCGGCCGTCCGAAAGTTCTTCCATCTCCAGAGCATTGCCCGCATCTTTGATGTAGACCGGAGCATTCAGATGTACGATCAGAGCCGTCAGAAATACCGCACTGATCAGAAAGCCCAGAACAAGGCTCTTTATTTTCTTCTGATAAAGAGACTTTTTCAACAGCACAAACAGATCCGAAGTGTATGTTTCCGCTTCTTCCCTGCTAAGCTCTTCGGGAAAATGTTCTCCTCTTAACAGTTCCGCAACACTGACCTTTAAAACATCCGCGACAGCTTCCAAAGAACCGATATCCGGAAAACCTTTTCCTGTTTCCCAGCGGGATATCGCCTTATCTGAAACATGCAGAAGTTCCGCCAGCTGCAGCTGGGTCAACTCCTTTTCTTTTCTTAGTTCGCTGATGAACTTTCCTGTCTTTTCACTATTCATACGCAAGACCTCCTAAGCCAAAGATAGTCTTTTCCGCTTTCCATGTCACCCTATGATTCGTAGAGTTTATTCTACCTGTATATTCTGTTTATTATTATGAGCTAAAATAAGATAAAATAATGCTAAAATGGATTTAATAGGGGGTAAAAGTATGAAACTTATACTAGCCATCATATCTACCGATGATACAAAAGCCTGCATATCAGCCTTAAACAAGGCCTCCTTTCAGGTGACCCGTCTGGCTACCACCGGTGGTTTCCTTTCTTCCGGCAATACGACGCTGCTGATCGGATGTGAAGATAAAGAAGTTGAAAGAGCGATCGAGATCATCGGCAGTGAATCACAGCGAAGAAAAGAAGCTGTTCCTACCACGATTTCCTCCGATATGTCCAATCTGGTCTCGTATCCGATCGAAGTCGAAGTCGGCGGAGCTACTATTTTCGTCCTGAACGTCGACCAATTCAGAAAACTATAAGAACTAGAAAACTAGTTCTTTTTCAAAATGAAAGGATTCAAAGAAGGATTCAAAACCGGTATACCGATCGGGCTGGGCTACTTTGCTGTAGCCTTTTCACTCGGTATCGCTGCAGCCAGGGCAGGTCTTACTCCTTTTCAGGGTTTTCTGACTTCTTTTCTGGTTAACGCTTCGGCCGGCGAAAATGCTGCCTTCATCGCGATCCGAGAGAGTGTGCCCTATCTTCAAATGATCCTGATTACCGTTGTAAGTAATATCCGTTATGTCCTGATGTCCTTCGCCCTTTCGCAGAAGATCCGTCCCAAGACTGCTATCCTTCACCGGCTGCTGCTTGGTTTCTACCTGACGGATGAATACTTCGCTCTGGCAGTCTCACAGGAGCCGTTCTGCGATCCTTTCTATTCCTATGGCGCAATCAGTTTTGCCGCACCATGCTGGGCAATCGGCACGGCTTTCGGCATCATCATGGGAAACGCCTTGCCGTTCAAGATCGTCAGTGCACTGTCAGTAGCACTTTACGGTATGTTTCTGGCAATTATCATCCCTCCGGCAAAGAAACAGAAACAGATCGCTGTCCTGATCGTCCTAAGTTTCTTGTCCAGCTACCTTCTTTCCACATTTACTCCCTTATCGGAAAGTACGGTAACGATCATTCTGACAATTGCCGTTTCTTCTCTTGGGGCTCTCTTGTGGCCTGTCAAAGGAGAGACCTATGAAGAATAACATTTATGTATACATCTTGCTGATGGCACTGACCGTTTTCATCATCCGTGTCCTTCCCTTGACCCTGATCAGAAAACCGATACAGAACCTATTTATCCGTTCTTTTCTATACTACGTCCCATATGTCACCCTTTCCGTCATGACCTTTCCGGCCATCGTAAGGGCTACGGCCAGTCCGATCTCCGGCATTGTCGCGTTGATCCTGGGAATGATTGGTGCCTACAAGGAACTGGGACTGTTTAAAGTCACGCTGATCTGCTGCATCAGCGTACTGCTGCTGGAAATGTTTATCTGACAGGATAATTCACAACATACTAGGAGGAAACACAATGGAAATCACCAAGGACATCCGCTATATCGGAGTCAACGACCATCAGGTCGATCTGTTCGAAGGACAGTACAAAGTGCCTAACGGCATGGCCTACAATTCTTATGTCATTCTGGATGAAAAAACGGCAGTCATGGATACTGTAGATCAGCATTTTACCCATGAATGGCTGGATAATCTGCAGAATGCTTTGAATGGACGTCAGCCGGATTATCTGATCGTTCAGCACATGGAGCCTGATCATTCCGCCAATATTGCCACATTCATGAAAGTCTATGAAAAGACTATCATCGTCTCTTCACAGAAAGCTTTTGAAATGATGGAGAATTTCTTTGGCACATCCTATGATGACCGAAAGATCATCATCAAAGAAGGGGACAGTCTGTCTCTAGGGAAACATACACTGAATTTTGTCGCCGCTCCAATGGTTCACTGGCCGGAAGTCATCATGACCTACGACAGCTATGAAAGAGCACTGTTTTCGGCGGATGCCTTCGGCAAGTTCGGTGCTCTGGATGTCGAGGAAGACTGGATCGAAGAAGCCAGACGCTACTACATCGGCATTGTCGGCAAGTATGGAAAACAGGTACAGGCTGTTTTGAAAAAGGCTGCTTCTCTTGACATCTCCATGATCCTGCCGCTGCATGGACCGTTCCTTTACAAGAACCTGGCATATTATCTGAATCTGTATCAGACCTGGGCATCCTATGAAGTTGAAAAAGACGGGATCGTGATATGTTACACTTCCGTATACGGTCATACCAAGAAAGCCGTAGAACTGCTTCGTGAACAGCTGAAAAACTACAACGCTCCGGAAGTCAAGGTCTATGACTTGGCAAGGTGCGACATGTCACAGGCTGTCGCGGATGCTTTTGCCTATGGCAAGCTGGTTTTAGCCACCACGACCTATAACGCGGATATCTATCCGTTCATGAAAGAATTCATTCATCATCTGACCGAAAGGAATTTCCAGAACCGGTATATCGCTCTGATCGAAAACGGGTCCTGGGCTCCGCTGGCAGCCAGAACGATGAAGGATCTGCTGTCCAAACAGGCAAACCTGACTTTTGTTGATCCTATCGTTCATATCAAGTCGGCTTTGAATGATGCAAACAGACAGGAGATCGAAGATCTGGCAAAGGCTTTGTGTATCGACTATGTTGCCAGAGATGAAAAACAGGCCAACAAGAACGACATGAAAGCCCTGTTCTCCATCGGTTACGGTCTCTATGTGGTGACATCGAATGACGGTAAGAAGGACAACGGTCTGATCGTCAACACAGTCGCTCAGCTGACAGATAATCCGTTCAGGGTCATGGTTTCCATCAACAAGGACAACTATTCCCACCACATCATCAAACAGACCGGCATCATGAATGTCAACTGCCTGAACATTGAAGCGCCGTTCAAGGTCTTCCAGCAGTTCGGCTTCCAGTCCGGCAGAAACGCCGACAAGTTCAAAGATGAAAAAGAGATCTTCCGTTCCGATAACGGACTGGCATTCCTGCCGCGCTATATCAACGCTTTCTTCTCTTTGAAGGTTGAGAATTACGTCGATATGGGAACACACGGCATGTTTATCTGTTCGGTAACAGAGGCCAGAGTCATCAACAATGTTGAGACGATGACCTATACCTACTACCAGAAGAACGTCAAACCGAAACCGGAAACGCAGGGCAAGAAAGGCTATGTCTGCAAGGTCTGCGGCTATGTTTACGAGGGAGATGAACTGCCTGACGATTTTGTCTGTCCGTTATGTAAACATGGAGCGGCTGATTTTGAGCCGATCCAGTAAAGCAGGATGAAACGTTATTATATTATCTACAGCGGTATCGTCCAGGGCGTCGGCTTCCGCTGGAGACTGCTGATGTCGGCACAACGTTACGGCCTTACCGGCTATGCCAGAAACTTGGATAACGGAAATGTCGAGGTAGAAGTTCAGGGAGGGCCCGGCGTTGATGAATTCCTGAAAGATTCCCTGAAGGAAGACCGCTTCATTCAGGTTTACGACTATTCCATCAAAGAGATCCCTCTGATAGAAAACGAGAGAAAATTCGATGTAAAGTACTACTAAAAAAGACTTCGCTGAAGTCTTTTTTATTTCCTAAACCGATACATGATGATGGCCGAAGCCATGCCTACATTGAGCGAATCGATATTCCGCATATCGATTTTCATGACACCGTCCGCTGCCGCCATCAGTTCCTTGGTGACACCGCTTCCTTCGTTCCCCAGAATAAAAGCCATTTTCTCTGCACTTTCAACTTCGTGCAGTTCCCTAGTATGATCCTGCAGACCGGTCGCATATACGACGTAGCCGTTCTGTCTCAGTTTCTTTACCTCTTCCGGAAGTCCCTTGTGACAGATCTTCAGTTCAAAAATACCGCCTTTACAGTTGTTCAGACACTTCTCGTTGTAAAGATCGGCACACTCTTCGGAAAGAATAAGCGAATCAAAACCGAAGAGCCGGGCTTCTTCCATGATCCTGCCGATATTCAAAGGATCCTGCAGATGGTCCAGAATCATGATCCTGTCTCCGTAATTGTCGTTTTCTTCAATAATCGATGAAACGCCGATATAGTCCAGATCCGTTCTTTTACTGATTTTATTCAGGACTTCCTGAGATACTTCCAGACTGTTCTTGAACACGAAGGGAGGATCGCCGACATAAATCAGCTGTTTCAGATTGCCGGACTTCCTGGCCACTTCGATCAGATCTTTTTCACACAATAAAAAAGAATCGCTGCGGTATTTTTTCTGATGCAGCTTCGTCAGTTCTTTTACGGTCTTGTTTTCTAAAGAAGTAATCATTTCTTTCTTTGTTTAAACAGCAGCGTTGCCGTCACGTCCAGTGCACCGCAGGCATTCAGAGCATTGCGAAAATCGGAACCGTAAGGTATATAAAGAAATTCATCGCAAAGCTCCAGCAGCTCGGAACCGATTCCTCTTTTTTCTCCGCCCAGCAGAAACAGTGCTCTAGGTTTAAATTCCTGTTCAAAAATATCCTTTGAATTCTCTCCCCGATATAGACCGTAGAGATGATATCCTTCGTTCTTATAATTCTTAAGCTCTTCCAGGGAATTTTGACTGACTCTGATATTCAGCAGGTCATAAGCTCCCGCCGAAGACTTGAACAGCTGGGCTTCCATGTTCCGATAGTCCCGATCGCTCAATAAGACATTCATAAAGCCAAAAGCATACAGAGTCCTGAGGGCATAGCCAAGATTGAAAGGATCTTCTATCCCGTCCAGATAGAAAATATCACCCTCGGTAAATTCATCCTCCTTACGGGACTGAACTTCCGCCCCTATTCCGCCATGACTCTTCCCTTTCAGATGTTCCAGAAGTTCTTCCGTTTCCAGTTCCATAACCGGTATGTTGTTCATTCTGGCGATTTTACGGATATAGTTAAAATCCTTGGTTTTCTTGGACTTGCTGATGTAGATCGTGCTGATTTCTCTCTTCTTGCCCTTGATGGCAGCCTTGACCGAGATTGCCCCTTCAATCGTCATTTCTTCGAACCTTTCTGAACATGTCCCCTTCTCCGGTTACGAAAGGCATACGGACATAAAGGATCTGTGTCGGTTTGTTCGCCAGCTTGACCTCGTTCCAGCTGTCGTCAAACAGAAGCTGTACCGTGAAACGCTTATTATCGATCTCCGGTCCAAAGACCTCGATTTCATCTCCACAGGCAAAGACATTCTTTACCTCGATCTGAGCCATGTTTCTGACTGCATCGAATCCTTTCACATAAGCAACATAATCATGCGTAACACCGGCGCCATTGACGCCATACAGATGCTTTGAACTGTCACATTCTCCGGAAAGGAAACCGTCATCGGCCGGCCTGTTTTCCGCCTTGGACAGTTCATCGTCATAGTAGGCCAGTCTTTCAGGATCCAGAGAACCCTGTTCATAAATCTCATCGATCATCCTGCGGTAAGTCTTGACTACCTGACCGATATAATACTCCGATTTCATCCTGCCTTCGATCTTTAACGAGGCTACACCGCAGCGGATCATTCTTTCCACATAAGCCGAAGCTCTTAGATCCTTGGAAGACATCGACAGAAGACAGGTCGGATCGGAGACCAGTTCATTTTTATCATAAAGACGGTATTTCCAGCGGCAGGAATGGGCACAGCCTCCCCTGTTGGCATCTCTGAGAGTCATCCTGTTGGACAGCACACATCTTCCGGAATAGTTGGAACACATGCCGCCATGGATAAAGACCTCCAGCGGCACAGAAACCTTGGATGCGATCGCTTCGATCTGGTTCATGGAAGCTTCTCTGCCCAATACGATCCGGTCAGCGCCAAAACGGCGCAATGCCCATACCGCTTCCGAATTCAGAGACGAAAGCTGAGTCGAAATATGACATTCCAGACCGGGTGCTTCCCTTCTTACGATCGGAATCAGCGCCAGCGAAGAAATGATTACCGCATCTATGCCGATATGTTCCAGATATTTCAGATACTCCTTGATCCCGTAATAGTCGCTGTCATGAAAAACGATATTGACGGTGACATAGACTCTGGCATGGTACTGTTTGGCAAACGCGGCAATCTCTTTGAGCTCAGCCAGACCGAAATTGGAAGCCCTCGAACGCAACGAATAAAACTTGCCGCCTACATATACGGCATCGGCACCATAACGGATCGCGATTTTTGCCTTGGCAAGATCTTTTGCCGGGGCCAGCAGTTCTATCTTATTCATCTTTGTTTATGTTGGTTTTCTGATACAAGAATCCTGTTGCGTAGTTATCCGGATGGTTGTAGATCAGATTGTTCCGGATAAATTCCTTGTTTTCTATAGTGAGACGGGAAAAATCCCGGCAGATCTGTACGATCAGGTTTTCATCTTCCATAAAGAGCGTTTCAATGATACCGGCTCTTAAATCCTTTCTGAATTCAACAAGTTCCCGGACCATTTCAAAAATATAATCCGAATAAATCATCGTTCCCTGATCATCTTCAACGATCGGTAAAGCATAGTCTCTCTTCTCTTCCACCAGCTTCAGAGTCTCTTTGTTCAGATAGTCGTATTCCTTGCCGATCTGTTTAAAGTAGTTGGTTAAAAACTTCCTGCGGGAATAGGACAGACGCAGATGGCCGAATATCTGCATATCCACTCTGCCGGAATTGTTCTGTATGATATGTCTGACTTCCGAGAGCGTCAGTTCTCTGGAAATTACTGCTGATCCAATGCCCTGTTTCAACATAAAGGCGGTATCCAAAGAATTACAAAGAACGGTCTTCCCGTCGTAGATCAGCTTTGGCAGCAGGCCGTAAGGGATGGCTCTCTCCATGACGCCAAGATCGTGAAAGTAGATGCCGGAAATATCCAGTTCACGGAGAAAAGCCAGATAGGCATCCAGCGTTTCCAGGTCGTCTTCTGAAATGAAATTGTCCATGGCAATGTAACATTTCAGATAATTCTCGTGACAGTAGGTAGAAATATCCCGGATCTCTTCCAGAGTATAATGATAGCCGCTGGTAAAAACTCTTCCGATAATGACACCGTCAACGGATGGAGTGACTTTTTCCAGCAATGATTTTTTCCTCAAAGTTACCAGGAGTTCCATAAACTCATTTTACCTAAAATACAAAAGAAAATCACACAATATGTGTGATCATCCCTTGTTTGTTTCTTTATTTACTTCCCGCATATGTCTGCGGCGGTCCAGATTGGTCAGATAACGTTTCCTTAAACGGATCGCATCCGGTGTGATCTCGACCAGCTCATCGTCATTGATAAATTCCAGTGCCTCTTCCAGAGAGAACACTCTTGCCGGGACCAGTTTCATCGCTTCATCGTTTCCGGTAGAACGGATCGCCGTCATTTTCTTGTTTACGGTCGGATTGACTTCAATGTCCTGATTCTTGGAAGAAACACCTACGATCATGCCTTCATAGACTTCCGTCTGCGGCGTTACAAAGAGCTGCCCTCTTTCCTGCAGATTCCATAACGCATAAGTCATCGCTTTACCGGAAGCCATCGAAATCAGGGCTCCATTGGCACGCTGCGGAACTTCTCCGACAAACGGTTCATATTCGATGAACTTACGGACCATGACGCCTTCGCCCTTGGTATCGTTGATAAATTCGCTGCGATAACCCAGCAGTCCTCTGGTAGGAACATGATAGATCACCTTGGTATAGGAACCCTCATCCTGAATATCCACCATCTGTCCTTTGCGTAGATTCAGTTTATTGATGACGGAACCGGAATACTCGTTTGGAACGGAGCAGATCACTTCCTCGATCGGTTCACAAAGCTTTCCGTCTATCTTCTTAAAAATGACCTCCGGTCTGCTTACGGCAATCTCATAGCCTTCCCTCCGCATATTTTCCAGCAGGATCGAAAGATGCAGTTCACCTCTTCCGGATACTTTAAACGTATCGGTCGTATCCGTCGCTTCCACTTTCAGACCGACATTGACTTCCAGTTCTCTTTCCAGTCTTTCCTTGATGTTTCTGCTGGTCACATACTTTCCGGATTTACCCTGAAACGGAGAAGTATTGACCATGAAGTTCATGCTTAAGGTAGGCTCTTCGATATCGATCTGCGGAAGCGCTTCATAAACATTTTCCGGACCGATCGTATCGCCGATCTCAATATTCTCGATACCGCTGATCAGAACGATATCACCGCACTGCGCTTCGTCGACCGCCGTTCTTTTCAGACCCTGGTAGTTGTACAGGTTGGCGATCTTGCGGTTCTCCTTCTTACCCATGTTATTGCATACAGAAATCATCGCATTCTGCCGGATCATGCCGGAATAAACTCTGCCGATACCGATCCTGCCGATATAATCATCGTATGCCAAAGCACTTACCTGCATCTGCAGGGCTTCTTCCATCCTGTTCGGATACGGATCGACATGGGAGACGATGGTCTCGAAAAGCGGATTAATATCATTGTTGGAATCACCAGGATTGTAGCGGACGATCCCGTTTCGGGCAATGCCGTAGAGGATCGGAAAATCCAGCTGTTCGTCACTGGCACTCAGATCCAGGAAAAGATCATAGACTTCATCGATGACTTCATTGATCCGTGCGTCTTTCTTATCGATCTTATTGATCAGTAAGATCGGTCTTAATCCCGCTTCCAGGGACTTCTTTAATACGAATCTGGTCTGCGGCATCGGACCTTCGGAAGAATCCACCAGTAGGATGACGGTATCGACTGTCTTGATGATACGTTCCACTTCACTGGAAAAATCCGCATGTCCCGGGGTATCGACGATATTGATCTTGTAGTCCTTGTAGTTGATCGAACAGTTCTTGGAATAGATCGTAATGCCTCTTTCCCGCTCCAGATCGTTGGAATCCATGACCTGGGCTACGATCTCTTCGTGGTCGGAAAAGACATGCGACTGCGCCAGAAAAGCATCGACAAGTGTCGATTTTCCGGCATCAACATGGGCAATCACAGCCACGTTTACGATCTTCCTAAATTCCATACCTAATTATTTTATCATTATAAGGTCTTGTTTCAAGAATTTTTTGTAGTAAAATATATGTGTATGCACCAGTGGCGGAATTGGCAGACGCGTATGATTCAGGTTCATATGGGGCAACTTCGTGCAGGTTCAAGTCCTGTCTGGTGCACCACTGACAAATAAGGCATCCTCTTGGATGCCTTTTGTTTTATTTACGGATGAGTCTTCTAAACAGTCGGATCACGGCACTAAGCAGCAGCAAGAAAAGTACGGCGGCAGCCGCCATTATGCCGATCACGAGATAGAACACATGACCACCGCTGTGTTTCGGGGAAGCGTTTTCTGACAAAGCAAAGGACAGTTCTCCTTCCGGAAGCTGATCATAATGCAGTCTGTAAGTTCCTTCTTCTTGCGAGAAGTCTTTGTTGTCGATCATCACATAAGAAGTATTGACACGAATATTCAGATTAGAAAAGTCCGCCCAGGTCGAAGCCGGAGAAAGCAGATAACGGTAGGTATAGACAGGCGGTTCATAGTATCCGTTGATATCCGGATAGATCGGAGCCTTGACGGAATTGGTCAACGTTTCTCCCGCATTAAAATTCAGTTCATACTCATACCATCTTAAAAGAGAATTCCTCGCATTCCGGAACGGTGCCGTGTCGTACATGAGATTTCCTCTTTCTTTCAGATAGTCGATACAGACGTTGTACCAGTCGATATCAGAAATCCTGTCATTCTCTTTTTCCGAAAGGATCAACTCTTCCAGCGTCAATTCGTTCTTTTCTCTCAGAAGCATCTCTCCGGGAACTTCTTCCTCCTTCAGGAACATTCCGCTCCATTCCGGCTCCTGTTTCAGGTCTTCTCCCAGAACATAGAAACGGTAAGTTCCTTGAACATCAAGCGGTTCGATCGTTATCTCAAAATGCCCATCCGGATCATAAGCAAAGGACCGGCAGCTTTCAAGAATCAGTTTCTGCAAGGAAGGATCCGTATCCAGGGAAAGAAAACATTCCGGAAATTCGGATGTGTTCTTTTCGATCCCGCTCGCCTCAAAAACGTATTCATGGACAGGAAGATCTTTGTGATAGAAAACATCTACCTGATATTCATCTCTTAATCGATCGACATCTCTAGCCACATCAAAATCGTCTTCTGTCATCAAAGAATAACGGAGTTTCTTGTCAAGCACTTGACCGTTGCCTAAAATCTCATAGTTTCCACTTTCTTCCTCCGTGAAAAAATCAAACGGGTAAAGATACTGCGGAGCTTTGCCGAACGGAAAGACGAGTCTGACGGATAGATCGGAATCGGTCGGATTGTGAAGCGTATAGATGGCAGTAACGGATGCATCATAAGCCGAAAATTCTTCGGCATCTTTGAAATAGGCGGACGGAAAACTTCCAATATCAAAAATCAGTTCTTCTTTTTCACATATGACAGGACAGTCTTTCTCCATGACATATGTCCCGTTGCCGTCTGATCCTTTCCAGGATTTGATTGCTGAGTTGGCAGAAACCGGAACGATACAGGTCATTATCAGAAAGATGATCGTGAAAAGCGGTCCTATTTTCCGATTCATTAGCACTTACCTCTTTTACTATCTCGATTATAGCATTGAAAAACAGTCGCAAAGCGATTAAAATGAGGCTCATAAGGGAGGAAGCGCCATGAAAAAGATCCTGATCCTGCTGTGTGTAACGGTTTTGTGTGCCTGCTCGGCAAAAACCCTTTCCTGGGATGATGTTAAGAAACATTATGACGAGCTGGGAGAAACGATTGAAAATGCCGCAGAACAGTCCAAAACCTTTCTGCAGGACGATTATAAGAAGATCCTGAACAATGCCCTAAAACAGATCGACGATCTGAAATCAGGTATCGGCAAAGAGGAGGAACAGACGGCAGAAGATCTTTATAAGATCGCAGAAGGTCTGGAGAAGATCACCTCTCTGTTTTCTACCGACAGTTCTTTACAGCTTTCTGCTCTGGCAGGTGAAATCAAGGAACTGGTCATAGCTGCCTATAACAGATCACCGGAATTTGAAGAGCTGAAGGAGAAGATCAGGAACGATATCGCCTCTGTCCTGAACTGGACGAAGCAGCAGTGGACTTCTGTAGAAAAAAGACAGACGCTGAAATGGGAAGAGGTCGCGGATGATTACACCGTTTTATACGAAGATACAGTCAGGGAAATGAAACGGGCTAGGGATGTGACAGAAGAAGATCTGATCGCCTTGAAAGACATTATTCTGGACAACTATGAACTGATTGCCTATGGCGTTGATGATGAAACAAAAGAAGCGGCGGATCAGATCTATGCGGCTGCCGTAAGTCTGAAAGAATATACCGAAGATCTTGGCGGGAACGGCGCACAACGGGTCAACCGTTTTGCGACGCAGGCTATCGAGTACGTAGAAGTTTCCTATGGCAAGACTATCGAAGATCCGGACTATGACTTTTTAAAAGAAGTAGAAAACAGCGGAAAATGGACACTGTCCCTCTTCAACGAGATCACCACTCAGATGAAAAGATAGTAAAGTACATCCCGAATAATCTATAATAGTATCAGAAAGAAAACAATAGAATCGAAATCCACTTCTATTGTTTTTTATAAACAAAGAAGGAGGTCTATATGGATCAGATCGAAAAACTGACGCTTCTACATTCCAACGACCTGCATGGGGATTTCCTTGCGGAAGAAAAAGAAGGATATCATGAAGGCGGCGTATCCTTGCTTTCAGGATATATTAAACAGGTCAGAGAAGAAGAAAAGAATACCCTTTTTGCGATCGCCGGAGACATGTTCCGAGGATCTATCATCGACAGCGAATACCGCGGCCTTTCAACGATAGAGCTGATGAATTTCCTTTCTCCCGACGTCGTTACCGTAGGCAACCACGAAGTCGATTACGGACTCTCGCACCTGCTATTTCTGGAGAAATGTGCCAAATTCCCAATCGTCAATGCAAACATGTATATTAAGACCAATCACACCAGGCTGTTTAAGCCTTATGAGATCATCGATGTCAACGGTTTGAAAGTCATGTTTATCGGCATTATCACGGAAGAAGTCCTTGCCTCAACCAGAAGTGAAGAAGTGATCGGCTCCTTCGTCGACGTCTGGGAAGCTGCCAGACAGGTCGGTGTCATCATCGACAACTACAAGACGACCAGGATCGATCTGACTGTCCTACTGACCCACATCGGTTTTGAGAAAGACCAGGAACTTGCGGCCGCACTGGATCCGAACTGGGGCGTCGACCTGATCATCGGCGGCCATACCCATACGTTGCTGCAGGAACCGTGTATTGTCAACGGTATTCCAATCGTCCAGGTCGGTGTGGGAACGGACCAGATCGGCAGATTCGATATCCACATCGATACGTTCCAGCACAAGATGCTCGATTATAACTGGCAATGTCTCCCGATCAACACCGAGACCTGCAGACCGGACACCATTCTGGAAGATGTCCTGAATTCCTACAAGAAAGAGACGGATCGCAAGTACAACCGGATCATCACCAATTTCAAACGCGTCCTGACCCATCCAAGAAGAAACATGGAAACGGAACTAGGCAATCTGTTTGCCGACCTTTTGCAAGTCGATTCCAGCTTCGATATCATGTTGTATGCATCCGGATCGATCCGCCTGAAAGAGATGGGCCCTATCGTCCAGTATCAGGATCTGAAGGAATGTCTGCCGTACAACGCACCGGTATACATGCTGGAAATCAGCGGCAGGCAATTCAGACACATGATGAAATTCATGTTGAGAGACGAAGCACTTGACGGAGACGGGCATACCGAATTCTATCAGGTCTCCAAAGGCGTCAGGATGGTCTACAGCAGATCAAAACACGACTTCGAAGAGTTCAGTTACAACGGCAAAAACATCGTCGACAACCAGATGCTGAAGATCGCCATCCAGGAATACCATTTCAAGAATTTCACCGAATTCTTTGATCTTCCTGTGGAAGAAGTTCTGAGAAACAAGAAGGCCAGAATGGTCATCACTGACGACTTCTCGATCTTTGAAGAGCTGCTGGTCGGCATGAACAATGTCGATTCACAGATCGAAGGAAGAATCACGATCACAGATTAAACATATAATAACCGGCAGTACTGCCGGTTTTTTTATTTTCTGTTCTTTTCCTGTTTCCGTTTGTCGTTGATGATTTTGACATGCTCATCCGTGATCAGCGTTACGCCGTTTTCTTTTGCCCAGGCGACACAGCCGTTAAGAACGGTTTTCAGGAACGGACGTGGTACCTTAACGAAATTCTTCAGGGCATCATCGGTGAACTTGATGTCCGGATCACAGCGGTTGGCCGCATACTTGATGGAATCCAGGTCGACCTCTTTCGGTGCCGGGATCGGTTCTGCGATCGGTTTCTTGAAACGTGGGAATTGGGTATACCAGAAGTTGGTAGAATCGCGGTAGCCGTAATCAACCGGAACCGGAGGGAAACTGTCCTTTCTGACACCATTGACGATCGCGTCGTAGTAGCGCTCTTTCATCAGGATTTTGTCGATATTCAGTATGAAATGGGCACCGTATTTGGAAGTGATTCCGTTGAAGTTGTTGTAAGGACCCGGATGACCGTCATCGATATCCTCGACTTTAAACTTTCCGGCATCTTCCAGATCAACGTTCCAGGTACATTCAAAAACCTGAAATGCTTCGGCGATGACCTGAGGTCTGTTCTTATCTGTAGGATCAGCCTGTCCGTCTTCCATCGTGAACTTCAGCGGTTCTTTCATCTTCTCTGCGCTTGGTCCGGGAAAGCCCAATCTGACGGCTTCTTTGAAAGATTTCCTGTCGTCCGGAATAAAGTTGATCGCACATTTGTGTGTTCTTAACAGATTCTGACAGGTATTGGATGTATTGCGACACTCCAGAAGCATCGCATAACGGTCTTTCCCCGCGATATAGTAAGGGAAGCACAGCGAATAGGAACCGATATTCAGACTGCCGTCCGGATTGACCGTAGAAATACATACGGTTGGCATCGGAAAAAACGACGATGTCTGATAGAAATTATCAACAATACGTAAATCTTTAAATGAACTCATTTTCTATCTCCTGTTCTTCAAATATATTTTAACGCTTTTTTTGTTTATCTTTTGGGAAAATAGAATATAATAAATGTATGCACCAGTGGCGGAATAGGTAGACGCGCACGTTTGAGGGGCGTGTGGGCAATCCCATGCGAGTTCAAGTCTCACCTGGTGCACCATGATCAAACAAAGGCAGCTTAAGCTGCCTTTTATTTATTCCTAAAATATAACCATTCTTTGATACAGGCAAAGAATTCTCTGCTGTAGTACTGGGGATCCAGGATCCTTAATCCGTGACTTCCCAGACAGGAGATCTTTGCAAAGCCGATCTGTTCAGCGATGTATCTGGCCCGATAAAGGTGGAAGGATGAAGATACGATGACGACATTGCAGTCATCAATGTCTTTTCCTTTTTTTTCAATCAGTTTCCGGGAATTCTGCAGATTCTGCAATGTGGAATAGCTCTGATCCTCCAGGAGGATCCGCTTCTCTTCTATGCCAAATTCAATCAGACAGTCTCTGGCAGCCGAAGCTTCTGTAACCGGTTCGTTGCTTCCTTTCGCTCCGGTCACGATGACTTCTGTGTCGGGATTTTCTTTCAGGTAGGCTTGTGCAGCTCTGATTCGAGCCATAAAATCGATGGACGGCCCCTTCTCGCTGACACCGGAACCGAGCAGGATCACATAATCCGCACCATTTTCAGGCTGCTTCATGCCATAAACAACGATTCTCGTTTCCAGAAATCCAAACAGAAATGATCCTATCAGAAATACAATTAAAATGATCTTCCTTCCTCTTTTGGAGATCTTCGGATAAAAAACAGACAACAAAAGAAAAAGAATGCCCAGCAGCACAAAGAAATAACTGAAGATATTCCCAAAACCAATGATCATCAGGACGATGATCCCATAAATCAGACAGATGCTTCCAAGAACCAGAAACAGCTTCTTCATTCCTGTCAACGGATACGTTCCTTTATCAGTTCAAGCGTATCCAGGATCAGATCGTGGTTTTCCGTAAGCAGATCGTAGATCCCGTCTTCTGACAAGACACCGGCAGGCAGACCCTCGGGAAGTTTACCCGCTTCCGCATCTTCAAAATCTTTACGCCACATTTTACCGGCATAGTAGGCTTCCAGTTTCTCGATCTTTTCCTGCACAGACTTGAAATCAGTCAGAACCCTGTCATAGTCATTTAAAACCTTCTGGCTCTCATTCAGCAGTTTTTCCATTTCCAGTATCCTTCTAATCTGTGCGTTCATCTAAAGTTCCTTCTTTCTTTTCAGATAGGCATTATATAGACTGTTCTTGGAAATCTGACGTTTCTCGGCAATCTTGTTTACAGCTTCTTTCATCTTCGATCCGTTTTCAATCAGCCGGTCGATCTCTTCGATCAGTTCCTTCAGATCGATCTCTTCTTCTGTCTTTTCTTTTCCCTCAATGAGTAAAACCATCTCGCCTTTCAGATCCCTCAGTTCACATAGCTGGCTTAAACATCCGCGGTGATACTCTTCATGAAGCTTCGTCAGTTCTCTGGCCAGACAGGCTTTACGGTCTCCCAGGACTTCCAAAGCAAGAGCCAGCGTCTTTTCAATACGGTGAGGAGCTTCATAGAAGATCAGGGTATGAGGAAAGTCCTTCAGTTCCTCCAGTTCTTTTCTTGCCTGGGATGCCTTCGGATTGAGAAAGCCATAGAACAGATAGTGGGATGTCTTCAGACCGGAAGCGACCAGGGCATTCAGCGCCGCATTCGGTCCGGATATCGTAACGATGTCATATCCATCCCGTATTACTTCATTGACCAGTTCATAGCCGGGATCCGAAATCAGAGGATAGCCGGCATCAGATACCAGAGCGACATCTTTTCCTTCTTCCAGAAACTTTACGATTCCTCTAGTCGATTCTTTCTCATTGAAGTTATGATAAGTGATCATTCTTGTATGGATATCAAAATGGCTCAACAGTTTCAAAGTATTGCGCGTATCCTCACAGGCGATCACCGCAACTTCCTTTAAAACACTCAGTGTCCGTTCTGAGACCTCGGAAAGATTACCGATCGGTGTGGCTACAAGAAAAAGTGTAGCTTTCTTATGCAGCGACACTTTCTTCCTCACTTTCGTTCTTTACGGTTTTTCGATTGTATTTGCCTTTCTTGACCAGATCTTCAAGCGAGATGTAAATCGCATGATCCGGATTTTCCAGCTTGCAGTTCTTGGTGATGACGTTCATGGAAGTCACACGGAATCTTTCCCCTTCGTACTCGACCTGGGAATTCAGTTTCGGCAGATCCTTCCGCAGCTCCTTGTAGGCGTCGTCCTCAAAACGCAGACAGCACATCAGGTTTCCGCACTGTCCCGAGAGTTTCTGGATATTCAGCGCCAGCAACTGATTCTTGGCCATGTTGATGGAGATACGGTCAAAATCGCCGATAAAACGTGAACAGCACAGTTCCCTTCCGCAGACACCGATACCGGAAACCATCTTTGCCTTGTCTCTGGTCCCGATCTGTCTTAAGTCGATCCGACAATGGAAGATCGATGCCAGGACCTTCAGCAGTTCACGGAAGTCGACACGATCATCCGCCAGATAGATAAAAGTGATCTTGGCGCGGTCCAATGTATATTCCGCCGATATGACATTCATTTTCAGATCCAGTCTGTCCGATTCTTCCTGACAGATCTTTCTCGCTTCTACGGCATCCGCCTTGTTCCGTTCAAACTGCCGAAGATCTTCCTTTGTCGCCTTACGGATGATCGGTTTGATCTCCATGGTGATGTTCGGTTTTTCAAAAGGCTCGGTCACGACCGTAGCATATTCAATCCCTCTTTGAGTTTCTACGACAACCGCATCTCCTTCCTTGATCGAAGGATCAGCCGTTGAGAACGTATATGTCTTATTTGTGGTTTCGAAACGGATCGAAACATATCTTAACTTTTCTTCCATAATTCACCTTCAGATATATGATATTATCTCATAGCTTATCGCGTCAAACAGCAGTTTTCTTTCTGCATTCATCAGTATCCTGTCACTGGCTCTTGTAAAGATCTCTAGCAGTCTGCCCGGATCGTTGTCCCGGATCCGCTGCAGATAATGGTCGTACTCGCTGTCTTGACTTCTTCTTTCTTCCAGGGCATCATTGATCATCCGGATCATAATCGCAAGATAGTAGTCGACACATTTACGGAATTCTTCACGGTCCTTGAAAGTAGGATAGAACTCCTTCGCAAACATGACCGGGAGATATTTCTTGTCTTGGAGCGTATCAATCATCTTGTAGACATATTCCCTGGCTGTCAGATAATACGGATCATTCAGATCCAGTTCGCTGTCATAACGATGCAGAATACTGGCCAGCAGGTAGGCGTCCGTAGAATCAAAACCGGCATTCTCGTACTGCTCGATCAGAAAAGAGAAATCCCTGGTCAGGAAAGGAATATCCTGGCAGCGGGATACGATCGTCGGAAGCAGATCTTCTTTCCGGTCACTGATAAAAATGCCGTAGGTTTCACTGTTTCCTGGTTCTTCCATGAATTTCAGGATCATGTTCAGAACCTTGATGGAAGAGTTGTTGATGTTGGCAAGGATATAGACCTTCTTTCCGGAACTTTCCAGAGAAGTCCTGGAAAATTCATCCAGGATCGTTTCAATATCGTCTTTCTTGATGCTTTTCTGATAACCGTCCACGTAGATCACATCAAAATACTGGTTCCTTCGGATCCTTCTGCAGGTATCGCAGGTCTCGCAGGCAAAATCCTCTTTTCCTTCAATGATGGATTGGGCCAGCAGGTAGGCCGCTTCGATCTTTAAAGGAGAATATTCACCGGAAAAAAGATAGCTATGCGCTATTTTCTGATTTTTTAAAGCGTTATATAGACTGCGGTAGGCTATCGGTTCCTTTTCCAGCAGTTCTTCCTTAATCATTGATCAGCCCCAGAATCAGATTCAAAGAATCTCCGATCACTTCTTCCCGGCTTCTGGATGCATCTACGATCCGGATGCGGTCCTTGAATCTTCTTAACACTTCCTGATATCCCTGAGATACCCGATGATGGAAATCGATCGATTCCTGATCCAGACGATCTTTGAAACTGCGGTCGGAGAGTCTGTCCAGACCGACTTTTTCATCCACGTCCAGATAGACAGTCAGATCAGGATAAGTCCTGTCGATCGCAAACAGATTGATCTCCAGTACTTCGTCAAAACCTAGCTGACGGCCATAGCCCTGATAAGCCAGAGAAGAATCCAGAAAACGTTCGCAGATGACGATCTTTCCTGCTTCAAGGGCAGGAAAAACCTTTTCTACCAGATGCTGACGACGGGAAGCGGCATATAAAAGAGCCTCCGTCTTGGCATCCATCATGGTATTCTCCGGATCAAGAATAATATTCCTGATCTTTTCTGAGATCTCTATTCCTCCCGGTTCTCTGGTATGGATCACTTCATATCCCCGTTTTTTCAGTTCTTCACAGACGGCGGTAGCGACAGTCGTCTTGCCGGAACCATCCGGGCCTTCAAAGGTGATAAAATATCCTTTCATCAGTTCAGCTTCTCCGGTTTTGGCATCAGAGTCTTCTCTACCGCTTCCAGGATCTGTTCCTTGATCCTCTCGTATTCATCATAACTGAGTTCGATCTCCTGATTTGAAGCGATCTTGACCTGCGGAACATATCCTCCTTCACTGAAGGAAGAAAACATATCCTCAACAGCATCATATAATTCGATTGGAACGATCGCATATTTCTCAACGTTGTTTTCCGTGACAAAAAGAATGTCATTTTCAGACATCCGGTCAAGTTCTTCACGGATCTGCTTCAGTTTCTCGATATCGATATTCATATCCCAATTATAGCACTATCTTATTTTCATTTGCCTCTTTAAGCTCATTGACCCAGGAAAAGAAATAAGGAATCGATGAGATCTCTTCGTAACAGTCTTCCACGGTCTTGTAGAAGGCTTCCTGATCCGGGTCTTCCATATTCAGATCCCAAAGATGATCCAGATAGCTGGCATAGCTGATCTTCTCGAACATTTCAAAAAGGACTTCCTTGGCCTTCATCTGATCCTCGTGCTTCAGCAGCGTCACCAGCAGAAGCAGATAGTCGTAACAGCCGAATTCATTGTCCAGATACAGACGGTAGAATTCCTTCTCATCCTCGATCATGTTGTACATCATGGCCAGACGGCTTACGGTCCTTGGATTCATTCCGCCCGAAAGACGGGCGATCAGCCGCTGTATGGTGATTGCCAGTGTAATATTATGCAGATCCAGCAGAAAATCTACATAGAAGTCCATGATCCGCAGATAACAGTATTTCGTATAGTCGTCAAAATCGGCATATTCGGAAGCTTCCTTGCGATAGGCTTCGAAACGGAAACTGACATAGATGTCTTCTGATAGAACAAAATACGTAAAGAAAGCTTCCAGACAGAACGGATCTTCATCAAAAGCCACACGTGCTCTCTCCTTGAGCTCTTTTTTCGATTCAAACATAAACCTTATCGCTTTCACGGATTCTTTGGAAGCGTTCTGCGGAATCTGATATTCCTTCAGATTCTTTTTTACGAAAAAATCACCCAGATAGGTCTCTGTTTCCGTCTTGACGGTCGATATTCCTTCTACCAGTTTTTCAAAATCAGTCATCGATTCCCTCGGTTTCCAGATGGTACATCAGGGCGATCGTCTTACTGTCGTCGATCTGACCGGTTTTTATCATCTCCCTGATCTCTCTTAACGTATATTTTTCCAGTTCTATCCTTTCATCCGGATCAAAATGCTGACCAACTTTCTGATCGGCGATCCCGTAGTAAAGATGGATCTTCTCGGAACAGTAGCCGCAGGTCGGAATGATCGGAGGGTATTTTCTGATTTCTTTGACCGTATATCCGGTCTCTTCCTGTACTTCTCTTAGAATGGCTTCATCCGGATTTTCCCCTTTTTCAATCTTTCCTGCCGGAAATTCCAGCATTTCCTTTCCTAAAGAATAACGGTACTGTCGGACCATGTAGAAGTGATCCCCGTTTCTTAACGCGATACAGACACCTCCGTTATGCAGCACCACTTCCCGATAAGCTCTGCTTCCCTCATCGAGTTCCACTTCATCTCTTACGACGTGAATGACCTTTCCCTTGTATATCTCTTCCCTGCTGATCTGTTTTTCCATATTCCACTAATTCCTTCAGTTCCTTCGGATCCGTTACCTTTATTGTACTATGAATATCCCTTTTTATTCTTCTGCTTACGATATAATCCGCTTCATGTTTCTCAGCCAGAACCTGATAAAGACCTGCATAGAAATCATCTTTCCTGCAGGCTTTCCGGATATCCTTTCGACTCAGATCGATCAAAGATACAAAACTGTTCAAAACACCTAATGTCTGATAGAGCACCTCACTGCTTACATGTTCCGACAGTTCAATAAAACTGTGACAGGAAATAGCCGCTTCCAAACATCCCTCCTGGGCCAGATACAGCAGTTTCCGGATATCCTGTGAATACTCGTTGTCATAAAGCAGGTCCAGCAGAACATCACTACTTAACAGGATCTTCATCTTTTGCCGCCAGTCCTTTCAAGGTATCTGCCAGATACGTCTGGCTTTTCTGATAAGAAATCAGTTTCGCAACGATCTTTCCATGTCTCTCAACCAGCACCTCACCCTGTGACAAGGCGATATCCAGGTATCTGCCAAAACTGTTTTTCATCTGTGTTGAAGTCGCAACATTCATCATTTCATCCTCTCTTCCGCTTCTATCCATTATTCCCGGAAAAAAGAGCGATTCCTAAAAGAAAACAGCTTTTTTAGCTGTTTTATTCATCCGATGGCAGATAGAAGACCTTTTCATCTCCCTTGGAGAACATATATTCTCCTCTGGCGTAGGTCTGTATGTATTCCGGATCTTCCAGTTTTTCCTTGGTAGAAGTCAAGGAAGCATTCTCTTCTTTCAGACGCTCCAGTTCCGCTTCTACCAGCTTTGCCTGCTGCTGCAGGACAAACATATTGTAGATCTTTTTCAGCACATTACTAAAGATGACGATCGCAGCCAGGATCAGCACGATCGAAACCAGTTTAGAAACAACGCTGCGTTTCTTTTTCTTTCTTTTAACGGTCATATTTCTATTATACTATCTCTTCTTTTTTCTCTTCAACTACTTCATACATGCCGAAAGCCTGTTCCTTGGAAGCGGAAGGCCTGACTTCCAGAACCCGGACCAGTATTTCCCGATGCCCAAAAACGATCCGGATCATGTCTCCTTCCTTTACCTCCGCGGCAGCCTTGGCCGGCCTCCCGTTGATATAAAGACGCTGATTCAATGCCAGCTGCTTGCCGGTCTCTCTGCGTTTCAGTATCCTTGCGACCTTTAAAAACTTGTCAATTCTCATGTTTCTCCAGCTTATCTAAATTATCTACCAGTTTCAGCATTTTGTTAATGTTTTCCTTCTGATTGTCGATCGATACCGTAAGTCTGCTGTTCTTGTAGGAGATCCTGAAATCCTTGGATAGACCATTACAGTATTCAAACAGTTTCAGTCCGTCCATCCGGTCGGAATACTTCTTTGAAAGAGTAACGGTAAAAATGCCCCGGACATTGCTGACTTTATCGATCAGATTGAGATTATACAGCAGTTCCAGCCTTTTCTTGTCAAACAGAGCTTCAACCTGTTTTGGCAGTCTGCCGTATTCATCCGTCACTTTCAGATAGTAGTTGAACAGTTCCTCCTTGGTACTGACATCGTAAAGTTCGTGATATAAAGCGAGCTTGTCATAGTCGTTGTCCGAGAAGCTTTCCGGGATATAGCTGGACAACGGGATGTTGACATTGGCCTTTGTTACTTCTTCCTGAACCTCTTCCCCTTTGGCTCGCAGGATGGCTTTGTTCAGCATCGCCAGATACAGATCCAGACCGACATTATCAATAAATCCGGACTGCTTGTCTCCCAGCAGGTCTCCCGCACCGCGGATCGTCAGATCACGCATGGCGATCTTGTATCCGGAACCTAAGGCGGTAAATTCCTTGATGGCTTCCAGCCGTTTCAGGGAATTCTCGTTGAGCTGTTTCTTTTCCGGGATCATCAGATAGGCGTAGGCAATACGGTCGGAACGTCCGACTCTTCCTTTGATCTGATAAAGCTGTGCCAGACCAAAGTTCTGGGCATTGTCTACGATGATGGTATTGGCATTCGGAATATCCAGACCCGTCTCGATAATCGTCGTACAGATCAGTACGTTGATCTCATTGGCATAAAAGCGGTACATGATATCTTCGATCTGCTGTCTGTCCATCTGTCCGTGCGCTACGCCGATCCGGGCATATGGGATCTTCTGCTGCAGCTTACGGGCAACCGTATAGATCAGTTCAACATTGTTGTAAAGATAAAAGACCTGTCCGTTTCTTTCCAGTTCTCTCATGATCACTTCTTCAATCAGATTCTCGTTCTTATGGACGACATAGGTCTGTACCGGATAGCGGTTCATCGGCGGCGTATCCAGAGTGGAAAGACTCCGGATGCCGATCAGGGACATCTGCAGGGTCCTGGGAATCGGTGTCGCGCTTAAGGAAAGCACGTCGATTGAATTCTTCATCTGTTTGATTTTTTCTTTGTGTTCAACCCCGAAACGCTGCTCCTCGTCGACGATCAGCAGACCCAGATCCTTATATTCGATATCCTTGGAAAGAATGCGGTGCGTTCCAATCAGAACATCCACTTTCCCTTCTTTCAGATCTTTCAGAATTTCTCTTTGTTTATCGGCAGGAATATAACGGTTCAGCAGTTCCACTCTAACCGGAAAATCGTTAAAACGTTTCTTAAAAGTATCGAAGTGCTGAAAAGACAGAATGGTAGTAGGACACAGGTACGCCACCTGCTTATCATCGTTGACAGCCTTGAACGCCGCCCGGATCGCCACTTCCGTCTTTCCGAATCCGACATCGCCGCAAAGCAGCCGATCCATCGGTTTCGCTTTTTCCATGTCTTCTTTGACCTCTTTGATGGCGATTTCCTGGTCTTTGGTCAGTTCATAGTCGAAAGTGTCTTCGAATTCCTTCTGCATGACGCTGTCTTTCGAGAAAGCAAAGCCGATATTGGTATCCCGGATGCTGTAAAGTTCCAGCAGCTGTCCGGCAATGTCGTTCACGCTCTCTTCGACTCTCTGCTTGGTTTGTGACCATTCCTTGGATCCAAGTTTATGCAGCTTCGGAACAGCACCTTCCCGGGAGACATACTTCCGGACCAGGGAGAACTGCGACAGCGGTACCAGCAGTTCGTCGTTTCCTTTATAGATGATCTTCAGATAGTCGCACTCAATTCCGTTTACCATCCGTGATTCGATCGCCACGTACTGACCGATGCCATACTGGTCATGAACGACGTAATCCCCCTTATTGAGTTCTTCATAGGAATTCAGTGTTCTGGCTTCCGCATATCGGTTGGCATAACGACCGGAATGAACTCTCTTCTTGAACAGTTCTTTTGGCGTATAGACAGCCAGATCCAGTTTCTCGACTTCGTATCCGCCATATATTGAACCTAAGACGATATTGATCCCCTGTTTCAGTTCACCCGTATAGACCGTATAAGGAATCGAAAGCCTTGTAAATGCATTTACACTTTCTTCCAGCTGTTTCTCATCCATCACCAGCAGTTTATAAGTGCTTTTTTCACTGTCCAAAACATTCAGCACATAATCCAGAGTCCCATAAGGCAGATCGATCTCTGTAATGATACCGATATCGGAAAACGGTCTTCCTTCCAGAATATCCTCCCCGACGCACTCCCGTTCAAAATCCGCATAGACATAGAACTTCAAAGGCAGACGGTTTTCTTCGTACATTTCCTGAATGTAGGATACCGTTTCATCCGTAAGCAGCTTCAGATGACTTTTTATCTTGTCCCGATCCGACAGATACAGGTAATTATCCGGGAAATAATCCTTTAGATGGGACTTCTCGAAGTAGCAGTAGTAGAAATACTGGGATGGACGGTAGGTATCCGACTGGATGTATTCCATTTCCAGTTCCATCTCTCCCGAGGCGATCCGGACATTGTCCCTAAGATATTCCTTCTCTTCTTCTGAAAAGAAAACATCTCTGGCAAAACAGATCTGTACCTCTTCGACTTCTGTTGAAGATCTTTGTGTATCGTTGTCAAAGAAACGGATCGAATCGATCACGTTGTCGAAGAATTCGACTCTGACCGGTTTCTCATAATTGACGGAATAGATATCGACGATATAACCTCTTGAAGCATAAGTCATCGGCGTCTCAACATGACTGGTCTTCTCATAACCCAGTTCATTAAGCTTTTCGATCAGATCCTCTTTTTCCAGTACTTCATCCTTCCGGATCGTAATGATCCTGTTTAAGAGTTCCTCCTTTTTCGGCAAATGACGTATCAGGCCATATGGAGAAGTCAGAACGATCTTCAGTTTCTTATCGGTCAGGATACGGTAGAGTCCGTTGATCCGGCTGGCTCTGTTTTCATAAGATGCGGCGATCTCTTCGGCACGCAGCGATTCTTCCGGCAGATAGGATACGATCTCTTCTTCCTCAAAATAAGAAAACAGGATCTCTCTTAATCGGCCGGCAAGGTAGGCATTCTCCTTGACGACGACGATCGGCTTAGAAGAATTCTTGGCTTTAATGCTTAGTTTTACCGCTTCTTCAACCAGCGAATTATAACTTAAAAAAGAATGATTTAAATCATTCAGTAACGGTTCTATCCTGTTTAAGATCTCTAAGTATTTCATCCGTTGAATTTCGACATGACCTCATCAAAATCATGGTCAAACGAGTAGATGACAGCCTGTGCTGCTCTTTCCAGTACCTCTTTCATAATCGCCTTTTCCTCGGTACCAAAACGTCCCAGGACATAATCCTTCGCATCGATGTTCTTGTCGTTGGATATGCCGATCCGGATACGGTCGATCCTGGAAGTACCCAGTCTGTCGATGATGTTTCCCATCCCTTTCTGGCCACCCGAAGATCCCTGTCTTCTTAAACGCAACTTCCCCAGCGGCAGATCCAGATCATCGTGGATCACCATCAGATCCTTCGTATCAATCTGATAGAAATGCATCAGCGATCTGACCGCATCGCCGGAAAGATTCATGTAGGTCTGCGGCTTGGCAAGAATGATCTTTTCATTTCCCTTGCGGTAGATCCCGTAGAGAGCCTTACATTTGTTTTTATCAAGACTGACGTTCAGTTTATCCGCCACTTTGTCAATGAGTAAAAAACCCGCATTATGACGGGTCTTACTGTATTCCAGACCGGGATTTCCTAAACCGACGATCAGTTTCATTCTTCCGTTTCCGCAGTCTCCTTCAAAGGCAGATACTTGTCATAGATGCCCAGATTCTCCAGGTAAGTCTTGCCGATCATTGTTTCCGCAAAATTATGCAGATCCTGCTTATAGTAGTCCTCCATTGGTTCTCCTCCGTAAGCCAGCGTCGCTGCGGCAAATCGTTTAAATATACCGATCAGATTCTTTTCGTAACGCAGTTCCGTATAATTGCCTTCCAGAAGATCGGTAAAGAACTTCACGCCGCCGTCTTCCTTCTCACACAGGGCATTGTAGATCGCTTCCGCTTCACGGTACTCCAGACAGTCGTTCATTTCTTCCAGAGCCTTGACCTTGTCATTCAGCTCATTCAAGACATCAAAACCGGACATCTGTCTGGCCTTGGCCATGATGATATAAATCCAGATAAACAGTTCACAGTTCAAAGAATACCGGTACTTGTCAGGATGGTCTTTCTTGTAGAATACGTCCTTCAGATCGATGGCATTCAGTGTTTCCTGGTAAGGCAGTTTCTTGTCCAGTTCCACATAGAGCTTCAGTAGTCTTCCCTTGCCGGCAAAGTCCTGCTCCTTCTGGGAATCGATAAAAGCATTGATCCGTTCATAGGCGTTCTCATCTGCGCGTAGGATCGCCTTGTAGCACTCGATATACTCTTTATTCTGTTTATATCTTTTCAGCAGCGTAAAATTGCGGTATACCGTATACAGCAGCAGCACTGCCATAAAAGCAAACAACATGTAATCCATATTTATACCCCTTTTATCTTTCTTCCATTATAACCCAAACAGCCTGTGATAGTTTTCATTCAGCTGTATTTTAAACACTTCTTCATCCAGACCCAGCTCTTCCGCGATCTTCTTTCCGGTATATACCACATAGGCAGGTTCATTCCTGCTTCCCCGTTTCGGTACAGGCGTCAGATAAGGACAGTCCGTTTCAATCAGCAGGCGGTCCAAAGGAACATTCCGAATCACTTCCAGCGACTCTCTGGCATTCTTCCAGGTAACTGTACCGCTGATAGAAATATAGTAGCCCAGTTTAATGAATTCTCTGGCCATTTCCGCACTGTCCGAATAACAGTGCATGACGCCCTGTACCGGATATTTCTTCATCAGATCATAGGTATCCTGAATGGCATCCCGGCTATGGACAATGACCGGTTTATGCAACTGCTGCGCCAGAACCAGCTGTCTTTGAAAGATTTCTTTTTGTCTTTCCTTGTTTTCTTTATTCCAGTGGTAATCCAGTCCGATCTCTCCGATCGCTGTGCACTCTTTTTCCTTGTACAGGCTTTCATAGGAATGAAACAGCTCTTCATCAACAGTATCAACATCGCCCGGATAAATACCCAGGGAGTGTTTGAAGCTGATTTCAGGATGGGAGATCTTTAGAGCGAAACGGTAATCATCAATGTAGGAAGAAATGATCATGGCTTTCCTGACATCGTTCTCTGCCATACGTTCCAGCACGGCATCCAGATCCTCACGAAAAGCTTCGTCATTGATATGACAGTGTGAATCCAGCCAGTTCATCATTTTCCTAGACAGAAGTTTCTGAACATATGATCGATCAGATCCTCCTGATATTCCTTTCCTAAAATCAGACAAAGATCGTGGTAGGCCGCATCCAGTCCGGTTACGGTAATATCTGTGCTTTCATAGTCGATATGTGCCATTAGTTCTTCCAGTTCATTCAGGCATTGTTTCATCAGGGCGATCTGTCTTTCGTTGTTTAAAATGTCTTCATCGGCCAAAGAAATATCGTCCCGGTATTTCTCGTTCAGATAATCCTTCAATGCGTCGATGTCGTTGTTTAAAGCGCTGATCGAAATGTCTCCTGTCTTATACAGGTCGGACTTGTTATAGACGGTAATCAGATTCCTGTCCTGATATGTCTCCATCAGTCTTCTGTCTTCCTCATCGATGTTCGAAGCATCCACAACCAGAATGATCAGATCCGCATCTTCGATCGCTTCCATCGTTTTCTCGATGCCGATCTTTTCGATCTTCTCTTCCGTATTCCTGATCCCTGCCGTATCGATCAGATTCAGTGTGATGTTCTTAAGGTGTACCTTTCCCTCTACCAGATCCCTGGTCGTACCGGCGATCTCCGTAACAATGGCCTTGTCTTTCTCCAGCAGCGCATTCAGAAGCGAAGACTTCCCGACATTCGGCTTTCCAATGATGACCGTATTCAGACCGTCCTTGATCACGCGGAAACGTTCCGCCTTGTCGATCATCTGTCTGCAGTCTTTCACCCACTTCTCGACATAAGGCCGTATCACTTCCTGCGTCATTTCTCTCTCGTCTTCGTATTCCGGATAGTCGATATTCACCTCGATCATCGCAATCACGTCTTTCATCTCTTCCATCAGCGGCAGGATCAGTCTCTCGACCGACCCGTTGATCCCCCGGATCGCCGATCTGGCCTGTATCATACTTTCAGCCCGGATCAGATCGTTGATCGAATCCGCTTCACTCAAGTCGATTCTGCCGTTAAGATAGGCTCTCCTGGTAAATTCTCCCGGTTCCGCCAGTCTGCATCCCTTCTCCAGAAGCAGATTCAGAATCATTCTGGTCACATAAACGCCGCCGTGGCAGTTGATCTCAACCATGTTCTCCCGGGTATAGGATTTCCCCTTTTCGAAAAAAGAAACCAACACCTCGTCGATGATCTGCCTCTTGTCTTTGACATGGGTATAAACGATCGTATTCGGATGGATCTCTTTGATATCGGATATTTCTCTGATCACGTTAAAAGCATCTTCACCGGACATTCTGACGATGGAGATCGCACCGTCCTTGACGGCGGTAGAGATTGCACAGATCGTATCATTCAGCATATCATCATTTTAATATAATTTCCTGTTGAATGGAAAATCAATCATAAACAGGATACCGGTACTTGAAAAAAGAACCGGATACATTTTAAAATATAAATAGAAGTTAACATTTAAACATAATATTCAGGAGGTAAACTATGGGAAAGTATCTTATTGAAGTCAATGACAAGGGAAGTTATTATTTCAATCTGCTGGCAGGAAATCATGAACCGATCCTGCATTCACAGATGTACAAGGCAAGAAAAGGCGCTTTAAAGGGCATTGCCTCCATCACCAAGAATGCGGATATCGCTCCAATCGAAGACCTGACTGTTGAAGAAGTCGTCAAGGAAAGAAATCCGAAATTCCAGCTCTATCAGGGAAAAGATGAGAAATTCTACTTCAGACTTGTCGCAGGAAACGGACAGGCAGTCGGCCGCTCGGAAGGCTACAACACCAAGTCAGCCGCAAAGAACGGTATCGAATCCGTCAAGAAGAATTCTGTTTCACCTGTAGAAACAAAGAAAGACTAGGCTTATGGAAAGAAGGAACCGTCTCAAGACGGTTCTTTTTTTATAATGCCGATTGTTGTAGAATGAAGAAATGAAGAGTATATTGCAAAAGATCATTTCCGTCCTATTCTGTATCCTGCTATGTCTGAGCTGCAGTGTTTTCGTATACGGAGAAGAGAACGATGAAACGGAGATCATCCATTCCCGCTTCTATGTCATTACCTGCAGAGACAACCGCAGCATCGAAGTTCCTTTTAACCGCAACTGGTTTAAACAGGATGCGACTTCCTATTCCCATGATCTGGCCAAACTATCCCTCGGACTGGCAACGGCCGCCTTCCGTCCGAAAGCTGCCGAGATCAGCGAAACAAACAGAGCCGATCAGAACCTGAATCTGTTTCTGGAAGAGGCGCATTTTACCGACCTGCGCAGCGATGATTACGATAAGGATCCAGACCGGTATACCGTTTCTACTGCCATGGGTCACCAGCGGATCGAGGATGAGGACGGAGGATTTGAACTGATTGCCGTCGGCGTCTGCGGACAGGGATACATGGATGAATGGGAATCGAATTTCTCCATCGGCAACGGAGAGATCCACGACGGTTTCCTGCGTTCTTCCAGACTGGTATTTGACCGTATTTTCGGCTATATCGCCGGGGAACACCTGGAAGGTCCTTTTAAGATCTGGATCTCCGGTTTCTCCAGAGCGGCTGCCATCTCCAATGTCACCGCAGCAATGCTTACAGATTCCAGCCTCTTTTCACAGGAAAACGTTTTTGCCTATACTTTCGCTACTCCGCGTACTGCCGTTGACGAAGAATACGGCCGCTATAAAAACATCTTCAATATCGTTGGAAAAGCCGATCCCGTTCCAAACGTACCTTTTGCCGACTGGGGTTTTGAACGCTACGGTACGACTTTCTATACACCTGTTCTGGAAACCGACTCGGATTTCGAAGCAAAACGGGTCAAAGCCAATCAGGTCTACAAAGAACTGACCGGGATCGACTACTGGTACAACCGGGAAGCCAACGCCATGATCCGCACTATTCTTTCCTATCTGCTGGAGATCTGCCCGACTGCCGAGATCTATTCACAAAGTCTGCAGAACAAACTGATCCATATCTGGGAAAACAGAGATCCTGTCACGATCCTTTCCAATTTACTGGACATGGCCAATGACCCTGTACTAATCAATAAAGAAAACCAGTACGAGGCCAATGCCCTGCTCAACTACATGGTACTGCTGATGCAGGACTACATCGGCAACAACAGCGTCTTCCGGGGATGGAACCGGAACGCCTCCACTGCCGCCAATGTGGTCCAGGCGCATACCCCGGAACTGTATATTTCCTGGATCTTCTCGACCGATGACCCGGAGCAACTGTACAACGAACATCTGAATTACAATATGGTCTACATCTATTCTCCTGCGGATGTCTATCTATACAACGACAAGGGAGAACAGATCGAATCGATAAAACCGATCTACACGAAAGAAAACGACGAATACAGCGTACAGATCAAGGAAAACGAAAGAGTGACGCCGGAAGGCAACAAGTATCTTTTATACATAGACGATTCAGTCGTAGCCATGATTCCAAAAGACAGGGAATACAGCATCTATACCTGTCCTAAGGTAGACGACAATATCAACTTCTTTGAATTCAACTATACGATCGGCAGATTCGCCAATGACAAGCTGTATTTCTTCGATTATTCCTTACGCGACGGCGACGGCCTGAAGGTAAAATACACTGCGGACGGAAACAGGGAGATCATCACCGATCATCCTTTCGAAGAAGAAAAGTACAACCTGCAGGAATATACCGTAGATACCTCCGTCACGATCAACCTGACCCGTTCAAATCCGACTACCATTTACTGGCGCGATGCGGTCATCTACTTCCTGGCTGCAGTAATGGCCGTCATCTCGATCGTGCTTTTCCAGCTGGTCTACCTGGTCGGCAGGATCCGTTTCGAACGCATGGTCAGAAAGGGCTGGATCCCTCAGGGAAGAAAATACAGAGCCCTTCCGTTCCTTTGTGTCTTTACGATCTTCCTGCTATTTATCATCATGGAATTCTACAAGGCATTATTCCCGGAATCCAAAAATCTTGTCCTCTATTTCAAGCTGATCATCGGTCTGATCTCGGTTGCCATCTCCCTGATCGGTTATCTACACAACAAAAACAGACTGGTACTGATGATCATGATCTCGCTGATCATTCTGATGTTTGCGGATACGGTCATGACCGTAAACATGCTGATGGGAGCATTCTTACACATTTCAGCCTATCTGACACTCAGCTACGGATTCATTCAGGAAGAGAAACCGGACAGGAAGCAAATCGCCATCTGTTTCGTGCTTTCGCTGATTGGCGTTGTTCTTCTTTCCTACATTAAAGGAGAATACGGTATCCTGAGAATCGTAGCTATGCTGTATCTGTGTGCCGCCATCCTGATGGTCACCACATCGTTTGCACTTCCTAGAAGGACATTCATGGGAGCGCTGCTGCTCTTCCTGTCCGGCATCCTGCTGATGAACAACGAGATCAACGGGACGACTTTCCTAAGTCATATCATATCCTTGGGAACCTACTATGCCGCTATTGCCACGCTTGCCAGTACCGCTACCCGGGTAATCATGCCAAGACTGGTTCCGGCGGCCATAGACGCAGAAGACGAAGAAGAGATAGATACGGATTAGTTCCTCCGATACAGATTCAAACAAAAAGTACAGGATCATTCCTGTACTTTATTTTTCTCCCAGATTGAAGTCTACCCTCTCCAGCATGTTCATCTGTTCATCCGGATGTTCCAGCAGTCGCTTGGACTGGTTCAGGATCGCGTCTTCAACCAGATTTCTAGCCAGACGGCCGTTGCCTGAATTCGGATCGCCCTTTGCCTGAATTAACGTGAAATAGTCCTGCAAAGGTCTTAATACATCATCGGCGATGACATAGTCCTTGCCCTTGGCAATCGATTTCGCAATCAGCATCAGTTCTTCACCGGTATAGTCGGAGAATTCGATGATATTCGCAAATCTTGATTTCAGACCGGAGTTCGCCTCCAGGAATTCTTTCATTTCTTTCGTATAGCCTGCCAGAATGACGATTAGATCATCGCGGTGGTCTTCCATGGCTTTTACCAGCGTATCGATCGCTTCCAGACCGAAGGAATCATCCTTGCCTCTGTATAAGGAATACGCTTCATCGATAAACAGAACACCGCCCAGGGCAGACTGAATGACCGACATCGTAAGCGGAGCGGTATGACCGACATACTTGCCGACCAAATCGGCTCTGGTCACTTCTACCAACTGGCCCTGTTTCAGGATACCGCAGGCTTTCATCATTCTAGATACCAGTCTGGCAATCGTCGTTTTGCCTGTTCCAGGGTTTCCGGTAAAGATCATATGTTTTGAGATCTCGTTGGTCTTAAGACCTTTCTGCTTACGGATCTGGTTAATCTTGATCAGATTCTCCAGGGAAAGCAGATAGTTCTTTACGAAGTCCAGACCGACGATATCGTCCAGTTCTTTCTGTATTTCTTCTCTTTCCGCCTTGGCATCATCGATAACATCCAGATCCATGGTAAGATCATTGAAACTGACCTTAACACCCTCTTCATAACGAAGCTGTGCGCTGTTAAGATCGTCGTATTTCAGAGCTACATCGACCATTTCGTTGTAGATCTTCTGTACCATCGGTGAGATCGAATCCTTGCCGTCATTCGGTTCATAAATCGAATGCAGATACTCGTGGATCGACTTGTCTGCCTTCAGATCGATCTCCAGCTGATTCTTACATCTGCTTTCCAGCGATTCGACCAGCTGATCGATAATCAGTCTCAGCGCTTCTTCATCCAGTTTCTTTGTCTGTACTTTGTCATCGATCTTGTCGATGAAAGACTTGCCGAAGATATCCATGATCTTGGTCGGATTCTTTTCCGAGACAAAGACCAGGATCTTGTCGTTGCCGTTCAGACGATCGATGACATCTCCCGAAAGGGTCGTGGTCGCTTCGATCAGCTGATTGTTTTTGAGCGTATAGCGCTTGCTTAAGACACAGGTCCCTTCCAGCACAAGTTCCGCCAGCATCCTGTTGAATACCGGAGAAGCTTCTTCGAACTTCTCGATCAGAATGATTGGATTCTTGCCGGATAAGGCGACATAGATGTCCTGCAGGAACAGGACTTCCTGGGAAGTGGACTGGTATCTTGACATGTCCAGAACATAGACTTCAGATGAAACGCTTAAGCCGTACTGCTTCAGCAGCTGGCCCATTTCCGTAACCATCTGGTATCTTCCCGTACCGTTGCTTCCATACAGAATGATGCTGTTGCGGATCTTCTTCGGATCGCTGCCGATGACATACGGTCTTCTGAAAGCCGTCGTAAAAGCCTTACAGGCTTCATCCTGACCGATGACCTTGTCAGAAAGATCCTTATAGATATTGTCAAAGACTTCCTTGGAAGCCTTGCCCAGTACGACCGTTTCCGGCGTATCGATCGAAATGTTGAAGTCCTTTTCGATATCAGCCTTTAGTCTCTTCAGATCGTCATCCGAATAATTAAACTTCTTCGTCAGTTCTTCAATGTCTTTCTGATTCTGTGCCAGGATCCGGTTCAGTTCACTTTCCGTATCTTTCAGAATATCGACAGAATCATTGTAGATATTTGAAAAGCTTCTCTTTTTAGAGAAAAGCTCATCCATCATTTTTTCTTTTTCTTCGTGCCTGTTCATATTAAAGGTTCCTGCTTATCTCACTGTTCAGTTTAGCCATCAGCAGTTCCTTGGAACGTTTCAAAGCTTTCAGGACATAGAACAGTCCGTCGTAGTATCCCTTTTCATAAAGCTGGGAATGCGTGCCGTAACGATTGATCTCGTCGTTGACTCTGGCTTCGATCACATACAGATCCTTGGAATTGTTATAGGCGTCCTTGTAGTATTTTTCCAGAGCATCGCGGTGTCCTTCCACATAGACGTTGGCATTGTTTACGCCGTAATAGACATGTTCAATGACACCCCGAAACGCTTCAAAACGGGTCTGATAGCTGCCGATCTGATCCGGAATACGCGGCTTGTTTACGACTGCCGAAGTGGAAGTCTGTGAAGTATAGACCTTCTTCTTTACCGTGCTGATCTCTTCGTTCTTGACTGAATCAAGGTCGGAGAAGATCGCATCGATGTCCATCGCCTTCTGCTTCTCTACTTCCTCAACAAGCTTAAACATATCGATACTTTTCTCTGCCATCACTTGTTCTCCTTAAACGGCGTAGAGCCGAAACCGTCCTGCTTCAGCAACGACTGCAGGGTATTGATATTGGCATTCAGATTCATATAATCGCTCTCATGCATCGAATTATAAATCGTCTTCAGTGCCTCGTTGATCAGCTTGATCGTCTTGACCAGCTGCGTTTCACATTTCTTGAATTCATCGTCCTTGATCGGAGAAGCCGAAAGACGCTTGTAATCTTCCAGAATACCCGTCAGGATCGGAAGATAGTATTCATACAGCTTGTTCAGCTTCGAATCCACCGTTCCGTCTTCCCGGTCGACGATATCGATCTGCTTCAGCAGATCACAGGTCTGATACAGACCGTTGGTAACTTCTTCATTGGCCAGATCGCGGTTCAAAGAGTTGATCTGATCGATGTATTTATTCGCATCGGAGAAAACATCCTTCTTTGTTTCCTTGGCTTCTGTCTTCTTCTCCGTTTCTTTTGCTTTCTTCTTGACGTTTTCTTTAACCGACTTCTTTGTCAGCTGGGCCAGAGAATCAATGATCTTCTCATAGGCGCCGGGATAATAACTCTTGAATTCCTTCAGCTGACAGATCTTTTCTTCCTTGTAGTTGACATAAAGATTGTCTAATGTCGTATAGGTACCGTTCTGGGTGCTAATCGATACATCATCAAACAGGACCAGAGATACGTTGTCCTCAAAGTATTCCGCCAGGACCTTGTCGATCTGGGCGTTCCGTGTACTCTTTACATAGCTTGTAGACTTCTTGGTATAGACATTGGAACTCCTTCTGTTTGAAGTATTCTCGCCCATGACCCATTTCAGGAATTTCGCAATTCCGTAAATAAACGCTCCGGTAAACAATGTAGGAACCAACAGACCAAAAATCAGTAAACCGCCGCTTTCCATAAAAGCATCCAGCAGCGACATAATAATGATAAATCCGAAAATTCCGATTCCGCCTCTTCTTCTCATAACAAATATAATTATAGCATTATATGATTATTAAACGAGTGCTAAATTATCGCATAATTCACATTGTTTTCATCTTTTTTTATATAATAGATTTATAAGGAGGTATATCATATGCAGAAATTTGATGATACTGTAAAGGAGATGGAATCTCAGGTAGAAGAACTTGAGAACGATCTGGCTGCGAAAGTTGAGAAGCTAGACGATGAAAGTAAGGAAAAGGCAAAAGCTCTTGTCGGCAAGACAGAAGAAGCTATCAGATCTTCAATAGAAAAAGTCAAGAACATCATTAACGATGTTCAGGAAGATGAAAAACTGGATGAATTCCTGGATAAAGTAAAAGCTAAATCCATGGAAGCAGTTGAGTTCACCAAAGAGAAGATCGCCGAACTGACCAAGAAACCGGATGAAAAAGGCAGAACCCTGGAAGATCTCGGCAATGACATCATGGCTGAATTCGACAAGATCAAGGAATCTGACGCTTTCAAGAAGACCGCTGATTTCTTAAGCGACATCGGTGCGAAGGTCAATGAATTCTTCGAGAAACCGGAAGTCAAGTCCGCCATCAACAAGGCTAAGACGACAACTGTCAACATCGCTGAAAAAGGCGTAGAAAACCTCAAGAAAGCTTTAAAGACAGAAGAAATCGTAAAAGAAGAAAAAGAAGACAAGCCTGAGGAATAATCGATTCCACTCAAAACAAAGCCCGGTCAATACCGGGCTTTTTCTTTTATATCTGTGTCAGTTTTCCGTCTTTTAGCAGAACTCTTTGGTCGGACATGGCGGATACCGTATCGGAGTGAGTAACCACAATGATCGTCTTGCCGAAATCGTGTGCCAGTTCCTTGAAGATACTGATGATCTCCTTCTCGGTCGCCGTATCCAGGTTCCCGGTAGGTTCGTCCGCAAAGATCAGGTTGACATTGGAAGCCAAGGATCTGGCGATTGCCACTCTTTGCTGTTCACCGCCGGAGAGCTGATTGACCATACGGTCCGCCTTACTGCGAACGATACCGAAGCGTTCCAGCAGGTTGTAGGCGACGTTTTTCTTGTCCTTAGGCAGTTCATTGTCCGTTTCCGCCATCGCCAGCATCACGTTTTCTACGGCCGTCAGATAGGAAATCAGATTGTACTGCTGGAAGACGATGGAAATGTCATTCCTTCTGAACTTGTGCAGTCCGATCTCATTGATATCTTTGCCGTCGAAATAAATCTTGCCGCTCTTGGCCGTATCCAGACCCGCAACCAGGGAAAGCAGTGTCGTCTTGCCGGAACCGGAAGGACCCAGGACCGTATAGAACTTCCCGGCTTCAAAAGCAAAACTCAGATCTTTCAGGATCTGTCTTTCGTATCCGCCATCGATATAGGAATAGTTGATGTTTTCTAATCTAAGTATTTCTGCCATATGATCCTCCTAGTTCTGATTCATTAAGATCTTCTTCGGGTTATAACGCATGATCATGAAGGAAGGAATGATGACAGAGATCAGTACGATCCCCAGACCCAGTACGTAGATTTCGCCGATAATGATCGGAGAGATCCTGACTTCATATTCCGCAACCAGATCTTCCAGGGAGATGTCTGTCGTATAGTCGGTATTCCATGGATCAAAACCGTTGTTGTTGTAGATGTAGTCTTCATCCTGCGATACTTCACTGGAAGCGATCTGGTATTCCAGGACGGTATTGCCGATCTTCTTAGCGATCAGACTTCCGGATACGACGGACAAGGTAAATCCGAGGATGGCGACGATGGCCAGTTCGATAAAGAACTGGGCGATCACCTTAAACTTGGAAGCGCCGATCGAAAGCAGAACGCCGATCTCGTATTCTCTGGTCTTCAGCGTCAGTGCGGTGACCAGGGTAATGATGACGATCGCATTGATGATGACCAGCCAGACGATGAAGTTCGCATACATGCTTAAGGTATCCAGAGGTTTTGCCAGACGGTTGAACTCCTCGTTGTTTGCGGAAAGCGATGCGAACTGGCTTAAGGAAGCCTGATAGTCCTTGACGAAATCTTCGACTTCCATCGGATCGTTTAGCAGTAAAGTAACATCGTTGATATACATCTGGGATTCCATGTTTTCTTCACTCGGTCTGTTTGCCGGATCGTTGTAGTAATCATCTGATTTATCGGTTCCGGCGTACATTTCCGCATAGTAATCAAACTGTTTCTGCTGCATCGGCAGCTGGGCCATGTAAATGGTGGTAGAAGGCATGAAAATCATATTGTCGGGATTCTCATACGGATAACAGTAATTGAAGTTCGGCGCATCCGGGGTGATCGGCTGATTGTGGGAGAAAATGCCAATGACTTCAAAGGAGTTTTCCAGATCTTCTGCCGTTACACCGAACTGCTGCATGTATCCGGCCAGATAGTTGACCGCCAGTGTAATGGAGTCGCCTACACTTACGCCGTTAAGGGCTGCCAGATTCTCGGATATCAGACATACCAGCGCTCCGTTGTCGATCTCCTGCTGGGTATAGAATCTGCCGCTTACGATCTGATATTCCCCGTCTTCAAATTCAATCATGTCCGGAAACATGTTGCTTTTGATGAGGAAAAGCGGATTCTTGTAAGTTTCACAGGTCTGTTCGCCGGTCACGTCGTCGTACCAGCAGGACTGTCCGCCGTTGGAATCGATATCTTCTTCAGCCTGGTTGTTCAGATGAACGAAATCCAGGGAATTCTGGGAATCGTTATACCACATGTTGATGTTGACCGTATTGGCCGTCTTGACTCTTTCATCCTGCAGGAAGGCGCTGACTTCTTCCAGTCTGACCCGCGGATAATTGTTGTAGAACTCCTCTAGTTCATCCTCATCTTCGATCGAATCGGCGTATTGCCAGATCTTATTATAGTCAAGGCCGTAGGTAACGACCGCCCGCATCTTCTGACGGGTCAGTATCTTGGCACTTTCCGATGCTTTTGATACACCCAGACCGATAATGACCAGGTTACTGATCAGAAAGAACGTCAGGATCAGCAGCACAGTTTTGGACATCCTCCTGCTGACATTCTTGATTGCTCTATTGATAAAATTCATCTCTTTACCTGCTTTCTATCTCATGGACGAATTCCTTCGTCTCCGTTGTCGGCGATCACGATCTGAACGACTGTCTTCTGCGGCAGATAGGTTCCGGCCAAAGGCCTTGTTCCCGTGTCGCTTCTTGTAATATCGATAATATCGCCGTTATATAAGCCTTCTTTCTTGTCATATGTGATTTCATAGCTGACTTCATTGAATTCACACAGTTCCCGGATCTCTTCTTCTGTCGAAACATTATCCCAGGTAAGACTGCTGTCTTTATCCTTCAGAAGCAGATTCTTTCCATCCGATACCGTCACTTTGACCGTATCCGTATTCTTAACCTTTTTACTCATGTCGATGATACAGTCTACCGGTATCGTATCGTGCAGCTGACGGGTCACTTTCAAAGTCAGATGGGCACCGTTGCGGTTCTTGTCGGCAACCCATTCTTCCAGTTCTTTCAGCGTAGCGTGTTCGCCATGGTCCCTGATGAATTCCGAGATCTTCGGATCATCCAGAGAGATCGTAACACTCAGATAGTCGCCCTGACTCAGCAGAGTGCCTGCCGGAATACTCTGGGCGATACACTCGCCTTTAAACTCTTCATCATAGCGGTACTTCACATCCGCAAGGACGATGCCGTTCTTGCTGCACCAGGCACTGATCTGATTCTCGGTCCATTCATACATGTCCGGCATAAAGATGGCCTTGCCCAGCGATACGACCACATGAAGATTGTCTCCCTCGTTGATCGCCTTTCCGGCTTCTACCGACTGGGAAATGACATAACCGGCTTCTACCTTATCGGAATAGGCTTCCGTCTTAGTCAGGTCGATCTTCTTGTTTTTAGCCCAGGCTTCTACCGTTTCAAACGGCTTCTTCTCGAAGTCTTCTACCGTTACCTTGCCGGCCGGTGCAGGACCTTTGGATACATTGATCTTCAGGGTACAGGCTCTGGTAAAACTCTCCTCGTCACAGCCGCTGAATACATAATCAATGACTGCGTCTTCTTCGACATTCTCGTTGTATGCCGTTACGACCTTTGTCTTGCTTAATTTATACTTACTGATCCACTGCTGGACCTCAGCCTTGTTCATGGCCGAGAGATCCGGAACCTTGATCGCTTCATCCGGATCCGGTCCAAGTGACAGCACGAAGTTCATCTTGACGTCTTTTCTGACCTTCTTTCCGACTGTTATACTCTGGGAAAGAACGGTTCCTTCTACGGTATCAAAATCATGGATCTCATCAAAGACGATGCCGGAAGTCTCGATTCCCTGCTGTCTGACCCAGGCGGCAACATCGGACTTGTCTTTACCGACAAAATCGGGAACGGCGATTTTCGGTGCCAGGAAGAGGAAATACAGCAGTATCGCAATGGCTAAAAGAAGTGCCGTGGCAATGCCCAGCAGCAAAGGATTGACTTTCTTCTTCTCCTTTACGACAGGAATTCTCTCTTCTTCTTTAAAACTTTCCGGTTTATTGTTGTCAGAAAACTGACTTAAGAAATCTTTGTCTGCCATGTTTTTCCTCCTGTGTGATCTCCTTCATTTTAACTTAATTATCCGATTATTCAATGATCTACTCACGGAATTCCCTTATCAGGTCACAAACATTAATCAATTCTTAAGAATACAAGGAACAGGATACAAGAAAAAAGCGCCTTTAAGGCGCCTTAGGAATTACTTGCTTAAGAGTATTCCTCTCCAGTACAGATAAAGGAACTCTCCGCTGTCCAAATCGTAGTCGTAGCTGATGTTTTCGAAGACGATCCTGTTTCCGTCGCTCAGTTCATACACCAGCGTTTCTTCATCGTTTTCCGTCTGTTCAAGACCCAGAAGGAAATCTCTCAGATCGTCCGGATAAAGATCCGTATCCTCGTTTGTCAGCCTGCGCATCGTCTGATAGCCGCTGATATCCAGGTATTCTTTGAAGAAATCGTTGCTGTAATAGAAGGACCGGACGTTTGTCTTCTCATATCCGTATTCATAGAAGGACTTGGCGATCTGCGTCTGGGCAAACGTCTCATAGAATGCGCTTTTCTTTCCATCGCTCCATCTCAGGTATTCAAATGCCGATTTCGCATCTTCCCAGTATTCCGTTTCCAGTTCAACGCTTTCATCCAGACTGTCATTGACAAGGGCTCCTCCTTTTGTCAGGGCTTCTTTCAGTCTTCCTTCCTGGACCCGGTTAGGAACATCGTAGATGTTTAGCGGGGTACAGGTAAACAGGACCAGTACAGCCGGAATAAGCAGGAAACACCAGGAAGGTGAAAAACGGAAGATGTTCGACAGCATGAAGCCTACGGCAATGCCGATCAGGATCAGCGACAGGAATCTTGCCGTCGTAAGGCCATAGGCATCGAGTCTGATGACGATCGCAAAGAGCTGGATGGCCAGTACAGGGATCAGCAGATATGCCCCGTACTTCTTAAACAGCGTCTGAATGTTTCCATCCGTCTCATTGATCGACAGATAGAAGAAAACATAAAACAGTAACGCAAAGCTTCCGAACCAGTTCAGCTTTCCTACCGGCATCTTCCAGGTGATGATGATCTTGAGGATATACAGATACAGGATGCCGATCAGGATGAGGTAAATGTAGAACAGCGCCTTGTGGATCATCGTCCTGTAGGTTTCCGAAACTTCCACCTCTTCCTTTGGTCCCGGAACGTAGGAAAGAAACAGGGTGATACTGAAGAGTGCCGTCACCGACAAAAAGAGGATCCCGTAGAACTTCCAGATATTGCTGAAACCGAAGATCAGAAAGTGGAATGCGGCAATACAGACACTGAATCCGGCGAGGATCACCGCGGTAAAGACCTGTACGATGAACAGGGACTTTATGAGATGGCTGAACAGCTTTCTGTTTTCCCTGTTCCTATAAAGAACGTAGCAGATCAGCGATACGATCGCCGGTGCCATGGCGAAAACGGCCGTATCAACATACTCGTTCTGATGCTTCTTTAGCAGCCAGAATACCAGAGCTCCAATCAGAAAGCTCAAGACAGGGCTCACGGGTCTGAACCGGTGTATTCCATATTCATAAGCGAGTTCCAGAAGGAAACAGGACAGACCGCCGAATACCAGCGCCGCCATCATTTCGTATTCTTCATTCTCGCTGATAATCAGATATGATCCCGCAAGGGTAATCAGACAAAGATAAACAAAGCTGAACGGAAAACGCCGGATGCAGCCTTCCATTCTGCCTAATGCATTTTTCAATCGATCAAATAGATTTTTCATAAATATCTCCTTGATTGTTCCTGTATACACTACAAAACAAACAGCCAAAAACAAATGATCCTTTGCAGATTACGGATCAATTCAGAAGCAGACTGTATATCCGACAGATTTCTTACTGCCTGTCCTAGCTCTTCTTGTTTCTAAAGACAAAGAGTTTTGAAATAAAATAATTCAGGATCGCCGTTACCGGAATCAGGACCGCCTTGACGATCTTCAGATTCATGTGCAGCAGATCGACAAAGACGAAGACTGAAAGCGTCTCGACACCGAGCGTAAAGATCCTGGCAGAAGCAAACTTGATCAGCTCATTGATAAAACTGTTATCGGTACGGTCAAAGTAGAAATACCGGAACAGCACAAACGAGATCAGGGTCGACAGGATCCAGGCAATAGTATTTGCGACTGTGCCTGACAGCAGCAACTTATCGGCTAAAACGATGGTAAACAGGTAGTTGCATACCGTAGATACAAAGCCCAGGAAACAGTAGATCCAGAAGGCTCTCTTCCATTCATACAAAGGTTTCAGTATCCTGATCACAGGCAAAGACACGATCCAGTCAAAGATCGCAAACTGCGGTTTTGTTTCACTGACTGTAGCTTTATTTTTTTCTTCCATTACATTAATTCCTTTATCTTACCGGCAAGACCGTCAACAGTTTCCAGAGACAAAGAACACAGTGCGACTCTGATGCCCCTGTTCACTTTGATGGTGTATATGTGGTGTTCGATCAGTTTCTGGTGGAAGATGTCACGCGTTTCGTTGTCTTCCATTTCGATCGTTACAAAGAAACCGTCCGAAAACCGATATAATTTTAACCCACATTCTTCCGCTTGTCTAATAAACAGGTCGGTCCTTTTCTTCAGCATTTCCTTGGCCTGCATCAGTTCTTCCCGGTATTCTTCATTGTGATGTTCCAGTACTTCCGTGATGTTCAGCATTGCCGCATTGCTTAAGTTGGACCAGGTGGCCCGGGCAAGACGGCTGGAAAGATTGAGGAAATGGTCCAGGAAGGCAGGATCGTTGTGAATGGCGATCAGGGCGCCGATCCTCTGTCCGTAATAGGAAAAAGCCTTGGATGCGGATGCCGCGATCAGGACCAGCAGATCATCCGGAATATCATTGAACAGTTCAAGGAAAGCCTTCGGATCGTTGCCGGCATAATCGATGTAGGCGATGTCACAAAGCAATACGACTTCCCTGTTCAGGCTCACCAGCTTCTCTTTGATCCTTCGCCATTCTTCCAAAGAATAGGAATGGCCCAGCGGATTCTCGCATGGACTGTTGACGATCAGAAAGACCTTGGAAGGGATCGCATCGAGTTTCCTGAACAGGTCGTCGAGATCGTAGATGTCGTAGGTCGAGACTTTCAGATTCATTTCCGAAGCCATGACCTTGTAGTTGCCCCAGGATATGGCAGGATACAGGATCTCATCCCCTTCATCCAGGCACATCCGCATAGCTGCAAAGATCGCACCCGTTCCGCCCGGCGTTGCCATGGCAACGTGGTGATTGTTTACTTTATCTTCCAGGACAAAACGGCTGATGGCTTCGACATAGCCGGCATTCCCGGCCGGAGAAGCGGCATAGGAAGCCCGCTGTATCGGGGTAATCTTCTTTTCCTGTTCATAGACGGAACGGTAGGTAAAGAGTTTTCCTTCTTCATTGTAGAGACATCCGGCTGTCGCATTGATCCCTTCAGGATCCGCCTTGGCCGCCCTGACTACAGAGAAGACGGTATCGACATATCTATCCGTATTTTCGTTCTCTTTTACAAACTTCATGGATCTTCCTTTCTAGCGGTACAGTTTCTTTAAATCAGAACTGCGTTTATTCTGTTTCAGTTCCTCGTAGATCTGTTTCAGCTGCTGCTCATAACGGTTCGGATTGAAGGAAGGAAACAGGTCCAGATCCTTCAGTTCTTCCGGCAGATACTGTATCTTATGGAAACAGTCGTAACGTTCGTAGGAATACTGTTCCTCTTTGTTTAAACCAACCGGGGTCAGTTTGAGATATTTCGGCATGTCGCAGGCTTTTGTCTCGGCAATTGCCGAGGCCTGGTGTATGGCATCGGTTGCGGTCCTTGATTTTGGCGAGAGACACAGATCGATGATATGCATGCCCAAAGGCAGTATCGCTTCCGGAAACCCGACATGTTCGGCAGCCTGACAGGCGGGATAAGTCCTGGCAGCCAGTGCAGGATTGGCCAGTCCGATGTCTTCGTAGGCAATTACCAGAAGGCGGCGGCTGATAGCTTCAATATCTCCGGACTGTACCAGCAGGCTTAGATAATACAGTGCCGCATTGGGATCAGACCCCCGGATCGATTTCTGCAAGGCGGACAAAAGATCATAGTGTCCATCTTCGGAACCGAAAGAACGGTTGGATACGTGACGGCAGTTTTCCCGGATGGTTTCCTTGGTGATGACCTTGCCGGGCGAAAGAACGGCGGAAATCTCCAGGATGTTCAAGGCCCAGCGGATGTCTCCGTTGACCGTGTCACAGATTAGATCCAATGCGTCATCTTCAATCGTATATTCGCCGTTTAGTCCTTTTTCGGATTCCAAAGCCTTATGGATCCCCTCTTTGATATCTTCTGCGGAAAGAGGCTTAAATTCAAACAGATGGCATCTGGAACGGATGGCCGGATTGATGGAATGGTAGGGGTTGGCCGTCGTAGCGCCGATCAGGATCACGGAACCGTCTTCTACGTGCGGAAGCAGAAGATCCTGCTTGTCTTTGTTTAAACGGTGCACCTCATCACAGATCAGGATCAGCTGACTGGAGAGTTTCGCTTCCGTGAATATCTGATCCAGATCCTTCTTGTTTCCGGTAACGGCATTGAATCGCCGGTAAGGCTTGTGCAGCTCATTGGCGATCACCCTGGCCAGCGTCGTCTTTCCTGTGCCGGGAGGACCGAAGAAGATACAGGAAAAGATCGTCTGTTTTTCCAGACACTTTCTGATGACGCCGTCTTTCCCTGTCAGGTCTTTCTGACCCAGGATATCGTCGATCGTTTCCGGTCTTAGTCTATACGCCAGCGGTTCTTTCATTTTCTTCTTTTATCAGCGGAATGGCCTTGGTGATCATATCCGTCAGCAGTTCCGCCTTCTCCATGTCTTCTTCCACCAGAAAAGCAAGATCCTTTACCAGGACATAGCGCAGGTTTCCGTTGATCGCTGCCTGGGCTCCGTTGTGTGAGTCTTCAAAGACCAGCGCTTCGCTCTTCAAAACGTTGAAGTGTTCGATCGGTTTCAGGAAGATCTCCGGATCCGGTTTGGTTTTGACGACCATGTCTCCGGAAACCATATAGTCGAAATAACCGGCTATTCCGGCGTTGTTCAGGCACTTCTTTGCTACTTCTCCCTGCGTAGAGGTGGCAACGGCTTTCAGGATACCCTGTTCATTGCAGAAATCGAGAAACTCGATGACACCGGGACGAAGCGGAATCTTGCCGTGATCGATCATGTTGTTGATCTTTTCCCAGCGGCGGCGCTGATACTCTTCGTAAGGATAATCTTCGCCGAAAACGCTTAAGACCCTCTCCCGGTACAGTTCTCTGCTGCCGCCCATCACGGTCGTAAGAAAATCAAGATCCAGGGGCTTCCCCAGTTCTGCAGAAGCTTCCAGACCGAATCTCGCATACATCTGCCGCTCGGTATCCAGAAGCAGTCCGTCCATGTCAAAAATACATAATCTAATCATCTATTCCATTATAATCTATTCTAAAGAAAAAGAAGGCTGAACCTTCTTTTACAGTTTTGCGTACTCGATCGCGACTTTTGAAGCGACTCTCGCATTGTTGTAGGCGAGCTGCAGATTGCTGGCGAAAGAGTTGCCGCCGGTCAGATCCTTGATCGTAGCCAGCAGGAACGGAGTCGTAGCCTTTCCCCGTATGCCCTTCTCTTTAGCCATTTCCAGAGCCTGGTCGATCGCCTTGTCAATATAAGAATGATCCAGCGAATACTCGTGCGGGATCGGGTTGCCTAAGACAACGCCGCCTTTCAGTCCCAGATCCCATTTCGTCTTCAGGATCCTGGCAGCTTCTGCCGCATCCGCTACCTTGTAGTCCACGCCATAGCCGGATGACTCACAATAGAAAGCCGGGAATTCACTGGTCTGATAACCCAGTACAGGAACACCGTAAGTCTCCAGATATTCCAGAGTCAGACCGATATCCAGGATCGATTTACATCCTGCGGATACGACACAGACACTGGTATGGGCCAGTTCCTGCAGGTCGGCAGAAATATCCATGGTCTCCTGTGCGCCTCTGTGGACACCGCCGATACCACCGGTCGCAAAGACTCTGATTCCCGCCAGGTCAGCGATCAGCATCGTTGTCGCAACCGTAGTCGCAGCCGTCTGTCCGCTGGTCAAATAGACCGCTACGTCTCTTCTTGAAGCCTTGGCGACGTTCTCGGCCTTGCACATGAGTTCCAGTTCATCGCTGTTAAGACCGACCTTCAGCTTGCCGCCGATGATCGCCGTCGTAGCCGGAATAGCGCCTTCGCCCCGGATGATCTCTTCTACTTTATGAGCAAATTCCACATTCTCAGGATAAGGCATGCCATGAGAAAGGATGGTCGATTCCAGAGCGACGATCGGTTTGCCCTGGGCAATCGCTTCTTCAATTTCCGGTGTTACTGATAAATAGTTTTTGTAGTTCATTTTTTCTTCTCCTCTATAATTTTATCCAGCAGCTCGACTGACATCTCGCTGTTTATTGTCTTGTTGCTTCGTATGGCTGCTATACCGGCAGCCAGTCCGTAATCCAGTGTCTTATCGATATCCAGACCGTTCACATCACCATAGATGATTGCCGCCATCAGGGCATCTCCGGCTCCCGAAGCATTCACCATGTGCTTTTCTTCCGGAAGTCGTTTCCGGATCTTCCTGTCCTGATCCGCATAGAGAATACCTTGCGAACCAAGCGATACGACGACACGTTTTGCACCCTGCTCCAGCAGCTTATCTACGGCCTTGAACAGATCCTCATCATTCTTGATCTTCATGCCGCTGAGGTTCTCCAGCTCTCCCCGGTTCGGTTTGATCAGATCGATATCCGGAACATAAGGACGCATCTTCAGAGCATAGTTCTCGGAGATCGGATCGATATACAGGGATGTGTGATCTTTACAGATACCGATCAGTTCCCGGATCACATCATCCGGTAGGGATGGATCCATGACGACCAGTCTGGCATTGCGGATCGTTTTCTCCTTGCTGCGAAGATAGGCAGGGGTAAGATTCTCCAGGATCGACATGTCGCAGATGGCCATGTACATGTCATTGTTTTCATCCTGTATCTGCATGAAGATTCCCGAGGTAGCACCCTTTGCCATAAGTGAATCGTGAATGTCAATACCGTTTCTTTTACATTCGGAAGTGATCATCATTCCATAGGCATCGTCACTGTAAGCCGTGATTAGATCCGCCTTGCCACCCAGTTTCACGTAGTTACAGATGATGTTGTACATGACACCACCAACACCGGATACGATATCCGCAGGATGATCGTAGTGGGTCCGGATCGGGATCCTTGATCGGCCGTAGACATCGACGTTGCAGGCGCCGACACCGACGATATAGTCTTCTTCTTTCAGGATATACCCTTTCCCGGAAATATAACCCTGACTCTGTAAGGAAGAAATGTGGACCGCTACCGTGCTTCTGGAAATATCCAAAAGTCTGGCGATCTCGCTTTGTTCAATGAGTGGATTCTCCCGGATGATTTCCAGTATTTCTTTTTCTTTTTTAGTCATATATGTATTTAGTTATATAAGCACATGTTTATTATACTATTCGATTTAGTGTAAGTAAATATCAACTGAATTAATGTTAAGATAGAAGTAACAAAAGGAGAAACATCATCATGGCAAGAAAAGTAATACTTGACGTCGATACCGGCTCCGATGACGCATGTGCGATCCTGCTGGCATATCTTCGTCCTGAGATCGATCTGGTAGCCGTCTGTACGGTAAAAGGAAACCAGCCAATCGAGAATACCACCGAAAACACCCTAAGAGTAAGAGACCTGCTGAAAGCGGATTTTCCGGTCTATCGGGGCTGCTCCGGTTCACTGGTCAAGACGACCGTTTATCCGCGCATGCAGCGTACCGAGAACGCCGATGCCTATGATAAAGCCGGAAACAAGGTCCACATCCATACCCCGTTGCTTCCTCTTCCGGAATCAACAAGGAAAGAAGAAGACATGTCTGCCGCCTTCTTCTATGTCGATTATCTGATGAATGCCAAAGAACCGGTCACCCTGGTTCCGGTCGGACCTTTAACCAACCTGGCTGTCGCCTTGACGATCGAACCTAGGATCGTTAAGAATATTGAAGAGATCGTCATCATGGGCGGAGGATGGAACATTACCAATGCGACGATCGCCTCCGAGTTCAACATTTACGATGATCCGGAAGCGGCTCAGAAAGTACTGCACTGTGGTGCCAAGATCACGATGGTTCCTCTGGATGCAACGCATACCGCCTACATCTCCCAGGAAGATTCGAACGAACTAAAAAGGATCAATACCCCTGCTTCCCTGTTTGCGGCCAGCCAGCTTGATCTTAGAATCATGGTCCACGATCAGGCCCAGCCTCTGGAAGTGCCGCACACCTGTGCACTCCATGACCCGCTGTGCATCGCCTATCTGATCGATCCGTCCGTGTTGGAAGATGTCAGATTATGCAATGTCGAGGTATCTCTAAGCGGCGTAACGGAAGGACAGACCGTCGTCGACCAGAGAGCGATACAGGAAAACAGAAATGTGTATTTCGCCTTTAAAGGAAACCACGAAAAGTTTGCCAAGATCTTCATTGACGCTTTCCGCTCCTAGACAAAAAAAATGAAGCCCTGCGGCTTCATTTTCTTTTATTTCTTTTTACCCTGGTTGGCTACGGCTTCCATGGCCGCCTTCAGCGCTTCCTGGTCACCCAGATAGTAGTGATCCTTTACGTTGAAGTTCTCATCGAATTCATAGACGAGAGGAACGCCGGTCGGAATATTCAAGGCGATGATGTCTTCATTGGACATGTTGTCAAGATACTTGACAAGAGCTCTTAATGAGTTTCCATGGGCTGCGATAATGACTCTCTTGCCTGCCTTCATAGCCGGAAGAATGACTTCGTTGTAATAAGGAACGACTCTTTCTACCGTCGTTTCCAGAGATTCGTTCAAAGGCATCAAGGCAGGGTCTTCATTACGGTATACATCCTGATTCTTTGGCGCTCTTTCATCATCAGGTTCCAGTGCAGGAGGCTTGACATCATAGGAACGTCTCCACAGTTTGACCTGATCCTCGCCGTATTTCTCGGCTGTCTCGGATTTGTTTAAACCCTGTAAGGCGCCATAATGACGTTCATTCAGTTTCCAGGTCTTATAGACAGGAAGCCAGTTGCGGTCCATTTCATCCAGAATATGGTTCAGCGTATGGATCGCTCTTTTCAGATATGAAGTGTAGCAGACATCGAAGTCATAGCCTTCTTCTTTCAAAAGCTTACCGGCCTGGATCGCTTCCGCATGACCCTTCTCGCTCAAATCAACATCCGTCCATCCGGTGAACAGATTTAGCTTGTTCCATTCGCTTTCGCCGTGTCTTACCAGTACAAGTTTCATGTTTTTCTCCTTTATTCTTTACACCATTATTCTACAATAATTTCCCACTAATGAATACCGATTATCGGTATAATAAACATATGAAAAGAAATCGTAAGATCGCACTGCTTTCCTTAGGGATCGCACTGTATGCGGTATTATCCGCATTTATCGTAATACCGATCATCAACCGGATCAAGCTGGATCTGGGTTATGTCGTCTTCGGGCTCTATCTGAACAAGTTCGGGATCGCGGCTGCACCGGTCGGCGTGATCGGCTGTATCCTCGGAAACATGCTGAAGGGAGGATCCTTCCCGATCGCCTGGGCTATCGGTCAGCTGTTCATTGCCCTGACACTGGGTTTTCTTCTGCCGAAAACCAGGAAGCTCTACATGAAGTTTTTCTACAGCATCGTGATGACCTTTGTCGGAATCGCCTTGATCAAGACCGTTTTGGAAGTGGCCTTGTTTCAGCTTCCGCTGTATGCCAAATTCCTAAGCAATTCCGTCGCTTTCATCGCCGATGTCATACCGTTGCTGATCGGCATCGTTTTAAGCGATAAAGTAAGAATACATCAATAAGGGGGTCTTCCTGAAAAGACCGTTTCCCTGCGTCTGCGAAAACGGTCTGCCGGATCATTGTCTTTTCATTGCTGAAATAAAACCTGTCAGATGACAGGTTTTTTTCTGTGTGCCGTAATGATCGTATAGGAAGAAGCGTTTACGGTGATTCTGATATCTTCATATTCACAATAGAAATTCTTGCCATCTCTATAGATATGACAGTCCGCTTCTTCCATGATCCTTCTGCAGTATAAGACAGGATCCTATTCTATCAGACCGAGATTCTTCCTGATTCTTTCAAGGCCTCTGATTGTCGTATGCAGATCAGCAGTATGTTCAAGAAGATTATTTCTTTCATCTATCATTTTTCCCAGCCGAATTTATCGCAGATGATCTGCCATGCTTCGTCATCGATCTGTTCGTCTTTATAGAGTTTTCTGCGATCTTCGTCGGTAATCATCCTTCGAACTTTACAAGGGTTTCCCGAAGCGATTGCCCAGTCCGGCAGATTGCGGGTCACGACGCTTCCTGCCCCGATCACGACATTGTTCCCAATCTTGATTCCCGGAAGAATCACGGTATTTGCGCCGATCCAGACATTGTCTCCGATATGGATCGCTTTTCCGTATTCGTAGGCAGAAGCCCGGGTATCCGGATGGATTGGATGACCGGCTGTATAGATGCCTACATTCGGAGCGATCTGGCAGTTGTCTCCGATCGTTACCGGAGCGGTATCCAGGATCGTACAGTTGTAGTTGGCATAGAAGTTCTTACCGACATGGATCCGTTTTCCGTAATCGCAGTAAAACGGAGGATTCACGAAGGCGCCTTCTTTCGCATCCAGCAGTTCCTGAAGGATCCTGGAGATCTCTTCGAAATCCGAACGGTCACAGAAATTCAGTCTCTGCAATATCCTACGGCATTTCTTCTGTTCCTCCATGACCGTTTCATCCGATATGTATGCCATCTCCCGATTCATTCTTTCCCAGTTGTTCATAAGTGTTTCTCCGTTTTTCTATTTGATTTTTCGTCCGATACACAAGATTTTCCGCCACTCTGGCGCTTCTTCGTCTTCTGCCCAGTATTCATCCATGGATATGATTCTGTCATCTTTTAAACGGATAAAACTAACAACATGATAAGAACTGTCGTCCTCTTGCGAGTAAACTCTTGCGGCCAGGATCAATTCATTGCCATTCTCTTCCAGCCTTTCAATCTCTCCTTTCCAGGAGCCCGGATAATCGCAGTTCACCCGGATGTATTCGTCTACATGAAAAGACTCGTTGCTGCAGTGCCAATTGATGAGTGCATTCTCATGAAAATAAGTCTTCAGTCTTTCTCTGTCCTGTTTTATCACGTCTTCAAAAAAGGTCTTAATGTCCATTTCCCTTCCCCGTTTCTTTTGATCTGCGGTCAAGACAGACCAGTGTTTCTACCAGTGGCGTATTCGGAAACATGTCATAGCCTTTAATCTCTTGAATACGGTATTTTTCCTGTAGCTGATACAGATCCTTTCCCAGAGTTGCCGGATTACAGGAAATATATACGAGTCTTTCGATCTTTGAGCGTAATAGCGTTTCGATCAGTTCCTGATCCAGCCCTGTTCTTGGGGGATCTACCAGCAGTACATTGACATTATTCTTTTCCAGAAGCTTCCGGATCGCCCTGGATGCATCAGAACACAGGAAACGCAGATTCCGGCAGCCGTTTCTTTCGGCGTTTTCTATTGCGTCTTTTACGGCTTCCTTCTCCAATTCGATTCCGATCACTTCTTTGGCTTTTTTACTTAAATAGAGGGAAATCGTTCCGATCCCGCTGTATGCTTCAACGACTCTATTGCTTCCCTCTGGAACAAACGATACCGCATCCCGGTAGATCCTTTCAGCCTGACCTCTGTTGAGTTGAAAGAAAGCCTGCGGGCTCAGACTTAATTCATATTTGTCTAATTTAACAGTGATCTTCTCTTTCCCGTATAAACGTTTTAGCTTCTCCGGCATCATCCGGATCGGATCTTTCTGAATGTTGATACCTTGATAGATGGAAGAAAGATGTCGGATATGTGACAGTTCTTCTATGGTCTTGCGATCCAGAATATCGTTGCCGGTGATGATGACGGCCTGATAATCGGTATCGAAACCTCTGACGACCAGCTGTCTGATGCCCTTCTTCTCGGATTGAGAGTAGGCTGAATAATGGTTCGTATTCAATATCTGCAGGATGGCTAGTCTCATTCTTTCAACCGGGATATCATGGACAGGACACTGTTCGATCGGAATCGGATGATTGCTTCCGCTGCGGTACATTGCCGATACAAGTGTGCCATCCTCTTCTATGACCGGAAGATTGCTGCGGTTCCGGTAATAGAGACAGTCTCCGCCTGGTACAATATCCCCGATTTCTTCTGTATAACCGGCATATTTGTACAGCGCTTCTTTCAGAAGTTCTTTCTTGATCTGCAGCTGTTTCTGATATTTCAGAGGCATCAGCGCACAGCCTCCGCATTCTTTCTGATACAGACAGGCACAGGATATTCTATCCGGACTCTTTTTCAGGATCCGGATCAGTTTCCCTTTGAGGTATCTTCCCTTGTCTTCCAGAGAGCACTCCACTGTTTCATCTGGAAAACAGCCATCGATAAAGACCGGCTTACGCTGAAAGTAAGCGATCCCTTCTCCATTGATTCCTGTCTTCTTGACATTCAGTTTCATATCTCTATTCTATCGTAAAAACAAAAAGACTTCACTCTGTTGAATGAAGTCTGTATCGCTGCTTTTTTCTACAGTTCAGGACCGGCTTTCTTTAATTTCTTCCCCGCTTCGCTGTCCTCGTATTTATAGAAATTCTTTATGAATCTGGAAGCCAGATCTTTGGCCTTTCTATCCCATTCTTCCGGATCGCTGTATGTGTCTCTCGGATCCAGGATCCCCGTATCGACGCCTTCCAGTCTAACCGGTATTTCCAGATCGAAGTATGGAATCTTTTTCGTTTCCGATTTATTGATGGCACCGTTCAGGATCGCGTCAATGATCCCTCTGGTATCCTTGATGGATATTCTCTTTCCTGTGCCGTTCCAGCCGGTATTGACCAGGTAGGCTTTCGCATTCGACATTTTCATCTTTTTGACCAGCTCTTCCGCATACTTCACCGGAGGCAGTTCCAGGAAGGCCTGACCGAAACAGGCCGAGAAAGTCGGCGTCGGTTCAGTGATGCCTCTTTCTGTTCCTGCCAGCTTGGCGGTAAAGCCGGAAAGGAAATAGTACTGTGTCTGTTCCGGGTTCAGAATGGAAACAGGAGGCAGAACGCCGAAGGCATCCGCAGATAGGAAGATCACGTTTTCTGCGGCAGGAGCGCTGGAGACCGGCCGGACGATCTTATCGATATGATCGATCGGATAGGATACTCTGGTATTTTCCGTCACAGACTTGTCCGCAAAGTCGATCTTTCCTTTCTCATCGACTGTCACGTTTTCCAGTAAGGCGTTTCTTCGAATCGCGTTGTAGATATCCGGTTCGGATTCTTTATCCAGATTGATGACCTTGGCGTAGCATCCTCCTTCCAGATTAAAGACACCGTTGTCGTCCCAGCCGTGTTCGTCATCACCGATCAGCAGTCTCTTCGGATCGGTAGAAAGCGTCGTCTTACCCGTACCGGAGAGTCCGAAAAAGATTGCCGTGTTCTCTCCCTTCAGATCGGTATTGGCGGAACAGTGCATCGAAGCGATGCCTTTCAGAGGAAGGTAGTAGTTCATCATCGAAAACATGCCTTTCTTCATTTCGCCGCCGTACCAGGTATTCAGGATGACCTGTTCCCTGGAGGTGATGTTGAAGGCGACACAGGTGCTGGAATTCAGTCCGAGTTCCCTGTAATTCTCAACTTCCGCCTTGGATGCGCAGTATACGACAAAATCCGGTTCAAACGCTTCCAGTTCCTCTTTCGAAGGCTTGATGAACATGTTGCGGACAAAATGTGCCTGCCAGGCGACTTCCATGATGAAGCGGACTGCCATTCTGGTATCCTTGTTGGCACCGCAGAAGGCATCCACCACAAACAGTCTCTTGCCGCTCAGCTGTTTTCGGGCAAGGTCTCTGACCTTTTCCCATACCTCTCCGGACATCGGATGATTATCGTTCGGATATGTTTCGGATGTCCACCAGACCGTATCCCCAGACTTGTCATCCATGACAATGTATTTGTCCTTAGGCGATCTTCCCGTATAGATACCGGTCATAACATTGACCGCATCCAGCTGCGTAAGCTGTCCCTTTTCATATCCTTCCAGTTCGTTTTTCATTTCTTCTTCAAAAAGCAGTTCATAGGACGGATTATAAATGATCTCATTCACATCAGAAATGCCGTATTTCCCCAAATCGAGCTGTTTCATCAATCGATACCTCCTGTCAATTGTATGTGCTTCATCGCCAATTTCATTGTAGCATTTTTATTTCCTGATGTTTCATCTCGCCCTGCAGATCGCATAAGTGTTCAACTTTACGAAATATAGTATAATAGGAATCAAGAAGAACATTTATGGAAGAGCTGGTGAAAAAAGATAATATCAAAGTCGGACTGGAAGCATCGGACTGGAAGGAAGCCATTAAGCTGGCCGGAGAGCCGCTGATCGCATCCGGTGATATCAAAAAACAGTATATCGACGATATGATACGCAGCGTCGAAGAACTGGGACCATACATTGTACTGACCAAAGGTTTTGCTTTGGCACACAGTGCTCCCTGTCCTGCAGTTATCCGCTCCAGCGTGTCCCTGATTACCTTAAAAGAAGCTGTCAATTTCGGAAGCAGCAATGATCCGGTGAATGTTGTGATGTGTCTGGCCTGTGTGGATAAAGTATCCCACATCGAGACGCTGCAGAAGATCGCCAGAGTTCTGATGCGGAAGGGATCGATCGAAAGACTTGCGGAATCAAAGACGGTTGAAGAACTGTATCAAAGAATAAACAATGCTGAGGAGGTTTAAAAAATGGCATTACCTAAGATTCAATGTGTATGCGGATTCGGATGCGGATCATCGCTGATGCTGAGAATGGCGATCGATGATGTGCTGAAGAAGAACGGACTGGAAGCCGATACGCTGGTCGGCGATGTCGGGACCTGTCTGTCCAATCCCTGTGATGTGATCTTTATTTCCCGCGATCTGGCGGAAAGGATCGCAGATAGAGCCGAGATGCCTGTAGTAATTATCGAAAACTTCATGGACAATGCGGAAATCGAAGAAAAAGTACTGGCATATCTGAATGAATTCAATAAATAGAGAAAGCTATTACAAAGAAAGAAGGGGGTAATTTATGGCAATTCTCAATTTTATTATCAATGAGATCTTTGGTCAGGGTGCGATTTTCCTTGCTTTAGTAGCAATGATCGGTCTGATCCTGCAGAAGAAATCGGTTTCTGAAGTCATTAGAGGAACTCTGATGACGGCAGTAGGCTTCTTCGTATTGAATACCGGTACCGGTCTTATCACCGGCAACTCCATCGATGGTATCATCAATGCCTTCAATACGCTGATGCCTGGCAACGCCGGAGCAAACATCGACATCGGCGGTCAGTACGGTACGCAGATCGGTATCGTTATGATCGTTGCCTTTGCGATCAACCTTCTGGTTGCCCGTTTCACTCCTTGGAAGACAGTCTTCCTGACAGGACACATGCTTTACTGGTTCCCGTATGTCTTCATCGCTGCCGGTGTTGATGCCGGTCTAACAGGCGGAAAACTGATCGGTCTGGCTGCCGTATTTACAGCTCTGTACATGATCGTCGCTCCGAACCTGATGAGACCTCTGGTAAAGGATGTCACAGGCAAAGAAGACTTCTCGATCGGTCACCCGACAACGACACTGTCTGTTCTGGCAGGTCTGATCGCTCCAATCGTCGGCGACAAATCCAAGAGCTGCGAAGATCTGAAACTTCCAAAGTCCTTAGGTTTCTTAAGAGAAGTATCCATTACCGGTTCGCTGGCCATTTCCCTGGTCTACATCGTCATGTACTTCGTACTGCAGGCCAACGGCCTTGCTCCGGCTGAAGTATTCGGCTACGGCGGAAGCTTCTTCTCTTACTGGTTCGTCCACTCCGTATACTTCGGTGTCGGCGTTACTGTCATGCTGCAGGGCGTACGTATGCTGATTGCTGAAATCGTTCCTGCTTTCAAGGGTATTGCCGAAAAAGTCGTTCCGGGTGCTATTCCTGCACTGGACTGCCCGGTACTCTTCGGTTATGGTCCTAACTCTCTGCTGATCGGCTTCATCGTAGCGGTCATCACTTCTACGATTACCATCCTGCTCACCAGAGGCATGTTCCCGACTGTCATCCTTCCGCTGATCTTCACCTGCTTCTTCGAGAACGGCTGTGCTGCCATCGTAGCAAACGCAAAAGGCGGTATCAGAGGTACGATCATTGCCTGTGCGATCAACGGCGTTGTAATGGTATTACTGGTAGGCTTCGGCGCTTACTTCTTCAACAATACGATTCAGCCATGGATGCTGGTATATGGCGGGCAGGACTTCTCGCTGTTCGGCATTATCGAAGGTCTGATTGCCAGACTGCTGCACTAGTTTCAGCACGGTAAGCAAAACAAAGAGCTGCGTTTGCAGCTCTTTTTATTTCTCTGTGATCAGATCTTCTTTCCCTATTTCTTTTAAACCCTGCATCACTTCACCCATATATTCCTTGCTGACGGAGATCAGGATGCCGGTCTGGTCTTTCGGAAGGAAACAGAGTCCGTATTTTCCCATAACGATACCGCTAAGTTCATCCCATTTCAGCCTGATATCCTTGGAATCGTCCCGGAATCCGATGTATTCCTCATTGATTTCAATTTCCTTGTTTCCCTTTTCATTCAGGTATGCCTTGATCTGTCTGCCGACAGTGAAATGATAGCGCAGATAGATGACCAGCATCAATCCCAGCATGCAGGCCATCACCAGATGAATGACATTTCCGTTCAGATAGTAGAAGAAGGCGTTCAGTGCTCCTACAACAAAGGCAAGGACTTCATAGACAGTCAGATAATGCGTCAGTCTATGTGTCTTCTTCCTAAGGTTCTTCTGGTATTGTCTGTATCTTGGAACAATGTATAGAAACTCGTCGTAGTATTCCCTGCTTCCTCTGGCATTTACTTCTATTTTCATGCACAGTCCTCTCTTTCTAACAAAAAGGATCTCGTAGATCCTTATTCTCATACTGGTGGAGCGTACGGGATTCGAACCCGTGACCTCATCGCTGCCAGCGATGCGCGCTCCCAACTGCGCTAACGCCCCATCACAGTATTATTATAGCACAAGAAAAAGGCTTCACAATGGAAGCCTTATCTTTATTCTCCTTTTTCCAGAGCCAGCGTCCTGGTTGTCTGATCACAGACATCGCTTGGTCCGTAGTACTGGATCGCACCCGGATAGGTGTAGCAGGTCTCGACAGCCCATTTCTCACGGTGATCAGTGAAGTACTTGAACGGTTTGCCGTCCAGTTCAACCAGCGCTTTGCGGATGACCGGCTTGTCTTCTCCGTGTCTTCTCTCGATGTTCATCATCTTTGTGATCGGCATGCCTCCGGCAACCCATTCTTCCGCCGGTTTTGACAGATTGGAGATCTTGGACAGATATCCGTTGTATCCGTACTGTATCAGCATGAATGCGTTGTATCCCAGCGAGTAGCAGTAATCCGCATCAAAGTTGGAAGGGAATGCGCATCTTCCCTCATAACCGAAGAAATGATGCAGAGGAGAGAACTTGCCCTTGTAGGTTCCGGCTTTCTTTCTCTCCGCAAGTTTTGCCTTGACTAATGCAGAGAAGAGTTTCTCTGATTCGATCAGCGATACCTGTACGTTTCCATGCGGGTCTCTTTCCATGAACAGCTGCTGCTGGATGGTTTCCGGAAGGATCGCGAAGACATCCATCGATTCCTTGGTCAGGCCTTTTTCGATAAAGGCGTATCTTTCTTTCCATGTGCCCAATGCATTGAATTCGTCGGCTTTTTCGCCTGCCAGCAGTTCGTTGATTTCCTTGATCAGCACCGAGAATTCCGGAACGAATTCAACGATACCCTCCGGAATGATCGCAACACCGAAGTTCATGCCGCTGTTTCCTCTTTCCGCTACGGCATCGGCAATGTAGTCGGCAAGCTGAGACAGAGACATTTTCTTTGCGGCAACTTCTTCACCGACCAGACAGATGTTCGGCTGTGTCTGCAGTGCACATTCCAAAGCGACATGGGAAGCGGATCTGCCCATGACTTTGATGAAGTGCCAGTATTTCTTCGCTGAGTTGGCATCTCTTTCAATATTTCCAATCAGTTCGCTATAGGTCTTGGTTGCCGTATCGAAACCGAAGGAGCACTCGATATCCTCGTTCTTCAGGTCACCGTCAATCGTCTTCGGACAGCCGATTACCTGTACGCCTGTTTCATGTGCAGCAAAGTATTCAGCCAGAACAGCTGCATTGGTATTGGAATCATCACCGCCGATGATTACGATCGCCGTGATCCCGTGCTTTCTGCATACCTCCGCCGCTACCGCAAACTGTTCCTCGGTCTCCAGTTTCGTTCTGCCGGAACCGATAATGTCAAAACCGCCGGTATTCCTGAACTGGTTGATGTATTCGTCATCAAAAACCAGATAATCGTCTTCCAGCAGACCGCTAGGTCCGCCCTTGAAACCGTACAGTACATTTTCTTTATTGGTAGCTTTCAAGGCATCATACAGACCGCATACCACGTTATGTCCGCCCGGAGCCTGTCCGCCGGAGAGGATAACGCCTACGACCTGTTTCTTTTCAGCTGAAGTATTCTGACCTTTCTCAAAGATGATTTCTTTCTTACCGTAGGTATTCGGAAAAAGTTCCTTGATCTTTGCCTGATCGGCTACACTTTCCGTCTCTTTTCCTTCTTTTACACTGATCTCGGAAATACCGTTTCGAAGCATTCCCGGCAATTTTGGATTATACTGAAGTCTTTCTTTCTGAAGTGGTGAAATATTCATCATTCTTTACTCCTTTATCTACTAAAATCATAAACCATTTTGGTTCTAAAAGAAACACACAAAAAGGATCTTACGATCCTTGTTTCAGAAATGGTGGAGAATACAGGACTTGAACCTGCGACATCACCCCTGTGAAGGGCGCGCTCTCCCAACTGAGCTAATCCTCCGTTTCTATCTACTATTATAGCCGAATTGCGGGGATTGTTCATTGATTTATAAAACGTTTTTCTTATTCTTTTTTCTTTCTCTCAAAGACGACGATCTCTTCGTGGTTGATGATCCTTCTGATGTTTATGCGGTGCTTATAGACAATCAGTACGGAAATGGCAGTGACAATGAGAATGATATAGATATTTGCCTTGGTATAGATGAGATAAAGAGGAACGATCAGCATGGTCGCAAAGGTTCCGACGACGATATAGTTGCTTAAAAGAGTCACGATTGCCGTGATGGCCATAATGACCAGAGCGAACTTCCAGTTAAATCCCAGAAGCATACCGATATAGCTGGCAAATCCCTTGCCGCCCTTGAAACCCATATAGAACGGATAAATGTGCCCGATGACCGCCATGGCTCCCGCAAGGATCGGAATGATCTCGTTATCAGGAAACAGATAGGCGCACAGTTTCATTGCGATGATCGCTTTCAGCATGTCACAAAGACAGGTAAAGATACCGGCTCCCCAGCCGAAGTTGACCTTGATGTTGCTTGCACCGGCATTCTTGCTTCCTCTTTCGCGAATGTCAAAACCATTTGCCTTTGCAATAAAGTAGGCTGTATTGAAACTGCCCAGCAGATAAGAGATCAGTGATGTGCAAATATAGTTCATAAAACTATTATATATAGAATCTGTTAACTTGAATAGACAATTCCTTACTTTCTGATGTATCTGTCGTCTTTCTGATTCTCTTTCAGTTCAGTAAAGCGTTCTACTTTCATGTGCAGATCGTATTTTTCGCGCAATATGGCGATCGTATTCATCATTTCAGAAGCGTGATGCCTGTCGATGGCTTCCTGGTCTTCCCAGCTGTCGATCAGCAGCACCGTCTCCGGATCCTCGACCGATCGATAGTACTCATAACGCAGATTCCCCTTCTCTGCCCGGATCTTATCCACTGTTCCGCTTGTGATCATCTCTTCAGCAAAGCGAAGTGCACTGCCGTCTTTCCCGGTATATCGAAGATTCACGATGATTGCCATAATCTACCACCCAATTCCTTTCTATTCTATTGTCTGTTTACTCATGCGGACGGGCACCGAGATAATCGGTAAGACCCGGTACGAACTTCGTTTTTCTTCCCAGACCCGTCCGGAAGATATAGGATGTGCCGTCATATTCGTCGTAGTCCGGGAAAGCGTTTTTCAGGATCGATTCGGACAGTTCATTACACGGCACAATATAGTCGATCTTTTCTCCGTTTTCTCTGATTCCGACCGAAGCGTACATCAGATCCACGTCTCTTGTCTTAAACCCTTCCGGAAGAGCTTCCTTCATTCTTTCCGCAAGCTCTTTTGCGATATCTTCATTGACCGCATTGACGATACCGATTCCGAACTTGACACCGGACGCTTCATATTCCTTGTAGTCGGAAAAAAGGATTTCTTCACTACTGAAGCCTTCATAGGACAATTTCTCTTCATGCAGATGGGCATAGAGATCTTCCGTATCCGCTACACCGGAAGTAACGGCCAGAACCCTGACAGCTTCCCTGTCAGCTTCCGTTACCGTCGATCCGGTCAGATTATCCGTATCAGACAGCACAGCCCCTAACAGCAGATAAGCGGTAGTCTGATCGATTTCCAGACCGTAATTGAGGTAGTCCAGCCAGACGATGGTTGCCGTTGAACCAATCGGTCTTCCCTCGTAGACGACCTGATTTCCGGTATTTACTGTACCTATGCCATGGTGATCCAGAATACCGATGATATGGGCATCTTCCAGTCCATCAACCGCCTGGGCATATTCACTGTGATCGACCAGAAAGATGTTTTCACCGGAAGCGTCATAAAGAATTTCAGGTGTATCTACTTCCGCTTCTTTCAGAATATAGGCCGTTTCATGATTCAGCGGTGCAGTAATGACCGCCTTTGCCTCATAGCCAAGCAGATTCAGAAGACGGGCATAGGCGATGGCACTGCACACCGTATCAGAATCCGGACTCTTGTGGCCAATGACATAGATGTTTTCATCTCCTTCGATAACCATGTTTTCGATGCTGCTTCGGTTGAGCATCTGCAGCCGTTCCTGCTGCTTCATGAGTTCTTCACTGCCTCTTGACCTGCCGGCGTTGTAAGACAGAAAGACCAGACATGCTGCAAGCAAAAGGATTAAAATTCTATCGTAATTCTTTTTCATATTCAACCTCGATAATCTCAGCTACTTTACGATTTCTCCTTCGGAAAACCAGAGATCATATCCGCTACTTTGATTGCCCGGATCAGAGAATCCGGCCGGGCGACGTTCTTTCCGGCAATATCAAAAGCCGTACCGTGATCGACAGAAGTCCGGATGATCGGTAATCCGCAGGTAATGTTGACACCTCCGTCGAAATCCATCAGTTTCAGCGGGATATGACCCTGATCGTGATACATGGCGACAACCAGATCGTATTCTCCCTTGTAACACTTTAGAAACACGGTATCCGGCGGGATGGGTCCACAGGCGTTGACGCCTTTTTTTCTTAGTTCCTTGATAGCAGGAAGGATCTCTTTGATTTCTTTCTCTCCAAACAAGCCGTTTTCTCCGGCGTGCGGATTCAGTCCGGCGACAGCGATCCTAGGATCCTGATAACCGGCATTCCTCAGGACCTCATCTGCCAGCAGCCCTACTTCAACGATCCTTTCCTTCTTGACTCTGCGGATGGCTTCCGCCAAAGAAACATGCGTTGAAACATGAATCGTCTTTAACTTTTCCGACCACAGCAGCATCCCGTACTTTTTTGTACCGGTCAAAGTACTGAGAATCTCCGTATGACCGTCGTAATCGTAACCTGCAGATCTTAGCGCTTCCTTATTTAAAGGACAGGTAACAATAGCTCTGATCTTTTTGTCCATGGCATCGACGATTGCCGCTTCCAGATAAAGAAAAGCGTTTCTGCCACAGATCGGGGATACTTTTCCGACTTCAAAATCGCCATATTTCAATCCGCTCTTGTCGATGATATTCACCATGCCCATAACGGCATCTTCAGGATCACTGATCCGCTTCAGCTTGTATCCGTAAGCGAATACCTCATTGTAATGATCCATCACATCATAAGATCCGTATACAACGACATCGTCCCTGTATTCCTCCATGATCTTAAGAATGATCTCGCTGCCGATGCCCGCAGCATCTCCCATACTGATTCCCAATCTTTTTACCATAGCAAATCCTTCTCCGATCTTTCCTATCGACAAATGATCTTTCGCTGTTTTTACTGCCCTATTATATCATAGGGAAAGATCGTACTTCATTACCGGTCATATAATAAAAGAACCAGTATTCACAGCTGATTCTTTTTTCTTATGAAACCTATATAATATTAAGTAAAGATCGAAATATAGGAGGTAGCGTTTTGGAAAAGGAACAAGTCGCCCATGATCTGGCACTGATTGTCGTTGAAAACCTTCTGGAAGACGTCGATGAGAATATGGGAATCAGACAGTATTCCAAGGAAGCTGTCGACATCTACAAAAAAGCCAAAGAAACCATCATGAAAGAACTGGATTAAGAGTCTACGGACTCTTTTTTTCCGGTTCTATCTCCATGAAAACGTGTTCGTCATTACGGTCATATTCCTGAAAACCGCAATTCCGGTACACGTGGATCGCTCTATCATTGAACAGCCGGACTCTCAGGACGATCTTTTCAAGACCCAGCGTTTTAAAACCGAATTCCGTCACTGCCCGAATCGCTTCGCTTCCGAATCCTTTATCCTGCTTCTTCGCGGTAATTGCGATCCCAAGCTCTCTGACCGGATCGCGGATGTAGACCAGTTCGATGTTGCCGATGAAATCCCCGCTTTTTTTCTCGATCATGGAAAAGACCGGATCTTTTTCCTCCAGCTTCTTATTTACCCATGCGATCTCGTCATCTTCGGTATAGATGTCTCTTTTTCGGCTGCCCAGAAACCTGTTGACGTTTTCATGGTCGTTTACCATGACAAGATAATCGTTTACCAGCAGTTCAGACACCTCTACATAACTGATGTTTTCCGATTCAAAAACCTGTTTCATTTCCCTTTTCTATTACATATTCCGCAAGGGCGAGTGCAATATCGAAATGTCCGGAATCGTGCTGCGTATGCCGGATCTGGTCTTTCTCTTTCCGTCTGGTCCATTCCGGGGCATCCAGCAGATCACCGGATGTAAAAAACATGTAGACTTCCAATCCCCTGAAATCGCAGACCGCCTGAACGGCAGAACCTTCCATCTCTACGGAAATACAGCCATCTGCCTTGTGTTTCTCAAAATTGTATAAAGTTTCACGATAAAAAGCGTCCGTGGTCCAGGTCTTTCCTAAGACATAGGGTATTCCGTTATCTTTCATGAACGCTTCCACGGTTTCTGAATTCTTGATTCGGATATAGTCTGATGCCGGAGCATAGTGGAATGATGTTCCCTCATCCCTGTAGGCTTCCGTAGGAACCATGACTTTTCCTCTGGCGATGTCCTTATCCAGACAGCCTGCTCCGCCGAAATGAATGATCTTGTTCGTTTTCAGAACGGAACGAAGCTCCTCGACCGTCGCCGCACAGGCAGGCGCTCCGACCCAGGTCCGGTAAAAGCCGATTTTCTTTCCGTGATAACTGAATCGATAGACCGGGGCGTTGCCATGGGCCATGGTCAGTTCTCCGACTTTTTCACAGTCATAGTTTTCAGTCACATATTTCTCGATCACATGAGAAAAGGTGAAGATCACGGCATCCGCTTCCGGTGCATTCTCGTTTATTTTAGGATTGATCTTTGCGGGTGAATTCGGATCAAATGAATCGATTATCATCCTGTGCTCCTTTCCTGTCTGGTCTTCATGCCGGCAGTATTTCCATAATTATAGCATTTCAGCCTCAGCGATGAAACAGCACGGAGAACAGGGAACTTTACTGATCCAGTTTAAACAGGGCAAAGATACTTCCGGCAAATCCCAGCAGAACAGCAGGATAGCCGACAAAACAGATGAACCAGACAATATCCCCGTTGAATGTTTTTAAACCGAAGAGATTCCATGCCAGGATACCGAGGCAGGCATACAGCAGAAGGTTAATGATTATGAAAACTCTCTGTTTCTGTTTTCTTCCAAGTTCCAATGAACTTATATATTTCCAGATGATTCGATACATTGTTTCTTCTCCTTTAATGAGACACCTCGTAGTTCTTGTCGTTGATATTGATCAGATGGTCCCCGATCCTCTCCACATCGCTTGCCAACTTCAGATACTGTGCTCCTGCTTCTACGCTACACTGGTTCTTTCCCAGCCTCTTGATGTGGTTTTTCGCCATCTTCTGCGTCAGATCGTCGATTTTCTCTTCGACTTTCATGGACTTCACAAAAGTAGCCCTGTTTCCATCCTCATAGGCATCCATCGTCAGTTCATAAAGCCTGTTTATCAGACCGGACAGTTCTCTTACCTCTTCCTTTGCATCCTCGGAGAGAGATTCGTTGAATGTTTTCAGATTTTCCGTATACTCCATGATATTCTCACTGTAGTCACCGATCCTCTCAATGTCTGCGATCGTCTTGTAAGTGGAGCTCAGATACTGGTGATCCTTCCGGCTCATGTTGCTTAAACTGCTGAGTTTTACAATATATTCCACCAGACCCTGATTCAGGAAATTCAGTTCTTTCTCATTGTTTCTGAACTTCTTGATGTTGTCGGTCTTTAACTCGATGATCGAAGTGATAGAATCATTAAAGTTCTCCATGGCGATCTTGGCCATGTTTATGATCTCTTTCTTGACCTGGGAAACGGCAATCGCCGGCGTCGTCAACATGTTTTCATCAATAAAGTAGAATCTTTCTCCTTCCAAATCCTCATCGCTGTCCGGAATGATCTTTTTCGATAAGGAGACAAGCAGATCGGTCAAAGGAAGAACAATGATTACTGAAGCGATATTGAAGACCGTATGGAACATTGCCAGCTGGAAATGCGGCGTTCCCGGGAACATCCGGTCAAACAGAATCCCGATCGACAGCGTATTTGAACTGATTCCCTTAATCAGCAGATCAATAAGCAGCACCAGAAGGACACCTCCGGTATTGAAAATCAGCTGGATCACGGAAGTCCGTTTGGAGTTGGTATTGCTGGACATTGCCGCCATTGCTCCGGTGAAACAGGTTCCGACGTTTGCTCCAAGCGTAATATAAATACCCTGTTCCAGGCTGATCAGCCCAGTCGCGACCATCGTGATCGCAATCGAAGTCATGGCTGCAGAAGAATGGATAATCGCTGTAATGATAGCACCTGCCGCCGTCAGGAAGACGACGTTGTCCAGTTGAGAAAGGAAAAGCTTCAGACTATCCAGCTCCGCAAAAGAACGCATAGAAGAAGACATCAGTCCAAGACCGATAAACAGAATACCAAAACCGGAGACGATCTCTCCTGTTTTCTTTAAATTATCTGTTTTTGCCAGTGATGAAACAACGACTCCCAGTCCCGCCAGGGAAGAAAACAGAATGTTGAGGTCGACCGATTCCGAATTAAAGAGGCCCAAAGCTACAATCTGGCCGCTGACCGTCGTTCCGATCTCGCCTCCGAAAACGATCGTTGCAGCCTGGGTCAGAGAAAGGATCCCGGCATTCACAAAACCGATCGTCATAACCGTAACAGCGCTGGAACTCTGTATCAGAACGGTTGCGACAATACCGATAAGTAAACCGATGATCTTACTGTCGGATATCTTTGAGAAGACTTTTTTCAGTCTGTCCGAACTGACTGCTTCCAGATTTCCGCTGATCATTTTAAAAGCGATCAGATATACGCCAATGCCGGCGCACAGCTGTAAAAGGTGTTCAATAATCTCTATTCGACTCATAGGCAGATTCCCCCGAATCTACCTTATGAAAAAAACTTTAATTCATGATTAACAGGATGTAAAAAAACTGTAAATTACGCTTTCGGGAAGAACACCCGGAACGTCGACCCCTTACCCGGCTGTGATTCCAGCTTGATGATTGCGTTGTTCAGAATACAGGCATGTTTCACGATCGAAAGACCCAGACCTGTTCCGCCGGTGTTTTTAGAACGTCCTTTATCGACCCGGTAGAATCTTTCATAGATCCGTTCATGATCCTTTTTATCGATTCCGATCCCGGTGTCTTTTACTTCCAGAACAGAAGAATCTTCCTCACAGGAAACCGTCACGAATACTTTTCCGTTTTCAATATTGTAACGGATGGCGTTTTCACACAGATTAAAGATAATGCTGTCAATAAGTTCCCGGTTGCCATAGATCAATGCTTCTTCGCCTTTATACAGAATCTCGATATCCCCGACATTGTCTTTCCGGATCGTATCGACCGCTTTCTTGCAGATCTCATTCAGATCAAGTCTTTCCTTCTGTATCTGCAGCTCATCATTGTCCAGATGCGAGAGTTTAATGACATCCTCGATCAGCTGCATCATTCTCTGCGATTCGGAATAGATCTTCTCCGCGCATTCTTTCTGGTCTTCCGGTCTGACAAAGCCGCTCTTCAACAGTTCGGAATAGCCGGATATCGTCTGCAACGGAGTCTTTAGTTCGTGGGAGACATTCCCGGCAAATTCTCTTCGGATCGCTTCGTTCGCTTCTTTGAAAGAATCATCGAACAGAAAAAGGACGAAGCCTTCGATTTCCTTTTCGATTCCTACCGGACTGATTTCAGCATCATATCTTTTTCCATTGATTTTAATCTTCTTTGAGCTCCTGTATCCCTGCAGTGCATCTTCAAAGAGCGAAGACAGTTTCTCGTAATGAGAGATCTCCGGTATTTTCTTGCCGATCATGTCCGTATCCGTATCCAGGATCATCTGTGCACTTTTATTGATGTCGACGATCATCATCTCGCCATTCAGCAGAACGAGACCTTCATTCATATTGGCAGTAATCGTTTCAAATTCCTGACGCTTTCTGCGCAACGTTTCCTTGTCGTATTCGATTCTTTTCTTCTGGGCAGACAGTTTCTCCATGATCGGTCTGATTTCGTTGTACGGAACATTATCGGGCATATCCGTGTCGATTTCATTGAGAGGCTTGACGATCCTGTTTGCCAGCTTATAGGCAATATAAAGGGAAACCAGGATGATCAGAAGAATCACCAGCAGTAAAGGCTGGGAAATTACCGATAAAAAATGGTACACAGACGGATAAGTGCTGGAAAGACGGACGACATTTCCGTCGGATAGAAGCATTGCCGTATAAATATATCTTTCAAACAGTGTAGAGGACTGTCGGATGCTGCTGCCGTAACCTTCCGCAAAGGCTTTCTGTACTTCTTCCCTGTCCAGATGATTGTCCATCGTGTTGATGTCGTTATCGATATTGTCGTAGATGACATCACCTTTCTCATTGATGATCGTGATCCTGTAATCCGCATCATCCAGCTGATCAATAAACTGCAGACCATCCTTGTTGATACCGTAGGCGATCACACGCACTTCCCCGTGCAGGACTTCCAGCTGTGCGTTCGTAAAGCTCCTGTACATCTCATAAATGATAAAAAAGGCCGTCAGCAGCAGGACCATTAAAGCGACCGAAAGAATGCTTTTAAATACCTTTTTTGCCATTTATTCCTCTTTTAGATAATAGCCTACACCATGCATCGTCATGATGTTTTTTCCATATTTTCCGAGCTTGTTGCGTAAGGTGTTGACATGGACATCGATCGTTCTGGATTCACCCAGATAATCCAGACCCCAGATCTTTTCCAGAAGCTGCTCACGGGAAAAGACAATTCCCGGATTCCCGGCAAAACAAAGCAGCAGATCATATTCTTTCGGTGTCAGCTCGATCGGCTGATCGCCGATCCTGACGCTACGTTTTGACTTATCGATCGTGATTTCTCCATAAAGGATATTTCGAATCTTTGTTTCTTTATGGCTCCTGCGCAGGACAGCCTTTACTCTTGACACCATTTCCATCATGCCGAAAGGCTTTGCCAGATAATCGTCTGCACCGGAATCCAGACCGATCACTTTGTCAAACTCGCTTGTTCTAGCCGTCGCCATGATGACAGGAATATCCTTGTATCGCTCGTCCGCTTTCAGTTCCTTCAGGATCTGCAGCCCATCCTTTCCCTCCAGCATGATGTCAAGCAGAATCAGCTCCGGATTGTTCTTTTCCAGGGCAACCAAAAGAGAATCCGCATTCTCAAATCCCTGCGCATCAAATCCGGATATTTTTAATGTATACACGATCAGTTCTCTGATGGAACGATCATCCTCGACACAGTAGATCATCTTTTAACAATAATATACAGAAAAAAGCATGTCCATTTGTAAAGAAAATGTAAAAACGGGGACATTTATTCTCTCTTACATATGCCCTGACATCATAATATAAAAACTCCTGTAATAGAAACAGGAGTTTTATCGTTTTCGATTTATTATGGATTATTTACTGAGCGCTCTTGTGATACGGGCCAGTGCTTCATCCAGCTGTTCATAGGTGATAGGAATCGGCGGAGCGAAACGGATCGTGTGGTCATGCGTCTCCTTGCAAAGAACACCCTCATGGATGCACGCTTTGACATAATCGAAAGCATCACCGTAGAACTCAACACCGATCAGCAGACCGCGTCCGCGGATCTCTTTGATATCCGGATTCTTGATCTTCTTCAGACCGTCCATAAAGTACTTCCCTTTTTCACGTGCCATCCTGGGATAGTCGTCACGCTGCAGGATCTCTAATGCCTTGACACCGCAGGCACAGGCCAACGGATTGCCGCCGAAAGTAGATCCGTGGGATCCAGGAGTATAAAGACCTAAAATATCTTCATTGGCGGCGATCGCCGACAGCGGCATAACACCTCCTCCAAGCGCCTTGCCCATGATGTAGATATCCGGTTCCACATCCTCGTGCCAGCAGGCAAACATGTCCCCTGTACGGGCAAAACCGGTCTGTACTTCATCGGCAAGGAAAAGAATGTTGTTTTCTGTACAGATCTCACGTACTTCTTTGAGCCAGCCTTCCGGAGGAAGGATGATGCCGGCTTCTCCTTGAATCGGTTCCGCCAGGAAAGCGACCGTATTCGGTGTGATCGCCTCGCGCAGCGCTTTTGCGTCTCCGTAAGGAATCGTCACAAATCCCGGGCAGTAAGGACCATAGCCGTCTTTTGCCAGAGGATCGGTCGAAAAGCTGATGATTGCGATCGTACGTCCATGGAAATTGCTGGAACAGGTAATGATTTCCTGTTTGCCGTTTTCAACGCCTTTGACGCGGGTCCCCCACAGACGGGCTGTCTTTAAAGCAGTCTCGACCGCTTCTGCACCGGTATTCATCGGCAGGACCATGTCCTTGCCGGTAAGCTTTGACAGGCTCTCATAGAAATCACCGAGATTCTCACAATGGAAAGCGCGGCTAGTCAGCGTACATTTGTCCAGCTGCTCCTTGGAGGCTGCGACGATTTCCGGATGCCGGTGACCGAAGTTGTGGGCAGAGTACGCCGACAGCATGTCAAAGTATTCTCTTCCCTCCGGATCATGGACAAGCGCACCTTCGGCTTTTACAATGACGACTGGTTTCGGTGCATAGTTGTGGGCACCGTAATGATTGGTTTTTTCAATGATCTCTTTTGATGTATGCATGATGTTCTCCTGATTTCTATAAGTATTTTATTTTTCTGACATATACGGATATACGATGGCTTCCGAAGGATTGAATGTTTCCTTCACGGAATGCGGGCTCATCCAGCGGATCATATTAAGTGCTGTACCGGCTTTGTCGTTCGTTCCGGACTGACGTGAACCGCCAAACGGCTGCTGACCGACAACGGCGCCCGTGCACTTGTCGTTGATATAGAAATTTCCTTCCGCATGCAAGAGAGCCTTCTCCATCATGACGATCGCTTCACGGTCCTGGGCAAATACCGCACCGGTCAGGGCATACGGAGAAGCTTCGTCGCAGATTTTCAGGGTTTCTTCCAGTTTTTCATCCGGATAAACGTATACGGAGAGGATCGGACCGAAGATCTCCTTGACCATGGATTCATAATCCGGTTTTTTACAGACGATAACAGTCGGTTCAATAAACCAGCCTTTTGAATCGTCACATCCGCCTCCGATTACGATCTGACAGTCCGGACTCTGCTTCGCACGTTCCAGATAAGCCTTGCAACGGTCAAAAGAAGTCTTGTCGATCACAGCTGCCAGGAATGTGTCAAAATCCTTTACATCGCCCATCTTCACTTCCTGCATCATTTCTTTCATGGCAGAGAGTACATCCGGCCAGATGCTTTCCGGAACAAAGGCACGGGAACAGGCAGAACACTTCTGTCCCTGATATTCAAAGGAGCCTCGTACCAGAGCTGCCGCAAGCGGACGGATCCTGGCACTCTTATGGGCAAAAATGAAATCCTTTCCTCCTGTTTCGCCTACAATACGCGGATAGTTGCGGTAGGAAGCGATATTCTCTCCGATCTGTTTCCAGACCCCCTGGAAGACTTCGGTGGAACCGGTAAAGTGGAAACCGGCCAGTTCCTTACGGGAAATGACGTATTTCGCTACATCGGTCCCGTTGGAAGGCACGAAGTTGATGACACCTGCCGGAAGACCGCAGTCCATCAGCAGTTTCATGTAGTAGTAGTTGGAAAGAACCGCCGTACGGGAAGGCTTCCAGACCGAAACATTGCCGACAATGGCCGGAGCGGTCGGAAGATTTCCGCCGATCGAAGTGAAATTAAATGGAGTAATGGCACAGATGAAACCATCCAAAGCGCGGTAGTCCTGACGGTCCCAGATGCCCGGAATGGAAGCAGGCTGATCCTTGAAGATCTCCTGGGCGGACCAGACACCGAAACGAAGGAAATCCGCAAGTTCCGCAATATCGATCTCCGCTTGGAATACAGTCTTGGACTGGCCAAGCATGGTGGAGGCATTCAGCACCTTCCGGTAAGACCCGGTTATCATTTCGGCAGCCTTCAGAAAGATCGCCGAACGGTGTTCCCAAGGCATTTCTTCCCAGGCTTTCTTGGCAGCAAGTGCAGCATCGACCGCCATGGTCAGTTCTTTTTCCCCGGCAATTGAGCATTCGGCAATCACGTGATCGTGATCATGAGGCATCGTAACTTTGAAAGTATTCCTGGTATAGATCTCTTTTCCGCCGATGATCAATGGAATCTTCACGATCTGTTCCGATTGACGGGCAAGTTCTTCCTTTAATTCACTGCGCTCTTTTGTTCCCGGCAGATAGCCGCGGAAGGCGTCGTTTTCAGGACGATTAATAGTAAAATAGGCGTTTGGCATAGGTCCTCCTGTTTGTTGATTCTAATCAAAAAGAGTCAAGTCTGCGTTCAAACGGTTGATCACAGACACACTCTTTTCATCCTCTGACTGCACTATAATATAATCCCGACAAAATTGTCAATGTAGAGTAAATAAGGATTCCGGCGGGATCGGCAAGCTAGAAAAATGTTCTGTTTTATTGCTGCTGGCGTCTAAAAACAAAGTGGCTGTACGCTTCCAGAGCAACAGCAATGATGACGACAGCCGCTTCCAGATAGGTATAGGAAGGAATGATATCCAGCAGAGTGTTGAGTCCCAGTACCAGCAGCAGGGCAAAGGCGATCAGTTCATACCAGTCGGTCTTTCGGACCCTTTCTTCCTCTTTCTCTTCGATCTTTTCTTCTTCGTCATTGATCAGTTCCACGATATCGGCGGACGTGATGACACCGACGATCTGATTGTTTTCCTTATTTAAGACCGGAATGGAATCTTCCGAGTAGTCTGCAAGGGTATCAATGGCGGCATCGGTAATCTCTTCACGGTCGTAGACAAACGGATACGACAGGATGATCTTGTCGTCGAGATCTTCGTCTTTCTTTGTGATCAGCAGGTCTCTTAAGGTCAAGGCACCGTAGAACTTCCCTTCTTTTACGATATACAGCGTTTCAATGTTGTCGTTCTCTTCCGCTTCTTCAATCAGCTGCTCGATCGATTTCTTGATGCCGATACCGTATTCCAGAGTAATATAGTTGGTCGTCATCAATGAACCGAATTCCTTTTCCTTATAAGATTTAATCAGCTGGATATCGCTCTTGGATTCCGGTTCGATCAGGCTGATGATCGCATCGGCTTTCTTTTTATCCAGTTCTTCCAGGATATCGATGGCGTCGTCGGCATCCATTTCTTCCAGGATATCGGCAGCCTTCTCATTCTCCAGTTCGGCAAAGTACTTGTCGACATCTTCATCCAGATAGGCGAAGATGCGGGATGTGGCTTCAATGCCGATCGCCTTATACAGTCTCTTTCTTTCATCCGGTGACAGATAGGTCAAGGCATCTGCAATATCGTTGTCGTGGTAATTGGTCAGGGTCTGAGCCAGAAGTTTTGAATTCTTCGTCTTGCGGATCAGATCGAATATTTCCTGCGTATAGTTTCTTTCTTCGATGTTTTCTTCCATGATTTTGTTTTCCATATCTGCTCCTTTCTAGATCCATTTCCGGAATTTCTTGATATAAATGCGTTTCATCAACTGGGCAAGCAGTAGGTAGATAATTATAAGAATCCCCAGCCACATTACATAAGTGACAGACAGAGGTTCCATATCCAGAATGTAGGCAAATCTGCTTAAGCCCAGAAACAGTGTCAGCGCTACAACAGCCAGAGTAGACAGCGTCAGCTGGTAGCCCGCTCTGCCGTTGACAAACGGGAAACGATGTGTCCGTATCGTATGAATGACCGCCGTCTGTGAGATCACGCCGAACATGAACCATCCGCACTGGAACAGTTCCGCTTTTTCTACGGTATTAAAACCGAAAACAAACCACAGTACCGCAAAGCACAGAAGATCCAGAACCGTCGATGTCAGACCGAAGTAGAACATGAACTGTCGCAGAGATGCGGTATCCCATTCCATCGGTTTGTCGATATATTCCTTTTCAACATTGTCGTAAGGCATACCGAACTGTGCAAAGTCATTCAGGATATTCTGTACCAGGATATGTACCGGCTTCAGCGGCAGGAAAGGCAGAACCAGGGAGGCAATCAGTACCGAGATCATATTTCCGAAGTTGCCGGACAGTGCCATCTTCAGATATTTATTCATGTTTGCGAAGGTCCTGCGTCCTTCAATGACACCTTCATCCAGAACGTTCAGGTCTTTTTCCAGCAGGATGATATCCGCAACTTCCTTGGCAATATCGACCGCCGTATCGACGGAAATACCGACATCGGCCTGTTTCAGAGGAGGTGCGTCGTTGATGCCGTCACCCATGTAGCCGACTACGTGGCCAAGATCCTGGAAAGTCTCGACGATCCTTTTCTTCTGCAACGGATTGAGCTTCGCAAAGATCTGGGCTTTCTTGCAGGCGTTCTTCAGCTGCCCGTCGTTCATCAGTTCCACATCCGAACCGGAATAGCTGTAGGTCGCATCGATTCCGATCCTCTTGCAGATATTGATCGCGACCGCCTTGGAATCGCCTGTCAGGACAACGGTACGGATACCGTTGTTTTTCAGTCTTTCAATTGCGCTGACCGAGGACTCTTTCGGAGGATCGAGGAAACCGATGAATCCCAGCAGAACCATATCCTTCTCGTCTTCGGAAGAAAACTCGTCAATGTCCGGGATCTCGTTTTTCTGGGCAACAGCGATGACCCGGATCCCTTCCTCGCCGTTTTCCTCGGAGATCCGATAAGCGTTCTTCATCCGTTCCTCATCCATCGGCTTGACTTCTCCGTCTATTTCCACAAAAGCACAGTTGGCAATGATCTCATCAACGGCACCCTTGGTGATCAGCTGTCTTTTCAGTTTACGGTCTCTCAACACGACCGACATCTTTCTTCTGGCGAAGTCGAACGGGATCTCGTCTTCTCTGACATAGGATTTCTTCAGATAGTCAAGGCCTTCCTTTTCACCGCGGGCAATAATTGCCCTGTCCATCAGGTTCTTTAATCCAGTCTGGAAAAAACTGTTCAAAAAGGCATGTCTCAGGACCCGGATATCTTCCTTGCCGTTGGCATCCAGGTACTTTTCCAGAATGATCTCGTCCTGGGTCAGTGTTCCCGTCTTGTCAGTACACAGGATATCCATCTCGCCAAAGGTCTGGATGGAACCCAGATGTTTGACGATCGTCTTTTTCTTGCTCATGGAGATCGCACCCTTCGCCAGTGACGAGGTGATCATAACCGGCAGCATTTCCGGCATAAGGCCGACAGCGATCGTAATCGCAAAGATCACTGAATCCAGAAGGTCATTCTTAGTGAAATAGTTGGCGGCAAAGATGACCGGAACCATTACCAGCATGAATCGGATCAGCAGGGATGTAATGGACTCCATGTTCTTGTCAAAGATGCTCTTTTCATTCTGATTGTTCAGCGTCTTTGACATGTTGCCGAAATAAGTCCGGTTGCCGGTCGCTATGACAATGGCCCTGGCGGAACCAGAAACGATATCGGAACCCATGAAACCGATATTGGAAAGATCGGTAATGTTCTCCGCTTCTCGATAATCGGAATACTTTTCTACCGGATTGGATTCACCGGTCAGCTGCGCCTGATCAACGAAAAGGTCCTTTGTCTCGACAAAGCGCACATCGCCCGGGATCAGATCGCCGGAACCCAGAATGACCAGATCGCCCGGCACGCAGTCCTCGATGCTGATCTGCATCTTCATCCCCTGTCTCACAACATTGACCTTGGTGACGATCATCTCCTGCAGGGCCTTGGCTGCCGCATCGGATTTCTGTGCCTGTACAAAAGAAGTCACGGAAGAAATCAGAACAATGATCACCAGCATGACGATGGTTGCATAGGAAGGTGTGCTTGCCAGTACGACATCAGTGAAATAGCTGACTGCAATGACCAGCAGCAGGACGACATTGAACGGATTGATCAGAGCGTCCCTGATCCTGGTTAAAACCGAATCCTGTTTGCCGGTACTGATGATGTTCGGACCGTATTTTTCTCTTCCTTCTTCGATCTTTTCGGCATCCAGTCCGTCGTTGTTTACGTTAAAATGTCGAAACACCTCCGGTGCCGGCATCAGCGAAAAAGATGTCAGTTTTTCATCGACAACATTCGCGGTTTTCTTATTGTTTTTCTCCATATAAAAAGCCTCCTGCAACGGCGGCTTTCCATTCAATCAATCAGAAAAAGATCGGATCAGGCCGCCAGATGAATCTTAACGATAAAGGAACTTCACCAGCTTCCATGTATATACCTCTTTCTTTATCAATATTCTAACATATTTCCATAATGACGGGATCAATAATACACATCATATATGCGGCTTTTCAGTCTGTCGTTTCCGCCAGGATAACCACGTATCTGTTCATGCGCGGATCGTATACGCTCCAGCAGGCCGTTCCCCACCATTCGTGACCGGCATCAAAATAGTTGGACCAGTCTGTCGTCCACTCATATACTTCCAGTTCATCAGTTCCCATAGGAAACAGAACGGAATTAACCTTGCGGAAATCATCGGGTCCGTATCCCGATGTGTGGGGAGTCTCCCAGAAAGCGTACCAGTACGGGATCTGTTCGCCTTCTAAAGGGTTCGGAAAGCCGCAGTCGTAAAATCTCTGACCGATATGGTCTGTCCGCAGTATCTTAGGCACATGCAGCAGTTCTGCCTGATCGATCGGATGGGCTTTTGCTTTCCCGATATCCAGATTCCACAGAAACGGTTCGTCCTGAACTTTTCTGCAATAAAGAATCTCCTCTTTTAACTGCGTATCGATATACCGTTCTATCACTTTGAGCATCGCAAAGAGGATCGCATCTTTATGGGAACGGTATCCCTGATAAGGCGTATCATCTTCTATCAGACAGTAATCGATGATGCATCTGTCGTATTTACCAATCAGTTCATAAAAAGGATCGTTTATCAATTCACGCATCCGGTTCTCCTTTCCTGATCACGGGATCTTCTTTCATTAATGGTCGTCCTCCTGCTGTAAAAGGCTTGTCTGTCCATCGATCCAGGAAATCTGTTCCACATCGTGGATCCGGTCATGACTGGTATAATTCCCGATCAGAAAAGGGGATTTCGGATCGTGCGGGGAACTGTGCATCAGCACCTTTTCCGGCTCGGCATTGGCATAGCAGTAACGGCACAGATGTCTGCAGGTATTGTAGGCACCGATATCGCAGGAAAGATAACAGGCACATTCGGCTCTTGTGCCCTTGATCTTCGGGACATTCAGATGTCTGCCGATCGCCGTTTCATAGTCCCTGATCCGCATGCATCCGCTGCAGTCTGCGCCATAGGCAGCCAGTTCATCACCCTCCGCACACGGTTTCACTATCATGCCATGGGCGGAAGCGATTGTGATGATCTTCTTTCCAAGTTCCAGTCTCTGTTCCTTTGTCACTTCTTTCGCTTCCGGAAAGTTTTTCCGTACTTTCGGATACAGATCAATGAAACTGATCACTACGGTTTTTGTATATCCGTCCAATGCTTCGGCAATCTGCCGGAAAGCATGTTCATGGTATTCCATTGTATACTTTTCACTAATAAAGATCGGATCATATCGCCAGCCGATCGATCGGACGCCAACGATTCCGGAAAGCTTTTTAAAATCATCTAACAAACGATGTTTATCCGGTACATTCGGTTCTATGTCCCTTCCGTAAGGCGTAATGGTGACAAACCAGTACTGCCCGTAGTCTTTCAGCAGGTCCATGTAGGGAAACATTGGAGCAGGATTCTTCGTACAGAAACCGATCACGTCGACGACCGAGGGATCAAGACGGTAGCGATTTACCTGGTTAGGATCATAGGGATTACGGACACAGACAAAACCTTCCTTTAGTCTGTTGACAAACCATTCGGAATAAAATGCCGGTATATCCGTTCTTTGTCCTGTATTGATGATCATCCAACCATACCGCCTTCCACAGACATAATCCTATCACAAGATGGAGCAATTCCTGTTTCTGTATCCCTGTAAGACAAACTGAACGGGAAACTGCAGTTAGGAAAACAGAAAACCGCTGTCTTTGTTTTCGACTTTGTCTAGAATTTCCAGCAGCCTGTCGCGCTGAACATCTATTTCAAGACGGGTTCCTTGATCCAGAGCCTTCTCGAAGAGATCCCGCCGTGTTTCAATCCGTTTCCTGTCTTCCTTGTCCGCCTGCTCGTAGACCCGGTCTGCTTTAAGAAGAGCGTATTCGTTCTCTTCATTCTCACGCGGATTCTGTTTCAGATATTCCAGACGCTTCATACGTTCAAGCGCTTCTTCTTCCGTTATCCTGTTGTCTTCATCCTGAATAATAATTGTCTTTTCCAGACCGGTGGATACGACCTTCGCTTTCACTTCCAACAGCGAATTGACATCGTAGGTGTAGGTGATTTCAATCGCTTCCTGCCCTTTCGGTCCGGCAGGTACTTCGATATTCAGTCTTCCGATTAGCAGATTGGCCGACGGGATCCTGCTTTCTCCCTGCAGTACCTTGATACTGACAAGTGTCTGATTGTCTTTGGAAGTATATACGGTTTCGGTATGACTGACCGGAATGACGGTATTCCGTTCAATGATCGGCAGATACTGCAGCTCATCCATGAAGTCTCCGTCCCCGGTCACCACTTCTGTACCCAGAGTAAAAGGGCAGACATCCGTAAGGATCACTTCGCTGATCTCACTGTTTCTTTCTTTCATGGCGGCAGCGATCGCGGCTCCTAAAGCGACGGATGTCTCTGGATCGATCGAATACTCCGAGTAGATACCGGTCATTTTCCGGATGTAGTCGCGGACAAGTGAAAGTCTGGTTCCGCCACCCACCAGAATGATCCGATCCAGATCATTCAGGGTGATCCTGGCATCTTTGAGACTTCGCTCGATCGGATGACGTAATCTTTCCAGAAGATTGAGGCAGGCTGCTTCATACTGCTTTGGATCGATCCAACTCTCATAATCTCTGCCATTAACTCTTGCACAGATCCTGAGCTTTCCTGCGGCAGTGAAACCGCACTTACACTGCTCGGCATTCTTGTATATTTCCGCAAACGTTCCTAGATCCAGATCCGTGAGCGCTAGACCGTTTTCCTTAAGAAACAGATCGATCAGAACAGTCGTAAAATCTTCCCCACCAAGGCTGTTATCCCCCGCTACCGCATAGACTTCAATAATATTCCGGTAATAATCAAGGATCGTCACATCAAACGTACCGCCACCCAGATCCAGTACCATACAGCACTCTCCGATATCCTTTTCCCCGACACCATAAGCCAGGGCAGAGGCCGTAGGTTCATTGATAATGCGGCTGACCTTAAGTCCTGCCAGTTCACCGGCCGTTCGGGTCATACGACGCTGTTTGTCATTGAAATAGGCCGGAACCGAGATGATCGCTTCTTCGATTTTTTCACCAAGATAGATCTCGGCATCTTCTTTCAGACTCCGCAAAACCAAAGCCGACAGTTCCTCACTGCGAAAAGACTGTTCCCCCAGAACATAGATCTTATCGGTTCCCATCGTGCGCTTGAAAAGCCTTGCCGTTCTATCAGGATGTAAAAATCCGTATTCTCTTGCGGTCTCACCGATCAGCACCTGAGAATCCTCGTTAACACTGACGACCGAAGGTGTCAGTGTCTTTCCCAAACGGTTGGGAATGATCTCAACTGTACCGTTACGGAAACAGGCGGCAAGTGAATTTGTCGTTCCAAGATCGATTCCTATCAGCATGTCTATTTCACTTTCTCAGCCAGATTACGTTCTGCAATCATAAAGTCTTCTTCATCCGGATACAGCTCTCTACATCTTCTGGCGATCTCATAGGCTTTCCGGTAATCTCCGAAGATCTCATACGCTTCCATGGTAAAAATATCCACATCTTTGCAACGGTGCTCCGGACAGGTCTCACAGAACGGCATCTTCTTGCATTCTTCCATCAGTTTTTCGGCTTCTTCCCGTTTCCCCAGCATAGCCAGGATCCGGATTTTACGGGCCATGAACAGCAGTTTATTTGTCTCGAAACAGCCGAGTTTTTCATCTACATCCTTCAATGCTTCCAGTGCGTAATACCGGGCATTTTCCATATCGCCGAGACGGAAACAGCACTGTGACAAGGTTCCCTGTACTCTTGATAGATCGTAAGAATTCTCACTGATGCGGTAATCCAGCCATTTCTGTATTTCTTTCCGCTGTTTCTCATATTCACCAAAGTATTCGGAAATGATCTGATCAACTTCCAGATCCCTGTCCCTGTTCAGATTCTTTGTCTTCTTCTTGAGTTCCTGCGCTTTCTTGAAGTCGTTGCGATACATCTCCAGAAGGATCAGACAGTCGGCCAGATCATCGTTGTCAGGACCTGATTCCTGCCATTTCTTCAGATGCTGCTCCGCCTTGTCCAACCGGCTGGATTGGGCATAGATCTGGAAAACCGTCCTGTATCCCTGGGGATAATCATAACGGTCCATCGCCTCCTGAATGGTCTGTACGGCTTCTTCATAGCGTTTCATCCTGCGCAGTATCGTCGCCTTGCGGACATAGTACTTCGCCTGATTTCCTTCTATATCTTTTGTTACCCGGATGGTATCTTCGGCTTGAGCCAAAGCCTTGTCCAGTTCACCTTTCATCGCATAAAGAAAACTCAGACGGTAAGGTCCATCGATTGAATCTTCTTCCTTCTCCTTCAGCTGCAGAAAATGCTTCTCCGCCTCATCAAAACGCATCATGTACAGATTGCACATACCCGCATAGAAGTGCCCTGAAACATTTCCGCCTTTCTCCAGAGACTTAAGATAGTATTCCAGAGCCTGATCCGCTTTGTGTTCCAGATCATGGTAATAGATATTGCCGATCTGAGCCTCGATAGCAGGAGAATGATTCGGATAGCCTAAAAGTTTCTGATATACTTCCAGTGCCTTGTCATAATCCTTGGCTTTGTTCAGAAGCCAGCCCTTATAGTCAAGAAGCCCATAGTGATCCGGATTACAGACAAGACCTTTCTCGGCAAGTTCCATCATCACTTCCCTGTCTTCCTGCCTGTTTCCGTCGAGTTTTTCACCTTTCAGGCACAGAAGTCTGTAAAGCAGTTCAGCCCCGTATTCACATTGATGTTCATGACCATCCAGTTGCTTCCGGGATCTCTCATAGAACCCGATCGCTTCATCGTGGTCGTTTTCGCCGTCCTCCTTTAGGACACCTTGACAGAAAAGCACCAGCGGATCGTCAGCCAGACCGTTCTCAACAAGAAAATCAATGATTTCCTTGGCTCCGTCAGTCGCTTCATTACGCATCAGGATCCGCGCCTTCAAGGCATAGACGGTCACATCTGTACGGCATAGATCCAAGGCATGTTCAACGGCATTGTAGGCTTCCCTGTCGTTGTACTGTTTAAACAGGCCAAACGCCAGAAACAGGTAGCCGCGGTACCCTTCCGGATATTCGTCGATCAGTTTTCTGGCATAATCGATCGTCTTTTCATAGTTTCTGCTGTTCAGCGAGATCTGTGCCAGATGGTTCAGCGCTTCGATCCGGCTTTGCGGATGTTGGAGGGCTTTATCGTATGCCTCGTTGGCTTTTTCCATGTCATTCGTAATGAAATAGCAGTATCCCAGTCTGGTCAGTGTCTCACCGACTCTTGAATGTCTGATTCTGTTTTCTTCCGTATCTTCCGGAAGATTCTCCGCCACTTCCACCAGCTGTTTCAGATAGCCGATAGCTTCCCTGTATTTCTCCATTGCCAGAGCCATACTGGCATGCAGATTATAATAATCGAAACGGTCCTCATAATCTTCCGGCAGACGGGCAAGCGTTTCTTTAGCTTCCGCCAGCATGTCATTCTCGAGATAAGTCCACGTCAGATCCGCAACAGCTTTCACATCATCCGGTTCTTCCTCCAGCTTCTGTTGGAGATCGACCATGATATCCTTGTTCCATTCTTTCCGTTTTTCATCCAGTTCATACTGCAGCTGAACATTCCCGACCGTATCGCGCATCAGCCGGTTAAGGACCTTGACCGCTTCCTGTTTTCGGCCGGTATTAGCCAGGCAGCAGGCTTCATAATAACGCAGGTCAATATTCTTCTCATCCGCCTTTTTGAGTTCTTCAATCAAGACAAAACACCTTTCGTAATCTCCCGCTTCAGACAGATGATAAAGCAGAATATTGCCGATAAATAGATCCTCCGGATACTGTCTCTGCAGCGAAATCAGTTCATCCAGTGCATCCGTCTCACCCCGGTTCAGTCTGATTGACAGATATCGGGCGCTTCCATAAGGATGCTGCTCCGGAAGAGACATCAGTTCCTTACCGATCTCTAGAGCTTCCTCTTTGTCGCTTTTTCCGGTCATCTGATAATACAGCGAAACATAACGCTGACACGCATCTCCGTCCTTACCCGGTTTAAACAGCTTCAACGGCAGGTTGTCATCAAAGTTGATACCGTTCATGATGACATAGTCGACAAAGTCATGCGGATAAGTGTCATAAAGCTCGTTCTGTCTTTCTTTGAAAGAGAACTGCTGATCCAGGTATACCCACACCTCATGCGGAATCAGGTAACGATCCATAAAGAATTTCAGCAGCAGTTCCTCACACTGCGTTCTGGTATCGATCGACAGACAGATCTTCTCATTCAGCAGTTTCTGCCAATTGCGCACATCCAGTCTCTCCGGAAAACTGTCATAAAGCCGGAACAATTCGTCGTTCCAGATCTCCAGCGGCGTTTTCTGCGTGTCATCCTTATTCGCATCGGCATAGGCCATTGCCTGTTCATACGCTTCACGCAGTTTTTTAAATTCTTCCGGTTTATCTTCCGGATTGGTCACAGCCAGAACTTCTCTGTACGCATCCCGTATCTTTGTCTTATCGGTCGTCGGTTCTATTTTCAAGGTTTTCCAGAACATAATATGACTCCTTCCGTTACATGATCTCTGAAGTAATCCGTCGATACATCACTTTTATTATACAAAAACGGGACTGTAATAATCTTGCGGATTTATACAGGATGAAATTTCCTATCGCTTTATTCTTCATTCATTTGTATCAAAAAACATCTCTTTTTCCGCGGTTTCAAGTCCACATCTTTCGTTCTACATAAATGGTAGAATATTGTCATAAAAAGAATGAAATGGAATAGAGAATGAGGACGGATCCATGGATGTAGATGTAAAGAAACCGATAGAAAATCCAAGACTGAAAATGCTTCTGAATGAATTCAGCAGGCAGGATGAAACAGGAAGAAACGCTTCAGCAGAAGCGGTTGCGGAAGAACTGGCGATGAACGCCCGGCTGCTTGCGGTAATCAATATTGACGAAAACAACATTGAACATAAAGAAGATGGAACGGCTGTCTTTAAACAGGATTCGAAAATATCATTTGAAATGTTTAAAGACACAAAGGGCACGGATTATCTGCCTGTATATACCGACTGGGATGAACTGAAAAAGAACGAGAACTACAAGAATATCCATGTCAACACGCTGATCCTGTCTTTTGACGACATAAGCGCAATTACTGCCGATAAAGCCGGCACTGTCGTCAATCCTTTCAGTCACAACTTTGTCATCACGCCTTCCAACCTCGTCAGTATGAAACGGCATAAGGAGTATCTCACAAAAGGATATACGAGTAATGTCGTGGAAAAAGAAACAACCGTTCAGATCGGAGACCCTGCCGACTATCCGACGGAGATGGCGGAAGCGATCCGGCAGTATGCAAAGACAGACAAAGCCATCAAGGCGATCTGGCTGAAAAGGATGATCCGGGAAAATGAGGAAAGTTATTTACTGGTCGTTGATTTTGACGGTGACCGGAATGCGGTTTTTTCTTCGATTGCCTCTGTAGCAACTTCACATCTTCATAACGGAATACCGGTCGACATGGTTCCGCTGCATGACAGGTTCGGACAAAACGCTGCAACAGGAGAACCATTCTATAGGCGCAAGAGAGGACTGTTTGATTTTATATAAATAAAGGGAGGAAGCAGATCTATGAACTTAGAAAGATCAAGAAAGATACTTCGATATGCCGGTATTCTAGCCATTATCGGCGGTCTGATCGCCACCATGATCGGTATCATGCTGACGACAGGAAAAGCGCAGTTGACACAGGGAACACTGCAGCTGGCAGGATCAAATGAAATGATCGGCAACGAAAGTAGGACAGACGGCATTCTTGCGACCTTTTCCGGCGCTTTCGGGCTGGCCGAAGGAGTGTGTTCATTCCTTGCATCCAAGAAGAATAAGTTCGGAAATATAGCCTGGTTTTTCTCGCTTCTTTCTTTCGTATCAAACCTGGGAAACTGCGGGTCACAGATCCATGAGAACGGTTTTACTCTTCTGAATATCATAAATCTGTTGATTTCATTTGCGGTATGCGGGGTTATCTTTGCTTCCGCAAACAAGGTCAGAAAAGCGCATAAAACGGCTGCTGCGTAATTAAGAAACTGCAGAAAAACAAAAGGATGGCCAGGCCATCTTTTTTCATGTCTTTTCCATCCTCCATCTTCTTTTTAATCAATACATAAAGATAAACCGGATAAAAACCCTTCCTACAAAATAGGAAGGGTCTTATTTTCTGTTACGTTCAATAGAATGCTAGAACGAGATCTCCTTGTTTCCGGTGACTTTCATGTAGATCAGCAAGGACAGTACCGTTGCGACCGTCAGGATCGTTGCATAAGCGGCAGCGATGCCGTAGTTGCCTCTGGAGACATAGGTGTATGTTGCCAGCGTCAGGGTGATCGTCTTCAGGTTGTAAAGGATGATTGCCGTAGACAGTTCGGTAATGATCGTGACCCATGACATGATTGCACCTGACAGGATGCCGTTTGCCATCATCGGTACAGTGATCGTAAAGAAGGCTTTCAGCTTGGAAGAACCAAGGGAAATGGCTGCTTCTTCAATCGACATCGGGATCTGCTGCAGAGTGGCAGTCGAAGAACGGATGGTATATGGAATACGGCGGATGACCAGAGCGATGATCATGATCGTGACTGTACCGGCCAGTACCAGCGGCTTCTTGTTGAATGCCATGACCAGAGCAATACCGACAACGGAACCCGGAATGATGTACGGAACCATGGACAAGGTATCAATAATCTTGTTGATAAGATTGCTTCTTCTGACAACCAGATAAGCGATCAGGATCGCCAGCAGGATAACTGCAATCAGTGCCAGACCGCCAATCAGGAACGTATTCGGAATCGCGTTCTTGAGATGCGAGAAAGCAAAGCGGTAGGACTCCAAAGAATAGCCAGGCAGGAAGATCTTGCCGGAAGTCTTCTGGAAAGACGTATAGATGACATAGACCTGCGGCATGAATGCCAGAAGGACCACGAACCAGCAATAGAAGTGCACCAGTATTGACTTTAAACCGTGCAGTTCTTTCCGTTCGATCGAATGCATTGCATTCATCGTGAAACGGAACTGGTTGTTGACGTAGCGCTGGATCAGGAAGATGATCGCGGTAATGACGATGGCGATAACGGAAATCGCCGCACCGAAATTGTGGTCGGAACCGGTTTCCGCAAAGTAGGTCTTGTAGATGATGACCGGGAATGTCTGATAACCCTCACCGATCAGCAACGGCGTTCCGAAGTCTGCGAAGGCTCGCATGAAGACCATCAGGGTAGCTGCGATGATCGTAGGCATACACAGCGGAATGACGATCTTGAAGAAACGTTTCATTCCCGAACATCCCATGTTTTCCGATGCTTCCAGCAGAGAATTGTCGATGTTCTTCAAAGCGCCCGATACGTAAAGGAAAACCAACGGGAACAGCTGCAGAGCCAGAACCAGCAGAATACCGTTGAAACCGTAGATACTTGGCATTCTGGTATGGGTGACACTTTCAATGAACTGTGTAATGATACCGCCTCTTCCCAGAAGCATGATCCAGGAGTAGGCACCGATAAATGGAGCTGACATCGAGCAGAGGATGATCAGCACCTGCAGAACCGTCTTTCCTTTGATCTCGTACATCTGGTAGAAATAGGCAAGAGGAATGCCGATGATCAGAGTCAGGACCGTTGCCAGTCCGGAAACCTTCAGGCTGTTGAAAATCGATTCAACATAATAGGATTGGGAAAAGAAGGCCTGAAACTGTTCCATGGTAAACTGCCCGTCGCTGTTAAAGAACGCAGTCTGCAGCAGCTTAAACAGCGGGTACAACAGGAACAGAATATACAGGAACAGGATGGCCAGAGAGACCATTTTCCAGATATCGAAATATTTACTGGACTTGCTGTTCATCTTAAGCCTCTTTTGTATAAACATCGTAATCGTTGATCACGCCTTCTACCAGGTTGTGATCCCCGTTTTCATCGAAAATGTTGATCTTCTCGGTCTTGACGCCCAGTCTGATCTCGGTTCCCTTCTCAATGATGGAATCGATTTTGGATTCCTGAACGATTTCCGCTGTTTCACCGTTTTCGAAGTGAACGAAGTAATGGGTATTCAGCCCAAGGAAGACTGCATCATCGATAACCGCCTTGATGCCTTCCTTGTTGTTGACATCAACTACCAGTTCTTCCGGACGGATGCTGGCCTTGACTTTCTGATCCTTCATCTCGTCTTTACGGATCGTATCGACTCTGGCTTTATAGTTGCCAGGCAGATACAGATAAGCCTTGCCGTCTTCAATCTTCAGTTCAGCGTCGATGACATTCGTGTGACCGATGAAAGTCGCAACAAAAAGATTTGCCGGACGCTGGTAGAGGATCTTCGGCGTACCGATTTGCTGAATATCGCCATTGTTCATGACAGCGATACGATCGGAAACAGCCATGGCCTCTTCCTGGTCATGAGTCACGTAGACAGTCGTGATACCCACTTCATTCTGGATCTGCTTGATGACGGTACGCATTTCGACCCGAAGTTTTGCATCCAGATTCGAAAGCGGTTCGTCCATCAGCAGAACATCCGGAGTGATCGCCAAGGCTCTGGCCAAGGCGACACGCTGCTGCTGACCGCCGGACAGTCTCTCCGGCATACGATCGCGATATTCATCAATCTTCATCAGTTTCAGGAACTGATCCGTCTTGGATGCGATCTCTTCCTTAGGCAGTTTACGGTTCTTCAGACCGAAAGCAACGTTGTTTTCAACTGTCATGTTCGGAAAAATGGCATAGTTCTGGAAAACCATGCCGATGTTACGTTTTGCCGGATCCATATCATTTATTCTGGTATCACCAAAATAAAAGTCTCCACCTTCGATCGAGTTGAAGCCAGCAATCATACGTAATAATGTCGTCTTACCACATCCAGATGGACCAAGGAGGGTAAAAAACTCACCCTCCTTGATATCCAGTGATAAGTCAGAAATTATCGTATTATCGCCGTATTTTTTCACAGCGTCACGGATTTTGATATTAACACTCATATTTCCAACCTCACCTGTTTTGATTCGTGTATTACTTGAAATTACTGTTTTGCAGCATTGAACATTTCTGTCCAGCGGGTCTGCCATTCCTTCTTATGTGAACCGCAGAGATCCATATCTTCATAGACAACATTGATCTCTGAGAACGGAGTCATCAGTTCGGAAGTGTTGGCAATAGCCGGATTAACCGGACGGGCTGTTGTCTTGGCAATTTCATTCTGGCCTTCGTCAGAGATCAGCCAATCCATGAACAGTTTTGCGTTTTCCATGTTTGGAGCGTTCTTGATGATCGCTGCACCGGCAGGGAGCCATACGGCACCTTCACTCGGATAAACCAGACGAACAGTCTCTTTGCCCAGAGCGGACTGGTCAACCAGAAGACCTACGCATGGATCTTCATAAGAAACACCGACAACATATTCGCCTTCATAAGTGCCCTTGTAGATTGCAGAAGAACCGTCGATGATGACACCGTTCAGATTCTTAGCGAATGTATTGACCCATTCCCAAGCTTTCTCGTCATATGGTTCATCGCCTTTGACTAAAAGCATGTTGGTGAGTTCAGCCCAGGCACTGGAAGAAGAAGCAGGGTCACCCATGGCGATCTTGCCGAACAGTTCAGGCTGTAACAGATCTTCATAGGAATCAAATTCATCGATATTCAGACCGAGCTTTTTGTATTCTTCAACATTTACCAGCAGAGCAGCAGAACCATCCAGACAGTAGTGCGTGGTGATTCCATTGAAGTTCTGATAAGCTTCCGGAAGTTTGTCATCGCCTGCAGCAACATATGGTTCAAACAGCGGAACATAATCCGGGTTGAAAGAGTTCGCATAGTTCATGCCGCCATACATGATATCACCCTGAGGATTGTCTTTTTCAGCAGCAATTCTTTCCAGACATTCGCCGGTCTTGGCGTTGATGAACTGGACATCGATACCGTACTTCTCGCCGAATACTTCAGCAGCTGCGCACAGAGCGTCGGTGTTTGGCGAATAGATTACCAGACTGCCGCCGCCAACAGTTTCTTCACCGCCGTCGCCTTCATTTTTGCCGCCGCAAGCAGCCAAGCAGCAGATCATGAGAGCAACCATAAGCAATTTAAAAAGTTTCTTCATTTTAACCTCCCGGGGATTCTTTCCCCTTATTATTCATTATAAAACAATTGTAAACGTTTCCACAATTGAGAAAACATAAAACGGGGTACGCATTCTTGATGAAAAAGGTTAAGGCTGTACTGTTCCATGGTAGAATTATGACGTTGATCATTCCGAAGGGAGTTCCATGAAGAAAGAAAACCAGGGCATATGGCTTGTACTGCTGGGAGCGATCGCTTTTTCTCTGGGCGGTCTTTTTGTCAAACTCATTCCATGGGCTCCGGTCTCGACCAATGCGGGAAGATGTATCTTTTCTTCTCTTATCATTTATCTATATATCCGTATCAGTAAACATATGATTCTCGTGAATCGTACGGTCGTTTTAGGAGCAGTTTTCGTAGCGGCAATGCTGCTTTGTTATGTCGCATCCATGAAGATGACCAGCGCCGCTTCGGCAATCGTCCTGGAATATACGGCACCTGTTTTCATCATTCTGTTTGAAGCGATGCTCTTTCATAAAAAACCGACAGGACTTGACCTGACCGTCTGTCTGATCGTATTTTTAGGAATCGTGCTCGTCGTGAGCGGAGGTTCAGAAAACAGGACGCTCGCAGGAGATGCGCTGGCACTGCTTTCTGGTGTCTTCTATGCCCTCACGATCATGCTGAACGACTTTAAGGGAGGAGACTCTTTGTCTTCCGTCCTGTTCGGACATATGCTGACGGTGCTGATCGGTCTGCCTTTGATCATAAGAGAAACGGATTTCAGTACCCATACATTACTGCTGGTAGCGGCTCTGGGCATCTTCCAGGCCGGAACGGGATATACCCTGCTGACGGTCGGTCTGAAGCATTGCGAAGCCTTGTCCGGTTCTCTTGTGGCCAGTATCGAACCGGTGCTTAACCCTATCCTGGTAGCGGTCTTTTACGGGGAGTACGTTTCTTCCAGAGCCATCATAGGTGCAGCCGTTGTCATCGGTACGATCTGTCTTTACAATGTCATCCGAATGAAAAACCGATGATGTCTCTGATCCGTTGTATGATCCTGACGATGCAATACCGGGACCATGGACGTCATTATTTATATAAATGTTAATAATCTATTCCTTGACATTTGTTGAATTTCGCAAAATTACGTAAAGTCTTTTGTAATGCCACATGCATCTTTTTCGTCTTTCGAACATCCGGTTCCCACCAAAATCCCTTCACCCGAAGAATCCTTTCCCGGCGGTCCGCCACGGCTTCGATACGGCCGACAAAACGCTCCCCAAAGAGAATCGGTAAAGTATAGTACCCGTATCTGCGTTTTTCTGCAGGAGTATAAATCTCCCATGAATAATGAAAATCCCATAATGACAGGATCAATCCTTTATCCCATAACAACGGGTCAAGAGGTGCCAGAAACGACATTCGCGGTCTAAGATCCGCCTGTTCTTCAAGGATCTCCCGCATTAGGAGATCATCTTCGAAACGGTAGTAGAATGGTACTTTTATCCCTTCTACTATTACAGGAAGTATACTCCCTTTCTCCGTCAGATAAGTCAGTGTTCTTCGACGTTTTTCTGTATTCAGACCGATGCCGAGAAATGCTGGGCTGTTTTTGTCCCATAACAGTCCTGCTGCCCCGATCCTTCTTAACACACGCCAGGCTAGATATTCTTCCTCGTCTTTGCACGGATTTTTTGAATTGAGAAGAGAGGACGGAAGGTATTTCGATGAAAGATCGTAGTATTTTCGGCTTCCGTTTTTATGATGAATAATCAGTTCGCCGTCTGTGTACAGTTGTTCCAGAACCGATCTCGCAGCCTTGGATTTTTTCTGCCAGTTTCCGCTCCAATGCATAGACGAATGCCAAAAGATTTCTCCATCGATTGGAAGAGTATCGCTACAGACCGGACCGTTCTTCTCAATGTAAGCAATGGCCTGTTCCTTTAATTCATTTAGACCTTCAAACGTATCTCCAAGTTCACGGCTGCGTTCTCTGTAAGAAGAAAAGTACGGCCAATCCTCGATTGGCCAGATGGAAAGTTCTTTGTCTACATAATCCACCAGCTTCCGGTCTTTATAAAGAAGCTCCTGAAGCATCATTTTCTTGAAACCTTTTACCCGGGACTGCAGAGTCAGTTCTGCATTTTTTCCACATACATCAACAGGATCAAACTGTATACATCCGGCTTGACGGATAAAAGAATACGCACCGTCTTTTCCAATAAAACGATATGCGCCTATTAATCCCTGCTTTACAAGAATAAACCGTCTGGCCTGCTGTTTCGTAATCTTCAGCATTTTGTATTCCATCCTTTCGAACGGGCTCTTCTGTTAAGAAACGAAGGACACTGCAATTAAGAAGTCGTCGACCTGATTCCGGAATAAATGTGTCTTACTTCTGATTTCAAACCCATATCTCCCTGTCTTAGATACTACACCTTGCCTGCTTTCTTCAACGTATCATACGTTTCTGAAAGCCACTCGTTGTAGTGGTCGTACGGGATTTTCGTCCACCAGTCCAGAAGCCTGTTTAAAGATTCCAAATCCTCTTCAATACTGGTACATGTGTACTGTTCCGGATCACGGTTGGCCGTCACGAGGTGACTGTCATCATCCTGAAAGTCGATCCGGTAAATGCAGTATCCTGTCCAGCTGCGGTGTGCGAAAAGGGTCGAGTCTTCCATATACCAGAACCATTTGTCCTCCATGGCCTGGGGGATGTTGCCGCAGCGAAGTGCAGCCATTTCCTCATCACTGAAAGATCTGGTCAGCATGAAAGTCGCATGCTGCTCAGGCATGGGTTCTGTTTTCCAGTCATCACGGCAGGCAATGCCTGTTTTATTTTTATTATCGTCTGTCATGTGTTTCTCCAATTCAAATCCTGATTGATCTATTTCTATTATATAAAACAAAAAGAAATCAGAAAGAAAAGAGGATCCGTTTCGCTCAAATAGATCTTGTTAATTATGTTCTTATTTATTCCATCGTCATGGCAAGACCTTGATCTCTTCTTCCAGTATGGCATCGATTATAATACTTGCAGTGTCAAACAGGATATGTATTGTCAGAAAAGTCTACGCTCATTTTCCCCTCTTCAAATTCCGAAATACTGATGGCACGAAGAAAAGGTTTCTTAGCTTCCAAGCAGGAAGATAATCCCACAGTAAGTATCACGATATCGATAATAAGGATCAATCTTTTTTTCATACCTATTTCTCACTCACAGGAATCGTTATTTCACAGGTATAGTCTTTCGGATATGCCTCTTTTGTTTTTCTTAATTTCCAATATGTTTTCCAGTACTCCCACCATTTCTTCGCTGCTGTTTTGATTTCCTCTTCGGTGTATTTCCCTTTCTTTCCCGCGATCTCTATCTCATCTCCGCCGACGATGAAGCCGACATCGCCACAGCGAGAACAGATAAGATGCCTTGCTTTTGAAAGTGTTTCTGAACCGTTATAATCTTTGATAAATGTCTTATGTCTATATTCATCCAGCAACTGTTCCGCTTTTTTTATTTCATCAAATGTCAGATCGTAGCCATCAACAGGATAGATAATTGAATCATCATCCTGAAAACGGATATACCAACCATCATCGGCCAGATTATCTAGAAACAGCACAAAGGTGTGTCCATAGAAACGCACAGCCAGAACATCCGTGGTATGGGTATCTTTCTCTGACCTTGATTCATCATAGAGCTGAACATCACAAAACTCCAGCTGAATCATGTCGTCCTTTATATACCACCATTGCCATGACCCGACATCGGATATGGCATCGGCCAGAATGTTAAGTGTATCTTTATTCATAAAACTTTCCTTTACTCCATCAGACCTGTATCCGCTTATTGATACCATCCGAATCCGGCCAAGGAGTCTGTGATCATGTCTTTGCAGAATCCCTCCGGAAGAAGCGGAAATTCTTTCTTTAGCAAGGAAACAGCCTTCCGTCTGGATATCTGTTTGTCCTTTATCCTATCTGCCAGCTTCAGAGAAAAGTCTTCTATTTCTTTGGTCAGAAAGATGATCGGTTCTTTTCTGTTCCGAAAGAAATCATTGACGGTTTTCATGACAGAAAACCTTTCCGTTTCAGACAGCTTATTCTTCCGTTTTTCTTCCGGCAGATTCCACGGCCAGATCTCACGGTCTTCTTTTTCAAGCCAGAACATCGCATACGGATCAGCCAGGAAATACTTGGTCATGACTTCACCCGGTATTCTGACAGTTTTATCTCCAAAATACACATCAGCATTGGATCGGCTGCTGATTCTGATGCCGGTGATCTGTTCTTCTCCCTGCAGCATGTTCTCGCTCGTTCCTCCGTAAATCTGAATTTATAGTTTCTTTCCCATTTCGATCCTCATGTTATGTTCTGCAGGTCCATCATTCGAATAAGCGAACCTGTCGAATCCAATAATCACAAATCCGTGTTTCTTATAAAATGATATGGCATTCGCATTATAGCTCTGGGTCTCCAGTACAGCCATTCTGGCTCCGCTCTCTGCCGCATCCTTCATGATCCTGTCAAGAAGCCGTGTCCCAACCCCTTTACCGCGTATAGCCGATGCAAAAACACAGAGATTGGTAATCCTGAATCTGTTGTTCCATTTCTCCAGGAATCCCTCGACAAAACCAAGCAGTTTTCCGTCATCCTCAAAAGCACCGTACGCTACAGGATCATCCAGCCAGTCCGACAGCATTTCATCTTCCAGGAATCTGTCTAGCGGTTCTGCCGCTTTCACCCAGTTCATGACAAAACTGTCCCCTTCCGGTTCTATGGACAGGTACTTATCGGAATGTATCTTTGTCTTATACTTCTGTCCTTTATAATCGTCGTAATTCAGTTGTTTTATGAACATCTTTATCCTTGTAAATCACTTATAAAGTCATTGCTTTTTCAATCAGTCTGCTTTTGCCAGCTTTGCAGCATAGAAGAAATCCATGTCGTCACGTCCGCTGTCCAGCGCTGCCGCCAGAACTCTGCAGAAGCCCGCTTCATCGTACTCTTTATCGTAATCTTTTCCGTAATTCGTTTTAACCGTTTCCCCTGAGGAAAAAGCCTTCACAAGCTGTTGTGGATTATAGGCATTATGCAGTGCACAAACAAGTTCGTCTCCTCTGTATAAGTACAAACAAGGCTCGTAAGGATGAGAATACAGTCGATAGGTTTCGCCCTTATATACATAAGTCACTTCATCTGAACCAAGATTCAGCGTTCCATAACCTTCTTCGAGGAAAGCTTCGCTTTGCATATGTTTTACCAACGCTGCGAACTGCTTCAGCCAAGGGAGCACGATGTCTGCGGCCGTCTCATAAGGCAGTTTCCTGAAAGACCTTTCGTTTTGCGCCTCCGCAGTCACACGAAGAAGAAACGCGGCATCTTCTTTTAAAGTCTCGGCATGCCAGGGCATTTCATCCAGATCGAAACCGGCTGTTCCCGGAGCGATATCATTGATTTCTTTCTGATCTTTCAGAAAGGATATTAGTTCCTTCTGATGTTCCGTCTTTTCAAAAGCGTCAGCTGCCGTGATCAGAAGATCAAGAAAACAGTCTGTCCCCTGATTGGACATGACGATCCGTTCATCGTTTGGCGCTGTTTCCTTCAGTCTGATGATATTGCCCATAACCTCTCCACAAATAATTCATCTATTTCTTCTATTATACAAAACAAGGGCAATCATAAAGAAAAGAATCTATCTAATAGCAATTCTACCAGAAATAGAATTTTATCAATTTTCTAGTTATTTACGAATTTCATGAATTGCATTATTCTGTGATTGTGGACCACAAGATGATTGAACAAGCAAGGAGGATATTATGGATACTTTAAAAATCGGACAGTATATCCAGCATTTGCGGAAAGCTGCCGGCATGACACAGAAAGAACTGGCAGAGAAGCTGAACATTTCTTTTCAGGCCGTCTCAAAATGGGAGAACGGGGACACGCTTCCTGATACCGGTATTCTTCTCGATCTGTGCGATATGCTGAATACAACGGCAGATAAGCTACTCAACGGAGGAAATCTCGCTCCGGTCGAGCGCAGGCTAATGAAACTTGAGGATGTCAAGACTGGCTTTCAGTATATCGAAAGCATAGGAAAACTTTTCGGCGAAGACTGTACTTATTTCGTAGGAATGATCGAGGGGATCAACGAAAAAATGAATATTGACCTTCTGACTTATCTGAAGGATCCTATGACCCGTGAGGTAATGTATGCAGAGGTTCTGATCCAGGGGATCCTTTCCGGACGTACCGTAGACATGGACGAAATTGAGGCGAACTTCCAGAACGAAAAGATGGTGAACACAATCCGGCGCTATCTTGCCAAGGCAAACGGGAATCCCGAAGCAGCCGTATAGAAAATCCGAAAATACACCCTTCGTATCAATCCGGCGATTTGTGCGATGGGTGTATTCTTTTTTTCGGCCGCGGCTGCCTGTCTGATGATATACTTCAATTCTTCTCGCAAATTATTTTTATACAAAACAAGTTCAGCCATAAAGAAATACTCTCAGATATTCTCTCCTGGCTTTTCACTTCTTTCCACAGAACCTTATCGTAACTTCTTCACAGGCATCAGCTCAATGTATCCCCGTTCTCCGATAGGCTCAAGCTGGATCCTGGGATTCATCTCGTCCCATTCATATCCGATAAACTCCGGATTATACTTTTTCTCGGCATTCCAGATCTCGCCTATCGCATCTTCGTAATCATCCTCCTCAAAAGGTTCTCCCCTGAAAAGAAGATATGCGCAAGCCGGCAATTCTATGATTTCAAAGCCTTCAGGAACGATACCGGAATAATCCAGCTCCACTTCCACCCCCTGAACGTACACATTCTCTATCGGATTTCTTAGATGTTCCGGGAGCCACAGGCATACCGGTTCACCGCTGATGGATTTTATGCTTGATAAGAGTCCCCAGACATCACACCCG